>JAJCYY010000115.1 GCA_029262735.1 Chloroflexota bacterium | reverse complement strand
CACCTTCAAACTAGACTGCACCCAGAAGCTGTTCCGGTCGCTACGGCAATTTCGCGTTGTCATGCCATGAGCGCGAGAAACCGCCGAACAGGTCACCTTCACCGGCCACGCTCACTGCGCGAAGTTCACGTCGATTTCCTGAGCTCATAGCCCAACGCGATGATCGCTTTTAGCGTCTCCAGCACAGACGTCCTGTCGTACTCTCTCTCGCTCTCCGCCAGGTCGCCATATGGCACCAGGTCAGGGTGAGATTTCGACTCATCGTCGCGTTTCGGTCCCAGGGTCCAGCCCTCGGCGATCCGCTGCACAGCCCAGTGGTCGTGGTTGCTCTCCGAAAGCCGTTCAACTAGCTCCAGCAGTTCGTTCGGGACGACGACCCCGGATGTTGGTATCGGCTTTGGATCGTAGGTATTCATTGCATTCGATCCTGTAACGGTCCATTGACCTGTCTGTTCATTTCATATCTTCCGGTGACGAAACCGCGCGGCGCAGTTGAAAGCGATCTCCCGGATGGCGATATCTTACCGCAGCGGTTGCGAGCGATTTCACCGCATGTCCTCGCCACAAATCAGCCTGCGCGCAAAAGACCGAGCGCAGGCAAGCCGCAGGCAGTGCACAGACTTTTGAAATTCGCAGTCGGGTACAGGCCCAGGGCAGTGACCGGATATCGTTACCACAAGCTAACGATCGCGCCCATCCCCGGCACCGTTCTGGTCTTTCGCGGTTCACGTTCCGGGTCGCCTATTGGGCAGGCGTCGAGATGCTTCCCGATCTGTTTGATCCGGTGAATTTTCCGATAGCAGAATAGGCCGCTAGTTACTCTTCCCAGACGAAGCCGAAGAGAGCCGAGCCCGGGCCGGTTATTGCAAACACCGACCCCGCTGGCGCAGCCGCTGTCTGAGAAGACGTGCAACTGTCTACGGCAGCAACGCAAGAAAGAGCGGGCACGCCGTCAACCGTCAGAGAGTAAGTGCCGGGCACGCCGCCCGATATCGCAAGGTCCCGCACCAGACCGAGCACTCCCGGAGCCAGGCCAACCGTCCCGAGGCCGATGCCGCTGATAAGCGAGCCCGGCCCGTCCGAGACCGGTGGTGGAAGTGGCGTCGGAGTTGGCGGAGGCACCGGCGTGCTGGTAGGCGGAGGCTCCGGTGTGTTCGTTGGTGTAGGCACAGGTGTTGGCGTTGGCGGTGGTGCCAGGGTCGCAAGGTCCAGGATCTCCCCCGCAGTGAGGGCTCTGTCGTAGAGGCGGACTTCATCCACCAGGCCGTTCCACGGACGGCTGGATGAAGACGGCGGGTTTCCACCAATCCAGAACGGAACGGAAGAGTCCGAGTCAATCGGCCCTCCAGCCGCAAGATTGGCCACCTCAACACCGTCCAGGTAGAGGCGCATCGTGGCTCCGTCGAATGTTCCTGCAGCGTGATACCACTGACCGGCAACCAGGCCTGGTCCACCGACAATTGTCTCGGTATCGCTATCCAGGCGCAGTCTGAAGCGCAGAACCACGTCGCCGCCCGATGAGATTGTGCTCAGCATGAAGTAGTGGTCGTCCGTGGCCGTACCATCCGCCTTGGATGCGATGCGGCAGTCGGACGCGCCACAATTGGACAGGCTGTCAGCGTTGAACCAGGCTGCGAGGGTCATTTCGTCACCGGTGAGGTCAGGATTCCCACCGTCAACGTAGTCGTTCACGCCATCGAACCTGACGGCCCCGTTGACCTGGCCCACATCGAGCGTGGGGCCATTCATGGCACCGCTTAGATCATCGAGCGGCCAGTATCCGATGAGGCTGCTCGGGTCAGGCGTCGGCGTTGGAGGCAGTGCTGAGTTGACCGTCAGGGTTCCGGTGTTGTTGATCTCAACCGCCACTCCCGCTTCAAAGAACACCGTCCTGAAGGGACCGGTCGCTCCCATCGTCAGGGTCTCCTGGCCGCCAGCGGAGTCGTCTTTTGTAATGGTGAAACTCATGGCCACGCCGTCGGTCAGAGCAGGCCCGCCCGGGTCTGTGCAGACCAATGCGGTGCCTCCAGCAACCGGCGCGGGGGCGCTTGCGATTCCACCCGGGAAGACAGGCCCGCAGAGGCTGTTGGAGATGCTGAATGAGGCGTCGTGTTCGATCAGAACCTGGATGGTGTCGGGGAGCTCGGGAGTGAGAGCTGTGACAACGATGTCAACGGAGGCGAAATCGCCCTGGTTATCGAGCTGAATCGTGTCGGGAGAGAAGTCGAGCGATGCTGCGTTAGACGAGCCAAGCCTTGCACCGATGACGACCCCGGCGACGACTGCCACAGACATGACCAGTGCGATCACGACGAACGGTTTCACGTATCCCCCATTCGATAGCGGGGTGAAGGAATTGGAAGTGCGCTTGTGGGCTGTGCCCTCGGCGAGTTTCCCATTCTCCACCCTGCGCCATCAGCCTATCCAAATCCCTTTTCAAACTGAGCTTTTCAAGGATACATGCGTCAATTCCCAGGGACGGGTGGCGCAGGATCCGCTTACGTGTATACGTCTCCGCCCATTACTTCGGGGTTACTTTGCGGGGTAGCTTTAGACCGGAGACGAACTTCCGCCAGGACTAGCTAATCCAACAGACACCACTAAAGTCGGGCGAAGAAAAAAAGAAAAATAAATCCGAGTCCCTACTGCGCAAAATTACATGCCCACGCGTCACATCTTCCGAGTCCACATCCGTCAAACCGCTCCGTGTCAGCAGACTCGAATCCCCGACAGAGGAATCAACCGATCGTCGATCAACGCCACCCTGAACCGGCATCCGATTCCCTACATCTATGCAACCAGCAGGCGATGCAACCAGCAGGCCGCGTTCTTTCTTGTTTTTCTTCACCCGACTTAGCTGGCACCCGGTGAATTAACCACTCATTGCGGAAGCAGTGTTCTCCCTGCCTGAACCAGGAACCACAGCGAATCACCACAATTCACTGTGCTAAAGTCACGCCGCAGCCGCATCACACCCTCGCACGCCACGCATCTCCGAAAACCGCCCACTTGGCCCCCGCAGTTAAACCCGGTTCCAACTTCCGCAAACTCATGACGACACAGGGGTTCCTCGCCCTCGTCGTCTCAAACGCCCTCGGATTCGGCGGCGAGCAGATGCGCATCGCCGCCCAGTCCTGGTGGATCCTCGAAGAAGGCGGCTCAAACACCGCCGTCGGACTCGCAGCCGGCCTGCGCGTCATCCCCGTCGTCCTCATCACCCTCTACGCAGGCATCATGATCGACCGTTTCGGCGGCAAGAAAGTGCTGCTCGTCGAACGGTGGCTCCTCGTCGCGCTCGCCCTCGCAACCGCATTCATTCTCCTCTCCGACGGAGCACAGATCTGGCACATCGTCGCCATCTCAACCCTCGCCGGCGCAACCATCGCGCTTGGCATGCCCGCCACCCAGACACTCGTGCCGGAGATCGTGCCTGCCGAACAACGCTCATCCGCCAACCTGTTCAACCAGCTCGGGCCATCAGCCGGCCGCACTATCGGACCCCTGTTGGCCGGAATCTTGATCGCCATAAGAAACGCAGCGACAGCCTTCTTCGGCCTCACAGTCCTCTATCTCCTGGCCGTCGCCGTGACCATGCGACTCCCCGCCAGCCGCACCTTCACCGAGCCTCGAGGGTCTGCCCTGCACCAGATCGCCGACGGTCTGCGCTACATCCTTCGCACGCCGGTGTTGTTCTGGGTCCTGTTCCTCCAGACCTTCTCCACCATCTTCTTCGGCCTCATGTTCCCGCTGATACCCGCGATAGCCGTGGACGTACTGGACGCCTCCGAAGTGCAGTTCGGCTGGATGTGGGGCGCACTTGCGATCGGACAGGCGCTGACGGCGATCGTGCTGGCGGTGATGGGCGGGTTCAGAAGGAACTTCTTCAGCATCCTCGCCGCGCCGATCGTCTACACCGCGTTCCTCGTACCGCTCAGTCTCACGGAAAGTTTCCTTGCCTCCGTCGCCTTCCTGGTCGGCATCGGCGTCGCATTCCCACTGTGGGTCGCTGCATTGACCACGATGGTGCAGAACTTCTGCGCGCCCGAATACCGAGGACGCGTGATGGCGGTATGGGCGATGTCGGTCCAGGGCCTGTCAGTTTCGTGGATACTCGGCGGCTGGCTGATCGACCAGTTCGGCATCTTCCCTACCGCAATGGTCGCAGTGGGCGGCGGCTGGTTCATCCTGCTAATCCCAATGATCGTCTCAAGGGATTTGCGAAGAGCGTAGGTTCGGGGATATCTCCTCCCTCCCTGCCAGTGAGGGAGTCGGAGGGTGCGTCGTTCTTGGTCATTATGAACGTGCGTGCACAATTACACCGGTCAGATCTGAGCTGAGGACTAAGGTGCCGGTGAGGTAGCGTGGAAATGTGGCTTCAGCGTGATGTCATTCTCTGCGCCTGTATTGAAATCGAGGTCGTCTCGTTGCGTTCTGTAGCATCGTCTCGATATCAGATTCAGAACACAAGCCCAGGAAGTGACGCATGCCAGGTGGATCGAAGTACCGGGGGCCGCCAGAGGCGCTGGAGCTCTACACGCAAACGGTGAACGCTAGCCGCAGCGAATCGGTCGTGAAGGGAGCGAAGAACCCGTACACGTCGCGCAACGGGCACATGTTCAGCTTTCTAGACATCGAAGGCGGTATGGCGCTCCGGTTGTCGGACGAGCTGAGGGAAGAGTTCCTGTCTGCATACGGCGGTGGCCCGGTGATCCAGTACGGGAGCGTGATGCAGGGATACGTCTCGGTCCCGGACAATCTCCTCGGAAATACCGACGAGCTGACTGCCTGGTTCATGAAAAGTTACAACTGGATCGGCACCCTGGAACCAAAGCCAACCAGGAAGTAAGGAAGCGTATTCGGGAGGGAGATTGGGCGCGAGAATTGCCCGGTCCAGTCCCGGTGGCGAGCTGTTCTGTCCGAGTCCGGGCACACCGGCACGTTCGGGATCATTGCGTACAAATCGTCCTGAACCCGATTGGCTTTGTACAAAACCTCCGCTGATGCGGGCGCTCTTGGGCGCGATCACGCAAATTCTCCCTCCCGGATCGGGAGGGAGATAGAGGGAGGGTCGTTCGTCCAATTGAATCAAGTTGATCGCTTGAGCCGAAACGACCCTCACCCTCGCCCTCTCCCGATCCGGGAGAGGGGATTTATACAAAGCCAACCCGATTCAGAATCTCTCAGGCGTGCTTAAATTGCCCGGTAAGATCCCTCCATCGGGTGCCCTCCGGCGCGGGATGAGATTTGCAGGTACCGCCCTGGTCGCGGAACACACGCCCACCACAGCACATAGCGATCAGCTGAACCCCTGCGCCTTCTCTGCCATGGACTGGAAAGCGAGCGCATCCTCGTTTCGAGAATCCAGCGCCAGCACTCCCCGGACGCACTCCAGCACAGACAGCCAGTCGTGCCGGTCGGCCGCCGACTCCGCATCGTCAAGAAGCCGGTCAATCCGTCGTTGAACGCGTTCGCTGGTCATGCACAGAAGTCTAACTCACCAAGAGACGAACCGAACGAATTGCGGGCTCACCGAACCACCACTGCACGTACGTGGGCATGTCAGATCTCCTGGACACACAGATCCGACGGTATCGCAAGAGTTTCACCGGTCAGCATGTAAGGTTGCACTTTTCCTGAACTCTTCGCCGCTGCGGTCAATGGCCGGGTGAGTTACCCATAGTTACGAGGCAGGTTTTACGTGATCTCACTAGCAGAAAAGGGCCGGAAATTCAGTGCCCTCCACCAGACAGGCACATTTATCCTGCCCAATTTCTGGGATACAGGTTCTGCGCGCCTGCTGGAACACCTGGGATTCCAGGCCATGGCCACGACGAGCGCCGGATTTGCGCAATCCATGGGCACCCTGGACGGTTCAATTGCACTTGAGCAGAAGCTGGAACATTGTCGGCAGGTAGCTCAGGCGACCCAGATACCTATCACAGCAGACTTCGAAAACGGTTTTGCTGAGCAACCTGATGCTACGGCGAAAAATCTCCAGCTACTGGCCCAGACCGGCGTCGTCGGTGGCTCCATCGAGGATTGGTCTGGCGAGAAGATCTACGACCACACTCTCGCTGTAGAAAGAGTTCAAGCTTGCGCTGAAATTGTTGCTAACCTCGATTTCCCGTTCACTCTTACTGCTCGCGCAGAAAACCTTCTACGCGGAGTGAATGACCTGGACGACACCATCACCCGCCTCCAGGCTTTTGCTGCTGCCGGAGCAGATGTGCTCTACGCGCCGGGATTGAGTAACGCGGAAGAGATCGAGGCCGTCATTGGGGCGGTGAATAAGCCGGTCAATGTGCTCTTCAGGCCCGTGCCAGACATGCGGCTGTCCGAATACCAGGCGCTGGGGGTGCGACGGATCAGCATCGGCGGAGCCCTGGCGAATCACGCCATCGGCGCGACCCTGGGTGCCGCGAAGATGATGGTAGAACAAGGTGACTTTTCGTGGGTTCTCGATGCCGCACCCAGAACCGTTATCCAACAAATTTTCAAGTAGTCAGACCCGGCCAGCCGACAGCACCTCGGAAGCGACCGGCCCAGTTCACAAACGACTATTCATCACCACTGCACGTACATGGGCATGATTACGTGCGTGTAGCCGGAGAGCGTTTCAGAGCGGAACAGGCCCGGGCTTGACGGCGTCGTCGTCTCCACAATCACATCGTCGCCCCGCATCACATTCAGCACATCCGTCAGGAAGCGGGCGTTGAACGCAATCTTCGACTCATCGCCCTCCACCTTCGCTATCACCACACCCTTGTTATCGCCCATCTCCTCGGCGCGGGAGCTCACAGCAACCGAGCCGCCGTCGCCATTCCCTTCGGCATCCGGAGGCGACATAACCATGCGAATGATCCCGCTGCCGTCTCGAGCGAACACCGAAGCCGCCCGCGTCGCCTGCACCATGCGCTGCAGGTCGATATCCGCCCGTGTCGTGTGCGAAACCGGCATGATCTTCTCGTAGTCCGGGAACGTCCCCTGCACAAGCTGCGTCACAACCTCCACGTTCGCCATCTTGAACAGCGCCTGCGTCTTCGCCTCCGTCACCGTGAACTCAACCTCGCCAGACGGGTCGGAAAGCAACCGCTGCAGCTCCGACATCGTCTTCGCCGGGACGATGCAGCTCACCTCGTCGGAAGGCCCGTTCGCCAACTCGGACTTCTCGACAGACATCCTGAAGCCGTCCGCCGCGGCAAGAGTCAGCGACGTCTCGCCAATGTCCATGTTCACACCGGTCAGCGCGGGTCTTGAGTCATCAGTAGCCGCTGAAAAGACCACTCGCTCCAGGGCACCGCGCAAAGTGTCGGCCGGAATCGTGATCGATGCGCCGTCGCTGACCGATGGAATCGGCGGGAACTCGGCGGCGTCGGTGCCGTTGATCGTGGCCTCGAAGTTGGCGCACATGATGTGGATGCCCTTCGGCTCGCCGACCAGTTCGATCTCGACCTTCTCGGCAGGCAGCGAGTTCACGAAGTCTGTGAGCATGCGGGCGGGGATCGTGATGGCGCCCTCGCTCTCGATCTGGCCGCCGATCCAGGTGCTGATGGCGATCTCGAGGTTGGTTGCGGTGAGCTTCAGTCTGCCGGAGTCGGTCTGGATCAGGACGTTCTGGGTGACCGGCAGCGTGGCGCGGGCGGCGACGGCCCGGCCGACGGTTGCAAGCCCTTTGGCGAGGTTTTCCTGGAGGCAGGTGACCCACATGTTTTTCTTCCCTTGTCTTTTCGGTCTGTTCCGGTGCGGAATTGCGATTTGTGGCGGTGCTGGTGCGCTGCGAAGTGCTGGCACCAGCGACTATCTATCTGTTTCGCCCGGTCTGCGGTCGGGCTTCGGGCGATTGTGCCGTTCGGGATGCAGGTCTTGGATTCTGCGACGACCCGGGTCTGTCGCTCAATGCCGACGCGAGAATCCGGGGTATACCCTGCCCGGTTCGCTCTCCCCGGACCCGGTCACACAGCCAGCCGAACGCGACCCTGCGAAAAGCACAATATAGGGTGGCGAGTATATGTTCGAACACAACAGGTGGTCAATTGCAGAGGTCCGGGAATGGACCCTCTGGTAGGGGCGGGCAAAGATGCTGCGCCCGATGATGGCTCCGCCATCAAAACCACCCACCCTCTAACTCCCTCCTGTGCTAATTATTAGACCATGACTGTGTCCTGCCTGGAGGCAAGTCTCCCCGATGTTGCCGGTTTCTATCTTCTCGGGGCGGTCATCTCGGTGACCGGCTTTCGCCGATAAGGTGAATCGAGCCGTTTGCCGACGCCGTTCTGCCACCGAGGTGCCATGACGACGCGAAGATGCTCGCCGGAGTATCCGGCGAGCATCTTACCGCGGTGTTTTCCGAAGCTCGACTAGTTCAGTCCACAGCCTGACTCGTTCTCGTCAGCAAGCATGTCCTTGTAGTGGTTGAAGTTGCCAGAGGCGTAGGCGTCCTGCACCAGCTGGATCACTTCAGATTCACTGAACTCGTAGTCGACCCCACCGGCTGCTGCGTTCAGCAGAGCGGCGGTTGCGTGCCGACCGAGAGCCTTTTCCTTGCCGCCACCCTGTTTCAGGGCGCCAAGGAGCGTCTTGGTGAATGAAGCGTCAACTTCAAACGTCGTCTCGTAGTCATCGCCCGGTTCGTAGTCAACCCACGAATCGAAGTGTTGCATCTGCTTCCAGTAGCCAGGCGTGCAACCCTCACCGCCTGCCGGAGGCGTTGCCGTCGGCGTTGGGGTCGGCGGAGGTGGCGTCGATGTAGGCGTAGGAGGTGGAGGCGTCGGTGTCGGTGTTGGCGGCACGTCCGGCAACGTCAGTGCGGCGGCGTTCCATGCGAACGAAGCAGGGCGGTTCCCGGTCGCATTATCGTCCCGGGAGAGAGCCTGCACCGTGAGGCTGGTTGCGCCGGCCGGCACATTTGCCGAAATCTCTACCGTGTCCCACTCCTGGCCATCAACGCTGTCCAGGAGGTCAGAGAAGATAGTTGTGACGCCACCGCTCGTGACCTCAATCGAGGACGGTCGCTCACTCCCACCTCCGCTGGCGTTACCGGCAACGCTCGAGAAGAACATATCGAGCGTGGCCGTCCGGTCAGTGCCGGCTGCCGCGAAGTTATACGTCTGGGCAACGGTGGTGTCGAGAGTCGGATCGAAGTTGATGAATGCAAGGTCGTTGCCGTCCCTCAACTCGATGCTCTGGCTTGTCCCGTCGTCGATGACGGCCAGGATTCCCGCGCCGTTGTTGTGCAAGTCGAACGCCATGTCGGTGATGGAGATCGAGTTCGCACCCGGGCTCACGAGACCGAGACCTGTGATGTCTGCCCTGTAGGTGGAGCTATTTACATCCCTGAAGAACGTCGTCGGGCCACCGATAAGTGTTCCTGTAACTCCGTTCCCGTCGACCGAGATTGCGTCATCTCCGGCTGCACCCTGGTGCTGGCCCTCCCAGTAAAGGAGAACCTGTTCGACGCTTGCGCCGCCGGGGATGGTGATGTCTATCGTGCCCGGCTGCGTGAGCATACCGGTGCCCGCCGTGACGACATCTGTGCCTGTCGCTATGCCGATGCCAGGGGAACCAAGCTGCTCGGTCCCGTCACCGGAAATGAGCGTGGTTGCCAAGGCGGCAATCATGGCGACGGACAGTATGGCTGCCAGTCTTTTCCTCATATCTGTTCCTTCGTTCTGACCTCAGGCTCTTCGGCCGCACATTGCGTGCCGCGTCGTGAGGCTCCATCGGTATTCGCCGAGAGAACCCGAAGCTAGCACACGTTGCGCAACCCGGATACACACCTTGAGTTAACAAACCGTGAAAGGCTGGCTCAACTCCGCGAGCCACGCGGATCGTCACACCGTTAGCGGTACCCATGATTTCGTTGTCGCTGTAAATCCGGGCCGTTACGTCAGCGGGTGTAGCCATCGCCTAACTCCATCGGCTCCCAGCACATGGCAGGATTCATCGTCGAATGTGCTGCAAGATCGCTGAATGCAAAGCCGAACACTTAGTCTGATCTCAGCTAGGTTTCAGCTAGATCTCAGCTAGGTCTCAGATTGGTCGGGGTGCCGGGGATCGAACCCAGGCCCTCCCGCTGGGCCACACCCCGACAGACGAATCCTACATTCGTGCGGTATTGACTAGTTCGGTCTCCCAATCTGGGAGGGAGGATGTCCCTTCGTCCTGAGCCAGAGCGAAGGACCCCGATGAGGGGTGGCATGCGCGGTCAGCGGTCTTGTTCACTGCACGCTGCAGTCTGCGGCGATGTTTTCCGTTAATGCAGAGATCGGTACTGGTGCGTTGCCGCATCCGCCCCGGGTCCCTCACTCCGTTTCGGGACGAAGGGTAGCGGCTGTTCCGGTTGATGCAGAGAGCGGTTCTGGTGCGTTGCCTCATCCACAACGCGTCCCTCGTTCTGACTCGGGACGAAGGATTTGGCGCGTCACCTCTGTTTTAGTAAGCGGGCACCACACAAGCGACCACTCGCGTTTCGGCACGAAAAGTTGGCGGCGGCTTTCTTGGTAGAGGCGGGCAAAAATGCTGCGCCCGGTGGCTGCACTGCCGCCACATCGATCCGCCCTCCCCTCCCCCGTTCACCCGCTCGCCCCGCTACACTTCCCAATCGTGTCTGGTCCCGACCGAACACCATCCGGAAACGCCCTATCTCTACGCGCCAGTCAACCGCCCAACGCACCGAGAAAAAAATGAAAATAAGGAAAATCACCCCCTGGCTTGTCAAAACCCCCAAAGCATCCAACTCATCCTGGGGCGAATACTTCTTCGTCGAAGTCAACACAGACGAAGGCATCAGCGGCTGGGGCGAGATCACCACCACCTCGCACATGGCCAACCGCGCCGTCAGCGACATCACCCAACGCCTCAACGAACTGCTCATCGGCGAAGACCCGGCGCAGATCGAACGCATCTGGAACAAAACGTTTCGGGCCTTCACCTACATGGGCACCCGCGGCGCAACCTCGCACGTCGTCTCAGGCATCGACATCGCACTCTGGGACATCCGCGGCAAGATGCTCAACCTGCCCGTCTACGAACTTCTCGGCGGCAAGGTGCGAGACGATGTCCTGCTCTACACCCATCCCAACCAGCAGGGTTGGAACGGCGAAAACGGCCGGGAGCGCATAGAGGAAGAGGTCAGGAAGATCGTCAACTCCGGCCACACCTCGATGAAGTTCGACCCCATCCCGCACGATGAAAGCACAGACACTCGGGCAGACGGCTACCTCGCCGGTGGCGTGAGCAAGCGGGGTTGGCAGATCGCATCCGAAACGACCGCAACGGTCAGGGAGTTCGCGGGTCCTGAGATGGAGATCCTGATCGACGCCCATGGCCGGTTCAACGTACCCACCGCAATCCGCCTCTGCAACGCGCTCGAAGACGCAGGCCAGATCGACTGGTTCGAGGAGCCGGTGCCTGTCGAGAGCTACCACGCCCTGAGCCAGGTGCGGGACAAGGTCAACGTGCCGATCTCGGTCGGCGAACGCCTTCACACCCGCTGGCAGTTCGTTGAGATCTTCGAGCAAGAGCTGGCCGATTTCGTCATGCCTGACGTCACATGGACTGGCGGCATCTCGGAGCTGAAGAAGATCTCAACGATGGCAGAGGCGTACTACATCCCGGTCTCACCGCACGACGCCAGCGGACCGATCAACGTGCTGGCAGGCGCACACGTAATGATCACCGTGCCCAACTTCTACCGGGTCGAAACCGCAAACGCCGACCTGTCCAACTACAACGTCTTCATCCAAACGCCGCTCGACAACTCAGGCGGCTCCCTCCACATGCCAGAAGCCCCCGGCCTGGGCATAGAAATGAACATGGACTACCTCAAAGCCAACAAGGTGGAGTGAGGGGCGGTTGATAACCCTCGGCCTTGATCGGGCGCCCATCGGGCGCGGGATAACGGGAGACGGTTAGGGCTCCGCTATCCTGAGCCCCTGGAAGCGCGGCATCGTCTGATAGGGGCGCCGCTTGCGGCGCTCGGTGACGGCGGAGCCGTCACGTTTTTGTCATCCCGACCTGTGCGGAGGGATCTTACTGGCCAATGTGAGATCACCCGAGAGATTCTGAATCAAGTTCAGGATGACGAACTCCTCCCTCCGCCAACCAATCCCTACCGCCCTTCCCTACCCAAGGCTTCCCATCTGCCGGGCTGTCCGGCTTACACACCTTGCAGGCGCGAAAACCCTCCGCCAGCGCATCATCTCTCGAAGCGAAGTGGACGCGGTTTTGCGGCTTCGTCCTGCGGCCCGGTGGGCAGTTCGGCCGACAATAGATCCTCGTCGTCACGCAGCCGTTCAACGGTGTTTCACCGGTCATGCGCCTAGTTAACCACGAAAAACGTGACAACACCGGCGAGCAGCGTAAACGTCCCGGCGACCATGGCCCACCGCAAGATGCGCTGAGACCTTTCGGTCTTGCCGCCGGCAATGACCTGTGCGCCGCCCATGAGACCTGCGAACGCCGCCATCAACAGCACTCGCACCGCCACATCTTCCATGCTCCAGAAGATCGGAACCGAGATGGCCACTCCAATCCCTGCGCCGAGCAGGAACCGTGAGATAGCAGATTGCGGCACATCACCCTTGATATTTCGCATATTTTGCCCCTCTTAAACCGCTAGAGTCGCAGGTTAATGGGCAAAAGTCAGCGCCTGTCGCAGACCGCATGAGAGACGCCTGAGAATTTTCGGAAAGCGAGTGGCCCATCCTTTGACTTTCTGGTAGGGGCGCAGCCAGGTGCCCGCTCGCGGGTCGCAGGGATCTTACCGTCCATGTAAGGTCGCCCGAGAGATGCTGAATCGCGTTCAGCATGACAACATGCCACCCGCACAACCCAAAACCCAGAACCCCGGAGACACGCACCATGGCGCCTGACTTCGATCTGATCGTCAATGCGGGACGGCTGTTTTGCCCAGAAACCCCTCTTGACGCACCCGGTTCCGTAGCCATCGCCGACGGCCGCATCGTCGCATCCGGCCCGAACGTCACCGGAACTGCAAAACAGACACTCGACTTCCCGGACAGCGTCCTACTCCCCGGCCTCATCGACATGCACACCCATCCTGCGCCGTCCGGCTGGAAGTACGGCATCGACCCGGACATCGAGATCCTCCCCCGGGGCACGACAACGATTCTGTCGCAGGGCGACGCCGGTGCGGCGGACTGGCCGCTCTACCGAGACACCGTGATCAGGCCATCAAAGACAAGGGTCAGGCTGGCCATCAGCGCTTCGGTAAAAGGCGAGACAGGAAAGCTGGGAGAACCGAGTTTTGAGAACCTCGACGATCTCGATGCCGACGCAACCGTGGCGGCTATCAACGACGCAGGCGACGACATCTGGGGCATCTCGATAAACATCTCGCGGGCGGCCAGCGGGAACGCCGACCCACGAGCCGTCTTCGCACGAACGCTCGAAATGGCCGAGCGCACGGAAAAGCCGCTCCTGTTCGGCGCACGCTGGGAGCCGCATGACTGGGCCATCTCGGAGCAACTCGATGCGCTGCGGCCGGGAGACGTCGCAACCTACTGCTTCCACGTCAGTCCAAACGGAATCACCGAGGACGGAAAGGTGATCGACGCCGCATGGCGGGCGCGCGAGCGCGGCGTGCGATTCGACATAGGACACGGCATGCAGTCGTTCGACTTCGTCGTGGCGGAGATAGCCATCTCCGACGGGTTCTTACCCGACACCATCTCCACCGATCAGTACGTCCGCCACGTTGGGTCAGAACCGCAACACGACCTCTTGCGGACGCTGTCAAAGCTCCTGGCATCGGGCATGCGAGAAGCCGACGCCTTCGCACGAGTGACCGCCCGTCCCGCCGATATCCTCGGGCTCAAAGGCGAGATCGGGACCCTTGCGCCGGGGTCCGGCGCCGACATCTGCGTGGCCAGATGGAACGACAACGCCCTGCCACTCGTCGATGTCACCGGCAACTCCCGACCGGGCGGCTGCTACGAACCGGTGCTCACCGTCCGTGCCGGCCAGCTTGTGGGCCAGGTAGTGGGCCAGACATAGCGACGGCAATCTCCGGTTGAACCTTGAAAACTGCTCATCGGCCGCCTGTAAAAATTCCGTGCCGTCTTAACCCGGCAAAGGCATCACCTTTCTCAGGCTGAGTTAACATGCCGTCACGATGCCCGGCCAGCGTATTCAGCAGCGAGTTGATCGGCCTCTCGATCGGGCGCAGCAGGCGACATTTCCGACTGCTTCCAGCTGCCAGAAGTTCTACGCATCGCTGTGCATAGAAAACCTGCAAGGGCGATTGCGGGACGTGGCGAGCGATACAAGTCAGACGGAGGCCGATCCGCTTTGTTGTGGACTAAGAAACATCCGGAAGTGAACTGTAACGGCTGTGGGTTCATGTTCCGATGGGACCACTCGGCCGGTATAAACAGTGACTTCGTCATTCAGCCGGTTCGCAGCGAAATTCCGCCCAATGATCGCGAGAATCCCGACCAGCTGACCCGCGCAAATGCGAGATGTTTTTTTGCCAGGGACGAGTTGCAGTCTGCGGACCTGTCACGCAAACATCGATGCCCGGAATACTCCAGTTTCATTCCTGGAATGACCCCTGAAGAGCGCTGGCGAGTTCGAGAAAGCGACCGGCAATCGGCAACGAACCTGAAGTTCCGGTGGGTAGAGCTGACCTTTGTCGCGGTCAGCCTGACCGTGCTGCTAGTCACAACATTCTCCACCTGAATCACAGTAGCGAACCCGCTGGCTCGACACGTTCCTGAGATCGCCGATGAAGTGACGTGGGTCTGTTGAGGTGAACACAATCGGCAGTTGGGCACGTGGCACACCACGCCTACGATGCAACGGGTCAGCTATGATCTCAGCTGCCCGTTAGAGTTTTCGTGGTGTGCTAATCGAGTTGGCTAAACTCGAAGACGATGACCTGTGAAGGGGATTTGAAGTGGAGCCGAGTAGCGCTATTTCATCAAGCCGCGGATTGGCCCTGACCTTCACCATGTTGATGCTAGGGGTTCTTGTATTTGCAAGTTGTAGCTCGTCAGATCCAGTTCCGACCGCAACTCCAACTGCGCAACCCTCGACTCCTGTACCGACGTCAACTATTGCGCCCACCTCAACACCTACACCAACCGCCACGGCTGTCTCTTTCATTCCCGATCTCACATTAAACGACCTTAGCTGCGTTGATTTCCACTCTGGAGTGCCCGTGCCGAACGGTCCGGACCGCTGGTACCAAATCTCAGGTTCCCTGTTCAACAGTGGGGAACTCGCCCTGCCACTCCGTGGAATTATCGAAATCAGGAACGCTGCGGGGACGACGCTGATTAGCCACTCCGATCTTTTCCCGCTAGTCGAACCAGGACAGACGGTCGCTTTCGATGAGCGAGTAGACCTCTCGATCCAGGCAGATAACTTCTCTTGCCGCGTCACCTTTGCCCGGCCTGGGGACGATAGCGTCGAGTTCGTCACAATTTCGGCTATTGAGCCAGTATTCGCACCATGATCGCAACGGGTAGTAGAAGAGCAATCGACATGGTGGGCCAGGTATCCAATTGCAATACAAGCCGTCGAAACCGCTCTCTTCTCCCTCCCTGACCGGGAGCGACCGGTGCTCGTTTACGGGTTCCCGCTTCCCGGGCGCCCTTTGGACAAGGTGAGTTGTTACTGTCATGCTCTCACTGTCCTGTGCGAAGCCGAACGGCCCATCGACAGGCCCAGCATGACATTCGGAATCTTCCGGAAAGCTGTGAATAGGAGATTCGGGATCAAGTCCGGAAATACAGGTCCAGCCGGCCCCTCTCTTCCATGAAGTTAGAGAGGACTCGAAACCGGCCACCCATCCCCGATATCCCTCAAAGGAGACCCTCGCCGTGCCAGAAAATGAAAGCACTCAGAGCCCGGAACCGTTCTACTCCATGTCTCGCCGCGCCGGCGATACCCTCTACCTCTCAGGCTTCGGACCTGTGGAAAACGGCCAGGTGGTGGGCACGACCATTGAGGAGCAGACCGTCTTCACCATGGACGCCATGAAGGCCGTCCTCGAGAGCGAAGGCGCAACATGGGACAACGCAGTGCGGGTCAACGTCTTCCTGCTGGATATGGCGGACCGGGACGGCTTCAACGCCACCTATATGCGCTATTTCGAGAACAAACAGCGCATGCCCACCCGCCGCTTGATCGGCGCAGGAGACATGTTCCTGGGCATCCTGGTAGAGATCGACGCCATCGCATATCTCGGCGATTAGCGGTGTGATCAGCAACGACTCAATTGACCAGACCGCCAATCCCCTCTCCCGCATGCGGGAGAGGGTTAGGGTGAGGGTCCGGGCCGAGGGCCGGAGTGAGGGTCGTTTCGACTTTCCGTCACTCCGAACTTGACCCTTCGACAAGCTCAGGATGGCATTCGGAATCTCCCTCAGACCGGTTGCAGAGAGATGCTGAATCGAGTTCAGCATGGCAACCTCGCACCCGCAAGCGGGCACCCGGACTTGCGAGAGACGAGAAACCGCTATCGCAATCCCTGCTCACCGTCCTGCACAAACCACACCGACAAGACCTGCTCCGCCGGTTTTGAGCGCGGCGATCCCAGGATCGTCTCGTCGAAATAGTAAAACTCTTCGGTCCGCTTGAACTGATCGAACCAGTTCATTGACGCCACGAACAACCCATCGACCCATGTCTCGTTCGCCACAATCTGGATCAGGGCCTCGTAGTAAATAACCTGCTCCTGGAAATCTTTGACAAAGGTGCGCCGCAGATCCAGATCCTCCGATCCCACCTGTCCGCTGACGCTGCCACCGGCGACTTGGTAGTAGACGGGCACACCGCTTTCTGAGAGATACTCCCGCACCCTGGCGGTGTGGTCGGCCGAGTAGTGGGAATTGCCTGCTCAAGATGTTGGCAACTACCAACTCCGAACTCGAGGTACGCCTCGCAATGGTGATACCCACTGGGATCAATGAACCGCAGCGGGTTGTTGCTGACGTATGCTAAGCGGTTGAAGAGGCCCGGGTTGGCTGGATTCGGCACGATGCTGTCCGGGCTTATGAACCTTCCCAGCACCGGGTCCTGGTACCTGGCGTTGTAGAAGTTCAGGCCGGTGCCGGCGTCTGCGATCTGCCCCGTGAAGCCGCGTTCTGTATCGAACGGGCTCGTGCTGGTACGCACTTCGCCGAACGGGTAGTAGGCCGCTGTCTCGATCCCTCCGCCCGCTGCATCTGAAGTCGCAACCGGGGAACCCGGGTGATCGACGTGCAGGATCACTTATCACGGACGCTGATCAATTATTGGCACTATCCAGTCCATGTTTTCTAGCTCATCGAAGGAAAATTCTCGGTAGAAAATGAGCTCATTGGTCTGAGAATCGCGAGCTGCGAAGTACGCCTGCTCCGATCTCGTGAAAGGGAAAAAAATACTAGGTGCAGTCATGTCAGGTTGAACATTGCAAAAAGTGCACCATTCATTTTTGTCAACTGAACTTAGTGCAAGTGTCGAGTAGTATAAATAGTCTTGACGCCCAACATTAGGATTATCGACTCCATAAGTTGCACTAATTAATAAGTCGGAGCCGTTGCGAATCGTGAATTCTTGTTGTTTCGGATGAAGTTGACACGCACTTAATAGCGATACTATGACTGCCGCGCCTAATATAGCAAAACCTAATCTCATATTCTATTGCCATATTTATAACAATAGCTAATATATTTTGATCGTCGTAATCGTAAATCTGAAGTCGGAAGCAAGAGCACCTGTGACCAATCTTTGGGCAACACGTGCCCGATCCTCGAACGGATTGTTGTCGTACCCATGGTCGATATCTTCATGGATGTAGTCACGAAACCAAATAGCCTCTCCACTGATTTCGAATGTTACTCCAAAAAATGTAATCAATTCTCCGGTCCAGCCGCCCTGCTCTACATGATGGAACACCTCGTGAGCAATCACGCCCGGATCTGTTAGATGCTGTTCTTGATAATTGATGTGATCCCCTGGGGGTGTAAATGAAACTCCTCTGCCAAAAGCACAGTGCGCTGCACCAAGACATTCACCGTCTGGCACGACGAAGAATCGCACCGTGATCTTGTCCGCATCGGTCGGGAACAGTTTCTCAATCCCTGATCCATCGTTTCGGTCTGGATTGTTCACATTTACGTAGTACTCGATTTCTGGGACCGCGGGTTCATCACATCCATATGCCTTACAGGCGTCTTTCGGTAACTCTTCGGCAATTGCACCTGCGTTATCGGTCAGACCGCAGGCCGCGGCTCCAGCATAGTCCGTAAGACCTCGGTCCTTACACTGGAATCCCGTTGGATCGGTGTACCGCAGCGGATTGTTGCTGACGTAGGCGAAGCGGTTGAACAGGCCGGGACTTGCCGGATTCGGCACGATGCTGTCCGGACTTATGAACCTTCCCAGCACCGGGTCCTGGTAGCGAGCGTTGTAGAAGTTCAGGCCCGTACCGGCGTCTGCTATCTGCCCCGTGAAGCCGCGCTCTGTGTCGAAGGCACCTGAACTTGCGCTGATTTCTCCAAAGGGATAGTAAGCAGCAGTCCCAATGACCGCTCCCGCACCGCTCGTAGTCGCAACCGGCGACCCAAGATGGTCGACGTGCACGTACTGGACTGTGCCGTCTTTGTCCGTGGCAATCACCTGCCCGCCAAAGATGTAGGTCACGGTCACGACCGGGGTGCCTGCCGGGTCCTCAACCTGGTACTGGCCGCCGACGTAGTGCGTGACGGTGCTGCCAGCATCGGTCTTCACGGCGCGTATTGAACCGGCAGAATCAATCAACTATTCGACGACCCGTGAGCGGGTCTTTTCCGTCTTCGGTCGTCTCAACTGCCTGCCGAATTCAGCTACTCGAGCATGCACCATCGCCTGCCTCTACGATCGACAGCGATTCATACAGTTCGCCCACTAGTTCTCCGTCTTCATGACCGAATACCTGGAAGTCCCAGGCGATTTGAGGGTCACTGCCCGCCCCGGATGGATCGACACCGTAGTTCACTCTCACTTCGTTCCATGCGCCAGATGTGGTCTCAAGGTTCCACGTGAGTATGGGTGAACTCTCGAGAACACCGGGGTTTGGCGGGTTCTCCACATGGATCCTCTTCAGATTGCCGGTGCTATCGCCACACAGTCGCAGTTCGACCAGCCGCTTATTCTCACCGGCAATTACCGTGTCCGAGAGATAAGCCGTCCATAGCGCCACGACCTGGTCGCCAGGCAGCTCCGGCGAGCCAGACTTGAGAGCGTCAGGGAACGGCTTTTCGTTCGTGACCGGCTCACTGGTCGATTCTGGCCCCACTGTCGGAGTCGGTCCCGGCCCCACTGTCGGTGAACCGGCGATAGCAGTCGGCGGGACCGGCGATTCCCGGTCTGGATTGATCAGCACCAGGTACAGGATTCCTACCGCCACAGCGAAAAACACAGTCACCGCGGTAGCGACGTACTTCAGCTCCATCGGATTCCTCCACCGCACGGGAAGACTCATGGCATTTAGTAGTCGCCGGAGCACAAAAGGCGTGTCCGGCTCGCCCATCTTCGAGGCTATCGATTGCCAGGTTCCCGGCGGCAGATGCGCCTGCTCCGCCTCAGCGCGGAACAGCGATGAAAGCTGCCTCTCCAGTGTGTTGTCGTCACCCATGTTTTCGAAGGTAGTCACGACTACGCCTCCTCCCGGACCAGGCTCGTAAACGAGCCTTCGCTGGCGGCTACTGCATCCCTGAGCGCCACCGCGGCGCGGTGCAGCCGTGACTTGACCGTTCCCATCCGCCAGCCGGTCGATTCGGCTATCTCGGTCAGAGAAAGGTCGTTAAAAAATCGAAGGACAAGCACCGTCCGGTGCTCGACAGACAGAGTGCGAAGCGCAGCCTGAAGCATGGTCCTCGTCTCGGAGTTAAGAGCCATCTGCTCTGGCGATGCCCCGGTGTCAGGCAGTGGAAAAGCGTCCTCGACATTGGTCGTCGGAAGCCGTTTCCTGCGCTGCATCATCCCGATGCAGTTGATAAGGATTCGGTTCAACCAGGCCCGCAGGTTCATTTCGGGCTCGCCGGCGTCGAAAGAGCGGATCTTCTTCCATGCCGCCAGCAACGCCTCCTGCACCGCTTCTTCCGCAAGCGAGGCGTTGCGAGTGATCAGCACCGCAACCCGGTACAGGTGGTCGCCATGCAGGTCCAGCACCCGTCGAAAGGCCTCGCGGTCGCCCTGCTGGCAACGCTTGATCGCCTCTCGCTCAAGCCCTTTTGTGAGTGTCGGGTCCAATAGGTCCGCCGAAAATCCCGTGCTGTTTCGGGTCGCACTGTGCCGCCCTGTCTAACACACAACAATGCGTCGAAGCACGAAAAGGTTCCCGGAAGGGGTGCCACCATCGAAAGCGTGTCGATCACAAACGAAGAACGGACCACCGTCCGCCAGGTGGTCCGTTCTATGTGTCGGGTGGATCAGGACAACAACCTAGTCGTCGTCTTCATCACCGTCATCGTCTCCGCCGGCACCTGCCGGCACCCACACTCCCGTAACCTCGGCATGTGGCGTGGGAGGCGGTGCGGTCTCCACGACTCGAACACGCAGCGTCGATCCGTCTGTGCATTCGAAAGACATCCGGCTATCAATCCCGGCGAAGCCTTCCGCCGTAACCAGGAGACCACCGAACTCGCCGGAGCACATCGGTCCGTCGTCAAACATCCAGACAGCTGCGCCTATGACCTCGCCAGCAGAGGGCTCCAACCTCGCGATGAGCGGGGCAACTATCGTTCCCGTCCTGACCTCACCGCCAATATTCAGTTCGAACGGTCCCTTGAACTCTCCGTTCAGATGCGCGATACCATCTGAAACGCCGAGGAATTCGAACTGGGTGAACACGGCATCGTACGATCCGCTCACCCGAACCCTTTCCCCGTTGTCCCGTCCCTCGTCGTCTGCGCGAGCATTTGCGCCAAAGAACACCGAAGCGCCAGCGACTATAGATAACGCCAGCGCAACGGCGAATATTGCAGTAGACCTCTTCTTCATGATCGATTCCTTTCCCATGCTTATACGGTTGGTCGCCATGCAGGTCCAGCACACGCCGAAAGGTCCCGTGGTCGTCTTACTTGCAACGTTTGATCGCTTTCGCTCAGGCCCTCTTATGAGCGTCGGGTCCACCGGAACCCCGTGCTGTTTCGGGTGGCACTGTGCTGCCCTGCCTACACGTAACAATGCGACGAGGCACGAAAAGGTTCCGTGAGGGGGTGGTACCTGCAGCAGCCGCTCAATCGCCGCTAGCCCATTTGCTTAGCACGCTAATCATATGTATACTAAATACATGGCACAGCAACAGACCACATCTGCAACATCCATCCGAAACACCACCAGCTTTCGCTTTGCCCAGCTGGCCCGCAGCCACAGGAAGCTCGCCGATTCGCTGCTCAGCGAGATCGGTCTGCACGTGGGCCAGGAGATGCTGCTGAACGCGCTCTGGGAAGGCGAATCGCTGAGCCAGAGCGAACTCGCCGAGAGGCTGGGAATCAAGCCCGCCACCCTCACGGTGTCACTGCGGCCACTCGAAAAGGCCGGGTACGTCAACCGGCAGCGAGACCCGGACGACCAGCGGGTGATTCGGGTCTGTGGAACTTCGAAATGTATGGCTCTCAAAGACGCAGTCCTCGAGGTCTGGAGCCGACTGGAGGCACGGACGGTTGGTGACCTGACCGCCGACGAACGGGCAACGCTTGATCGCCTGCTCCGCAAGGTCAGCAACAGCCTGCAAACGCCAGTCTGAACCTGCCTTTTTTTAGACAGATAGTTAGGACCCTAACGAAACGTCCGGGTCAGCCATCTCACCCATCAGAGACCAAAACCAACACGACAAAAGCGAACCCCATCAAGAAAGAAAGAGGTAGAAAACGATGACAACCGGAGCACTCAAGGTGATCGCCATCCCCGGCAGCCTGCGGGCCCACTCATTCAACCGCGGCCTGCTGCTCGCAGCACAGGCCCACAACCCGGATGAGTTCACCGTCGAGATCTACGAACGCACCGGCGCGCTGCCGATCTTCAACCAGGACCTCGAAGGGGACGATCTGCCGCAGTCCGTAGTCGACCTGACCCGGCGCATCAGGGAGGCCGACGCCGTCATCATCGCAACTCCCGAGTACAACAGCTCGATCCCCGGCGGGCTCAAGAACCTGCTCGACTGGGGCTCAAGACCGCACGGCAACTCTGCGTTCACAGGCAAACCCGTAGCCGTGATGGGCACCAGCCCATCGCCCTATGGCGCCATCCGGGCGCAGGAGATGGTTGCCAGTGTGGTGCGAGCGATGGGAGCGGGCGTGCTCGACCGGCCCCTGGCCGTAGATCGCGCCCTGGAAAAGTTCACCGGGGACGGACGGCTAAAGGACGACGCAACGCGAGAAGCAATCGCCGACTCCCTACACGGCCTGCGAGAACTGGCCAGGATACCGGTCGCCGCGTAGGCCGCACAGAAGGTTTTAACCAGGCGAACCGATGACAGTTTGCAGGCGATTCACCATCTGTTCATCCGCTTCAGATCGAATTAAATCCTGCACCACAAGAACAACCATTCCGCAAAGTCCGCAAAGGAAAAATCGATGACACAACGAAACGTACTCGTAACCGGAGCAACCGGCCAGCAAGGCGGCCAGGTCGCTCGAAACCTGGCTGCAACCGGACACACCGTCACGGCGCTCGTCCGGGACCCGGACTCTGCGAAGGCTGCTTCGCTCCGAGAACTGGGTGTGCAGACGGTGAAGGGCGACTTCAGTGACGCTGAATCACTCAGCTCCGCCCTTATGGGCATCGACTCGGTGTTTGCCGTAGGCACCCCGTTCGGCGGCATTGAAGCCGAGATCGCACAGGGGAAGGCGCTCGTAGACGCCTCAGCCGAAGCCGGCATTTCGCACTTCGTCTACTCGTCGGTCGCCTCGGCCGACAAGAACACCGGTATTCCGCACTTCGACAGCAAGAGCGAGGTTGAACGCCATGTCGTGGCATCCGGACTCAACCGGACCATCACGGCGCCGGTTTTCTTCATGGATAACACGCTGTTCCCGTGGAATGTGGCGGACATGAAACGAGGCGTTTTCAGACAGGCGCTGGCACCTGACACGCGGCTGCAGCAGATCTCGGTCGGTGACATAGGCAGGCTCAACGCAGCGGTGATCTCAGAAGGCGAAAGGTTCTACGGCAGGCGGATCGAGATTGCTGCCGATGAACTGACCGGCACCGATATGGCCGCCGGCCTGGCCAGCGCCTCGGGCCTGCATCTCGCCTATGAAGCCCAGCCACTCGAGGAAGTGAAGGCGCAGTTCGCAGACATGGCGCTGATGTACGAATGGTTCGAGAACACCGGCTTCTCGGTGGACTTCGAAGCGCTCAAGGGTGAATTCCCAGGGATCGGCCTAACCCGATTTGCCGACTGGGCAGCCTCCATGCACTGGAGAGATCTGCTGGCGGCATAACGACAGGCTCTCATACCGTGCGCCCCCAAAGCCGGTGACGGCGCATGGGACGAAGAATTTGGCCAGAGCCATACAACCAGGCAAAAAAAGACAAACGAAGGAACAAACAATGAACCCGACAAACACCGAAACGACGAACCAGACCGCACACGTCCTGATACTCGGCAAACACCCCAGCCTGTCCCACAAAATCCTCGGCATCCTCGCCGAAGCAGGCCACACTGGAAACAGCAGCAACACCGTGCAGGGAGCGATCGATCTGGCCGCACAGGAGCAGTTCGAAGTCATGCTGCTCGGTGGCGCAGTAACCCTGGCAGAAGAGAAAGAGGCGGTCGCAGGAGTCCGCAAACTCCTCCCCGCCATTAAGGTCCGCAGACGAGACTTCTACCGCGACATCGGACCGGTACAGATGGTGCAGGAAGCGCTGGCAGAGAGAGCGGGCGAGAGTAAGTGATCCCATCACCCACCAGGCACCGTTCCCGCGCCGGGGCGCGGCCGCTTCGCACGCACCCAGCTGCGCCCCGCCTTGATCTGGTAGGGGCGCCGCTTGCTGCGCCCGGTGCGCTCAAAGAGCGCACATGCCTGCCATCCTGAGCCGGGGCACCCGCTTGCGGGTCAAGGGTGTCATCCCGACCGCGGGTTACCGCTTGTGGGTCGCAGGGATCCTACCGAGCATGATTCTGAGGCTGTTCAAAGGAGCCTGAGCCAAACTACGCCACCGTCCATGTGAGAACGCCTGAGAGATTCTGAATCAAGTTCAAAATGACAGACTTCTCCCTCTTTGACAGGAAGGGAGTTAGGGGGGTGGGTTGTTGTGATGGCTGTGCCATCACCGGGCGCAGCCGGGTGCCCGCTTGCGGGCGCGCCGCTACCAAAAGAGAACGTTCTCACCCTTCGTCCCGAAACAGCGTGAGGGACCCGGGGAGGACAAGCCAACCCACCAGAAACCGCCCTCTGCATCAGCGAGCACCACCACTGCAACGCTGACTCCGAATAGGCCACCGGACGGCAGTTGAACGCCTGATGCCGGTTGGCGCGAGGTCACCCCACCTGCGCGTTCTGCCGGTAGGATTGATCCAGAGCGTGACTGCAGTGATCGCCGAGCGTCTGGTCATCCATTTGAGTACAGAGTCCACAACCGACATCTCCGACTCACCCGGTAACGTCCTGGTCAGCAGGTTGCTGCAGGATGTCGCCGCCGGTCGGACGTCGCCTGAAGAGGCGATGCGGTCTCTTTCTTCCTTCGGAAACTTGCCAGGGTTGGCGGGAGCGAGTGGTGCTAGTGCCGGGTCGTCCGGTTCTGCTGTCGAAGATATCGGCTTTGCGCAGATCGACCATGACCGGGCGGAACGAATGGGGTTCCCCGAGGTCGTATACGGGGCTGGCAAAACACCGCAGCAGGTGGCGGAGATTGCTTCTCGGGTGCATGGCAGGTCCGGTGTGGTGCTTGTGACTCGGACCGAACGGTCGGCATTTGAGGCAACGAGGCATCTGCTTCCAGGTGCAGAGTTCGACGAGGACGCCCGGATGATCTGGGTAGACTCTCGCGGGGAATCGCCTTCTATCACGGGAATGACCGTCGTGTCTGCGGGCACGTCTGACCTGCCCGTGGCGAAAGAGGCGTCGATCACCGCCCGGCTGATGGGCTGTGATGTCGAACAGATCAACGATGTTGGAGTCGCTGGAATCCACCGCCTGCTGGGCAAGACTGAGGAGCTTCGAAAAGCGAAGGTTCTCGTCGTCGTCGCAGGGATGGAAGGCGCTCTGCCCAGCGTGGTCGCAGGGCTGGTTGCCGCACCGGTGATAGCGGTGCCGACCAGCGTTGGATACGGCGCCAGCTTTGAGGGCCTCGCCGCCCTGCTCGCCATGATGAACTCCTGCGCCTCCGGCGTCTCCGTTGTCAACATCGACGGCGGCTTCGCAGCAGGATTCCAGGCAGCGCTGATCGCCCGTGCCATCGCAGCCAGCTAAACCCGTACAACCCCCGACACTGAAGAGGCCGCCGGGTTTGGCCCGGCGGCCTCTTCAGTGTCGGATGTCTGGCAAAGGGTTACTACGGCAGTGTCTTGAGGTAGGCGACCAGGTTCTCGATATCCTGTTCGGTGAGCTGTGTGAGTTGCGGCATGATCGGGTTGAAACCGTCGACTATGAATTCGCCCGGGCTTTTGATCGAGATGCGGAGGTAGTCGTCAGCTGACTGTCCGGGGACCCTTGACTCCGCCCTCGTCGCTACGCCGC
>JAJCYY010000114.1 GCA_029262735.1 Chloroflexota bacterium | reverse complement strand
ATTCCAGCCCGGCGCAACGCCTCTATCACATGGGCGCGGTGGTCCTTCAGGTCTTCATATGTTGATGAAACGAAGGCTTTAAATGTAGGCATGAGTCGGCACGTGACAGTTTGGTATTCCCGAGATGCCGGGATTCTACATTGATCTTTATCGAAGTACGGTCAGCGTACGCGCTTGCTCGTTGCCGTGAAATTAGACCAAGTACCGTGCCGGGAGCGACAGCACAACCCCGACTCTTCGGATCGATCAAAGCCTTTCGACCTGGATTGAGTAGAACGCCAAAGATATCTGCTGTTACCGCTTCGATGACGGGCGCGAATTGGCCGCATTGAGGCCACGACCGGGATAAGGCGAGCCCTTCTTGCCGGACTCCGGTGGTCCGAGAGTACGGAATAGGGCGTGGTTTTCCCGCGTGTTACGCGTCGTCTCAGAAACGACCGTTCAAGAGATTTCAAGCCAGGTCGCAAACAGCCTGTCCGGGACGGTGCCACTTGCAGTTTTTATCAACATTGGTTGCCGGTCTGTTGGCCATCCCCATCGCCGTGTTTTCTGCCACCTCAGTGCCGCCGCAACTCGTTTTGTCATTGTTTCAAGTGGGCCTCGATCACCTACTACCTTTCCAAGGTGGTCCCAGACTTATTGCAAATCCTCGATTGACATTTGGTTCTCGGCCATCTGTTTAGAAAACAGAGAAAAGATCCCTCGAACACCCGTTGCACGCTCAACACCGTCCCTTCTGAACTCAACAATCGCCACCACCTAGGCCAATGTTTCTGCAAATTCAACGTTCGCTAAGTGGGAATAGCGACAGATCGAGAGGAATCTAAGGCGAGCCGGCGTAGAATCTGGGTGCTTTAAGAGTATGCACATATCGTATGTACCGATGTGTCATGGGATTACTAATATCAAGCAAACCAACGCTTCATTGTTCTGTTTATTGGCAAAGTTATTAATTCTCCAACGAAATACGGCTAAATATTGGGACTGAATGATCGAAGAGAAGACAAGCCGCTATTGGGGCGAGTTGAAAAATCCATCCAGGCCGTCAACTCATGGCCGTGGCCATAGGTGGGTATGGGTGCTTGAATTCGGCGAACTTTTTTGCTTTGCAACGCTTGAAAGACGCTTCCCGGTGCGCCGGCGGATGCGTCTTCCCTGGGACACCGTCGCGATGTGTGTCACCAAATCAGGTGGCAAGCTAAGAGTGCCCTGCGCCTTGAAGGGTCCGATGTGGGATCAGGACCGAACTCTTCTACTGAAGGTCAAAGATAGCAAGTCCGAACTCTTTGCATGGCTGTCCGATCCTGAGCCGTTTCCCGAGCACGGTATGACATGGCCGTAACCTGCGAATAATCATTTCGTCGGTCCGACCGTTCGATCAATTCACGTAGTCGCCGTTGATAAGACCGAAACTGATCCATAGACAGCCAGGTCGGTTTCGGAATCGGCTGGCTTCTGCTCGTCGGATAAGCGTATTCGTACGACACCGGCGTCCAACGTCAGGCTCGGCACAGATTTGGTAGTGCAAATATGGGCGTTGCCAACGTCGACACTCACACAGTCGGAAATAAACACTAGCGCTACGACTTTCCGGCCCATGGCCGCGACATTTCCTCCGCAACGAATGGTCAAGCGCCACAATATGTTGTGTGTGTTTGAATTAAAAATACTATATATAGTGGTTTCAACTGGCAAAGGGCTGTATAGCTATTGAAACCCGGTGTTAAATAGAAGAAACAGCGGTCTGGCAGCTCACTTCTAGAAAGAACTTACGAGAAATCTGAACTGCGTTCAGCCGCGAGATGAGCCGAGTTCATCCTGAAGGGAAATTTCGGTGAACGCATTGGATTACACCGTCACCATTCGTGGAGAGATCCCAGCAGACATCTCCGAAACGATCAGTCGCGCTCATGCCGACGCAGTCCGAATTCTTGACTTGCTGATTGACCCGGCAAACGGTACCGAGAGTCTGCACGCGACCGGGTTATCCCAGGTAGATGGCGATGATTGATCCTACTGCCGGTGCGCCGGAGTTCGAATCGATCCTGTCCGAGCTGGAAGGTCGCGGGCCTGTGCAGGTCCAGGCCAAGTACGCCCGAACGAGCTGTCCGATGCACGACGGAGAAGATCAGTCAGCCTTCGTTCTGTTTAAGAGCGGCGTAGGTCGCTGCTTTAGCCAGTGCGGGCGATCGTTTTCTCCAGCTGAGATTGCTGAGAAGCTCGAAATTGATCTAGTACAGACTAAACATCTCACCCTAGATGCGTTCCTGGCGGCATTCAGACTGCCTGCATCAATCGCCGGCGAATTCAGCCTCCGAACGTCAAATTACGGCGGACGTTCCTGGATAGTCATTCCGTATCTCGATGAGCATGGTGAGCTGCTACGGAACAGGAAACGACTGAGTCTGCACGGTGGCCAGAAGCACGCATGGGATGGGTACGGTGGACGGACACACCCGTTCGGATTGCATCGACTTGAGCAAATCAGGAGGTTCGGCAGGACTCTCATAGTCGAGGGTGAGACGGACGTGCTTGCCTGCGCAGCAGGGCATGTGCCTGCGATCGGTCTGCCGGGCTCAAACACCTGGCGCGAGGAATACCGTCGCTACTTTGACGGTGTCGAGGTCGCAATCTGGCAGGAGCCGGGCGATGCCGGCAGGAAGTTCGTCGACGCGATAGGTCAGGATCTACCGACGGCCAGGGTTCTGCGCCACCCCAGCGCCAAGGATCCGGCCGAGCTCTGGATGATGGTTGAGGATGATGAATTCGCACCGACGATTGAGCGCATGTGGGAAGCTGCTCCAAAGGTCGGTGAACTCAAGGGCGCTGAACTCGAGCAAGAACGGGAATTTCTCTCCCGCCATGCCGGCGAGTTGATCAACGACCCTGACTTCTTCGATCGGCTGTGCCGTGACATCGAGACTTCCGGCTACGTAGGTGAGGTAGCACCTGCTCTTGCTGCGTATATCGGCCTTACCTCTCGGATGCTGAAGAAGCCGATGAACCTTTTGTTGATCGCCCAAAGTGCAGCGGGCAAGAACTTTGCGGTAACGACCGCCCTCAAGTTCATCCCGGACTCTGCGTTTCAGAAGGTGGATGCCGGGTCTCCAGGGAGTTTCATATATGACGAGACACCGCTGGTCCACAAAGGATTCATCCTGACTGAATTCGATTCGGCTCCGCAGGGGGACGGTGCCTTTGCCTCCGCCATGCGAACGCTGTTCGAAGAAAGCCGTCTTGTCTATCAAACTACCATCGACGATCACGGGGAGCGACGCGTGGTCAGGGTCATCCGTGAAGGACCGATCGCCGTGATCACAACCGCGGTTAAGGCGCCCGAGATTCAGTCCGATACCCGATTGTTGCCGGTCCCGGTAGACGACGGGAAAGAGCAAATCAAACAGATCGCCCTCCGCACTGCAATCAACGCCGAATCCGAGGAGAGTGATCCCTCCTTCGATTTCGATCTGTACAGGAGCTTCCAACGCTACCTCGATCTCGGCGGGCCCTATCGGGTAATCGTTCCGTTCGCGACAGCTCTATTCAGAGCAATCCCAGACGAGGTAGCGGGAGCCACCAGGTGGAACCGTGATTCTCAGCAACTGCTAACGGCAATCAAAGCCGTTGCGGTGGTAAACCAGGCACGCAGAAGACGGGATCGGGCTGCGATCATCGCAGAACTGGGCGACTACGAGATCGTATTGCGGGCATTTGAACCGTCATTCAGGGCCGCCGCCGCTCAAGGGATTACTCAGGCGGACCGGGATGCCTACGGAGTGATTGCCGCCGAGCCTGGGCTCACAAACGCAAATCTGGCCGATCGGCTTGGTGTAAGGCCTCCCTCGGCAACGTATCGCACA
This sequence comes from Chloroflexota bacterium, assembly GCA_029262735.1. GTDB lineage: Bacteria > Chloroflexota > Dehalococcoidia > Lucifugimonadales > Lucifugimonadaceae > JAJCYX01. The sequence continues at coordinate 62,796 of JAJCYY010000114.1, read as the reverse complement.
AGCCGGCTCAGAAAGGCAGGACTGATAGTGAACACCGCCGGTCGCGGTAAGACGAAGTGGGAGGTTGAGGGCCCTTTGCCGGAGAGCGTCGGTCTGCCTTCAATTGAAAGTGTTCGTCGCCAACTCGAAATCGACTCTAATCCTCTAATCGCTTCTCCCGTAGCGGCTGGATTTCAACAGGGATTAGAGGATTCGAGTGAGATTCCTGGTGACCCCCAAACAGATATTGAGGTGATCTGATGCCAACTGCTGAGTTGTTGGTGAAACGTCTTCGTGAAAAGGGGATTGACCTGACGGTTAAAGCCGGCGACATAGTCTGCCACCCAGGTAGCGCACTCACCGATCATGATCGGGAGGCACTGCGTCGGAACAAAGGGACCATCCTCGCCGCTCTTTACCGCGAACGGTACGAAACAGATGTGTTGAGAGCGATACAGCCTTCGGATTCACGAATCCAGAACTTGGAAGCTGAGGCCGAAAGAACGGGATATGTCCTGCTCTGGAGTCGCGTGCTAAAAGATCTCATCGCTTTCTGCCGGGCGAGTGAGGATGCAGAGCGCGTTCCGCGAGGCATTGCGGCCTATACCGTCGATGAATTGGCGATGCTCTTCCCAGATAGCGAGGGTAGTCCTGGGATAGATAGTCTCAACCTGATTCACCGGGTGAAGGTCCTTGGTGGAGGACACGTTCGAGGATGTGAGGATCAGATATGAACCGGGGAGTCGGACCGGGTCCAACGTCCGAGCAAGCCGAGTCTGAACTATGTTGCGAGGCCTGCCGACAACTGCTCCGGGAATCATCAGAATCTAAATGAGTCCCGGAAAGCGCGCGGCGCTCTACGCAAGGGTTAGCACCCGCGACAAGGAGCAGGATCCTGAAAACCAGTTCATCGTCCTCCGCGAATGGGCCGTGCGTCAGGGCTTTGAAACAGTCGAGTTTTCAGACTATGCGACCGGTAAGAACCTGAATCGACCGGGCTGGCAGCGCATGATGCGTGACGTCAAAGCAGGCCGGATCGATGTTGTGGCCGTCGTTCGGATCGATCGGGCATTCAGGTCTGTTCCGGATATGCGAATGGTCCTCGAGTCACTGGAAGCACGGGGAGTCCGGTTCGCTTCGACCACTCAGGACATAGACACCAGGACAGCGCTTGGAAAGTATTTCATCACGTCGTTGGGTGCCATTGCTGAGCTCGAGGGAGATCTCATCAGCGAGCGTGTTAAAGAGGGCCTTGCACGCGCCCGCAAAGAAGGCAAACGACTCGGACGCCCCCGCAAAGTTGGTCAGCGTCGTCTGGAGGATGCAGTTAAGCGGTCGGGGGTGCGCGGCGCTGCTCGCGAGCTCGGGATCTCGCCAGCTGCGGTGTCACAGCGTGTTAAGAAAACCCAGACCGTGGATTAAGATTGCCAGCGTTGACTTGTAACAGACCAGTTAAGCAAACAGGTGTTTTTAGAACAACCTAGACTGGCCGAGCCGAAGCTCATGGGGTCGCCCGTACATTCAACGCGTGTTTCAGCAGGTCGAGACCCCGCTCGGCCGGCGGTCCTTCGCTTGGTTGGATGACCCACACGCAGTGAGAGAGGAATCGCCTGACCGTTGCCGTCACTGCAATGAACCACCAATTACGGAACGCCTGGACAGGTCTCGGCATATTCTTTTTCTAGATAAAATCTGTTCCATTCGTCCTGAGTCATATTACGACCGATTACCGCGCATGCTTTGTCGATTAGATTATGGATACCAAGAGCCCATTGCCTTACCGCCCCACCTGACGCCCCCGTCGCCACCCACTCACCATCAGGGTCAAAATATGCACTCAAAACTGAGTCAGTATGGCCGTATAAGCCTACCGGGCTGGTGAATCTGCGGGCCTGTAGGTCCCACAGTAGTGGAACCTCATCTTCGGCAAAAGATACCATAAATTGTTCATCCTCACTAAAGGTCACTGAAACCACATTCTTGGTGTGGCCCGCCAGTGAGAACTGTTGAATCGAATCCACACCAAGATGCAGGTCGATCAAAATAAAGTCGTTCCGCTTCTGAGCCTGAATTCCCTTAACCCAGGCCAACCATCTGCCCGAAGGGCTAAATTCCAATCGCTTAGCCGGTATTCGTGATATTTCAACCCGTCCATCACTCTCAGAAGAGTCAATTATGCGTCGAGTTTCCGCGATCCAGTTATCCGCGACTAAATAAGTGCCATTAGGGCTGAAGGCAGCCGTAGGAGCGAACTTTGTTTCCAGTTCTCGGAACAGACTCAGATTATCCGTGTCTGAGATATCCCAGATTTTAGTATTGTCCTCTCCGGAGACCGTAATTGCGTAATGACTATTCGGTCCAATCGCCACCGCGGAGACTGAGCGTCTATGCGCAGAGATACTCCCATGTGGTACTAAGTTCCCGTCGCGTTGAATCGTCCATATTCGCACGATCTCATCTTCATCCGCGGTTATAAGCATATTGCCATCGCGATTAGTCGCGATTTCTGTGACTGCAGCATTGTGCCCGAGAATTTCAGTTATTGGAGCAGAGCCAACGATCGCCTGGGCATCCCATAGAGCCACTTCGCCATTTGTTCTTCCTTCTGCCAGAAAACGTTTATTATCTATCCACGCTAATGCCGTTGTAATATAACTCCGCGGAACGGTTACGCCAGCTAACACTCGAGGCACAGATCGGGGATCTTGGCTTTCAATCCGACCTTCAGATAAATCTTCCAAGATCCAATATTGGAAACCTTCATCTCCCGCAATCAACGCGGAACCGTCGGGAGTTAGTGATAGAAAGTGGCCTCTCAGCCCGTGACTCCATAATGTTAAAGGTTCGGAAGGGTCACCAGCCTTCCGCAATTCCCAAATGCGAACAAACCCGTCATCGTCTCCCGAAGCTAAGAACTCTCCTCCGTCCGATACATCTAAGGTACTGATTGGCGCATCGTGTCCTTCTAGTACGCGGTAGTGAGGGTCCGGAGCGAAGCCAGAGGCAGAAGACAGATGCCAATCATAGAGATCAATGATGGTTATCAGATTTTCTCGATCAGTGTCACCCGATAGGAACAAGAACTTGCCATCTATGGCTGCCACTTCGACCGACATAGCATTTGGAAATGCATTGGGCGCAGGCGATACATCGGGCGGAGGCCATGACCATGAAGAAATATTCTGGCCGAGCGTCACTAGGCCAAGACGTTCAGGATCGAAAAATATTTCGCTAACATATCCGATATTACTATCAATGGGCCCTCCCAAGCCTGTGTCGTAAACTAAGTCAGTTACCGGGTCACTGTTTGGCGAAACATTCCAAATCTTCACCTCGTCGGAAAAATCTTCATTTGACAATAACCATTGAGCATCAGGACTGAACCAAAGATTGCGAATTGCGGAATCGTGGCTGACTATACCTGTCGCTGCTGCAACCTTCTCCGGACTGTCTAAGTCCCATATAATGAGTTCGCCGTTAGAACCTCCGGTGGCGATGCGCTTGGAGAGATGATCGATCGCAACGGTTGTTAAGGTATCGTTAAACCCGGATAGGGTTGTAAGCCTCGGAGAAGTCATTCCGGTTACGATATTGCTCCAAATCAGAAGCTGATCTTTAGATATCGATACAAGAAATTCTTCGTCAAAAGAAAATCTAAGTGAGCGAATTTCGGTAGTGTGATTCGTAAATGCGTAGTGAGCACCGAGCAAAGACTCAGAAGTCAGTTCCCACATATGCAGTGTACCGTCGAGTAGCCCTACTATTAACCATTGGCCGCTTGGGGATACTGCAACTTGCGAAATAGATTTCTCGAGATCTTCTCGAGAAAATATGACTTGCGAACCCATGGATGTGCCGTCAATCCATGTGCTTCTTATAGAGTCCGCAGACCACGAGATAAAGGAGGCCATATCGGGTAACCAGCGGATTCCACGTACTGGTCCGGCGTGCCCAGGACTTCCTAAACCTCCTATTTCAGCAAGGTTCCATCTCAGGGCATCAACGGCTACCGGGTCGGGATCGCCCACCTCCATAGATATCTTTACCGCCTCTATCGCCAATAGCGTCCCAAGAGTTCGTTCGAGAGGGCCAACCGTCCGGGCATGATTGCTGAGTCGCTGATAAGTGGCGATCTTTGCGCGCCTGATGGCGTTGCTACGCTCTTCATTAGCTAACTCCGTCTGTTCGTTTGCGCGATCCCGTTCCACAAGCGCCAAAGCAGTTTGGGTTTCCGCGATTCGCCGTTGATTGGATTCCTCAACCGCTTTGGCGGCAGCAAGATTCGAGTTTGCGAGAGCTTGGGCGGCGTTCGCGTCCGAGGTTCCTTGGGCGGCGATCGCGGTTGCTTCGTTCCGTCGGGCATCATCAGCATTTGCATTAGCCCGACTGCTTTCTCGTAGGGCGAACGTCGCTGCTACTACGGCGCTTGCGCTTAGGAGAGCGAGAGCCACACCTGCCGTCATTGCGATTCGCCTGGTGCGGCGATGTTGCTTCAGGTCTTCACCAATCAACTCATCTTTGGGCCGGTTGTGTATCGCTGCGGCGAAAGTCGCGACGGCATCTTGAAATCTCGGGTCGTCGATTACCTCCGGTCCATTTACAACTTCGACAAGGTCGTACCAAAACGGCTCTGACTGGTACGCACCCTTAATTGCGTCGGGGAGAGCGTCCGTGTTCGGCCAGTCAAAGTCATTGGTCGATGGATCCCACTGCAGCCGTCCTTCTGTGAGTACGATCAAAAGCCTAGAGGCATCCCGATTCGCCAACCACCACTTCACTTCCTCGTTCACCCAATGAGATGCTGCTGCCCTGGGAGAAGCAAGTAGTAAGAAGTACTCAGACTCATTGAGTGCATTTACGATCGTCGGCCAAAGCTCGGAAGTCAGATGGAGGCTCGCCTCATCGCGGAACAACCTAGCGGCCCTGAGGCGGTACCAAGGTTTCGAGAACTTCTGGATTGCATTTTGGAATACAGAAGCAAATGTTTTGCTCGCTGTATGGTTGTAGGAGATGAAGGCGTTATAGCGCATATTTCAAGCACCGCATGACCGTTATCTTGCTTGACAGTCGGCAATCCGCGGCTGTACGCGTTCGTTTGGCATGATAGCGCAGCATGCGCGGAGGATTGAACAGAATCCGGACGGATGGGTACTATCAGTCAGCGAATCGCTAAGAAGTACTCCCTGTGTTCCGTGCCGCTGAATTTCACCAACTCGGTTGCAAATTCGTCGCCAGCGGACGGCCAAGTGTGCTCTCAATTTTGACCGAGTGACGGTTATGATTGCCTTCGTGCGGTATTGACTACTTAGGCCTCCCTATCAGGGAGGGAGAAATACAGCCTCCACAAGGCATCTAACGATGATGTCAACGGAGCCAACTTGATTCAGAATCTTCCGGCGATCTCACATGGACGGTAGCGTAGTTCGTGCATTGCTCGATTGAGCAGGCTCAGTCCCGTGCTCGGTAAGATCCCTCCGCTGCGGTCGGGATGACACCCTTCGACAAGCTCAGGATGGCGAAGGCTTTCACCCTCTCTCTCTTTGCCCCGCGCCCAATGGGCACCCGATCAAGGGAGATGGAATAATACAAAGCCAATCAAGTTCCGAACGACAAATAATGCTTCTCGCCAGCGCGCCTATTTTCGGATTGCGTCCACCACTAGGAACGTTATGGCGAATAGGACTGCCGCTATCACCAGCACGAATATGGTTGTGAAGATGCCGGACAGCCAGGCGCGCTGAAGCATGACTACGTCGGACAGCACTTCCGGCGCGTCCGGATCTGGTGTCACTGTACGAAACGTGATTGAGCGTTGAGCATCCTGGCCAACCATCGGCCTGCTGCCACGCGCCTGAGCAACGGTGTAAACCTCTTCACCGGGGGGAATTATCAGTCCCGGTGGGTCGAAATCGAAATGCACGGCGCCCTCAGGATCTGTACCTGAAAACTCGACATTGACGTTGTTGTTGCCGCGGTTGCGGGCCACAAGCACGAACGCTCCGGCTCTGCCGACGCGCGCCATCTGTGGGTGCGCCTCAAGCAACACCTCGGCGACAGGCAGCACCTCGATGATTGCCTCATCCACCCTTGAGCTTTCAGGCGAGGTGGCCGGGATAGCCCGAATGCCTATCTTGTGCGAACCGGCGGCTGCCGAGTAGAGGGTCCGAACGTCAACTGTCACCTCGACGCTGCCTGCCGTCCCGGGAAACAGGTCCAGTTCTCCCGGTGAAACGGTTGTACGGAAGCGTCCCTCGGCGCCAACGACATCGATGGCGAACTCCTCCACGATCTCGGAGGCGTTGAACACCTCTGCGGTCAGGGTCACCGGTGTTCCCGGCTCAAGCGCCTCCAAAGGGGGGGTGATCGTGATGCGCGGTGGTGATGATGGCATGTGAAAAGCTGGATCGATTTTGACGGAACCGGGGTGTGGTCGGAGCCCGCCTTGAATAAACGCAGTGTTACTGCGTCATTCTTACGCAATCCCAGCCGTTTGGGGAGAGGCGACGGGGGCGATTGCTGATAGCACAGTTCGATTTTTCGGCTTGAAGAGCCGAGGTTAGAAGAACTGTGCCCAGGTGATCAGGAATCCCGCACCGGTTACCAGTGGCCAGAAGCTCAGCCTTGCAAATACATTGTCGCCGCGGGAGAGTAGAGCGCCTCCGCGACCCGAATTGATGAGAATTGAGTTGACCGCAACGGCGAGGATGGAGAAGTACGCCACGAAGTAGAAGTACTCCAGGTAGATGATCTGCGATGAGCTCAGGGCGGACCGGAGCGCGTTGTGGCCGACGATTGTGACGAACATGAGCGAACCGGCGAATGCGAGGACGTTGGCGGTCATGGTGCCGAACACCGTTCTACGTTCCGGATGAGCCGAGACGGTCATTAGTACGGCGAACAACAGAAACGACACGACGATCAGCGGCAGCATGCGGGATATGAAGACATTCAGGAAGTCTCGCTTCAGCCTGACATTGAACCTCAACTCCGGGGCTATGCCAACCCGGGAAAAGTCCGGAATGCCAAAGCGGGAGTTGATGCTGGTCGTCGTGTAGTTGAAGAAGCTACGGTCAACCGTCCAGCCGTTCACCGAGAAGTTGTCTTCCAGTCCGGGTCTGGCCACTGGAACTATGAGATCGTATTGCGGAATGTCGGGAATCAGGACGATCGGCTTGTCGAACTCTCTATGCCGCAGGCGCAGAGAAACATCCTCCGAGTCGAATGGAAATTTTGAGAAGTCCATCGATGTCTGGAGCGTTGTCCTGAACCTCCAGCCGACGGTTCGCTCAAGTCCACTGACCCTGTCGTATGCAACATCGAGCGTGGTTGAGCCGAGGTCATCCGGGAAGGTGAAGCCGGGCGGGATCTCCAGGTCAAGCCGGTCAAGATAACGCTGCCAGATGATGCCGGAGACCATGACATTGTCGTCCTGGAACTCAACAGTGTTCACGAAGACACCGGCGAAGATCTCGTTGGAGGACAGATCAGGATTCGTTGCCAGGACATTCTCTTCGAAATCATCCACTATCCCGCGCAGGCTGCTACCGTCCGTGAGCGTCGCCGACTCTCCGCCATAGCTGGTCGTGACGGTCCAGATGAGAGCGATGCCGACGGCGCTCATACCAGCAAAGGCGAGCGATGGTCCCCACAGTCTCCACGCGCCCGGACCGAACGCCAGGAACGCAACTGCAAGTATCGAGAAAATGAGCAGCAATCCTGCCGTGCCGATGCCCATCATCTGCCGCCTGCCGACAGGATCGGAGCCGAGCGCCTCACTTTTGATCAGCACGTACCCGAGCGTCCAGCCCGTCGTCGGCACAGGCTCGTAAAACAGCCAGGCGTCGCGGCCGGTGATCTCATCCACGTAGTCGACGAAGCCCCGGTTTCCCTTCCCGGATTCGGTCACAACGGTTTCGAGCGCAGCTCTGCGAATCTCGTTGTCTTCTGAAGATCCGCCGGTGGCACTGACCACATCTTCAACGGTCCTGCCCTGCAGCCAGTACTCAGGGATGGGATGGATCACGTACTGCCCGCTTCCAGCGAGCATCAACCCGTAGCCTGAGGCTCCGAGGTCCAACCAGCTGACGTCGGAGTTAAGGCTTTCTAGCGTGTAGGTGCCGAGCGCCACGCCGGTTGGAGCGGGAAGCGGGTCTGAGCCAGGGTCCGGGTGCGCGAATGGGGACACGAACTCAGCGATCATGCGACGACTGGTGTTGCCGAAGTAGGCGCCGGTCCAGTGGGGACCTTTGGTGAGACCGTCACGGAACCACCAGCCCCGCAGATAGTCCGCGTCGTTCTTGTCTCGGACAAAGTAGTCGTACGGGAACGGTGAAAACGTTACCTCTCCGCCCGGACTGTTGAAGTACGGCGTCGAGTTTGCGGCCTCAGGACCGGCGGCGTTGAAGTCGTAGTCGATTCCCCTGCCATCGAAGTCGTATGCGACGCCAATGCTCCAGAAATCCGGATTGCTCGCAAGCCGCTGTTGCAGATTGGCATTCAGGCCAGCCTGCTCCAGTGTGCCGCTGTTTATGAGATCGGCCACTCCCTGCACGTTGGACTTGAGGGCTGCGAGTTGCCGGTCGACCAGACCTGTTGCGCTTTCCAGGCGCGCCTGGCCGTCCGTCCGCGCAGTTGACCGTGTGGATCGATCGTGGTCAAGGTGAACAAAGATGAGGGCTATGAGCGCTACGAGCGACGCAACACCGAGGGCGGAGAGTGCAAGGCTAGGCTTTTCAGTCAGTCTTGCCATCGGCGGTTTCTTGCCAGGGGTTGGAGGTGAGCTTGCGTCGTTTTGCTGGGTCATGCGGAGTTTCGGTCAGTCGGGCTACGGTGTGCAGTTCAGGGAGATAGCTGAGCCGGTTAGCTCGTACGGTGACGCCCGGCCAAAGAGTTGTACGGTTTCCACTCTAGGAGAACTGGTCTGGAGATTTCATGCCTGCAAGCTGCGAATTGCGGCCGGGTGCAGCTAGATCTTCCTCACGTGCACTCTGCCCCGGCGGTCCACGGTGGCGAGTCGTCTGCCCATCTTCCCTTTCGTTTTGGGCTTTCCACCTCCGAATAACATGGAGAGCAGTGCAAGTGGTAGCAGGAGGAGCGCAAGGAGCATCTTGAGAAGCCGCATCAACGGGCTGGGCGGCTGAAGAACAGCAATCGTGTTTGACTGAAACCTCAAGCGGTGTCCATGCTGAGTTTCTCCCTTTATCGCCTCTTCGAGACGCACTCGACGTTCGTAAAGAGTTGCAGGACCGCGGCGCGGGCCGGTTCTGGCCGCTTCTTCTGCATCAGGAGCCTCTTCAAGTCCCTCGAACAGTTTTGGCTCTTCAGGCTCTACGACTTTACGACCGGCTTTGCCACCGAATAGCCGCTGGGCCATCCGGATCTGGCGCAATCCACCTCGTGGCAGGATGTTCCGAAGAAGGCCCCGCTGACGGCGCCGTCCCTCGCGCCGAAAGAATCGGCTCGGGTTCTTGCCAATGCGCGCCAGTTTGCGAAAGCGGCCTATTTGCGGACTACGCAATGTGATATTCCAGTGGCATTACCAGCATCAGGCCAATTAGCAGCTTTCACCCTTGTCGCCGCGTTTATTGCAGATCGCGTTAACGAGATCCACTCGGACTACCTTCAACTTTGACTCGGTGATTTTATCCTCAGCGATCTTTTTGTCCGTGTACGAAATCAAAGCGATGCCGTTCGAGATGTCCATAGCCAGGTTCACTCCAGATGAGACGGAAGAAACTGGTTTGTCACTTATTTTGTCCGGTGTGGTCTTTAGCCATTTTGGGGAGTCTGGATTTCCACACATGCTTACTGCGCACCAGACGGCAATTTTGATTTCTTTGGTTTTCTCATCGACGTACGACACCACAGGTTGGTTTGATGGGCCTCTTTCAACCACGAATTCGGGAACTGGTACGGCGTCGCCTACCTTCGGTGCGATCCAACTATCGATCAGGAAGAGGTTTTCGTCGTCCGGATCTGACGGTGGTTCGTCGCCAAAATCGCAATCCTGGTCAGGGCATTTCAGCATTAATAGATCGGTTTTCCAGTCTGCATCGCCATTTGCCGGCCCAAACCTCTGAAAAACTATTGTGGGAAACAACGTCTCAGGATCGATAACCATTCCGACATTACGGCCGATCCGTGTGCCGTCTGTACCAAGCGTAATCGTATTCATCTCAATCACGGCCTCGACAGATCCATCAACCAGCGGTTCGCCACACTTAACATCCTCGCAGCGTAGAAGTTCCAGACTGGTTTGAGAGTTGTCCTGTGAACGGTAGACGATATAAGGCAGGCCTGCTCTCGGAATAGCGATGGCCAGCGGCGCGCCCGGTTCGGTGCTGAGACCGAGGATAGTGTTTACTACTCCATCATCATCTGCACAGCCCTGATCGCATATGTACGCAACGTGGATTCTTCCGACGCTGTCTGTATGCGCCACGATAGGCACGCCGCCTGTGACGGCAATTGATGGAGAAAACCCGTACGAGATATCAACCGCCCCTTCGGCTGTATCCAGTTGCGTTTCTATCGCCTGGACCGAACTTAAGAGCGGCTTAAGAGACTCATCTACATCAGGCGCCGTTATTATTTCCGAGATTGGAAGAAGAGCGTCGTCGATTGCCACGATGGCCTCAAAAGCGTTATCCAGAAACTCCTCCACCATGTCTACAGTTGCCGTATCAGCTTCCTGTCCGGACACCAACGCGTCGAAGGCTCCTCTTAAGTTGCCTGTCTGATCGGACAATCCCTGGTTGGCGTCTTCCAGATCGGTCACCAGCCCGGGTTCGATGGCTGGGTTCGCGAGTCCCGCCGTCGCCGTGGCGATTGACGTGCCCGCATTCTCAAGCACTTCGAGTATTGTGGCTCCCAGAGGGCTGTCGAACGTCGTAAGCGCTTCCAGTGAGTCATCGTCACCACCCTGTGAGACGGCGAAGAACCGCCGTGTGCCGAGATTATCGTCGCATTCCAGGGTTCCGCACCTGACGGCAACCAGCGACAGCGTCTCAGGCCGTTGATAGACGATCAGCGGACCGTTCGCCACTCGGGACATGTTTACGCCTGTGGTGCCCGGACTGCCTTCGGGGTCTATTACGATCGGATCGTCGGCTTTCGAGCATTCAATGTTCCTGCAACGAACGCGGCTCACGTTAGCTTCCGCGGCATTTTCGCCCTGCGAGTAAACGATCATGGGGAGCCTGGGTGAACCGACCAGCAACACGGACACGGCGCCGATATCGACGGGTACCGTGGCGACTACCTCGGGCGGATCGATGGCCTTGTGTGGCCAGAACAGGTCAAGTGCGAAGTGCGCGACCAGGAATGCAGCGATGGCAACTACGAACAGGCTGAGTATGGCGAAAGTGGCGGAACGCCAGACTGACGGCTCCGCTTCCGTTTCCACCTGCAGTGGAACATCGGGATTGAACCACTCCTCCGGCGGCGGCAACTCGTGGCCGCAGCGCATGCAGTAGGTGCGGTCACCGGGATTCCTCAGGGCGCAGTTCCGGCAAATGATGTCGGAGACCTGCACATCGTGCGCGTCGTCGCCCTCGATGCCGACGGTGTCTGCTTCTTCACCCACGGCGGCCGATTCGACGGCAGGGCGCTGCTCTATCTGTGACGGATCGGCCCAGAAAAGTGGAAAGTCACAGCTGGGACAGAAGGTCTGCTCGCCCTCCCGGAGTTCGCTCACGGTTGAGCACTGCGGACATTCAATATCGCTCGTGCCGGGTTTGTCGGTTGTCATGCTTTTGGATCCCGGCTCAATCCAACTGAGCTTTCGTCGTGTTGTACCGGAACCCCGGCGACAACCAGCTCGAATGTGCAGTTGACGGGCAGTTCGTCCTTTATCAACGAGACGAGCAGTGGCGCATCGAGCCCGCCTGTCGACTGAATCTCCACGGTGATTCGTCGTTCAGACGGTGGCTTGTCACCCGCCCTGAATATGCCTCCGGTGTCTGAAACCATCGCCTCCTCACCGGTGACCACCGAGATCAAGCCTGCAAGTCCGTCAGATGTGCCGCGTCTGCGGTACAGGAGAGCCGAAGACGCAACCATCTCACGAACGCGTTTCCGTGCTGTAGCCTCGTCACCGAAGTCGATCTGTACCGGCAAACCTGTCCAGCTTCCTATCCAGCGGACGAAATCGTGCGGAGCGATGCCGACATCGATGTAGTCCGGGACAGCGTTGGCCTCCACGCGCAGGCCGGTTGCAATCTCCTGGAAGATGCCCGTGAACCGGTTCAGGAACGGGTCCTTCGCCATGACGGCTGGAAGCTGATTTATGAGCCAGTCTTTGTTCATATGACCATGTGCCGATACGACATGAATAGGCTGCCCGGAACGGTGGCCATCTGCTGCCTGCCCAGAGGCTCCCGTGTGCCTGTTGTGAGATTGACCCCAAACAGCAACGCCTCTTCTACCCGCTCCAGGCCGTCGATATTCGATAGCAGTGTGAATATCTGCGACACATTCAGGTCCAGCCCAAATGGCCAGCCTCGCCCATCGGGGCCTCCTGTCAACGGATTTATATATCGGTAGATGGCATTGACGGCGCGGTCACGCACCAGCTCCGGGTTTCTACCGGGCATCACGTCAACCCTGGCAACCACGCTTACACCCAGGTAGCGAGGCGTCTCGACACTGACTGCTGTTCCCAGGATGCGCCGCTCATCCAGATAGCTCTGCACAACCGTGAACAGATCGTCACTCACCGCCATGTCGTCGATGGTCAGTTCTGACGGGTGTTTTTCAACGCGCGGCACGATAAGGAGGCGCACTGAGTCTGAGACGCTGTCCGGTGCGATCACAGATGCTCTCGCCACAGAGGGAGCGGACTGCAATGTCAATCGTTCGAAGTCAGCGGCGGTGACGGCGCGGTCGCCTGTGCGCAAAGTCATGGCGCCGCGGGCACGAGCGTTGGCTATCGTTTCAGCGTCAACACCGCCCGTCGCGGGCTCGAGGTTGGTTACCGTGTCGACGAACGGGACGGCGGAAAGCATCACCGTCAGCGTTCCCTGCCCGACGTTTCCTCGAGAGCCGCCACCGGAGCGATAGCTGGTCAGGTACATATCTGCGCCACGGGCAGGAACCGCGCCAAACTGGTGGTTTGTGCCGTCCGGGTAGCGAATGCTGGGACCGAAGCGGATCTTCCCCTCCGCTGCATACCAGACGAAGTTAAGGCTTTCCCGATTCGAGTCCGAGAAGTCGTCGACTTCTGACCAGATTTCGGCCTCGCCGCCTTCCGCAACGACCTCGACCGCTTCGCCCGCTCTCCGTTCAAGGACGGGCCGGTTTTCTGAGAGGAACTCTTGATCCGACTCACCGTCCGAGATGCCGAGAAGTTCACGAGCGTGCAGTTGCCCGTGGTGCCCGGGCACTGCTCCGCCGATGCTGTACGCCCTGAAGGTCGTGATCTCCGGTGAGCTGTGGTATTGCGATTGACCGGGTTTTGCCTCGGTCAATCGGCAGCGCAGCCAGTACGATCTTGTGTTGTTGAGCGTCAGCGGTTCATGGCTATGCGGCATTCGCAGGATCACTTCACCGTTACGGTTCATGCCGCCGGTTGTGTCGGAGTCGATGCTGGCCGCTGACCACACTTCTCCGTCCCAGACCTCCCACGCCCACGGCGGGTCTTCCGGACGCACGCCGACGCCTTCTGTCAATGCTCCGATGTCCAGTCTGATGACGGTCGATGCGAGGCTGTTGTCGAAGCCGAAGTAGATGGCATCTCCGGGTACGAGCGTCCGGAAACAGGTCACGCTGTTGCCCTCAAAACGCAGCTCGTCCCACTGCTTGCGATATCTCCCCGGCGCGTCCGACGCGGAGACTAGGCTGTTCGACAGTTCCGGCGGGACTATCGCAAGGTCCCTGTCGGTCATGAAGACGATCGGCTCCTCATCGCTGGACACGTCTGTGCCAACCTCCGTTCCGACAGGGATTGAGACGGTTGAATCTGCCGGTGCAGAGAGCATGAAGACGAGGTCTGTGTGCGCCGCTATCGATGGAAAACGATTGATGCCGAGAAGTTCGAGAAAGCGCAGGTATATGTCGTCCGGCACCTGGTTGAGCCGGTAGATGATCGATTCCGTCATCCACGCGAAAAGTTCGATCAGCGCGATGCCCGGATCGGAGAGGTTGTGGTCCGTCCACTCCGGCACAAAACGCGGGATGAGCCGTTTCGCCTCATCCACGATGTCCTGGAATGAGCGTGTGTCTATCTGGGGAGGTGGAAGGGTCACTCCTCACCCTCCTGTGGGATGATGTAGAACGGGTAGACAAGGTTGCGATGGTCGTTCGTCAGGCGCACCTTGTAGTCGATGGCAATGTTGACTCGTTCCGGGGCCTCAGCGTCCGGCTCCGCTTCCACCGATGTCACCTCAACCCGCGGCTCCCACCGCGCCACGGCTTCCTCCACCGCCTGCTCCATCTCGCCCAGCGTGCCAGGGTTGACGGGTTCAAATAGCTGGTCCCAGATTCCACAGCCAAACTCCGGGCGCATGACGCGCTCACCGAATGCCGTCGAAACGATCATGCGGATGGACGCGTTCAGCTCTTCAGAACCGGTGTTGAGCCTGATCCCTCCGGCGCCGCCAATGCGCACCGGGAATGACCAGCCGCGGCCAATGAAGTCTGTCTCTCCGGTTGTCATCCGATTAACACCGTTGGTTCACCTGCCACTATTGTGCCCATCGGAGCGGGCGCCGGGTCGTTACATGTAAGAACCTTGTCCCCCAGGCGAGCTGCCGGTTTATTGTTGATCATGACGGTGAAAGAGCCGAGCATGATGGTGCCTTTATTGGTCGGGTTGACCATGAAACGTGGTCCCTGCGGTATGTGCGAAGGCTGGTTCTCGGTCTGGCTTCCCACGACTGCGGCAGGCTGCCCCCCGATCTTCACGTTTGTGGATACGCCTCCCGCTATCTTCGCGTTGAACGGATGCGGAAGCGGCGTGGGGATTTCGCCGGCCGGAGTCGGGATCATGATGATGTGTATATCGACCCCGACGACGGGATCGTCTTTCCTGGCCGCAGGGTTGCCCATGTTTCCTCAGTTCAGTTGAATGACCGCGCCCTTGATGGTTACGTTGCCGCTCGCCTTGATGTCGATCTTTGCGCCTTTCAGTTCCAGGCCTGCGGACCCTTCAACGGTCACTTTTTGACCTTTCACCGAGACATCTTTCTTCGATTTGATTTCGACATCGCCAGCCGAATCCACACTCACCTTGTCGTCGGACCCCGTTGTCTTGAGTTCAATACCCTTGTCCGTGAACGTCAGTGTGGCCTTGCTTTTGCCGTGGCTGATCACGATTTTCTGGTCAGGATCACCCGATCCGTCGTGCAGCTCGATTGCGTGCCCCGTCCGGGACCGCCATGTCCGCTTGACCACCTTGCCACTCTTGAAGAACGCGTCGACGTCTTCCGGCGGTTTGTCCTTCCCGTTCCACAGTCCACCCATGACGATGGGCCTTCGCGGATCGCCGTATTCGAAGCCAACGAGAACTTCGTCGCCCACTTCCGGCATGATCTGTAATCCGGACTCTATGCCTGCTCCGGGAGCGAGTAACCTCGCCCAGTCCGACTCCTCCTCCTTCTCCATCGTGCCGAACTTGACCTTGATCCTGCCCAGCTTTTCTGGGTCGTTCAGGTTGGTCACTATCGCGCTGGATACCTGTCCCCACGGACTGTAACCGTTACCCCGCGGCTGGTGCGCTCCACCAAGTAGGTCTACAAGGCCAGACGGCTCTCTCTCCCCGGACGTGAAGCGCGTTTTGTATGGCGTTCCACCGCCATAGACATGCTCTACAGAGGTGAGCAGGTATTCACCGGAAGCGGTGCGACCGGCACCGGTGATCTTCACCTTTGAACCGGCGACGATCTGCGGCGACCCAATTGCTTCTCCCTTTAGAACAACCTGGCTCGCGCTTGCCGTTCGAATTCTGCCCTCGGCAAGGGCTTTCGCCTGGTCGTTACTCTCGACTGGCACGTGTCCGGTTCGTAGTGCCGTCTTCTTGAACGCGCCGACAGCACCATCTTCCACACTTTTGGTCAGGGCTCCGTTCACGTAAGTCGCCTTGCCGGGACTCTTTACGGAAGACGTGATTACCTGTTTTTGCTTAACGTCCCAGAAGCTGACATCCGCCGAATCGGCGCGGTCAGCGGCGCTCATGCGAAGACTGAGCTTGATCAGGTCATCACCCATATCAAGTTGAGTTGTGACCTTGCCTTCGGGCATAGCGCGGAAATAGAGATCGTCCTCAATCACCCAGGCGCGGAAGCCAACCTGGTCCGCCATGCGTTGCAGGAATTCGTAGTCGGTTTCGTTGTACTGGAGCACGTGTTCAAACTTGAATGGCGTGGACTGCACTTTCGCAGAAAGACCGTGCTCACCGGCGATCTTAGATGCAATGTCGCTAGCGCTCTGCTTGAGGAAGGTCCTCGACCGCGGCTCCAGGGTCAGCTTGAAGGATGCGTCGAAGCCGCTCACAACCATGCGGTCCACGGTGTCGTTCCCTGCTTCTGCCAGCACTGAGGTCACGTAGCCTTTCGTGACCGTGACGAGTTTTCCACCGCCACGAAATGCGACCTCGACATCGGCTCCGACCTTGAAGAGATCCTGGTCAAAGTGAACGAACAGCGGGTCGTATATCTGGATCTCGAAACGATCAGGCAAAGTAACCGACTGTTCGACTCTTACGAATGCGAGATCGTCGAGCACATTTTCAGGGAGCACCCTTTTGTCGAGTTTGATCTGGACTACGTCAGGATTACCCGGCATTCGATACCGCCTCCTGATCCGGGATTCGCAGCATTGAACCGGTTGTCAGGTCAAGCGGATCAATGATCTGATTGACGCGTGCGATATTCCTCCAGAGGGCCGGGTCGCCGTAGTGCTGATAAGAGATACGGTCGAGCGTCTCACCTGACTTGACGGTGTGCAGGGTGTGCAGCTCAGGGGTTCCGGACGTGGGGTTCTGGAGCGGCCATTTCCCCTCGTCTTCGAACTGGACAAGGGTGAGCGTCAGGCTTGCGCGCAGCGGCGTTCCATCCGAAGCGAAGTAGTTGAATGTGATGTCGACTGACTGGACGATGGACTTGAAGGAGTGCGTGCGGCCCCAGCGAAAACGCACCCATGGCGGGCGGTCCACTTTGGCCTTTTGATCGGGAACGGTCGCCTTCATCAGGTTCATCAGGTTGTCAGTGTGGGTGGTCACCGATTTCCCGGAATCGGTCGTGTCGAGCGTCAGCTTGATGGTGAGCTTGCCGGACTCGCCCTGCTGGTACTCCTGGTCCGGGGCGTCTTTTCGGGCAACCTTGGGCTGATTCCACTTTGTGGACTTGCTGATAACCAGTTCAGTCGGGTTGAACATGCACGGAATCTTTGAACCCTTCTCGGGCTCCAGATACGCTTTTTCGATACCGGCCATTAGAAGATCCCTCCGCGTCGGCCGCCTCGTCGCTCAATTTCGGTGAGCACTCGTTGCTCAAGTGCTTCAACAAGCTGGTAGAGCTGCTCCTCGGACAGTTCCCCCGACCCCTCCTGGTTATCCAGTTCGTCCTGAAAGTCCTCCAATGACGCACGTTGGACAGGTGTGTGGCCGTTGAGCTGCATGACTTCGTTGGTACCGTTGCTGCCGGACTGTGATGTCGAGAGCTGTATAGCGCTGCCGATTGCAGTGTGCCCGTTTGCCAGCCCGCCGTGAATAGCAGGACGTGGTTGCGGCTGGGATCGGGAGCGAGAGGACGACATCCTTTGCCGGTCACTACCGGTTATGTGGAGCTCGCCCAATGCTCGCCGAACCACGTCTGAAGCCTGTTGGCGGGCGACATGCACGGTGCCAGCGAGGCCGCCCACAGGTAGTGACGCTGTGTCCAGCCCAGATGCTTGAGCAGGCGAGTTGGGGAATTCCGCTGATTCGCTGCCCGGTTGGCTTTGTGGCGGGTGCCTGGATGGTGAGCGCTGAATAGAGGGTGTCGGTGCGCGAGCGGCGAGCTGGTTAGGAGAGGTGCCGGACGATGCTGTCGCTGACGATGCAGAGATGGCTGAAGGTTGAGTTGGCGTCTGGCGTTCGGGAGAGTCTCGAAAGATCGATTGTGCAGGCGGGGTTACACCGACCGCCATTACAGGAGAAATGTCTCTGCTTGCGCGCACCAGTTCACGGCCAGAAATTCGCGATGCTGGAGTGGCGGCGGGCTCGGAGTAGCGAAGTACCGCGGAGCGACGTAGTGTACTGGCGGACGCGTCCGGCGGCGTCTCTGAGGCTGCTGCGGATCGCGGCGTTCGGAGTTGTGGTATCGACTGGACGGTTTGGATTGGATCGGCGGTGCGGATCAGGTCCGCCTGCTCCGGTTGCCTGTCGAAAGAGACAGCAGACACCGGTTGAGGGTTCGCGCCGAGAGGCCGCGTGCTGCGGGCTGTTAGTTGTGCGGCAAACTCCCGCGTCGCTCGAATTCCGAGTCTCGGGTGATTGCCTGTTGAGCTGGTAGCGATTTGCGGCCCGGTTGAATTCGGCCGGGTTCGTTGACCGACTGCGCTCGGTGACGATCTGAGCAGGCGGTCCGAGCGCCCTTCATCGGCGTGAGCACGCTGCGCTGTGACAGGATTGCTGACCGCAGCCTCGCCCGGCTTAGAGCCACCGGTGGGGGAATCTCCCGAGTTCCGGCTGCTTGAACTGCCTGTTGGCTGAGAAGCCGGTCCCGTCGAGGAGGAGATGGGCCGAATCGGCAGAGATCTTGCGACACCGCCTGAGACATCGGAGACTGGCACCGT
Organism: Chloroflexota bacterium; assembly: GCA_029262735.1. Lineage (GTDB taxonomy): Bacteria > Chloroflexota > Dehalococcoidia > Lucifugimonadales > Lucifugimonadaceae > JAJCYX01. Next base: position 44,046 of record JAJCYY010000114.1, on the reverse strand, counting down.
GCCGCTGTCGCCTGAAGAGGGAAGCTGAGCCGCCCGCTGCAAAGGCAAAAACGCCGATGCGTTTGCAGTGCCGGGGTGAGTGAGATGGGACATCGGCGACCCGGTCAAGCCGATAGAACCTGACTGCCGCGCTGGTGGCCGTGTTCTCTGCACTCCCGGCTCTGTACTCGCTGCTTCTTCACTTAATTGACCCCGGCGTCCGATCGCTCTTTCGGCATCGGATGGGTTATTAGGGTTGCCCGTGGCGCGCCGGGTAATCCCGCCACTCTGGTCAGGTTGGTTGGAGTGGGAGGGTTCGGCCTGGGCGGCAGTCCGGCGCGAGCGAGATGTACCGGGACCGGTGATTTCAGGAGAGACCTCTGATGCCGTTCGACTCGCCGGTGTCGTCAAACCGGGCTGTCGAGCACTTGAACGGACCGGTCGCCCCGACTGCGCGGCTTCGGTCGCGGCCTGCCTTGCGCCAGGTGTCGGTGGAACAACGGGTAGTTGTCCTGGCGTTGTGTCGCGCTGTGGTAGCGGCGTCTTGCTGACCGAGTCGCGGAGGTCCAGTCCCAGGTCGCCGGGAATGCCGAATCGGTGCGGTCGGCCCGGCGTGTTCTCGCTGTTCTGCGACATCGTACGCGCCGGCAAAGTGGCTCCTGGTGCGGCCATGCGCTGCACGGTTCGAGACGACGATTGCCGAGAAATATTCGATATATTCGGCTGTGTTGCATCGGAACTTGCCATGCGTCGGGCCGGGCGCGGGCGAGTCGATCCGTCTCCGTCGATCGGTCCGTTGGCGGCAGATTGCAGTTGGGCTCGTTCTCGTGAACGGCGTGTGGGTGAGGAGCTTTCCACCGGCATCTGTGGTGCTTCCTGCGCCTCCCGTGGCAAACTGCCGCGCGCCGAACCTTTGGCAGGTGTATCGGTCCGGTGAGCAGCTTCCGGTGAGCCTGTTGGGGAAGCTCCGGTCTGTCGAGACACCAGTTGCGTTCGAGTAGACGCAGCTTCGCTGTTCCTCTGCGTCCGTCCTGATTCAGACGCTGCTTCCCGGTCTTCGAACACTCGTGCGATGTTCGATTGATCAGAAACCGTCGTTGAAGTTTTAGCCGACGTCTGCCGGTCTATTCTTGAGATGTTGCTACCGGTCTCTGCCGGTTCACCGGTAGTCGGTTCCTTTCCCTGACTCGCCCGGCCAGACCGTCTCTCGACGACATCGCGCCTCGAACTTTGAGGGCCCGCGTTCTCTACTCGACTACGTTTTTCAGGAAATGCGGCGTATCGCTGCAACGTCGAACCTGGTTCCGTTCTTGCCGTATTCGAGCCGCCGGTATGGACGAGGCTCAACGACGCACCAGTCTCGCTCGCCTGCTGTGCATCGCCTGTCGCCATTGGAAGACCGGCACGCCCGGTTCGGGACGCGATGCGACGACCCAGCTGTCCCGGCCAGAATGCGCGGCGATTCCCGGCCACGGTTTCACCCACCGAAGAACCGCCAGTCAACCGGTCTGTGAGCGATTCTGAAAAGTCCGAGGTTGCGCTCGGAAGCGGTGGCAGGTCGACCCACGACCGGGCAGGGCTAGAAGAACGTTGAGGTGCGGAGACCATGGTGAGCTATCTCCAACTCCTCTACTGCTACTTCGGATGAATCTGCGCTTAGCGTTGGGCCTGTCCAGCGAACGGGAAACGCCTCGAAAATACCCCATTCGCGGGAGATGTCACCGTCCGCCTCTAAGGCCATGATCACGCAGCTCTTGAACTCGATCTTGTTGCTGTTTCCTGCGAATTTTTCACCGGACGAATCTTTGAACCACTTGTACATGGCCTCGCTGTCGGTCACTCCGCGGCGCAGCACGATGTTGTTCCACGTGATGCCTTTTGGACGCTGATGAACGAACTCGTTCTGACCGCCTTCGACGATCTTCTCGACTTCGAACGAGGCGCCGAGGCCCGAGATCCCGTTGAAGGCTCCGAGCAGGAGACCGTCCACGGTGAAGATGAAGCGGGAAGAGACGATGGGGTCCGAGCCGCGCCCCAGGGCGGAGAGCAGCCCGGCAGACTTACTTGCCAAACTATCTCCCTTCCATTGCGCGCTGGTTTAGTCTGCCGATCTCTCGGGCAATCCGCTGGCGATCTGCGTGTTCAAGACCAAGAAGAGTGTCTAACTCCCAGTGCAGGTGGTAGGCCACGTAGTTGATCTCCTGCCATAGACCGTCAATGTTGTATCTGGTTAGCCCTCTGCCTCTGGCGACTGAGGGCTGTCTTCCAAAGGGGGATCGTCTCCCGCAAGCATCGCCTGGATGTCTTCGTCTGTCGCAAAGTTGACGGTCGAGTAGAAGTCCTGCAGGTATGCGAGGTCCGAGGCGAACAGGTTCTCGACGATCCTCGGGTTGACACTGGAGATGGTTCCGAGTTGTGTGATTACGCGGGCGAGCACAACTACCGTCAGGTACGCCTCGTTCTCCCTCACCCTGGGATCGCGCAACGGCTCTATCTCGTCTGCCGCAGTCGCCAGTCGCATGCTGCCTTCGCGATGGACCGTGCCGCTTGAGTCGACATATCCCCGAGGCAGCGTGAACGAATACTCTGTTTGAAGAGCCAATTATTCCACCCGGTTTCGGCCTGGCCGGACTACTGCACCTCACCCCGGCGCGTAGTCCGAACAATTAAAGCTACGCGCTGACCCGTTCCATACCCTCGTGACTGATCGTCATCTCCTCAAGCGCAATCTCGTCCGCAGCAGCGTCGAAGTCTGCGCCGCGCCACGAAGAAGGCCATCCGTTCACGAAGTTCCAACGAGCACGTTCATTGAGTTGAGAGTCGAACATGACGATGGAGCCGTTTCGGCGAGACCCGTCAATGTCGCCCTCAAGCACACCCTGGTGCCATTCCCACAGGTCCATGCTCGTGTCGAGCCGCTTACGCAGCGTCACGTCTGACCATGAGGTCGCACCGGGAATTTTCCGCAACACCATCTGGCCCGTAGTGGTTGACTCTCGATACTCGACAACCGAACGGGTTGAGTCGATTCCGCTGACTTCTTTGAAGGTGCCAATTACTATGCCGTCAATTTCGACGCCAAATGACGACGTGGTCATCAGATCCTGCATCTCGGGTCCCATTACCATGCCGGTTCACCGCCTTTCAGAAATGCCCCTGGTTTGAGGCGTCACAGTCTTGTTGAGCTTCAGGTCCCGTTCGCAGTTCCGGTCCGCCGGTTGGCGCCGTTGAACTGCAAAGCGTGATTAGCGAACTACTCGCCTCCCTCACCGCCACCGGCGATCTGGCTGATGCGGAACACTACGAATTCAGCAGGCTTAACCGGTGCGACGCCTACGTCGATGATGAGTTTGCCTTCGTCAATCGACTCCGACGGATTGTTCTCTCCGTCGCACTTGACGAAGAATGCTTCACCTGGAGTTGCGCCGAACAGTGCGCCGCTCCGCCACATGCCGATCAGGAAGGCGTTTACAGTCCGTCTGACACGGGCCCATAGAGCCGCGTCATTGGGTTCGAACACGACCCAGTTTGTGCCGCCCTGGATTGATGTCTCCAGGAAGTTGAATAGCCGACGAACGTTGATGTAGCGCCACGATGGGTCGGAGGTAAGGGTTCGCGCTCCCCATACTCGTATCCCGCGTGTGCCAAATGAGCGTGTGACGTTGACGCCGATCGGGTTGAGCAGCTCCTGCTCTTCGGAAGTGACCTGCATCTCAACATCGAGAGCGCCCTGGACCACCTCGTTCGCCGGAGCCTTCCAGACACCGCGGGTGCTGTCGTTCCGTGCCCAGATTCCGGCGATGTGGCCTGACGGCGGGATGGTGACGGTCTTTGGCTGTGTCGGAGCCTTTGGACCTGCAAGCGGGTTCGAGATCTTGATCCACGGGTAGTAGAACGCAGAGAACTTGGAATCGTACTTCGCTGTGTCTGAGCGCCAGTCCTTGACCTGCTGCGGGCTCATTCCGGGTGGCGCATCAAGCACTGCCATGCGGTTACCCATCTTTTCGCAATGGGTGATCATGGCTACCTGTATCGCCTGGTATGTGGTCAGGTCTACCGCCCCACTCGAATCACGTGTTGCTGTGATGAGGTCTGGGACGATGACCATGGTTACGTCCTCGGCGACTGCGAGGCCCATGATTCCTGTGCGGTCCGCTTCAGAGCCAACGAATGCCGTGGCTCCAACCTGGTGCGCCTCTGCACCCCCGGCCGGTGCGCCTGTTGGCTCCGAGGAACCGCCACGGCGCCGTCTTGTGGTTCCAGTTTCACCCGCTTCTGCGGCAGGCGCCGATGCCCCACCGCCCGATGCGGTCGGAATTCTGACAATGTATGCGCCACCTCCGCCGTTGTTGAACCAGCCGTAGACGGCGTGTGGCATCTGGATGTCTTCTGCGAAGCCACCGTAGTGCGTCTCAAACTGGGTCCAGTTGGAGATGAACCTGGGTCTTACACCCTCGGGATCATCAGGATTGTCTTCGGGCGCTTTGACCGTGAATCCGATGAAAGCCGCAGTTGATGTACCAGCGGCTTCGATAGGTTTCGAGCCGCTCTCAACCTCTTCGACATATACGCCCGGTGCAAGGTATGTGGGCATTAAGTTCTCCCCGCAATTGGTTCCGCGGCTGCTGGTTTGCAGCGGTGCGGACGACTTATGAGGCGGTCAAGCCCTGCTGCCAACTTCAAGATGATCGATGTTGGCGAAGGGCATAAAAGCTGTCTAACAGCGCAATTTGATACCAGATAACGCCGTTCACTGTCTCAGGCCGGGAGCCTCTGCAAGATGCGGTCACGGTGCTTCCGAACACCGATCTGGAAACGCAGTTTTGAGCCATCGGCCCGGTGCGGACGCAGCGACATTCCGGGCTGAACCTGAGTTGGACTCAAACTTGCGGCGCGGGGCTGCTTCAAATAGCGTGCAGGGTGGATCATTCACACATGACTCGACCGCGAGATGTCGGCAATAGTGGATATCCGTGAAGAATCTCGATATTGCTGATTTATCCCAAACGGAGGACGCCGGATGGTGGGGAAAAACCGGCTCCAGCCGGCACCCGAAAAAGCGCGCTCGAAACTGGCTGCGGCGAAGCACCGCGTCTCTGAGGACGCGGCCCTTGCTTCGGGAGTCGCCTCCAGCGCTCTGCAGCTACAGGCAACCGCGGGCAACAGGGCCGTTCAGCGGCTTGTCCAGCGCGAGGTCGAAGATGAGCAGGGATCGCCCGATCTGTTCAACGTTCCCGGCGTGACTCTTCCTGCACCGGGCGGAGGTCGATCACTGCCGGATGAGCTGCGCTCTGACATGGAGCAGTCGTTCGACCAGAGCTTCGACGACGTTCGGGTTCACGAGGACAGCTCACCGGACTCGGTCGGCGCCCTTGCATACACGCAGGGCAGCGACATCCATTTCTCACCCGGTCAGTACAAGCCTGACTCCGAAAGTGGCCGGGCGATCGTCGGTCATGAGCTGACGCACGTTGTCCAGCAGCGCGCCGGCAGGGTCGCCTCTCCAAAGGGGTCTGGCGCTCCCGTGAACGCCGACCCATCACTCGAGGAGGAGGCGGACAGGCTTGGCGCAAGCGCGGCGCGGGGCGGTTTCGTTTCAGCATCTGGCACAGGCTCAGGAGTTCAGCGCGCCGTCAAGCCAGTGCAGCGAAATGGGGGCGATCCACCAGGGGGTGACGGTGGGGGCCAGCAGATAGACCCGGATAAATTCAAGTCATTAATGACTTTCTGGAAGGCCAAAGATGCAGGTACCGCAACACAGACAGAGGTTGCAGTAGCGACGCCGGAAGTGGCGGCGTATGTGGCGAGTCCAGCTCCCACCGAATCGCTCACTCCCACCGCTGAAGAGCAGTCCGGAATGGATTCCGCGATAAAGGCGGCGGAAAAGGACCCGGAAGGGGTGATGGAGGACGCCGGTATCTCGCAGACCGAGGTCCAGTCAGCCGAAACGGAGCAACAGGAGAAGATTTCCGCGGAGGTAAAGCCGCCGTCCCCGAGCGCCGGGCCAACAGAATCCACAACTTCCGACGCGCCGGAGCTGGCAGAGCCGGCAAAACCGAGCGGCGGTGCGAAGCTGAAGGACGCTGACGCTGAGACTCAGCAGGATGTAAAGAAACAGCTCGATCCGACGATGCTAATGGCCGGACAGTTGCTGGGCATGCTCTCCCAGACAGCGACCATGCTGGAGACCGGCGCAACCGCCGAACAGGTGAAGAATTTCGAACCCGAAGAGGTCGTCGAGGTAGTAGCGCACGAGGAGGAGGAGCGGGCAGAGGAACGCATAGAGACCGGCATGGAGCAGGTCGGTTTGGTCGTGGCCGGTGGTGAGGGTTACGGAGAGGTCGGCCCTGGCGGCGCCGTAGCCCAGGGCGCGACGGTTGTCGGGGCAGCATCAACACTGTGGAGCGTCTACAAGAGTGTGAAAGACGGCCTCGAAACGCTGAAAGATGATTCGCTCGATATGCAGATGCGGGTCGATGCAGTTGCCCAGATCACAGCGGCTGTCGGTGACGTTGGTAGTGTGACCGCATCGCTCACGGAATTGATCGGTGAATGGGCAGGTAGGTCCAAGGCGTTCCAGGATGCAGCCGGAAACTGGGGAGCGGCATTTGGAATCGTTACCGGCGGTATCGCTATGGTGCGATCCGGCGTATCCGGTGGTCTCGCTCACCACAGGATCAAGAAGCTAAAAGCGATCAAGGAACGACGAGGGGAGGAGTCAGGAGAACAGAGCGAGCAGATCGCCGAGGCTGCAGGCGAAGCCATTGACACCAACAAGGCACGCCGCACAAACGCGGTCGTCAACTTCACAAAGGGCGGGGTGACGCTGGCGGCCGGGATTCTTGCGCTGGCCGGTGCCGGGCCTGTTGGCTGGGGCATCGCGGCCGGTGTCGGACTGGTGTCCGCGCTGTGGGCCGGATACAAGTGGTGGAAGCGGAAGAACCAGGACCCGAACATTCGCAAGGAGGAGCTGTTCAAGCAGCTCCAGGTCGCAAAGCTGATCGCAAAGGGGATACGAATCACGGATGCAGATATCGCAGCCGATTCAAGGCTGGAGCAGGTGCGTGAAGACTACCGGCAGATCGCCCTGAAGCTCGGCGCGCCGAAGAAGAAGGTGATGAACGGCAGCATCTCCGCGAAGAACCTGGCCAAACTGATGTCACGACACTGATCGACGGCTCTGACTGAACACGATGACAACCCCATACCTGACACTCATCAACGACTACCTGACCGGCGAAGGCCTGGATGTAAGGCGTGTTGCGGCAACGCCGCAGGAGCCGGTCGACCACCTCGTCGTGCCTATTCCAAGAGACGATGAAAGCGGCGACTGGGAGGTTTCGGTCCTTGCGATTCCGGGCCTGGAAGATGAGGTCGAGGACGCGTCAATCGTCCAGTTCATGGTGGAGTTGCCGTTTAAGGCCGACCCGGACGAATCGGTTCGCGCAGAACTGGCGAAGCTAGTGGCGCAGGTCAACAACCTGCTGGCGCTGACAGGGTTCAGCTACAGGCAGACGGATGGAGCCGTCGTGTTTCGTCACCTTGCCGTCGTACCGGACGACCCACAGACGTGGACGAAGATCGTTTTCGAGACGGTCTTCCTGGTGACTTATCACCTTGAGCAGTTCGCCGAGACTGTGCGCAAGGCGGCGGTGGGCGAGGCGTCGTTTGTCCAGGCGGCACGCGGTTCGGGTGATCCAAGACTTGTGGCGTTGGCGGGCTGATCGGTGAGTTCGATATGAGCAGGCGCAATAAACGAGGCCAAAAACCGCGAGCCCGAATGCCTCGGAGGGTCGAGGACTCGAGCCGAAGTGATGCTGAGCGATTGCCGGATGGTGCTGGCGGTGCTGGCGACCTAGCGCAGCTGCAATCGAAGGCGGGCAACCGTGCGGTCGCTTCGCTGCTTGCACGGACGGACAAGGTCGCGCCGACCCAGGCGGCCGGGCAGGCCGAAGACATGCCCAGCAAGCAGGGTTTCGTCGTGCCTGAAACCGCTCCCCCGCCCCGGACCGGTGGCACCAAGATTCCCGCCCAGCTACGGACCGAGATGGAAGGGTCTTTCGGCGCCGGGTTTGGTCAGGTTAAGGTCCACCAGGACGAAGAGATGGCGGATGAGCTGGGATCGGTAGCATTCACTGTGGGCAATGACGTTCACTTTGGGCCTGGGAACTACCAGCCGCACAGTGGCAGCGGCAGGCAGGTGATCGCACATGAGCTGACGCATGTGTTGCAGCAGCGATCAGGTCGTGTTGACTCACCGGACGGTGACGGTCTGGCGGTTAATACCGAGCCCAACCTGGAGTCGGAGGCAGATCGCCTTGGCAGACACGCCGCGTGGCGCCTGCCGGTGCGGGTGAAGGGCCTCAAGTCAGGGACCCGAAAGCCTGTCGACGTGACTGCGCAGGCGGATCAGGCTCACTCGCCGTTGCGTTCTTCTCCGGCAGAGTAGACGACCCGTCGCTCGTACTCTTGCTCTCCCAGCCGACCGGTGCCAATCTCCACTGTCCTAACAGGCGGTCCGGCTTCCTCGGAGATGGCGGTATCGAACGTCGCCGTCAAGGTCATGTCGACGGCTGGACGCAGTTCACCGCCGATCGCGGTCCAGAAATCTGCGTTGTCTGAGCCGTCGAAACGAGCGACCGCAATGACCGGCAATGGTCGCAGCAGTGAGAAGCCGTTTGAGAGGTGAGCGACGGACATGACGGTGTTACGCAGAAGCGCACCGAGCACGCTGCCGAGAAGTTGGTGCTCGGTTCGGATGTCACCGGCCCATGTCGTCACGAGATAGCGGCAGTCCACTCGTGGCAGAACGGCCGTCCGGACGGTGCGGCCATTGACTTGCTGTGTGCCGAGTCCCGCTTCCTGCTCGCCCGAGTTTCGGCGAACGTCCCACAGGAAGACGTTTACGGTGGGCCTTGTGACAGCCGAGCCCCATTCCTTGTCCGGTCGGTCGAAAGAGACGTCAACATCGCCCGCGGCGAGGGGAACCTCGGCCCTGATGTACGCCTCTAACGACTCATCGATCAGGTGGAACATTTTTATCCTGGAAATGCACTCGCGTTTTGTATCGGCTATTGCCACGAGCGGCTCGGTGAACCTCCGAACTGTATCTGTCTCCCGCTGTCTCCCGTTGCCAAATTTGCGGGATGGACTATTTTCCCCCGGTCAGCGAGTGATATCTGCCAAAATCTTCGGGATTGATGAGCCGCCCCAGCTTTTCCAACTCACGCTGGAGTCCGTGTACGACATGTTTCATCTCGATTTGCGATCCCTGCGACGCAGCCAGGAATGCGGCTGTGAGTGTGGCGTTACGAATGTTGCCGCCTGAAATCCTGAACTGTTGCGCGAGAAACTCGAGGTCGAGCGATTCTGTGGGAGCCTGATCCGGGAAGGACAGTTGCCAGATTCGGAGGCGCTCCTTCTCAGACGGCATTGGGAAATCGACGCTCACATGGATCCTGCGCAGAAACGCCTGGTCCATGTTGCCCTGGAGGTTGGTCGCAAGAACCACCAGTCCGTCGTATGTTTCGAGCCGTTGCAGCAGATATGAGACCTCGATGTTGGCGTAGCGGTCGTGTGCGTCGCTCACATCCGATCGCTTGCCGAACAGTGCGTCCGCCTCGTCGAAGAACAGCACCATGTTGCCCGCCGACGCTGCGTCGAAAATCTTCTCCAGGTTTTTTTCTGTCTCGCCGATGTACTTGCTGACCACCGTCGACAGGTCGATCTTGTAGACGTCCAGCTGCAGCTCCGCCGCGATCACCTCAGCGGCCAGCGTCTTCCCCGTGCCGGAGGCTCCGGCGAATAGCGTCACAATTCCGGTCGATGGCACAGGCTTGAAACCCCACTCACCGTAGACGGTTGGTCCGTGCCTGTAGCGCTCCGTGAGTTCCTTGAGTTGCGACATCTCGCGAGGCGGCAGTACGAGGTCTTCCCAGCCTCGGCTCGGTCGTACCTGCAACGCAAGCCGGTCGAGGTGCCCGCTTGCCAGCCTGCGCACGGCGGCGTTCACATCGCCGGGATTGGCCGCCTGCGCCCGTGCGACGAGCCTGAGTTGATCTCTGTTCAGACGGTGACCCGTCACCTGGTCGATACCGAGTTGATCTCGCCACTCAGCATTGGGTGCAATACCGTCTGCGACATGGAGCTCCTTCCAGCTGCGCTCCGGCATTCGCTCGAGGGGCTGCTCATCATGTGTGCTGATTACGAATGGCAGATGGCTTGCTCTGTCCATCCAGTATGCGGAGTCGACCTTTAGCTCCTCGTCGACCTCGGTGACGACACTGCTGCCGGATACGGTCGCTTCGCGCACGACCGCCTGCCACGTCGAGTCGTCCTTCGGCTCCTGAACGACGATAAATCTTGCGCCAACAGTCTCAGGGATCGCCATTTGCAGGCGTGACTGGCGATCGGCGCCCGTAATAACGGTCAGCCGGTTCTGTTTCGCTCGAGATTCGAGTGCTTCGATCACCGTCCGCTGTTTCGGCATGGCCGAATCCGGCGAATCGTTGCCATTGATCGCCCACGCGACGCGCTCGTGCAGCCTGACGGCGCGGGTAGCCCAGGGCCCGGACTCGTCGATCTCGATCAGCGCGGCCCGGTTGAGCGCAGAGTCGGGTGCGACCGTAGCCGAACCGGGGTCTACTCCGGGCAACAGTTCACTGAGCGTGGTGAGCCAGGGACGGGTGGCCGATACGTTGTCCTGTAGATAGGCGAGCAGGCGTTGCATCTGCGGACTGAGTTCTACAGACGCGAGGAATGCGAGGGTTTCGAGGGCGGGTCCTGAGATACCGGCGAATCGAGCTATTCGGTAGAGCTGATCTTCCGAGTCCTGCTCGCCTGCGCTTTGCAGTTGGGCTCTGAGCTTCTCTAACTGCGGGGACAGTCGCTCGATCGTCGGTGCGAGCTGTTCCGGGGCCGGGCCGTCCAGTCCGGGGAGGCTGAATAGCAGGCGGTCGACCTCTGTGTCGTCGATGACCAGTCCGGCGAAGTCTCGAGGAGGGAGGCCTCCGACTCTGCGGAGAAGCGCGTGGTACTGAAGGAGTGCGCCTGCAAATAGCTGCCATGCAGGAACGGTCGTGCTCGATGGCGTTGGTGAGCGATCTTTATCGGCAGTGTCGGATATTTTCGAGGTACGGTCGGCCGTTCGTCTGCGGCCAATTGAAGGCTTCGAACGGGAATTGCGAGTGGCGGTTTTGTCTGGCATGCGAGCTGTGAGGTCAGGAGTTTGCGGGGTGCAAGCGGTCGATGAGCGAAGTGTAAGCGCGGGACGGGAAACGCTGGGGGCGATCAGGCGTGAGTGCTGCGGGTTACGAGTAAAACGCAATGCGTTTACCTATAGTTGAGTCTGTCGATCTCCTGGCGGTGCCGCACAGCTCTGTGGGGAACACAGGCATTGGCTAATTCGCCAGGGAGGAACGCAGGACAGGATTGAGTTGCCGGGGAAACGGCAGCGCAGGCAAGACCTGGTGTGGAGAGCCGTTCTGGTGCGTTGCCTCATCCGCCCCGAGCCCCTCACTCCGTTTCGGGACGAAGCGGTTGCGAATTGTCATGCGCAACGTGATTCAGCATCTTGCGTGGACCGGTCGCGAGGAGATTCTGAATTAATCCGTTCGACAGGCTCAGGATGTAGTTGGCTCTGTTGACATCATCGTTGGAAACCCTGTGGAGGCGGTATTTCTCCCTCCCTACCAGGGAGGGAGTTAGAGGGTGGGTCGTTCGTGCAGGAGAGTCGAGTTGATCGCCTAAGACGAAACGACCCTCACCCTAGCCCTCTCCCGCGAGCGGGATAGGGATTTGGCGATCATGTCAACAGAGCCAATCAAGTTCAGAATGACATTACGCGCTACACCACGTCAGCGGTTGCCCTGGCGTCTAGAAAGATTCGCTGGAGGCTGTGGATGCGGCGGGCGATTCGCTCGGTCGCTTCTTCTTCGGTGAGCAGGCCCTGGCGAAGGCGGGCGAGCTGGGCAAAGTAAGCGGCCGGGCCGATCAGGATGCCGGTTGCGCCAAGTGTACGAGCAGCAAGCACGGTCATATCTTCCTCAGCACGAGTCGGGTAGTCGCCCTCGTCTGAAGGGTCCGGTTCTGAGCCGACCACGAACAGCACCTGGATGCCGTAGCGTTCGTCCAGGTGGGCCTGGGCTGCCAGCGCAGAAGCTGCCCGACGGTCCGCAGGTGGCTCGAAGACCCATGCGCTCGGCTCAATACCGGCGTCTTGCAACTGGCGCATCGATTCCAGGAGCACCATCGTGCGCGCCTCTTCATAGCCACCGGTACGCTCTATCTGGCGACGCGTTGGCGATGCGAGCAGCTCGATCAGCAGCCCTCGGTTACCACCCCGGCACTTGCGGGAGAGCCGAAACAGGTTGTCTTGCGACTGTTCACGTATGTGGCGAGGCGAATCCGGGTTGTAGTTGACCCGGAGACACGCGAAATCGGAGTCGAGACGAGTCGCAACATCCCAGCCGCGTGTTGGCGAAAGCTCGGAGGAGCCGCCTTCTGTGCGCTGGTCTGCCGAAACGGCCGCCAGCAGAGACATGGCCCGCGCCCTGAGCAGCACGGCCTCACCGAGGTCCGAGTCTGACCAGACAGCGGCCTGCGATTTCGCAAGACCGGTCTCAATGGCCCGTTTCAGGCCACTGAAGACAACTGATTTTAGTTTCGCCGCCTCACTTCGCTCCGCAGCGGTTGGCTCGCCATTGGCGCCAACTAGCTCACGGCAAAAGTTAATACGGTGATCGATCCCCGCCATAAAGGTCAGCGGGGACCCGGTGATGTCCTGAATCATCGGATGTTTCTCCACTCCAGCGTCGGGAGCTGGGAATATACCGAGCATTGACGTGCGGCGGCCTCACCCGCTGCGACCGTGGCCCACTGGTCCTCACACCTGTGGGCCGGGCTGTTACGCCATCGCTCTAATCTTTCAAAGTTTCCTCTATTTCGGCCACCAAGTTCCTACCTAATGCAGCGGTCTGAATGCGACGGCCTCTGTCTCGCATTACCTCAAAATCTCCATACGCCTGGGCCGGGGTAAGTGCGCCGAGAGTGTATGTCTCGCCTGGCACTTTAATGTCCACGGAACCGTGTGAAACGATGCCGAGGAAGCGAACTGAGCGTGAACCGCCCTTGTAGAGCTGGCCAATCGAGTGTAAATAGCGCGGTCCGAAGCCGAATGTTGTCGCCATTCCGGTCTTGCGGGTGATGCGGGAGCGCAGTTTTGCGAAGGCGGCGGCGACTTCTTGCGACTCGGGCACGAAGGCGCAGATTGCCACGTAGTCGCCCTGTATTGGTGTTTCGATTAGCCGCTGAACTGCTGTTTGGAGGTCAGATTCGGAGCCTGCCGACGGCAGATGGCCGGAGTCGAGGATGGCTCGGGCGGCGTCTTTTGCGGCGTTGACGTCGGGCTGGTCGAAGGGGAAGACGCCGATGATGTGACCGGCGACGGCAATTGCGAACTCCCACAGAAAGAACTGGCCTCCGATGAGCTCCAGCTCGCCGATCGAGTACGAAAAGAGAGGGTGGCCGGCGGCTTCGAGTGCAGCGGTAAGGGCATCTGTGACCGAGTTGTCGGAGTCGTGGAGCCGCAGGTAGACGAAGTTGCGGTCTGATCCGTAGTGTTCGGGATTGAGGAGCGGCTCACCGGCGACGGGCACAAGACCCTTGCCGTGCTTTCCGGTCGATTCTGCGAGGAGCTGCTCAACCCAGAGGCCGAAACGTTCGAGTCCGGGTGAGGTGATGAGCGTGACCTTGTCGCGACCTGCGTTGGCATTGGCGCCGAGGGCCAGTCCAAGGGCGAGGCCTGGATTGTCTGTCGAATCTTCACGGCACCGGCGCACCATCGAACTTGCCGCTTCGGCCAGGAGGCTGGTGTTGATGCCAAGTGACGCGGCCGGGAACATGCCAAAGGCTGTGAGAGCGGAGAAGCGGCCACCAATGTCGCGGGGCGTCTCGAACCAGTGGGCGAACTCGCCCGTCCGGGCACGCTCTGCCAGCGGTGTGCCGGCGTCAGAGATGGCGTAGAAGTGATCGGCCACACTGGTGACGCCGGTGTCTTCGAGGGCCTTGCGGAAGTGCTTTTCTAGAGAGAGCGGCTCTACAGTCGTGCCCGATTTGCTGCACACAGCGAACGCGGTCGTGGCGAGCGGGAGCGATTCAGTGACGGGGCCGATGGTCCCGGGGTTAACGGTGTCCAGTACGTGAAGGCGCACGCCGTCGGGTTGAGTGCCGAAGACAACCCGCAGCACTTCCGATGTCATGCTGCTGCCACCCATACCAAGGACCACCAGATCCGTGAAGGAAGGACTTTTGGCGTTCAACGGGCTCTCGATGACAAGCTGCAACTGCTCCAACCAGTCTTTCAACGTCTCCGGCAGTTCCAGCCAGCCCATGATCTCGGCGGCTGGTTCGGCGCCGGGTGATTCCGCGGGCCACAACGAAGCGTCCTTCTCCCAGATTCGGCTGGCGACGCGGTCGGCTACTAGCCGCTGGAGCGCTGCGTTCTCTTCGATGGAGTCTGGTGGCATGGTGTTGCTCGGTGTCCCCCGGGGGTTGCTGCGTGTGAAACCAGAGATGTTCTGCAACACGATTCCGCTCACCCGCTGACCGGTCCTGATCGGCGCGCACTACTCTACCGCCGTCTCATGACCGGTGCGAGCCAGAGATCGTGCCATAGATTGTGATCGAGGTTAGTTCGTATGAAATCGAATTCCTCACGCCTTCCTTGCGTTGTACCGGTCATCGGCAAGTTGGCGAGATATACGCTTTGAACAGATGCTTTTTGAGCCTGGCAAGGCGCCTGGACCTCGGCCGGTTCTGGAGAGTGCGAGAGGGTGAGTCAGATGGTTACACGATTCTTTACAACACCGCGAGTTCGGATCACGTTCGATGATCGCCTCTATCACCTCGGTGAGTCGATCGATGTCACGGTGACACTGGCCGCCTCGAATGAGATACACCACATTCGGTCGGGCGAGGTCGAACTCGTGGCCACTGTCAAGTACTCCGAGACGATAGTTTCGTCGGAGTTTCCGCGCGCGGGAGGCGGCACGCCCTCGTCTTACTACTCAGTGCCACGGCCACGAACGCTTCGGACGACGAGCCAGTTCGAGGAGGAGTACACGCTGGCTGCAGTGAACTTTGTCACGGATGAGATGAGTATTTCGGATGATATGGAGTTCACCGCCAAGGTGCCGGTTACAGACGATCCTCCTCCGAACTGGCAACGCGGCACGACGAACCACCGTCTTATCGTATTGATGGACCTGGCGGGCGAGAAGGATGTGCACGCAGAGCGGGATGTGCGGGTGAGCATTCTGCCGAAAGCTTGAGGGTGATGTCCGACCTCAGTCACTTTCTGGTGGGGGTGCTGCTTGCCGTGCCCGATGGCGGTAGAGCCGCCATACCGACCCACCCTCTAACTCCTTCCCAATCCGGGAGGGCGAAGAAAGCACATTCGTCGCGCCTGACTACCCAGGAAACCGGGCCTCCTCTAACTTCTGTTCGTCTACTTCTACGCCGAGGCCGGGTGTGTCCGTTACGTGGAAGTAGCCGTTCACCGGCTCGTACGGCTCCTTCAGGATCGAGGCCTTCATGGCGTTGGCGTCGTGGCTGTGTTCCATGATCATGAAGTTGGGGCACGAGGCCGAGAACTCGACTGTCGCTGCAACAGCCAGGATTCCGCCGCCGCCAACGTGCGGTGCGACCGGAATGTTGTGGGTGTCGGCAAGCGTTGCGATGCGGTGGCCCTCAGTGATGCCGGTGCGGCCGATGTCATGCATCACGATGTCGTAGGCCCGCCGCTCGAACGCCTCCCGCATCTCGTAGCGTGTGCGGCTCCACTCCCCTATCGCCACCGCCATATCGAGCGAACGTGCGATCTCGGCCTGTCCGGGGATGTCGCTGGGGTCGATCGGCGACTCGAGCCACGTGAAGTCCAGCGCTTCGAGCTTCCGGCCAAGTTCAATGGAGCTGGAAACGGTCTGGCGCATGTGAACATCGACCATGAGTTTGATCTTCGGGCCGACGCGCTCCCGCACAGCGGCAGCGATGTCGGCCACGCCGTCACGATCGACGAGAAGGTGCAGCTTCAGGGCCTGGTAGCCGTGGCCAACGTGATACTCGGCCTTGTCCGCAACCTCGGACGGGTCGGTCCCGCCCATCCCGGCGTAGAGCGGGATCTTGTCCCGGTAGCGGCCGCCTGCCAGCTTGTGGACGGGCTTGCCGGTGGCCTTGCCGCAGATGTCCCAGAGCGCAACGTCCATGCCGGCCAGCGCGTCGATGTAGAAGCCTGTCGGGTGGCCGCGCTCCCGCATAGCGCCGTAGGCGCGGGTCCAGATGGCTTCGATGTCGAACGGGTCCCGGCCGATGACGAGCGGGCGGATCAGCTCTTCGAAGATGGTGCGAGTGACACGAGGCGCGACGGGCGATTGCGCCTCGCCCCAGCCGACGATGCCGGTGTCCGTTTCGAGCCTGACGACCGTTGTCTCGTGATGGTGCGAGTAGATGGAGGTGAAGGCGGATTGGTCGATGAAGTAGTCGCCGAAGTCGTCGACGGGCGGGCGGTCTTCGGGGGGCCGGAAGGAGGGGGAGTCGCCAGACGCGCTGTTTGATGGAGCGCCTACCGATGATGCGGCGTCACCTTTGTCGATGCGAATGGAGTAGGCGCGCAGGTCTGTGATTTTCATTCTTTTTTCTGCGAAGCGTTGGAGAGTGGGTGGTGGAGTCGAAAATGGCGGATAGCCCGCAGATGCTACCTCAGTCCACTGAAACGGAGGCCCCGCGTTCTCAGACCTCGCCGAGTCCCAGTTCTCTCATCGCTTCCAGAGGATCAAGATCGAGTATGGCTGCGTTGAGGCGCACGAACATTGCGTCAGCAAATTGTGTGATTTCCGTCTCACCGGGCTGCTCGCTTGCACGTCCCAGTGCGAAAACCGGTCTGATCATTGAACGGGTCAGAGCAGCCCGGTAGTCGAGGTAGAACTCATCGAACGAATACTCAACCAATTTGTGGGCGTCCAGGGCGCTGAAGTAGTCGGCCAGCAACTGGACCTCACTACTTCGCCTGTCATCAACCGACAGGTTCCCGACAAGGAAGTAACTCACATCGTGCGCACATTTTCCTCGTCCTGAAAGCTGCCAGTCGATGATGACCGTTGGCCGTTCAGGATCCGCGGTGAAGAGTATGTTCTCTATGTGGAGATCCCCGTGAATCAGCGTCGACGGTCTGCCTCTTCGATGTTGTGCGATCGGCTCGGGGTTGTCATGCATCCACGTCCAGGTATCCATCGTCGGCTCGAGTTGATCGGCGTACCTCTCGACAAACGGTGGCCATTTGCTCGCACCAATACGATTCCACATCTGCGCAAACATCGCCGAGGATGGATTCTCGGGGAGATCTTCGTCTTCCCAGAAGAGCCCATGAATCTCGGCCATCTGGAGCAGGACAGTACGCGCAGTTTCGACGCTGCAACCTTCGACCTGAGAGCCCGCAGTCGCTGGTGACATGTCCTCCAGCACCACAACCACTTGCTCGGGAATGTTGCCTTCGCGGGACGCCAGCATCCGAGGCACCGCAAGCTGCGGATGCTCTTTCAACCTGTCATAGACACGAGCTTCTTTTGCGAACGCGCTGACTCGCCCCAGAGTAGGTGCATACATGCCCGATGAAGGCGGAAATTTTATGATCACGGAGTTCGGACCGCAGTTTACGGATTCGTGAGTCAGCTTGACTCGAACGACATCCGCAATCGTGCTTTTTGCTCCGAAGTCTTCGTCTACCTCGAAGGTGCTCACTGCGCACGAGCCTGCCGAATGTTCGATGGTCTCTTCGAGCCATTCGGTCGTGATTTCGCTTGCCGTCTCAGGCGTTTTCAAGTCTTGCTTCTTGATTGCAGATACTCGCGGGTGAGCCGACTATTGCAGGAATACTGCGAGGGAGCAAGGAATATGTTCATGCACGCCGAGAAGCAATCAGCTCTTTCTAGACCGCCACTCCTCGGCGACTTCTATGCAGCGCATGAAGCGGACGTTGGGCTTTTCCTTGATGTGTTGGATTAGCCGGTCGAGCGATTCGAGGCGGGCGAAACGGCCGATGGTGTGCGGGTGCATGGTCAGCATGAACATCCGGCCGGCTTTGTGCGCGCCGTCGAACTCCCACTGCCACGCCGTGAGAACGTCGTTCGGCGTGGCCATCGGGGCGGTGCGTCCGGCGACCGGCGTGTAGGTGTAGTACGGCGCATCGTCGAGCGACCAGTGGACCGGCAGCTCGACCATCTCCTTGCCGGGCTCGCCGACGATGTACGGGATGTCGTCGCCCATCAGGCTGGAGTCGTAGACGAAGCCGCGCTGGTGCATCAGGTTGAGCGAATCGGCTGACAACTCCCATGAAGGCGACCTGTAGCCGCGTGGCCGCTCGCCGGTGATTCGCTCAAGAATTTCTGAGCCGCGGTCGAGTATGGCAGCCTCGTCTTCGTCCGGCCCGAGCGACGACGGCGGCTCGTGAAGATAGCCGTGGTGTGCGATCTCGTGGCCCGCGGCGGCGACCTTTCGGACGAGGTCTTCGTTGCGTTCGGCGACCCAGCCGGGGATGAAGAAGGTTGCGGGGATGTCGTGCCGTGCGAGCAGTTCGAGGATGCGCGGTGTGCCGACCTTCGGGCCGAACTCTCCCATCGAGATGACGCTGGGGTGATCGGCCAGCTCAGGGTTGCGCCGCAGCGTGGCGGACGGCCCGTCAATGTCGAAGGTGAGCGTAACGACGCATTGGGTGTTGTCAGGCCAGATGGATGTCATTGGATTCCCCAATCCTCCCTCCCAGATTGGGAGGGAGTTAGAGGGTGGGTTGTTCTTGCAAGCGAGTCAAGTTGATCGTTCGAGACGAAACGACCCTCACCCTGACCCTCTCCCAATCTGGGAGAGGGGATTCCATCCCGGATAGCCGTTGCCTCCCCCTAAATCTGCTCAACCGCCACTGCACTGCCCTTTTCTGCCGCCTCGTATAGCGCCAGGACCGAGGCCATGTTGCGGAGGGCGTCGTCCGGCGGGAACTCCGGCTTCTTGCCTGTGAGCACGCACTCTGAGAACTCGTCGAACTGCACCTGGAAGCGGTTCGTGCTGGTCATCTCCATCACTTCGGGGTCACCGTCGTCGCGGGTCACGGTCACGGGCGTCTTTTCGTCGAAGCCGTCTCCAAGCGAGATCATGCCTTTGGCGCCGATCGCCTGGAACACTCGCTGACGTGGGCCTTCCGT
Source organism: Chloroflexota bacterium (assembly GCA_029262735.1). Classification (GTDB taxonomy): domain Bacteria; phylum Chloroflexota; class Dehalococcoidia; order Lucifugimonadales; family Lucifugimonadaceae; genus JAJCYX01. Next base: position 24,820 of record JAJCYY010000114.1, on the reverse strand, counting down.
GCTGCTCCAGACGTACGCAACGCCGCCGTTCGGGAACTGCAGGAAGCCGCTCATCGTGGTGTCGACCGGGATGCCGTTGCTCTTGCGGTCGATCGCCATCGCGCTCACCGGCTCGGCGCTCATGGCGTAGCGCACCGCGTAGACGGCGTAGCACCCGGCGTCCATGAGGCTGCCGCCTGCGAGCTCCTTGCTCAGGCGGATGTTCGCCGGGTCGTCGATGAAAAAGGAAAGCCCGGCTTCGAGCCGGATGATGTCGCCGATCTCGCCATCTGCGATTAGCTTGCGGACGGTGCGCATCTGCTTGTTCCAGCGCGGGGTGAATGCTTCGACAAGCACGACATTGTTTGCTTCGGCCGCGGCTTTCATTTCGCGGGCTTCGGCCATCGTTGCGGAGAGAGGCTTTTCGCACAGGATGTGCTTCTCTGCCTCGGCCGCCTTGATGGTCCACTCGTGGTGCATCGAGTTGGGCAGCGTGTTGATGACGGCGTCGATCTCGTCGCTGTCGATCATCTCCTGGTAGCTGCCGAATGCTAGCGGGATGCCGTGCTCTTTCGCAGCGGCTTCGGCCGTTGCGAGGTTGCGGCTGCTGACGGCGACGATCTCTGAGTTGGCCGAGGTTTTCGCACCGGGCACGTGGGCCGTGAAACCGATGCGGGCGGTGCTGATGAGGCCGTATCTGACTGTGTCTGGCATGTTTTCTCCGTTGGGTGAGAACCGAACCCTCACATGTGCAGTCGTTCGCTATTACCGCCACACGATGGGCTCAGGATAGCGATTTTCGACTACTCGTGTACGGTCAGGATCGTGTTGCTGGGGGCCTGCAGGTAGGTCCTGCCCGGTTCCTTTGAGTAGAGCCGCGCTATCAGAAGTCGGCCTTCAACGGTCACTTCAACTAGGGTGATCAAGTCGGACCATGATGTGTCCTGGTACTCGCCGTTGACAATGCGACCGGCTGTTGCGCCTGTCGTGATGCGGTCGATCAGTCGAAGTCGGTTGGCCAGCGCAGAGGCTTCGTCTTCGTGGGCCACCACGAGGCCGGTGAACGGCTTTTCTCCATCGAATCCGCCACCAGAAAGCACGAACGAGAAAGGCTCCATCAGTGGAGCTTTCTCAATTGCCCTGCGAGCCGATTCCCCTGTGCTTTCAGTGATCACCGCCGGACCAGTGGGACCAGTCCGCACGCTGTTGAAACTGGATCCAGACCGAACGACTTCGTCCATGGAGAATCCATCCCGGAACAGCACCATTTTGCCGAAGGTGCCGAGCGCCGAAATCCAACGCACGGCATTTAAATAGTCGTCGTTATCAGCCAAGGAATTCGCATTTCCTTGTATCACATCGATCAGTTCTGGTATCGCAATATCCTTGAGCGAATAATGTGCTTCACCGTCCAGCACCAGAAGTCGTACGCCATGCCCTATATCGTCGTAAAACGGTATATCCAAGTACCGACCAGTTGTAACGGACTCTTCACCCCATGAATAATATTTAACCCCGGCATGTTGCAGTATTGAAGTCTGTTCGCACTGGCATGAGGCAAGCGCCGTCTTAGTTGCAGTTGAGGAGAACTGCCCGAACGCCACGTCGTATATTTTCGGATGTTGGCCGGCGAAAATGAACTGTTCCACGCTAAGGAAGTCGAAGCCCAGTGTCCTGAAGAGCTCCCTGCCGACTTCGCCCTGGTAGTCCGACAATACTTGCGGCCAGGCCGGTCTGGGTATCCGCAAGTCTCCAGGCGGAAAAAAGATCTGGCTGTACAGGGCTTCAAACCTTTCCTGTGCGTTGGCACCTGGTGCGGGATGCTCAAACCCAACTATCTGCATAATCGAGTCGACATCAACGAGTGTTACTTGACTCCTGGTCGATTCATTGTCAGGGATGCGAGACAGCAGATTTTCGAATACCGATACTTCTGGTGATGGCTCGATGTCGAGCGCACCGACGATCAGCGTTCCCTCAGGCACCGCCGTTTCTGAAGCTACTGGCGCGGCTGTAGACGTTGGCTCGGTGACCGGTTGATCCGCTTCTGAACTACACGCAAGCAAGATCACGGTGAGAGACAGCGAGAAGAAGGCAACTATCTTTGTAATTTGCCAGTCATTTACTAACATGGGCCTGCGAAAGAATTAACGCCACGTTCACATCGGCGTGGAATCCGCGTTTCAAGATCTGCACCGCTAATTATTACGGCAACTATGTCAAGAGTAGCAGGTGCCGGTGCGGACTCTATTACGCACTTGTACTACGACGCTGACTCTGGCACCTGGCCCACTGCGGCCAGCCTCTTCTTTGCCTCTTCGTAGACGTTTTCTGGGAGCGGGCCGCGTTCTACTGCCGCGATGTTCTGGGTGAGGTGGTCGGGATTGAGCGTGCCGACGATTGTGGTGTGCATTCCGGGGTGCGAGACGGTGTATCGCAACATGAATGATGTGCGGGTCTCTCCATCGTCCAGCAGTTCTCCAAGTTTCGCGCTCTCAAATGTGTCCCACGAGACGCGACCGGTCACGCCGGACTCTCCCGGCTCGCCCTTCGCCACGCCGCCCCGGATGACATTGCCGATGCCCTTCGAAGCGGCTGCGCCGATCCAGTCTTCGTGTGTTCGCTCCAGCGCCGAATAGGGGATCTGCAGCACGGCGAATGCTCCGCCATTCACGTGACCGGCCAGGTTTGGGAGCGTGCCGGACATGCCGATGTGCCGCACCTTGCCCTGCTCCTTCAGCTCTCGCAGCGCGTCCAGTGCGCCCTCTGCTTCGAGGGTTTCCATCGTGGGGCTAGAGTGGAACTGTACAACGTCCATGTAGTCGGTCTTCATGCGGGACAGGCTCTGTTCTACGCCTGCGACGACGTTCTCGCGGGTGAAGACGTGTTGTGAAGGCTGGCCGGCCGGCGCTACCGGCGCTCCGACCGCGCAGCCGCACTTCGATGCCAGGAAGTACTCGTCACGGCGGTTTGCGATGAAGCGGCCGATGTACTCCTCACTCATGCCGTAGTCGATGGATGTGTCGATGTAGTTGATGCCTGCGTCGAGAACTGCATTGAGGATGGTGTCGGCCTGCTCAGGCGTGACTTCGCGGCCGCGGGGCGCGCCGCGGATCTCCATGGCGCCGAAGCCGAGGCGCGTGACGTTCAGTCCGGTGTCGCCGAGCAGGTTTTTGGTCAGTTCTGGCATGGTGGCTGGCTCCTCTGATGTGTTTGCGTTGTTGCTGAAGGATGAGCTGGGCAGTTTTATCATTCTGAACTTGATCGGCTCTGTTGACATGATCGACAATCCCCTCTCTCGCTTGCGGGAGAGGGTCAGGGTGAGGGTCGGTTCGGCTTGAGAGATAAAGTAAACGCTACTGCACGAACAACCCACCCTCTAACTCCCTCCCTGATAGGGAGGGAGGATTTATTCCAATCCAATCAAGTTCAGAGTGACAATCGCCTCCCTTAGTCCGTAAAGAAGTCTGCGTCTTCTTCCTTCAGGTACTTTTTCGCTTCGTCGTTGAAGCTGATGCCCAGACCCGGCGTGTCGCAGACATCTATGTGGCTGTCCTTGACCATCTGGTCTTTTGGCGGAAGGCCCTCGATGATGTCGTGCCACCATTCGAACTCGGCGTTCGGAAGTTCGAATGCGATGTAGTTCTGCGGCAGAGTGGCTGAAACCTGCACCAGCGCGGCCGTGCCGATCAGGCCATCGAGGGTGCCGTGCGGCGCCATGCCGATGCCATACAGGTCTGCGTACTCGGCTATCCACTTCAACTCTGCGATTCCGCCGACATCCAGCGGGTCCGGGCCGATCACATCGACGGCACGCTTCTCGATCAGGTCCATGAAGTTCTGGCGCAGGTAGATCTGCTCGCCGGTGTGGATTGGCGTCGTGGTATTGATCGAAACGTCACGGTACAGTTCAGCCAGCACATACGGTGTGTAGTCGCCGGTGATCATGTCCTCCATCCACATCAGGTTCACATGCTCCAGCGCCTTCGCCAGCTTCAGGGCGTCCTGCGGGATGACACCGGGCCCGACGTCCAGTGCGAGGCCAACCTCATCACCAAGCACCTCTTTCATCGCCTCGACACAGGCGATCGTGTGCTTCAGCCCGCGCTCGGTCATGCGGCCGCGGTTTGGGTAGTTGTACGACTCGACATTTTCGCCGTAGTAGAAGTCGGGAGTGTCCGTAGCCATATCGCCGTGAAACGCGATGCCCTGCTTGATGATGGAGAAGTTGTGCGGCAGGTCCTTCATCCACTTCATGTTGGCGGCCATGTCTTCGGGCGAGTAGCTCTTGAGCTTCTGCCGGATGTTGCCGTTGTACACACGGACCTTGTCGCGAACCTTCCCACCGAGCAAACGGTAGATCGGCTGGCCGGCGGCCTTGCCTGCGATGTCCCAGAGTGCGACCTCGATGGCGCTGACAGCGGTGCCCCACGGCTTGAACGCGCCCCTGCGCCGGATGCGCTTCATGACGCGTTCGACATCACGCGGGTCTTCGCCGAGGATCATGTCCTTGTAGTAGAGGACGTGCCACTTGATGTATGGCTTGGATGACTCACCGGCGCCAATGCCGTCGATGCCTTCGTCGGTGGCGATGCGGACGACGGGGTGGTTGCCGATGATTGCGCACTTGAGGTCAGTGATCTTCAATTTTTACTCCGTCGGGTGGGGCCAGAGGCCCGTTCTGCGTTGGGTGAGAGTTGGTCAGTGCGGATGTGTTGTGATTGCTATCTAACGTGGGGTTTCGGGCTTGCAGATGTTTGGTAGGAGTGCCGTCTGCAGCACCCCGGATTGAGAGAGAGTGTTTCCTGAGCGGAGTAAAACGTAGTCGAAGGATCTCTTGCGCAGGCAGTTCGATTGTCAGGATCACTGGTCTCCCACGGTCCCGGTTACATCAAGACGATTCGGCTCCATTGCGAACCGCTGTGACAGGACGACCTGACTCCCACAGAGACCCTTCGACTTCGCTCAGGGAACAATCAGCCCTTTCGTACTGCGGGCGCAGCCGGGTGCCCGTGTAGCGGGCGGGCGCCTACCGAATATTCACCGGTGGATTGTAATCCTCTGGCGTGGAAGTCGCGGTCAACCTCTCAATCCTGCTTCGCCATCCTCCACATATAGATGAAGGCGACTCCGTTTCTGGTTGTGCGGTTGACCTCGCGGAAGCCGTAGCGTTCGTACAGGCGCTTGCCGCCATCGGAGTCGGTCTCGAGGTAGCTGTTCATGTTCGCCTCATCCGCTTCCGCGCAGAAACGTTCCAGCAGCGCTGAGCCGACACCCGTTCCCTGGAACTCCGGCAGCACGCCCAGGATTGTCAGGTGCCTGTGGGGCCATTCCGGATGATTCTTCGAGACCTCGTGGAACAGTCCGAATGCGGCGAAGAAACGGTGCCTCATCGCAAGCAAAGCGTCGACCATGAATCCCAGTCCGGCGAGGCCAGACGGCTCGCACTTCGGTGACTGGCCCTGGATCAGCGCGCCCGCGGGCCTTCCGTCCACTTCAGCGATCGTGCCTCGATTCTCTGCCTGGCGCACCGATCTGCGGTTGAGCCTGATGAGTCGGGAGCGGATATCGCCTCCGCCTAACAGGAGCCTCGAGAAGGCGTTTGCCGCGAAGGCGTCTGCAAGCACACCATCGACGAGCGAATGGTCGGCAGAGGTCATGGTGCGGAGTGAAACAGAGCCGGCCCGCTCCAAAAATGCTTCAGGCGTCTTCATAGGGCTCTACTCTAGGATTTGGCGCAGTAGGTGAATATCCACCACCAGTTAGTAGTACCAGTACTGCTGTGGCTACCCGCTTGAGAGTATGTTCATTTATGTCGCTCTGATCAGGATCGTAGATTTCAGAGTTAGGTTCAAAGTCAGAGATTGCTGAAGACATCTGTTCGAGTAGCACGTGATTTCGAGTAATTTCTTTTGACGGTGATGAATCTATTAGACTGCGCCGTAGTTCTATAAATTCAGTTACAAATTTTTCGGCATTAACCTGATTTTTTACAAATTCACGGATGACCTGAACAATAGCCTCGATACTTTCTTCCGGTCGAACGCGATCAAATTCGCAGTTGGCAGGTTGACGCCACATACCGATAACTGTGAGTCCACCTCGTGATATTCTGCTCGTTTCCCGAAATCCGAACTGTTCTGATAGTTCTTTACTCGCCTCCGAAGCCACCGCTATATAGCTGCCAACACTTGCCGCATCTGCTAAATCACAGAACTGCCTGTATAGCGCCTCGGTCGCAGCACGATCTTTAATCTCATGCCGCACCCCTGCCATTACCACGTGTCGGTGTGGCCATTTTGGATGCGCCTTAAGTACCTCCTTACTCAGGCTTTGAAAAAAGATAATTCTATGCTTCATTAATAAGATAAGGTCAAAAAACATGGGAATATTACAGGGCTTTGTCGGTTCACAGGCAGGGAAGTCCGTGTAGACTAGAGCGCCTACCACTTCACGATTCACCTCCGCAATAATCCCGCTGTTCTGTTTGTGCCTGATTGCTCGACGATAAAAACGAGCTATTCGAGAATGATTATTGCCTTTGCCAAATAGAATTCTGCCAAAATCGTCGTTTGGATTCGTTTCGGCAAACATCTCGCTGATTATGTGAAAATCGGCAGGTGCAACTGTTCTGAGCGAAAGGCTCGTGTCGTCTGTCTCGTTCGTCCCTGCGCCACTCATCTCAGGATCACTCCTCAACCTTTCCAGCTAACCTGACTAGTCATCGATCATCTTTACCCAGATGTAGTATTGCGTCCTGCATCAGCCGTAGTTAGCCTCACATTGCGTATTTATTCAGGACAGCTCTGAACGAGCAGTGGCAAAGCAGCCCCTAAGCGAGCACTGGCAAACCTAACATGACCACGACCCAAGATTCGTCAACCGACGTGGCCGACAAGCTGGCCGCCCGAAGAGCCGAGAAGCGAGCGCCCGGCAAGTGGCGCTCATGGGAGACGACCGAGGGCGTCGTAAGAGCACCGCACCGTTCCATGATGAGGGCGATGGGGCTGAACGACGACGACATCAACGCACCGTTCGTCGGTGTCGCATCGACGCATAACGAGGTCACACCGTGTAACGCCGGAATCAAGCCGCTGGTCGAGCAGATCAAGTACGGCGTGAAGGCTGCAACCGGAACGCCGTTCGAGTTCGGCACCATCACGGTCTCGGACGCCATCTCGATGGGCACGGAAGGCATGAAGGGCTCGTTGGTCTCTCGTGAGATCATCGCAGACTCCATCGAGACGGTCTGCTTCGCGGAGCGTTACGACGGGCTGGTTGCCGTGGCTGGTTGTGACAAATCGCTGCCGGGAGCGATGATGGCTATCGCTCGTCTCGACATCCCGGCCGTGTTCGTCTACGGCGGCTCCATTCTCCCCGGCTCATGGCGTGGCGAGACGCTTCAGATTCAGTCGGTGTTCGAGGCTGTCGGACGGCGACAGTCGAATGAGATCGACGACGAGGAGCTGCGGAATATAGAGACGCATGCCTGCCCCGGACCGGGAGCGTGCGGCGGAATGTTCACGGCAAACACGATGTCGTCTATCGGCGAGGCGCTCGGTCTTTCGCTGCCGGGCAGCGCGTCTGAGCCTGCGGTTGATCAGCGCAAACTGGCGTCGTCTCGTGCCGCCGGCCTGGCGGTGATGAACCTGCTGCGAGAAGATATTCGACCGCACGACATCCTGACGCGGAAGGCGTTTGAGAACGCGGTGACGGTTGTGGTTGCGATGGGTGGCTCGACGAACAGCACGCTGCACCTGCCTGCGATTGCGCACGAGGCGGGCATTGATCTGACCCTGGAAGACATTCACGAAATTTCACTCAGAACCCCGCTACTTGCTGACATGAAGCCGGGCGGGAAGCACGTGATGTTCGACCTCGACCGCGTCGGCGGCGTGCCGCTCGTGATGAAGCGGCTTCTCGACGCCGGACTGCTGCACGGCGACTGCATGACGGTGACCGGCAAGACCGTCGCGGAGAATCTTGCAGGGGTCGATGTGGACGAGTCTGACAGGACGATTGTGGCGACCGTGGACGAGCCGCTTTCGAAGACCGGTGGGCTGGTTGTGCTGCACGGCAACCTGGCACCGGACGGCTGCGTGCTGAAGGTGGCGGGCCACCAGTTCGGCCGAATGTTCTCCGGCAACGCGAAGGTGTTCGACCAGGAGGAGCAGGTGATGGAGGCGCTGGTGAGGCGGGAGATCGAGGAGGGCGACGTGGTGATCATCCGCTACGAGGGGCCGAAGGGCGGGCCGGGGATGCGGGAGATGCTTTCTGTGACGGCGGCGCTTGTTGGGCAGGGTCTCGGCGAGAAGGTCTACCTGATCACGGACGGACGCTTTTCTGGCGCTTCGCACGGTTCGATGATCGGGCATGTCGGGCCGGAGGCGGCTGTCGGCGGACCGATTGGCGCGGTTGAGAACGGCGATGTTGTCGAGATCGACCTGGACAAGTTCGAGCTGAACGTGCGGATCGCGAACGAAGAGTTGAAGACACGCATGGCGAAGTGGCAGCCAAAACCTCCGCCATATACCCGCGGCACGCTATCGAAGTACATAAAGCTGGTACAGCCAGCGGCAAAAGGTGCGGTGACTGAGTAGGGGGAGTTTGTCATTCTGAACTCGATTCAGAATCTCCCGGCGTTGCCACATTGACCAGTTAGATCCCTCGCTTCGCGCGGGATGACAAACATCGTCCGCTGCGCGGACCGTGCGCAGCCGGGTGCCCGCTTGCGGGCGCGCCCCTAACCAGAGGTGATGGCTCTGCCGTCATAACAACCCACCCTCTAACTCCCTCCCAATCTGGGAGGGAGAACCGGTAACCCCTACCAGAAAGACTACGGCCCTCAGCACGCTCCGGCTTCTGGGTTTAGAATCCGGCGCACGATCCGTGATCAACTTGCGATACCTGTTTCAACGCCGCACAGACTGGAGCGCGCTATGACTATGACACCTGACACCATTCCTCCCGCACCGTCTGCGGCTCCGGACGCCGTGAAGCGCATGGCGTCTGCGGCTAACAATTTCCTGAACTCGCTCAACCCGGACCAGCGCGCTAAAGCAGCGTTGCCGTTTGAGGGTGACGAGCGGTACGAGTGGGCTTACACGCCCATCGACCGAAACGGCCTGCTCATCGGCGAAATGTCGCAGGACCAGCTGGACGCTGCAATGTCGCTGATGGACACCGCTTACAGCGACAGCGGCCGCAAGAACGCCCACCAGATCATCGAACTCGAAACGCTTCTCGGCGAGTACGAGACGATGACGAATGAGGTCTCGCAGTGGGAACGCTCAACCGCACGTTACTGGTTCAGCGTGTTCGGCACGCCGGGTGGGGACGAGCCGTGGGGCTGGCGCGCAGGCGGTCACCACATTGGCCTTGCGACGACCATCGTGAACGGCGAGCTTGTGGCGTACAACCCGCTGTTTTTCGGGTCGAACCCGGCGACCGTGATGCACGGACCGCACAAGGGACTGCGGACGCTTGCCGAGGAGGAGGACTGGGCGCGGGCGCTTGTTAAGACGCTCTCGGACGACCAGAAGAAGATTGCGATTGTCGACCCGGTCGCACCGGCCGACATCCTGACGAAGAACTACCGTGTTGTGGACCCGAACCTGGCCCCTGTTGGAATCTCTTTTGGCGCGCTGTCCGGCTCGCAGCAGGAGTCGCTGGTGACGCTTGTTCGGCACTATGTGAACCGCGCTGCGGACGATCTTGCTGCGAACTACTGGCGGCACGTGGAGTCGGTTGGCATGGACCGATGGTCGTTCGCGTGGGCGGGCCCGGAGGAGCGGGGAGAGGGTCACTACTACGCGGTAACCGCACCGAACTTCGTCGTGGAATATGACAACACGCAGAACGGAGCGAACCACGTTCACTCGGTTCTGCGGGACTTCAAGAACGACTGGGGAGAGGACATTCTTGCAGCGCACTACAAGAATGCCGAGCACCATCACTAGACGTTTTTAGTCATAACCAGTCGGCTCTTACAGCTAGTTCTCACAGTGCGCTGCCGGGATAAAATTCCAGCGGTGGTGTGGGCTATTGCGAAAAACCCGGTTGGCCACGAATTCCGTACAGGAGCTCGGGGGCGCGGTCTATGAGATCAAGAATTCCGACCATGCAGGGTACGCGGCGAAACTTCTGGGTATTCGTCCTGATCGGGTTCGTTCTGGCGGCGATGGCCTGTAGCTCAGGTGTCAAAACATCCACCGGTACCTTCGTTTCGCTCGGAAGCCCGGAACCTCCAATCACAGCGCGGGAAGTGCTTGCTCGCGCAATCGCGCACGCTGATTCCGCCGTCTCGGTCCGCTCTGAAGGCGTGTTCTTTTCGTACGGCCCGGCACAGGGGATCGAACGTGAGGAAGCGTCGGAACTGCAGGCCGTCAGGTTCACGACCGAATGGGCGGCGCCGGACCGCACTCGACACGCCACTATTTCACCGGACGGCGACCGGGCGGAGACGATCACTATCGGCCAGCGTTCCTACACGCGGCGTGTGGACGGGTTCGAAAAATGGCGCGAGTTTCCCGCGACTGGAAACGCCGCGAACAACCCGGCGCTCTTCTTGTTAGACAACCTGGAGGTCGATGAGCCTTTCGAGGTGATCGACTATCGCGGCGCCGACACCTACAGGCTTGCCGGGCGGCCTGACGACGAATCGCTTGTGTTCTTTAACCAGAACGGCAAGAGCGTCGTGCAAGACACGGTCTTTATCGATGTCTCCAGCAATGTTGTCGTCCGGTTTGAGCGGGTCATTGGGACGTGTGTCAACGACGTGGACTGTGTTGAACCATCGCCGACTGTTCTACAGGTCGTGCCATCGGCGTTGCCGAACTTCCTGGAGCAGTGGTTCGAGTTCACCTTCCCGGGAGCGCCCTTCGAGATTGACGTACCGGTGAACTTATGACCGATCGCGTGGGATTCCGGCAGGATCAGAGCGCGACGCACGTATCCGACGTAATTCCAGACTACTATCAATGATAGATGTAACGGTCAGTAACCTAAGATGACAGAGGGCGTCTGGCGCGATCGACTCGCACGGCCTGGAGAGTGGTTCTTGGTAGTGAGAAATTCGGTGGCACAACGAATGCTGCTGACGGTTGCTGTTTTGTCCATGTCGTTGCTTGCTGCCGCGGCCTGCGGCTCTGGAAAGGGAGCCGCGTCGCTGGCCGGGGATGTGCCGCTTCCCGATCCCGGCGACGTTCCCGCGCTGACAGCGCAGCAGATCGCCGATCTGTCGGTAGAGGCCACACAACCGTTCGTCACAGTCCACTCAGAAGGCGGGTACGTGTCCTACGGCACTGGCGAGGACGTTCAGTCCGCCGACTTTGTGACCGATTGGACGGCTCCGAACAGAACTCGCCAGATCAGTACTCAGAGAACGCCTGACGGAACCAACATCTCTGAGATCATCACCATCGGCAACAGCTCATTCCACCGTCCAGGCTTTAGAACCGACGGCTGGCAGGAGCTCGAAAACAGCTCCGACAACTCCCGGAGCACTCCGGTTGAGCTACTGTCGCTGGCACTGATCGATGAGCCTGCTGAGGTGGTCGATTGGAACGGCCTGACGGCGTACAGGATCACCGGGCAACGGAAGCAGCAAGATCCTGGCGATGTTCCGGCGGACCTGTTGCCAGAGATCGACCTGAGGCACATCTTCTTTGTCGATGCTTCGAGCTTCCTGGTTCTGCGGATTGAGATGACTCAAACTATTGAATCGGCTGAGGAGGTCGTAGATCTCAAGGCACCCGGAGGGCGGCGCATGGTGGACCAGGTGTTCACCGCCGAGATCTGGTTCGGGTTCACGTATCTCGATGAGCCACTTGTGATCGAGCCGCCGGACGAATTCCTTCCAGCTGGATCCTTTCCCGGACCCTGGGACGATAGCCCGCCGCACACACCGACGCCACCTGCGGGTTTTCCAACCCCGACGCCTTCACCTATCGCTCCCACGCAGCAGCGTGCTGTCATTGGAGCGCCGCTCCTGAATCCAACACCATCAACCGTCCCTCCGCAGCTGCGGGCGGTGAATCCTGGCACACTACCGCCCGCCTTCACCGGGGAACGTCCCGGCACCGGGGACCGTCCTGGCGGGCCGGTTTCGTACGAACATGTACCCGGCCATGACCGGCTCGACATTGGTGAAATCACCGTCATCTACACGCCTTGCGACCCCGGCGCGGTCATCGATGGACCGCCGATCCTGATCGTTCACACTCCGACCGGTTCAGCGGCGTTTCAGTCGCTGGAATCCGGTGGCAGGTCGGTGCGGTACGGCTCGACCTTCGAATACAAGGCGTCTTCTCAGATCGCTACCGAGGCGTTGGAAAACGTGCTTGGCAGCCCCCCGTTGATGGAGACGATCCTGGAGAGGTCACCTCGGTCAGCGCGATGCTCGGCGGAGTTCGCCAATCTGCTGCGTACAAACATTTTCAACCTGCCGGAGTTGGCGAGATTCGTGATTGACCAGGACACGGTCGCTCGCTTTGAGTTCTGCGAGACGATTGCGAAGCACCTAGTCGCACCGGTCATAGTCACTCACATCCCCACGGAGTCGATCGTCGGCATCAGGCCCGGCGAGACCGCTCATAAGAGGGTCAGCCTCGGCACACCGTCCGGCCACCAACACCTGGAAGGTGTGCTGTCGGACCGCTCACTCGTCAAGCAACTACTGGCCCTTGCGCCGCGCGAGGCGCGGTGCGAATAACTGTTCGGTGGCGGAACATATCTGTTAGGACGAGTGTCATACTTTCAGGTGATCGTCACAACGCGGCCAACAACTGATTTTCCGCTGGCGAAGCGTGGGCGCCGCAAACTCGGCGACACAGGCTGAAAGCTCTAATGTCCGTTCGACACTCGATCTCACGTCTCGCCATTGCCGGCCTCCTTCTGATGGCTGTAGCGGCGACCGCTTGCGTGTCTGAGAAATCCGATCTGCCCAACTCTACAGACGCCTCACCGAGTCCCTCGCCCGAGGTTCTAACGGCAGGTCAGGTACTCGCGCTGGCACAGAGCGCGGCGCGCTCTGTAGCATCCTATCGCGGCAAGGGTGAGGAGCTGTTTTACGCTGTCGATGGGGTGACGGAGGCGAACACTCTGACATTTGAGTGGTCGAAGCCCGACAGCGTTCGCCAGGAAAGTCGCACCACTGACCCCGCTGAGATACAGCAGGAGAGCAGCGAGACGATCAGAATTGGAGACCGCTCCTACCTCCGACGCGCCTCTCGCGATGAGTCCGGGTCTGTCGACATTGGCTGGCACGAGGCCGCTCCTGACTCCGGCGAACCAAACATCGTGATGTCGAGCCTGGACATTGCAGTTCCGATGATGATGGGACCGGTCACTCTCAATGGCAGGCAGGTCTATGTAGTTTCGGGAACCTCTTTCCCTGCCGCCGAGTCGGTCTCTGCAATCAGCGAGATTCCGGCAAACGGGGAACTCGTTCTCTTTATCGACGCGGCAAACTTCCAGCTGGTCCGTACCGAGCGGACGGCTATCGTTTTCGTATTCCGGCCGACGGCCGACCCGAACTCCCCGGACGGAATCATCATGGAATCTGACCGGTTTGAGTTCACGGTGTCTACTTCGTTTGACTTTGAGTACTTCGACGAGCCGATCTCCATTGAGCCGCCGGAGCTATGAGGAGGTTCCAATACCGAGAACGCTCTGTCGCCGCGTGCCGCTGTGCAGGTAGCAGTTCGGCGGCGGTGGTAGACCGAACGGCGTTAATGTCTTACCTTCATGGAACTGCTGCACGTCTGTTGCCGGGACTATTCGCAGGTGATTGCCAACACGGACAGGACCACCTGAAAGATTGATTGGCTATTCGAGTCTCCACATCACATCTAGTTTTTTGCGGCCTGCTTCTGATTTCAATGGCAGCGATTGCCTGTGCGCCGGGGAAATCCGAGCTGCCCGGTTCTCCCGAGTCCCCACCGGTTCAGCAAGCAGCAGCAGCCGAGGTTCTCACGGTAAGACAGGTGCTGGTGCTGGCGCAGACGGCGCTGAATTCGGCGAAGTCTTACAGGGGTCGGGGTGAGACACGCATTGAGCTCGATGAACAGGAACCGGAGGTGAGTACGCTGACGGTCGAGTGGGCATCGCCCGACCGCCTTCGCCAGGAAAGTCGTACCGCCGATTCCAACGAAACGCGGCAGGAGTCTATCGAGTCGATCAGGCTTGAAGGCGAACAGTACCTGAGAGGCTCATATCTCGATGGGTCGGTGTCTACGAAAGCCGGATGGCACCAGGGTCCCTCATATTCGGGTGAATCGAACCTGGTGATGTCGAGCCTGGGCATCACAGGTCCGGCCATCACGGGAACCCTCTCGCTGAACGGCCGGGATGTTTACAGGATAGAAGGGTCACCGAACGCCATGATTGACCCTGTGCCCGCAATAGGAACGCTCCCACTCAACGGGAGTTTCGTGCTGTTCGTCGATATGTTGAACTTCCGCCTGGTGCGTATTGAGCAGATCGCAGAAGTCGCCGAGTACAGGCCACGGCCCGGCTCAGGGATTTTGCCGAGGTTCGTCCTGGGCGCCGACCGGCTTGCCTTCACGGCAACGACTACACTGGACTTCGAATACTTCGACGAGCCGTTAACAATAGAGCGCCCGGTCGTCTTTCCAACGCCATCCCGGCGACGACGATAGAAGGCGTCGGCATCGTGGTACACCACGATGCCGACTAACTGGCGCGCCAGGTCTGCGTAGGACACAATCGCGGTTATGGAATCCTCCGGGCACGGCGAACTTAAGATCGCGATCTACGCGGCGCTCTTTGGCAACCTGATAATCGCGATCATGAAACTCGCAGCTGCTATCAATTCCAGCAGCAGCGGCATGCTGGCTGAGGCAGCGCACTCGTTTGCCGATTCCGGCAACCAGCTCATCCTGTTGATTGGATTGCGGCTTGCGCTCAAGCTGCCGGATGCGGCTCATCCGTTCGGCTACGGCAAGGACCGCTACTTCTGGACATTCCTTGCGGCGGTCTTGATGTTCACCGTTGGAGCGACCTTTTCGGTGTTCCATGGCGTGCAGGCACTGTCGAGCCATGAAGAGGTTTCGCACTCGGGGTTCAACTACATCGTGCTGGGAATCGCCGCCGTGCTGGAGATGGCGGCGCTGACGCTGGCACTCAGGGCGACCTGGCCCGAGCTCAGGCGGAGCGGACTCTGGTCTGCGGTCAGGCTGACGAAGGACCCGACACGGTTCATCGTGGTGCTGGAGGACTCGGCGGCGTTGCTTGGAATCGGCCTGGCAGCGGCAGGGCTTCTGCTGGTGCAGGTGTTCGACCTGGCATTCTTCGACGGAGTGGCGGCCATACTGATCGGCCTGGTGCTTGGCGGTGTTGCGATCATCCTGGGCTACGAGTCTCGCAGTCTGTTGCTGGGCGAATCGGTTCATCCCGCCGTACGTCGGCGGTTGGTCGCGGCGGTGGAACGTCATCCGCAGGTGCATGACCTGATCGACATGCAAACGATGCACCTGGGGCCTGAGGAGGTGCTGGTCGGCATCGAGGTCCACCTGCGTGACGACATGACAACCGATGCTGTTGAGCAGGTGGTTAACGAGATCGAGGCATCTGTGAGGGAGATCATCCCGCAGGCGGATCACCTGTTCGTTGAGGCGAAGCCGCCGGACGGCGAGCAGGCGGACAGGCTCTAATCGCTTCACACGTCCAGCCGGTAGAAGTCCTTTGCAACTCCACCGAAGACTGCGTCTTTCTCATGCGGACGGAGCGATGACAGGAGATCTCGGGCTGTTGCGACCACCTTTTCGTACGGTGCAGCCAGCGTCGAGACGGGCCAGTCTGAACCGAACATGAGCCGGTCGTACCCAAACATGCCCAGGACGTGGTGAACGTACGGGCGCAGGTCGTCCGCGGTCCAGTTTTCGAGGTCGGCCTCGGTGACCATTCCTGACACCTTGCAGCGCATGCCGTTTATCGATGCGATTTTCCGCATGTCTGAGAGCCACGGCTCCATCACGCCTTCTTTGATGGAGGGCTTGGCAATGTGGTCGATGACGGCGCGCAGCCTGGGAACCTCGTCCATGATCTGCAACACGTAGGGGAGGTTGCGAGGGCGCGCCAGGAAGTCGTAGCAGAGCCTGCGCTCTTCGATCTGCTTCAGGCCATTGAGTGCGCCGGATGTGTAGAGCCAGGATGGGTCTTCTTCGCCTTCCCAGTTGTGCCGCACGCCCTTGAAGTACTTGCTTTGCTGAAGATCGTCGAGAGTGTCGCCGAGGTTCGGGTCCTTGAGGTCGACCCAGCCAACGACGCCTGCCACGAAGTCGGTATTTTCTGCGAAGTCGAGCAGCCAGCGCGTCTCCTCGAGCGTCTGCGCTGCCTGCACGATGACGGTGTGCTCGACGCCTGCCGCTTTGACCAGGGGCCGCAGATCGTCCGGGCCGAAGGTGACAGCGAGCGGGCTGCCTTCTTCCATCCACGGATAGTCGAACTTTCCTATCTCCCAGAAGTGATGGTGGCTGTCTACTACGGGTATGTCGCTCATTTGGTGATTCCGTCTTCAGGCTATCTTGGGGGTCGAGTAGGTCGCACAGGGCCAGCGGACATGATCGCGATTATGGCGGAAAGAGCGGGATGTGTGAACTGGGGGAGAGGAATGTTCGCCGAACGGACCGGACGGCAGATCAGTACTGGCAGGTGCGAGGTTCCCGAATCCTGCAACTACCAGTTCGTGTATGCGCCGTCGCTGCGGGTCATTCTTGGCGTGAAGGTCTTTGAGTCCGTTATGGAATTCGCCTCGGCAACCTCCTCATCCAACTCAACTCCGAGGCCGGGCACATCAGGCGCCCAGGCGTAGCCATCTTCCCACTTGATCTGAACCGGGAAAAGGTCGGTTGCGAAGGTTCCCGGCTGGCGCGGCATCTCCTGCACGCCGACGTTCGTCGAGGCCATGCAGAGCTGTACGCACGCCGCCGCGCTGACCGGCCCGAGCGGGTTGTGCGGCACGATGTCGATGTAGTGAGTCTCGGCCCAGTGAGTGATCTTCAGGGCTTCAGTGATCCCACCGGCGATGCAGAGATCGATGCGGGCATAGTCGATCCACTCGTTCTCGATCACCTCGCGAAAGCTCCATTTTGAGCCCCACTGTTCGCCCGCCGCGATCGGCAGATTCACCTTCTCGTGGATCTTCCTGTAGCTGGCGGCGTTTTCGGAGCGGATCGGGTCCTCGATAAAGAACGGCTTGAACGGCTCTAGCTCTTTGCACATCTGGATGGCGTGCGTGGTATCGATGCGAGAGTGCAGGTCGAAGCAGATCTGGATGTCGGGGAGCGCGGTTCGCACTGCTTCCATAGCATCGACGCTGACCTTGATGGCGTCACGCGGATCAAGCACGCCGGGCTCTGTGAGGTCGCCGTGCGTTGGCGGCTGGTGCCAGCGGGCGAACTTCCAGCCCTTGTCCCAGTGCTCTTTCGCGCTGTCGACCAGTTTTTCGATGGTCGCGCCGCCGATGTGCGGATAGCAAACGACCTTGTTGCGCACCGGGCCGCCGAGCAGCTTGTAGACCGGCTTTTCGACCGATTTCCCCTTGATGTCCCAGAGGGCGATATCGATGGCGCTGATGGCACATGAGTAGACCGTGTCAGCAGGGAAGAAGCCGGAGCGGAACATCTCCTGCCAGAGCCGTTCGGTCTCCCACGGGTCGGAGCCGATGACGAGTTCGCCGAGGTGGTCGACTGCGTGCTGGATTGCGTTGCCCCAACTGCGTATGCCAACTTCGCCGAGACCGTAGATACCGGCGTCCGTGTTGATCTTGATGATGTAATAGCCGCTGCGCTTGCCAGGGTCCTGAACGCGGTACTGCTTGATCTCTGTAACTTTCATTTTTTCTCGATGGGTGAACGGTTTTTTTCTCGTTGGGTGAACAGTGGATCCTGAAAACCCGAGTCTTTGCTCTATTTTCTCGTTGGGTGAACGGTGAGCCCGGCGGACAGGCTTGTCCGCTCATCCCGTCAGCTTGTCGTTCTCTGAATTTCCTCTTTTGGCGGTTGTGTGTCTCTTATTACCACTTCTCCCCGTTCCAACTCAAGACCCGCTCGGGAGGCCCGCTCCTTCTACAAAAAATTGGCATCTTGACGATTCACCACTTTCGATACGGCATTCACTCCGGAAGCTGGCCATCGGTTTGTGTTGTGATCGAGCAGACCGTAATATCGGCGCGATCAGACTCACGCTAACCGGAAGAATACGCAGACTGACCAACGGCATATCGACGATCCAAATTCTGGTGTGAGAAGGAAAAGCGTATGGGATGGCTCAAGGATGCGGTCAAAGCGACTACCGAAGTGGTCGCGGAGGCCGTGAATGCCGTCGTGGAGGCTGTCAGTGACGTGGTGGAGACGGTCGCCAATGCGATCGAAGACGCGGCCGACGCAGTAGCCGATCAGGTGGAGAAGATCCCGACAGCCGGGAGCATCGCGGCCAAAGTGGTACGCCAGGTCGGAGGATTAGTAGCGGCTCCATTCCGACTGGTTGCTGCGGCGGTCAAGGGTGCCGGTGCAATAGTCTCGGGCCTTGTTACGGGAATCATCCGCGTCGTCGGTGGCAGCATCGCACTTGACGCGGCATTGATTAAAGAAGGACTGGGCGACATTGGTTCCGGAATAGCTGGTGCCATTCTCATGGTCGGTGCAGAGCTCATTTCGGTCGTCCAGGCAGCGCTTTTCCTGTACGTAAGGCGACGACTCACCCAGGCAGAGCGTGATCTCCTGAAGCGCGTTTTCTGCGATTCGCTCGCTCTTTACAACATCAGAATTGTCGATGGGTCCGCAGGAGTTTTCAGTGGGAACAGCCGCCCGTTTGTGGCCGGTAACACCGTGTACATGAAGAACGTCCAATTCGCGACCGAGCAGAGCCAGTTTGTCCACGAGTGTGTACACGTGTGGCAGTACCAGCACTATGGAGCGAGGTACTCAAGCGACGCGTTGTTTGCGCAGCGGACCTTGCCGAATGCGTATCACTGGGAGGACGATATCCAGCGTGGCCGCATTGACTGGGTCGATTTCAACATGGAGGCCCAGGCGCAGTTGATGAAGCACATCTACGACTTTGGAGAGCTGAGCGTTTCGGGTAATACAACCGGCCCTGGGAACGGCGTGTTTTTCGATGCCGACGGAACCACTTCGGCGGGCATCTTCAACCGCAGCGGCGACAATACGGCCCGCGCCAACGATGGCGTTGCGGCGATGCGAGGGGCGACCAGCTATCGGCTTTCTCGGAAGTTGATTCACTGAAGAGCCGCTTCTCTTCTACGTAGCCGCCCTATCCGGCCAGCTTGCCGATCTCCGGCTTGCCTCTTGTTGCCGTTCCATGAGTGCCAGCAAAGTTGGCGTCTGCGTACCACAGTTCGCCATTTCGTATCGACATGCCGTGGACGAATGCGTCGGTCGGGCCCATCGTAATTCGGTCCGTTTCGGCGCCTGTCTCGACGTTGTACTTCACAATCACGTTATCGGTTGTGTGCGCGCACCAGACGCCGTCGCCGTCACGCGCAAGGCCATGCAGCCGTTCCAGCGTTAACGGGAACGTCTTGACGATCTTCATGTCGTCGGACGGGTCGCAGAGTTGGAGTGCCTTGGGTGCGAACGCCGTGACCCAGATCAGTCCGTCGTCCCATTCGATACCGTGTATTCCCCCGCCGTCGGGAGTCCGGTAGCGGTCGATCGCCTTGCCTGTCTCAAGATCCAGCTTGTAGATGTAGCCGAGGTGTGTGTCGGTTGACCGCGCCGCCCGGGAAACTGACTGCCCGTTCGAGGCGGTCCAGAGGTAGCCGCCGCCAACGGTGATGCCGGAGCCGTTTTCGGTGGGGGTATTAATGGTCCGCAGCAGGTCGCCAGTCTCGTTGATGACCAGGACATCGTCGGTCAGCTGGTCCATGACGAACAGTTCATCGCCGTACCACTGGAGGCCGTTTGGCATCTCGCAGGGTGAGTCAAATGTGGATACCGGCCTCATGGCGTTCCTTCCGATGATTGGCTTGCTGCGGTCGGGATATGTGGGTAGTCGCCATGATGGTGGGAGCGGCGTGCGGCGTCAAATGGGCATGTAGGTATCAGAGCACCTGTCGTCGCCCTGAGTTAGCGAGTGCCCGCGTACGGGCGAGAACCTGGAGTTGGGAGGCATTCGCGGTGGGTTCCGCTGATGCAAAGAGCGGTCTTGGTGCGTTGCCTCGTCCGCCCCGGGTCCCTCGTTCTGACTCGGGACGAAGGGATTGGCAGTGGATCAAATACCGCCAGTTCCGGAGAGATGGCAACTCCGTCGTTAGCCCAAACATCTACGCAACATGGAGGATCGCCCTACTTCGTTCACTTCATGGCAGGAGTAGAATAGATTTACACAGGCGCATTTGAGCGCCTCATCTTAATGATGACAACCAACCGGAATGTCCAGACGCACCCCGCTTATATGAACAGCGGTCCGGTGATTTTCCCGCTCCGCCCCCAGGGAGTGCGTCCAGCACAACCGAATATCTGGAGGCATTAATGCCCAAGGCTACGACCAGGCCTTCGTCCCGGGCGGACGAACGCGTGATGGTCTTTATTGACGGTAGCAACCTTTACCACGTCCTCGGCCAGGTCTGCGGCCGCCACGATCTACAGTTCGACAAGTTTGCGCAGAAGCTGGCCAACGGCCGCGACATGCGCCGCGTCTACTACTACAACATTCGCCAGGAAGCGTTCGAGGACCGCTCTAACGCGTCCGACCAGGACAAGTTCCTGTCTTCTCTTTACGACACGCCTCACCTTGAGGTGAAGCTCGGTATCTGGAAGCAACGCGGCGCCACGATGGTCGAGAAGGGCGTCGATGTGATGCTCGCAGTCGACCTCGTCACCCGGGCTTACCGGGACGACTACGACACAGCCATCATCGTCTCAGGCGATGCCGACTTCTACCCTGCCCTGCAGGCTGCGAAAGATGTCGGAAAGCAGGTTGAGGTGGCGGCGTTCGACACCAATATTTCGGCTGAGGCCGCACGTGTTGCCGATCTTCATATCAGACTGACGAAGACCTTCTTCACCGGATTGTGGATGACGCGGACCCAGCAACGAGAACGCAGTGCTGCCCTTCGCAGGCCCGAGGTTTCGGACGAGGCGGCTTCACCGAACGGCGAGGACAAGGCGGCGACTAAGGCTGCGTCCAAACCGGCGGCACGGCGAAGCACAAGGACCGCTACGGGAAGAACCGCTTCAGGAAGGACTGCGACTCGGACGAGCACTCGGACGAGGGCTTCGTCACGGTCGAGCGAGCCGGAACCTGAGAAGGAGACGGCCGCAAATACCACCAAGGTCACCGAGGAGACCGCTGCGCGGAAGACGCAACCGGCAGAGGTTGCCGAGGAAGCTCCCAGCAGACCGAATATCCGCAGGACGCCTTCTCGACGGAAGGTCGGCGGAACGGCGGCCAGCGCATCGTCGTCCGGCAGCAACGGATCTTCCTCATCAAAGCCGCGGCCACCCGCGCTGAGGAAGCCCGCGGGTAATGGCAATGGTGGGAGCGAGACCGATCCGGCAGCACCGGAGCCGGTTTCAGCCGACAGCTAGGTCACGGGCGGTTCGAACTCCGCCGTCACCAGTCCAAATCGATAATGTCCCTGTCGTCTGCCGTCCGACGGCGCTGGTTCGAGCCGTCCGGCCTCATCGTGAAAAGGTCAAGGTCGCCATCGACGCCGGAGACGAATGCAATCCGATTTGTGCGTCGAGACCACGATGGGGCCACATCCGAACTGCGGTTGCTTGTGAGCCGTTTCTCGTTGCGGCCGCTTGAGTCGATGACGTAGATCTCCTGGTTGCCGTCGCGGTCCGAAACGAACGCTATTCGCTGTCCGTCGGGTGACCAGACCGGAGTTCTGTTGTTACCTGCGCTCGGAGTGAGGTTCGTCTCGTCGCCGCCGCCAGACGGCACGATGACTATGTTCTGGCTGCCATCGATTTCCGCGGTAAACACGATCCAGCGGCCGTTCGATGACCAGCGCGGGTTGTCGCCCATCGTTGGCGACACTTCGATCTCGTTGACGCCTTCCGGGTTGCCTCTGAATAGGCCGGCGCGTTCCGCCGATTCGAGCCGGTAGACGAGCCAGTCGCCATCGGGCGACCAGCTGCCGAGGAACGCTGATTCTCTTGCAGATGTCAACGGCGTCGACTCACCGGTCTGCACGTTCCCAACCAGGATCTGGCTACGCGCGCCGGTCTTTACCTCGTACGCGATGCGCCGGGAGTCCGGGGCCCATTCGAACCTCATCGCCCCGCCAAGATCGGAGAACAGGACTCGCTTGTCCTCTCCCTTTGCATCGGTGATCCAGATATCGAATTCACCGTTCCGTTCAGAGAGAAAGGCGATCTGCTTGCGGTTCGGAGACCATTTTGGCGACAGGTCCCTGTTGCCTGCGATCGTGAGGCGCGTCATCGGCTCTTCTGATGACCGCGAGATGTAGATGTCGCTACGGCTGGTTTGCTCCGGCCCAAGCTTCACCCTGGATGTGAAGACGATGGATCCTGTGTCGGGCGTGCCGCTGGAGCAGGCGAATGCTGCGCTTACGGTGGCGGCAAGCAGGGGAAGAGCGATTCGTCTGATATGTACGCGGCGATTTGTCGCCAGTGAGAGTCCGAACAAGTGCTCAGGAAGAGCGCGGGTGCGCGGGTGCTTTTTGGGGTTTCGTGCAGGTGCTCCGTCCGGATGTTCCGGGCCGAGACTGACTGAGTCAGTGAAGATGTTATCTGAGTTGAGCTCTGAGATGAGACGGTGAGCGCCGCGGCTTTGCGCGGATACCGTTTGACTGACTCTGACGACGGACCGGGCAGATTGATCCCAAGATTGACCGGAGTATGAGTGGGTGCTAGGTTCCAGCGGAAGTGGTGAGGGCGGGGAAAACGGCAATCAACCAGATAACCGATTCAAACCCTCTCTCCCGGCCAGGTGCCCTCTGGACGCGGATTGAGGTGACGGAGAAACGCCTTTGTCATTCTGTCCCTGTCCTGAGCGAAGCCGAACGGATTGATTCAGAATCTCTCTGGTGATCACATATGGACGGTGGAGTGGTCTGGTGAATGCTCGACTGAGCGGATTCAGCCGCATGGCCGGTAAGATCCCTGCGACCCGCAATCGGGTACCCGCGGTCGGGATGACAGAACTTCTCCCTCGTCCATGCTTCTGCCGCTGGGAGAAGAGTGGACTGGCAACAAGTCAGACGGACACAGAATAACAACATGAAATTCGCTTTCTTCATGATGCCGCTGCACCTGCCGAGCGAAAATCCGGCGCTCGCGTTTGACCGTGACATCGACCTGATCAACTACGCCGAAGAGCTGGATTACGACGAGTTCTACATTGGCGAGCACCACTCCGCCGGTTGGGAGACCATCCCTGCGCCTGAGATGGTTCTAGCGAAGGCATCGGCGACAACACACCGGATAAAGCTCGGAACATCGGTCGTCGGGTTGCCTTACCACCACCCGTTTCACGTTGCGGAGAGGTTCACCTTCCTCGACCATATGACCCGCGGTCGCGTCGTGCTGGGCGTCGGTCCGAGCAGCCTGCCACCGGACATACAGCTGTTCAACATCCCGGTGCAGGACCTGAACCCGATGATGCGGGAGTCGACCGAGATCATCGTCAAGCTGCTCGAGACACCGGGGCCTGTGACGTACGAGGGCAAGTTCTGGAGCATCAAGGACATGGGCCTGCAGTTGCGGTCGTACCAGCAGCCAAGGCTCAAGCTGGCGACGGCGTCTGTGGGCAGTGAGAGGTCATTGGAGTTCGCTGCGCAGTACGAGATGATCCTGTTTGCGCTTGCCGGTGGGGGGCCGCCGAACGGTGTTCCGCTCAACGAGCTGTGGAACAGGGTGGAGCATCACGGCGCCAGGCACGGGACAAAACCAGACCGGGACGATTTCAGGCTGGTGACGTACGTTCACCTGGCGGACACGCATGAGCAGGCGTGGGCGGAGGTGCGGGAAGGCATCGTGCGTGATGTGCACAAGTATTTCTACACGATCAACACTCCGGCGGGATGGCTGACGCACCCGGACCAGGACCCCGATTCACTGACCGCCGAGGAGATTGTGCAGCAGCGTCGCTGGATCATTGGCACGCCCGACGAGGCTATCGAGCAGATTCAGCAGCTTTACGATGAGACCGGCGGGTTCGGCGGCCTGATGTTCACGACGCATGAGTGGACCGACCAGGCGCGGATCAAGTACTCACTTGAGCTTTTTGCCCGCTACGTGATGCCGCATTTCCGAGGACACACGGCTGACCTGATGCGCGCATGGCAGAAGACGATTGACGACCGGAAGGCGGGGCTGATTCCGTCGATCGGCGGTCCGCCAGCCGAGTCACCGGGAGTCTACGACCACAAGAGCAACCTTTATGTGAAGAGGTAGGTAGAGGCGCGGATTGCGACATCATGACCGGATTGTTGTCATCCCGACCGCAGGGTATCCGCTTGCACGAGTGCCCGCCTGCGGGCGCGGGATCTTACCGTCAGCGATAGGTCTCCGAGAGATTCTGAATCGAGTTCAGAATGACAATAAACGGCTATCCGGAGCTTGCCGAAGGTTCGACCTGACCGCGGAACCACCCACCCTTTAACTCCCTCTCTTTCAGTAAGGGAAAAGCAAACGGAGAAAAACATTGCCATCACTTCAGAGCATGCTTGACCAGGTGGACGGTCTTACCGAGGAGATCGTCGGGCTTGAGCAGGACCTGGTTCGCATTCCATCGGTCAACACCGGATACATGCCGACGGGCGATGAGACTAAGGTCACGGACTTCATTGCAGACTGGCTGGGCAACGAGAAGCTGACTTCCG
>JAJCYY010000113.1 GCA_029262735.1 Chloroflexota bacterium | reverse complement strand
ATTCCAGCCCGGCGCAACGCCTCTATCACATGGGCGCGGTGGTCCTTCAGGTCTTCATATGTTGATGAAACGAAGGCTTTAAATGTAGGCATGAGTCGGCACGTGACAGTTTGGTATTCCCGAGATGCCGGGATTCTACATCGATATTTGTCGAAGTACGGTCAGCGAGCAGACCTGCTCGTCGCCGTGAAATTGGACCAGTCACTGTGCCGCTAGCGACAGGAGGAGCCGCATTTGGAATTTCGCCAGACCGCCCCACCTACTCGGCATGCCTGACCTCTTGTAAAACGTCCAGTGCCTGATTTCTCCACCGATACCGTCTCGGGGGGCTCCCGTCACGATCAAGCACCAGTAGCAGGAAGTTGCTAGTTGTCACTAACAGATGCCGGGGAGAGAAGATCCCTGCATCGTGTGAAGTGTGATCCGGTGCTGGGTGAAAGCATGGTTTTTGTCAGGCTGGAACGGCCTCGACGGACCAGGGCTCACCCGGAGGATCGATATGAACGCCACCCTATTGAAAATGCAAGCCGAAGCAAAGGACTATGAGCTTCAGGCGTCTGTAGCAGCGAGGCAAAGTTACCGCCGGCCACGCACTGCGAAACAAAACCCGTGGCCCAGGCGGATCAATACCATCGCCAAGGAACTTGGACATGGAATTGCACCGCTGATCGTGTTTGCCGGAGTATTCAGCGCTCTGGGAGCCGTTCTTCAACTGTCAGCATGACGGCTACCGGACGCAACGATTGGCACCAGAGTTGCAAGCCGGCCGCCCAATCAGTCGGGATGGTCGGCCTGCTTCGGTTGTCAGGGCTACCGCCTACGGGAGACCGTGACTCGAACCGCATGACTGTTCGGCTGCAGGTCCGGCACATCGGGCAGGAGGGTTGAGGATGTCGGAATTCGGCAGCGATATTGTAAGTTGTACGCCACATCCTCGACCCGGTCACCCGCAGTTAGCAGGCAGTCAGATGCGCACCGATCGATCGCCATTCGACGAAGACCACCGCTATATGCAGGGTGTCGCCGTTCGGATGCGATGGATCATCGTGGCCGCGTGGTTGGTGATCATCAACTACCGCCCGGATGTTGGACTGACGCTGTACATCCTGGACGGAATGGCCCCGGCACTGCTCGGGCTGAACGCGTTCATTGCGTATCGGTACTCGCGTGGCCGACCTGTCAACTACCGGTACGTACTTGCGATGAGCATATTGGACCTCGCCGTAATAACCGCCGGTATCGCCGTGACCACTCGCTTCGGCAATACGTTATTTGTCTTCTACTATCCGGCCTTGCTCGCCTTAGCCTTGCTCGTCTCGTCCAAGCTCCAGATAACAGTCATCGCGACGATCGCAATCGGCACTTATGCTGCGCTCAGTCTCGGGCTGCAACCGGGTGTCGATTTCGATGCAAAGGAGGAAAAAATCCTCCTCGCCAGGGTCGCCAGCATGTTCGCTGTTGTTGTAACGGGGCAGGCCCTTGTGGGTATTGAACGGTCACGCAGGCATGCTGCCATCCAGGCTGCCGAGTCGGCCGAGAGAATCCAGTCTCAGCAGGCGATGGAGTTGCAGCGGCAGGAGCAGGAGATCGAGTTAGCTGCAGTTCAAGAACGCGCCCGCATCTCCCGCGAGATTCACGATGGCGTTGCACAAACGGTCTATGCGGTCGGATTGGAACTTGACGCATCGATAACGCGTGCCGAGCGAGGTGATCCTTCGGCAATCGGCCGTCTGAGGACCCTCGTGCCCCGCGTTCAGGATGCGGTCAAGGAAATCCGGCAGTACATCTTCGACCTGAAACCTCTGGTTGCGGGGGATACGCCACTGGCGACCGTTCTCAAGCGACAGGTTCGGGAGTTCGAACGAGCATCTGGAGTGAATGCCGAGTTCAATGTATTCGGCGAGACAGACATCGTGAATGTGGATCCCGAGAACGCAACGGCCTGCTATCGGGTTTTACAGGAGGCTCTTTCAAACTCACTAAAGCACGCCCGAGCTACCCATGTAGACGTGTCGCTTGATCTGAGAAACGAACAGCTGGTGCTCGCTGTTGTCGATAATGGGGTAGGGTTCGATTTCGACGCTGTTCAAGCTGGATACGGGCTCGAAAACATGCGGTCCAGGATCGAGGAATTGGACGGCATTTTTACAATCGATTCGAATCCTGACAAGGGCACTCGATTGACCATGACGCTGCCAGGCAAGGGCACAAATGACTAACTCAACAATATCCGTGGGCCTGGTTGACGATCACGAGCTGGTGCGTGTCGGTCTTAAGGCGGCGCTCGAAGTCGAGGAGGATATTAGAGTCGTCTGTGAGGCCAGCGACGGATCCCTCGCTGTTGACATGTATCGGTCGAATCGACCAGATGTCGTTCTGATGGATGTCAGGATGGAGAAGATGGACGGGATAGAGGCGTGTCGGCGGTTGAAGTCGGAAGATCCTGATGCCCGTGTTCTTATGCTCACAACATATTCGGACGAAGACGCAGTATTCGCCGCGATCATGGCGGGAGCTTCGGGCTACCTGTTGAAAGACATTAGCCGAAACGAACTGGTCCAGGGCGTACGATCAGCGGCTGTCGGCAAGTCTCTGCTGGACCCGAATGTGACGCTCAAGGTGCTTGATCGCATGAGGAGCCTCCAGGGTGGGAGCGGCCAGTCAGAAGTCCTGAGCAAACGCGAGCTCCAGGTCCTGTCCAATATCGTGGACGGGAAAACGAACCGGGAGATAGCCGAGCATCTTGTGATCGCTGAAAACACGGTGATCCGGCACGTGCACAACATCTATACAAAGCTGGACGTGTCCTCTCGGGTGCAAGCGACCACCTACGCCATCAGGCATCGGCTGGTCGAGTGAATGCTAAAAAAGCCTGGGCGCAGGCCGTCAACTTTCGGCTCGAAGAATGTTCATGTAGATAGAACCTGAACGCTGCTATATGGTGCA
This sequence comes from Chloroflexota bacterium, assembly GCA_029262735.1. Classification (GTDB taxonomy): domain Bacteria; phylum Chloroflexota; class Dehalococcoidia; order Lucifugimonadales; family Lucifugimonadaceae; genus JAJCYX01. The sequence continues at coordinate 72,217 of JAJCYY010000113.1, read as the reverse complement.
TTTTCTGCCCACACTGAACACTTTTCGCTCGCAACGATCCCAGTGAGGAGCTAAAACGTTATGGCCGTCAACAACCCCAGTCTGATATCGCATCGCTCAGATCCGGACTCGCAAACAGCGATCATATTCATTCACGGATTCGATGGGGACCCACAGAGCTGGAACAGCTTCTGTGAGTACCTGAAGGACGAGCCGAATCTAAGCGGCTGGGACATCCACAGTCTCGGATACAGCACTGTCGGGCTGAAATCACTCGATTTCTGGCTGCCCTGGCGCAAGCTCCCGAGCATCGAGTTGCTCGGTGTATCGCTCGGCACCATGACAGGTTTGAAAGCTCTTAAAAGGTACAAATCTCTGGTGCTGATTGCGCACAGCATGGGAGGACTCGTCACACAGCAGGCGCTGGTCACAGACGACGATGCGTTCCAGAGCAAAGTAACCCACGTTTTCTTGTTCGGGACCCCGAGTGGCGGTGTCGGTCTGGCGCGCCACCTTGGAATGTTCAACAGACAGGCTAGAGATCTATCTTCGGACAGTGACTTCATCACAAACTTGCGCAAAAAATGGGCGAACAAGTACAACGCGAATATCCCGTTCAAACTCTGGGCGATTGCTGGCCAAACGGACCCAATCGTATCGTCCAAGTCTGCTCACTCCGCTTTTCCTGAATCGGCAAGGGAGGGTATCGCCGGGGATCACTCAGCGATCGTTCGCCCAGAATCACCGGATGCTCCCAGCGTAGAGATTGTCGTTAAAGGGATCACAACCGGTTCTGTCACCGGTGGACGCCTGGAATCTGCGCGGCTGGCCCTCCACCGGAGCCTGGCTCAAGACACTATCGACGCCTACCTTCCCGCAGCAGCGACGCTTGAGCAGTGGGCACTCGTCGAACTCGCCCTTGCCCTCGAATCGACCGGCAAGAGCGATCAGGCTCTCGAAGTGCTTCGACAGCGCAAGGATCTTGACCTGGACGCGAAGGGCACGCTGGCGGGACGGCTCAAGCGGAAGTGGCTTGACGTGCCGACCGAAAAAGAAGGCAAATCTGCGCTGGACCTGTACTCGTCGGCCTACGCTGAGGCGAAGACGAGCAATGACTTCGACCAGGCGAGGTACCACGGCATCAATGTTGCCTACATGACTCTTGCACAGAAAAGAGACGCCGCCGGGGCCAAAGCGGTTGCAGAAGAGGTCCTCGACTGGTGCGATGAGATTCCCACCGGTGACCTGTGGCACAGTGCCACAGTCGGTGAAGCGTTGATCCACCTGAATCGTCCGACCGACGCGCTCGATGCGTACCGCGATGCGGCAAAAACCGGTCCTGACGCCAGGCAGGTACAGTCGCTTTACCTTCAGGCCGTCGGCACTGCCAAGCGACTTCGAATGGACGATTTCGCGGATGACCTCGCTGCCGTGCTCGAAGAGGAGCTTCAGATCTGAAGGGCAAGAATCAAAACATGTGACGGTCCGTCGGGGGCATTAATCAAATCCCTGGGAACCGCACAGAAATCCGGATTCAGTTCCTTAAAAAGATGGTTTTAGAGATTCTCTGATAACCCTTTGCGAACATATCAGGCAGATGTGCAACATGGTCGTCCAAAACCGTAAAAATCACGAGTGTGAGGCCTGCCACCAGCGAACACGAGACTTACTGAACCTGAGTGGAGTGGGAGCCCATGACCGATCCAACTGCGAATAACACCGGATCGAACATATTCCTCTCTTCAACGAGCAAGGATCTAATCCCGTACAGGGACACGGTGAAAGATGCCCTGGAGGAGCTCCGTCAGAGCCATACGCGCATGGAGACCTTCGTCGCCATGCCGGAAACGCCGGTTAAAGAGTGCCTGAAGCTGGTCACCGAATCGCGTGCGGTCGTCGTAATCCTCGCGCATCGATACGGCTGGGTCCCTACCGTCGAAGAGGGAGGAGATGGGCACAAGTCAATCACCTGGCTGGAGGTTGAGCAGGCACACAGCCTCGGCAAACCGGTCTTCGCATTCGTGGTCGACGAGAACTACCGATGGCCCGGCGCCAGGGAGAGCGATCGACTAAATGATGCAAAGACGAATGCGGAAATTGACAAAGTCGTCTCCCATGTGAAGGGTCTACAGGATTTCAAGAGTCGCATTCCGCAGATATCAACTCCAGCTTTTTTTGACACTCCTGACGATCTTGCCAGGAAAGTTTCGAGCAGCATCGCCAATTGGCTGTTGAAGCCGATTCCCGATTCTGAAGTCACCACCCGAGTCCCTGATCCGGTCATAACTTACTGGGCCGGCCGTCCCAGCTCTGACGCTGGTCTATACGGCAGAGACGACGAGATGAAAGAGCTTGATGAGTATTTTGAGAATGGCAGCACCGCCGTCATCTCTGCCGGACCAGGCATCGGTAAGAGCAGGCTGGCGGCAGAGTGGTCCGCTGTCAGCGGCAAGCACGGGTTCTGGGTCCCCGGTGGCAACACCGTCAACCGGACACTTGCCACACTGGCTCCCCAGCTCAAACTGGAAGGCACAACGGACGAGGAGCTTGCCGATGACGTAAGAGCCTGGTTCTCCCGGAACGGATACGGGCTGTTGTGGGTCGTGGATGACCTGAGTGACCTCGGCCAGGTCGTTGAATTAAGCAACGCGTGTGGTGATGCGCTTCTCCTGGTCACCACAAGGAACTCCGGCCTCGGGGTACTTGTTCCAGGTGTGAAGCGCATGGCACTCGAACATATTGATAGCGCCTCTTCGATCGAACTCCTGAGGTCAAGAGGCAGTGAAGGTGATGACAGGGTGCTGGGCCAGATCGCAGAAAAGGTCGACTACCTTCCCCTTGCTCTCGAGATGCTCGCGATCAGGCTGACCAAACCGCTGCAGACGGCTGAAGGACTGCTTGAAGAGATTGGCCAGGCACCCGACATAGCACAGCTGGAGGCCTTCACAGCCGATCCATCGGGAGCGGTGGTTCCGCAACGGGGCAGCGTGTTCGCAACGATAGCCGGGTCGATCGATTCTCTTGATGTGAAAGACCGGGAGAGACTGATGAGGCTCGCTTACACCGCCGATGCACCGGTGACGGTCGACCTCGCCCTGGCGCTTACAGGTTGCGACCGTGGTGAGCTGGGTCGGCTTCTGGAACGCTGTAGTGCGCAATCGGTGCTGAGATCGGATTCGGAGTCTATCCAACTGCATGCCCTTACCGCAGCGGTGATCCGTTCCGTGGACGGCGGTGAGTCGTTCGAATTGGCCCTGTCTAACGCTATCAACCGCCTCAATGCCATCAGCACCGACGATCCGATCGCATTGCGAGGTGAGCTGGTCCACCACGAGGACATCAGGGCGTTCGCCGAGCGAATACTGGGTGTTGAACACGAGAACACACTCGCGCTCCGCAACGGTCTGGCAATCGGATACCAGGTTCTCGGCAGCTACCGGGAGGCCGTTGACCTGAACGAGGAGACGCTCAGGCTAAAAGAAAAGGTACTCGGCCTCGAGCACCAGAACACGCTCTCAAGCCGCAACAACCTGGCGATCAACTACCGCTACCTCAACCGTCACCAGGAGGCGCTTGAGCTCGATGAGGAGACACTCAGGCTTTACGAGAAGCTGCTTGGTCCCGAGCATCCGCACACGCTCTCAAGCCGCAACGGCCTGGCGATCGACTACCGTAACCTCGACCGTCACCAGGACGCGCTTGACCTCGACGAGGAGACGCTGAGGCTCAGGGAGAAGGTGCTCGGTCCCGAGCCCCCGGCCACGCGCTTGACCCGCAACAACCTGGCGAACGACTATCGCAACCTCGACCGTCACCAGGAGGCGCTTGACCTCGACGAGAAGACGCTCAGGCTGTATGAAAAGGTGCTTGGCCCAGAGCACCCGAACACGCTCGCAAGCCGCAACAACTTGGCTTCTAGCTACAGCAACCTCGACCGTCACCAGGAGGCGCTTGACCTCGACGAGGAGACGCTCAGGCTGTATGAAAAGGTGCTCGGTCGCGAGCACCCGGACACGCTAAGGAGCCGCCGCGGCGTGGCGTTCGACTACCGCAACCTCGATCGTCACCAGGAGGCGCTTGACCTGGAGGAGGAGACGCTCAGGCTGTATGAAAAGGTGCTCGGTCCCGAGCACCCGGACACGCTCTCAAGCCGCAACAGCCTGGCGATCGACTACAGCAACCTCGGCCGTCATCATGAGGCATTGGACCTCGATGAGGAGACGCTCAGGCTCAGGGAGAATGTGCTCGGTCCCGAACATCCGGACACGCTAATGAGCCGCCGCAACCTGGCGATCGACTATCGACAAGCAGGTCGAGAGGAAGACGCACTGCGGCTTGAACAGGGATGGCGCCCCTGGGACGACAGGCAAGACAAGAATTAGATTTCCTGAACAGCCATCGACATCTTCTCCCCTGACGACAGTTACCCGGGCCGTCCCGGCTGAGTCACGCCTCATTGTTAAACGAAACGACTCTCGACCGTGCCCCTCCTCAGGAAACGGGCACTCGGATCCGATGAGACCGAATTGCCATCAGGGCACCAGAGCCAACTCGATTGAGAGTCACTCAGGCGTGTTTGCATCGGCCAGTAAGATCCCTGCGACCCGCGAGCGGGTACCCCGCAGTCGGGATGACAAAAAAACGTCATAGCCGCGGCATACGTCAGACCCATGAATTGCAGCGTCAGGAGACCGGCACTGCGAACTGGCTCTGTGCTACAGGCTCCGAATCCGCCTTGTGAAAACCGTTAGCGCGATCGCAGCCGCCACGAGCAGCGATCCGGCGATGGCGAACGCCCATTGAATGCCAATCACCTCGCCAATTGCGGCCATCGGGAGCACACCGAGAGGGATTAGCCCGAAGTTCATCATGTAAATACCCATCACCCTGCCACGGTGTTCGGCATCTGTGTGCTCCATGATGAGCGATGCGTTTAGCGTCCTGCGGCCAGAATCGCCCAGGCCGATGAGAACCATGATCGCAAGTGCGACATAGTAGGACGAGTTCAGTCCCGCGAGCAGGATTGCCAGCCCGGATATCCCTGTTGCGCCGAGCAGCACCATGCCCCGGTGATGACCGGTCTGCAGGCCTGCGATCAACAATGATCCGAGGAGCGCCCCGACTCCGATCATGCTGAGCAGCAGTCCGAGCGATTTAACGTCGCGGTCGAACACCTCTTCAATCTGGACCGGCAGCAGCGTCCTCAGCGGCATCGCCAGGATAGTTGTGGCCAGTGCGACGGTCAGCAGCAGCATCACGGTCCTGTCTGCTCGTGCATAGCTCAGGCCCTCTTTCACGTCCTTCCACATGCGCTTGGCCTTCGCCGCGCCGACCTGTCCAACCGGCTTCAGGAAGCTGGTCAGCAGCACTGCGGCGATGTTCAGGCCGGCAATCGTAAAGTAGGCCGCTTCGGGGCCGCCTGCGTGATAGATGAACCCGGCGACGGCTGGCGCAAGGAGTGTCATCAGTGACATGCCACTGGCGTTGAGGGCAACTGCGTTCGATAGCTGCCGCTTTGTGACGAGCTGCGGAATGATTGCCTGCCGGGCCGGCATAAAGAACGAGAACAGCACGCCCTGGAAGACCGACGCGCCGATCAGGTGCCAGATTGTGACGGTGTTAGAGATTATTGAGAGGGCGACGAAGAGGCCGATCAAGCCTGTGCCGAACTGACCGACCTGGATGATGTGTTTCTTCTCGAAACGATCGGCGAATGCGCCGCCGAATAGTGAGAGCAGCAGTATCGGAGGAGCGAATCCCGCCCCTGTCAGGCCGACCATGAGCGGCGATTTTGTCAACTCCCACGCCAGGAAGCCGCGGGCCAGCATCTGCATGTTTAGCGCGGACATGCTGAGCAGCAGGCCGAACCAGAGCAGTCGGTACTGAGGGCTTTCGAGCGATTCAAACGTGCGGCCCAGGAATGAGCGGCGACTCTCGGACTCCTGCGGTTTTGCGGCGTCTGCAGGCAGTGTTTCGGAGGGTGATGCCAATTCGAGAGCGGAGTCCTTCGGGGGCGATATCTACATGGTGATGGTGAACTTGCCCGGCGATCAGTATATGCCTCGGTGTTAAGGGCACAATTCGAAGGATCTCTCGCGCACATAGTCGCCTCGCACGAGATCGCTCGCCACCCACGGCCTCTCTAGCCGATTCCGCGCTGACGCGAGCTTGCACAAGCTGACGTAGACTCCTGCGGTGCCTGAACCTGACGATTACCTGTTTCGAAATGCCGACCAACAAAAGATATCCCTGGCCCGGAATGACGCACCTATGACAACCCTGAAAGAGCCGACAATCCGAGACGTATATGCAGCGCGGCGTGTTATCTCACCGTACATTCTCCGCACTCCGCTGCGCCGATATACCGGCCTTTGCGACCTGCTGGACGCGGACGTGTGGGTGAAGCACGAGAACATGCAGGTCATGGGCTCGTTCAAGCCCCGGGGCGGCCTGAACCGGATCGGCAGCAGCAGCCAGGAAGAGCGGGAGCGCGGTTTTGTCAGCGCATCGTCAGGGAATCACGGCCAGTCCGTGGCCTTCGCTGCGAAAACGTTCGGTTCGACCGCCACGATTGTCGTGCCCGAGAACGGAAATCCCGTCAAGGTCGCTGCGATGGAGGGCATCGGCGCAAAGGTGATTAAGCACGGCGCCTACTACGACGTCTGCAGTCGGTACGCGGTGAAGCTCGCAGAAGACACCGGGGCAACCTTCGTTGATGCTATTAATGAGCCGGTTCTCTATGCGGGAGTCGGGACATACGCCCTCGAAATCCACGAGGACCTGAACGATATCGACCACATCATCGTGCCTGTCGGAGGCGGCAGCGGCGCATCGGGAACATGCATCGTGACTGACGCGCTATCGCCTGATACCGAGGTGATCGGTGTGCAGGCTGCGGAAGCACCGGCGGTCCATGACGCGTGGAAATCGGGGAAGCTGGAAGACAGGCCGATGAACACCAGTGCGGAAGGGCTTGCGACCGGGAGCGCACAGCCTTTTCCCTTCGAGATACTACGCAGACGACTGAAGCGGTTTGAGCTGGTGAGCGAAGAGGCGATAAAGAACGCTATCGAGCTTTACCTGCGTAACACGAGGACGCTTGTCGAGCATGCAGGCGCTTCGACGCTGGCGGCGGCGATCGGAATGAAGGATGAGTTGCGCGGAAAACGCGTCGTGCTGATCGCAAGCGGAGCTAACGTGACGGCAGAACAGCTAGCCGGAATTCTCGGTCGAGGGTGAGCTAGCGGAACGGTGAAATTCTAGACTCACACTGCCGAGGTTGCTGGAAAGGAATTTAGTCCAAGAATACATAGATCAGCCACTCGTAACTGAGTCATTGACCTATTTGCTACGTGAGGCGCTATCGGACGGGGAGGCTTTGCGGTCTCGCGCCCGTATTCCGTCCAGTTTAGATTCTGGTAGGCCTGAGTATATCTCGGTGACGCGCAAAGGCACGGTGATAAGAGACTCGGCAATGAGATTGATAAGCAGGAACAACGAGTTCACGGTTGCGGTGTCATCTCGTAGGTCGAGTTCGCCGGGGTGCACCGCCTCGTTTCCAATCACACGGACCGTGTCGAGTGCCCGTTGAATGGTCACCGGCAATCCACGTGAGACCAACAGACCGATGTCTTTGTCGATAGTTGACTTCGAATCAGACTGGAGCACATGCGCGCACAATTTCTGTACGGCAAGCCTAAGCAACGCAGCTGCTCCCCGCGGAGATTCGTGAGCAATCTGAGCCGCCTCAGAATAGTCCGCTCGAACGTCGACAGGCAGGTCGCCATTTGGTGAGGGTGCGGTATTGGTCTTCGGCCAAACCATCTTTGTCTTGTGCCACAGTGCCAGGCGCTGGCATCGCTGACAGAGACTGAACTCCAGGTCATCGATCATCGTGAGACCGAACCCACTGCTATATCCTGCCTGCGCCCACTGTTGATGTGCGAACGCGTTGCAGCTGGGACAACAAAACGCGTCGCGACCGTAGCCCGGTGGTGTGATGCTTTGGTCAGTATTTGAGCTTGTGCTGGGCAAATCAAGATTCCGTGTTTGAAAGATCGGTTCGCGATTAAGGCAATTCTATCCAGTCTGAGCCGGTTTCACAGCTTAATGACACCGCACACGACTCTTGGCCGATATCTCAGTGCCTGATCCAATACAGCCGCAAATCCCGCAGCGCGAACGTAACCTCTGAACAGCTAGCCGGAATTCTCGGTCGAGCCTGATCCCGCGTCTTCTGCGGGCCGGTCCGACGGCTCTGGCGATAAAGACCGGAGATCTCCGCCTGTAAGCGCCTTGATGCGGTCCTCAACGCCCTGCACCGCACGGTAGTCTTCCTGGAGCAGGCCATACGCCCTTTCCAGGTACAGGCGTGCAAGCTCTTCGGCGTTCGGCCCCTTTCCCGATGCGGCGTCTGCAAGCAGATCCGTCCTGCGGTTCTCCGGCATGTGGGCACCAGCCGCCCTGATCCTCAGCTCGCACTCTGCCGCTGCGGCGCTGTCTCCGCCTTCCATCGCGTAGCGCAACTTGCCAACGAGATTTGTCACCTCCGTAAGCAGATCGGCTTCGCTCAGGAGCCCGTAAAGGAAGTCGTCGACGCCCGCAGGTGCTTCGTCGAGAGCATTGGAATCGCTCGGTGCGAACGACTTTGCAAACTCGTCGTAGAGCTTCCTGTATTCGGACGTGATCTCGCCGATGAGTCCCATCAAGTTGGCAGCGTCGTCCAGCGGCTGAACTCCCCCGAAAAGCAGATCGTCGCTGCGGCTATCGGCAATAGCACGCACCTGCTCGACACTGTCGACGGGTTCCGGCGCCGGGGGAAATGAGAAAGCGGACATGTCCGAACTGCCCATAGATTCGATCTGACCCGCAAGGAACGGAGGAACGTATTTGGCGATGTCAACGTTCACGGGCAAGATTACGATGTAGCTTGCGCCAATGCGCGATGGATCTACGCTGTCCGTGAAGTAGATGAGCGCGTGCCCACGAGGCGATTGTGGGTCGCCAGACTCAAAATTGAGGTCCATGTTCGGCCCTCCTGTACTCACGCTCTATTCACGCCGATGGCATTGATCGTCAGCGTCGCTCACGGTTGGTCTACTATCCTAATGGCAGATCAAGTTTGCGTCACAGGTATTTCCCCTGTGTTACCGGCTGGGAGAAGGGAATCCGGCAGATCGTATATCGCAACCTCATAAAACCCCTGCTGTTCAGTATGGACGCTGAGCGGTCACATTCGATGGGCGAGGCGATGATGCGCGTGCCGCTCGTGTGGTCTGCCGTATCCGTTGGCTCCAGGGTCACCGCGCCGGAGCTTGGCACAGAGTTCGCAGGATTGAGCCTGCCGACTCCCCTGGGAATGGCCGCCGGTTTCGACAAGGAGTGCAGGGTGATACGCCCGCTCCTTTCGATGGGATTCGGTTTTGCCACCGCAGGAACCGTGACACTGGGGCCGCGTCCGGGCAATCCGCCGCCGCGGGTCATCCGACAGCCGGAGCGATTCGCCATCTTGAACGCGCTCGGTTTCCCAGGACCGGGACTGGAGATCGCAGAGCAGCGTCTCGCCCGGATGCACAAGGCGAAGGACCGCATGTTCATCAGCATCGCGGGGACAATCGAGGATGAGATCATCGAGTGTCACCGCAGGCTGCAGGAGCATGGCGCGGCTATCGAGCTGAACATTTCATCGCCGAACACCGCGGGACTGCGCGTTTTCCATGAGCCGGGCAGGCTGCGCGCTCTGATCGAGGCTCTCACCAGGGAAAAGACGGTGCCTCTGTTCGTGAAGCTGCCGCCGTGGTCAAGAGAAGACGGACCGCGACGTGAGTCCATCCGGTTGGCAGAAACTTCGGTGTCTTCGGGTGCCGACGGTCTCGTAATTGCGAATACGCATCCGATTGAGCACGAGGGGCTTTCTGCGAGTCATCGCGGCGGTCTGAGCGGTGCGCCTCTCACTGATCACACGGCGCGTATGGTTGCCGAGATTAAGGCTGCCATTGGCGGCGACGGCGATGTGATTGCGTGCGGTGGAATCTTCACGGCCGAGGACGTGTGGCAGATGCTTTCACTGGGCGCTTCGGCGGTTCAGCTGTACACGGCGTTCATATACGAGGGGCCGGGCCTACCGGGCCGCATCAACCGCGGGCTGCTGAAGATGATGAAGAGGGCGGAGATAACGAACGTGCGCGACATCAGGGGTCTGCCGCCGGGGTAGGGAGAGGCTGGATATTTGGTAGGGGTGGGCAGCCGGCACCATACGCAGACCACGTCCTATCTCTGTGGCTGGCCCATCAGGGAGTCGACTTCGTTGCGGGTTCCCATCGACTCTTGCGCGCCGTCCTGCGATACGCACCATGCGCCTGAGGCCATGCCGAGGCGGGCCGCATCGACGATGTCCATGCCTTCGGACAGCCCGACCGCCAACCCACCATTGAACGCATCTCCGGCCGCCACCGAGGCCACGACTCGCACCCTGTAGGCGGGCATGTAGAGCGATATCTCCTCGGACTCGACATGCGCCCCCTCTTCGCCGAGCGTGATGATCACTATCGGTGTCCCCTGCTCACGAATGATCTTTGCGGCCAATGAGGCAGATGCCTCGTCGACGACCGCTATGCCCGACAGCGACTCGGCCTCGCCCTGGTTTGGCGTCAGGATGTCCGAATGGTCATAGAAATCTTCCGGCACGTCCCTCGTCGGCGCAGGGTCGAGTATCACGGTCACGCCGAGTTTCCTGGCGGCCTTCATCACCTCGGACGTAACGCCCAGCGGAATCTCCTGCTGGGCCAGCAGCACAGTTGCGCCTTCCAGTGCATCGCAGGCGGCGTCGACCTGGTCCTGGTTGCACCGTGCGTTCGCTCCGTAGACGGCGTTTACGTAGTTCTCTCCACTTGAGTCGATAAAGATGGCGGCAATACCTGAAGCGGTCTCTGCATCTTCGGCAAGCCGGTCGGTGACAATGCCTTCCTTTTCGAGAAAGCTCCGCATTTCGGTGCCAAAGAGATCACCGCCAACCCGGCCCACCATGTGGGCTGCGCCGGGTTGCCGCGATAGACGGGCTGTTGCGACGGCCTGGTTTCCGCCCTTCCCTCCCGGCGTGGTGTAGAAGCGGGTTCCCTCGACCGTTTCACCGGGACCGGCCAGGCGAGGTGTCTCGATCATGAGGTCCATGTTGAGACCGCCCAGAACGACGATCTTGTTCTGTGGATTCGAAATGGTTGTCAAGTTGCGTTCTGTCTCCGTCTGGTCATTTGCGCATGTGATTCAGCCGGGAAGCTAGCGGCCAAGCTTACCCTGACTGAGCAGCGTTTGGACAAGGTCCGCCACGCCGCACTGGTCTGGACCGGGGATGTGCAGGTCTGCGGCCGCTTTTGCCGCCGTGTGGGCTGCGCCTGAGGCGACGCCGAGACCGGCCCATTCGATCATCGAGACATCGCCCTCACCGTCACCAATTGCGATGACCTCTCCCGGCCCGAAGCCGTAGTCGGCGGAGACCCTGGCGAGGGCGTGGCCTTTCGTTGCCCGCACAGATGCGACTTCGCAGAAATGGGGAAGCGAATGACTGACGGCAGCGTCGGCGCCGAGCTCGCTACGAAGCTGAACCGCCAGCCCAGCGATAAGTTCCGGCTCATCGACGGCCATCACGACCGTCGGTCCAGTCGATGCGATGTGATCGAGTGATTCGGTCAACCGCAGTTCGGTCTTCATTCGCACAGCGTATTCCGTAGCCCACTCGTTTTCGTCTTCTACCCAGATTTCGTCGTCTGCGTACAGGTTTATGTGTGCCGAGGCGTTCCGCATGGAGATGAGTGTGCTGGCAGCGGTCTGAGGATCGAGCCGCTCGGTGTGGATATCGCTGAAACCGTCAGTGGACGTGGTAACTGCTCCCTGGTAGCTGATGGTCGGGCCATTTGTTCGGCACTCTTCGGCGTAGCGCAGCGCGGACCGACGCATGCGGCCTGTCGCGATCGAAACAACGGCGCCCGCCGAGATTGCGTCGCTAATAGCGGCCTTGATCCTGTCGGGCACGGAGTAGCCTTTGTCGGCTATCCTCCCGTCAACATCGAGGGCGAGCATGCGGTATTTTGGTGACTCGTTCACGGTCGGTGCTGGCCGGGTGTGCGGTCGTTTGCAGAGCCGTTCCCGGCATTACGCGAAGATACGTCGATCAACGAATCGGCCTGGCGAAGGGCTGGACTACCGGTATGAGTGACAGAAACGGACGGCGCGGGCCCGGTTTTTCGTGGCCCAGGCTCGTTATTTGGGGAATCATCCTGGCGACCGTCTTCGTCATCATTGCCATTGCGCTGCAGGACGGGAGTTGAGGCGGCTGAACCTCCCCTTTCATCGATCGGTTTCACGTCGCGCAGTTTCAGGAAGCCGGGCGATAACACGGCTGTGACGCCAAGCAAAGTCAGACCGGTCAGCGCAATGATCATCACTGCCGCAGGCGCTCCGAGACCCTCGGCAATTGCCCCGATCGCCAGCGCCGAAGCCGGGCCTGTTCCGATACTGACCGCCAGTACGCCCAGTACCCTGCCGCGCATCTCCGCCGGGGTCGTGGATATGATCATGATGCTCTGCATGGTGCCGAATCCTGACATGCCGAAGCCTGCGACGAACATCACTGGAATCGCAACTCCGTACCACGGCACACGGCTGAACGAGAGGATCATGAGCAGGAAGAAGACCGAGCCGAAGAAGTAGATCCGGCTGTAGTGCGCCGGTGTCGCCCGCGATGCCACCAGGAGCGCGCCAAGCGTTGCGCCCAGGCCCTCTGCGCTGATGAGCAGACCCATGAGCGTCGTGCTCACACCGAATGTGCGCTCGGCGATCACCGGGACCATCGACTGGTAAGGGAACGCGAACATGTTCATCACGACGGTGACGACGAGAACTGTGACGATCACCGAGTCGCGCCGGATGAAGCGGATGCCTTCAATCATGTTTCGGAACGGGCCGATTCGGACCGCGGGCCGCGGAATTGGCCTGTAGTTCAGCGAGACCGCTACTATGGCCGCCGTCAGGAACAGCACCGCCCCCAGCGTGTACACGGCGTCCATGCCGATAGCATCGAGAAGGAATCCACCGAGGAACGGCCCGGGTACGCGCATAAAATTGCTCGTCGCCAGATCGAGCCCCATGGCCGTGCTCAGGTTCTCCCGCGGGACCACTTCGCCCAGCATCGCCCTGCGAACGGGGAAGTCGGTCGCCCACACGCCGCCTGCGAGTAGCGCTCCAATGTAGATGTGCCAGAGCTGAATGACGTCTGTGGCCACGGCGACCGCAAGGAAGACGTAGACGATGGCGAGCGTTGTGAAGGCGACTATCAGGATGATGCGTTTGTTCAGCCTGTCTGCGACCGCGCCGATGTATGCGCCGAGGGCGAACATCGGGATCATGCGGAAGAAGAATGTGAGCGCAACGTCGAACGGTGAGCCGGTCAGATGAAACACGAACGCGGCAACGGCAACGGTATCGAGCCAGCGCATCGCGGTGGACGCGGCGCCGATAGCCCACAGTCTGCGGAACGTTTTGTTGGCCAGGACCTCTTTGCCGCGTGAGCCAGGGCGCGGCCGTGGCGTCATTGCAGTATTCATGCCCGGCTGCGGATTGGAAGACTGAAGATCGCCGGGACAAGCGACCGGGCCGACCAGTGGGCCGATCTCTGGGCCTCGACCCCTTCCCAGATACCTATATCCTGCGACTTCGCCGTGTCCTCGAACTCGATGAACAGCTCGTCGTAGCGGTCGTTCGGGCCGTTCGTGATGGCCCTGGAGAGGCCAACGGCAACGAGGTTGAGGTTGACCATCGCGTCGTCAAGCCAGACGTAGCGCAGCAGATGGCCTTCGCTGTTAGCGTCAAGCTCGTCTGCCTCGAGAAGCACTCGCTGGCCGAAGATCCACTGCCTGTTGGCGGCGATTGCCAGATCGTAGAAGCGGTCACCGAAGACCGGCGTGTCGACGCCGATGTAACGGACGGTGTGCTCGAGACCGTCGATCTCGACGCCGATGGTCCGGCCGTCGAAGACCCTCGTGACCGTTCCTGCGATTCGAACCGGGGTTCGATCGACCTGCCTGTTGCGGCTGAAGGCGGGGAGCAGGACGTTGAGGAACATCGAAGCGACTAACAGCATGAAGACGCCGCCTGCGATCAGCTTCCACAGCGCGGACTTCGCGTCCCGCTTTCGTTCGTCAAGGTAGTCCGAATCCTCACGGTTGAAGCGTTCGATGTCCGACTCGGTCGGCCCGTACAGGCCGCCGTTTTCGTCCTTTTCCTTGTCTTCAAGACCGGTCATAGGGAGGCACGACTTTGTGTTTGCCTTAAAGCTATGCACATGAGTCTAGCAAGCGGATGCGAGACAGGGACATGAGCCTCAGGCTCTAATTGGGGTCTCGATCTTGCACACAGCAGGTCCGATGCGGCGCGAATACGAGGCGATTCTTACGGGATAAAGCCGTGCAGCCGCACGAACCATGAAAACCGACCTCAATCTCCCGGCTCACTCTGACCAGGTACCACGAATTGACGGGTTAGAATCCCGGACGTAACATCGATAGCTAGTTCAACTTCCCGTGTCGGCTGTGATCGCCAATCATTTACAAGGCTCACACGGGTAGTCGGTGAATCAGCGAGTTTTTTGGTCAGAAACTGCTGCTGTCACTCCCGGCTGGACCCCGGAAGTGATTTCAGCTTGATCTCGACTTCCAGGGAGGTCCAGGACATTGCCACATGTACAGGGGCTGCGCTGCAAAGAGTGCGGCCGCGACTACCCGGCAGAACCCATCTACGTATGCGACTACTGTTTCGGCCCGCTTGAGGTCGCGTACGACTACGACGCCATTCAGCAGTCGATCAGCCGCGAGAAGATCAAAGACGGTCCTCTCACACTCTGGCGCTACGACGATCTGCTTCCCGTTGGTCGTGAGCACGCGGTAGACATTGGCGCAGGCATGACGCCGCTGATCCGTGCGACGAACCTGGGCCGTGAGCTCGGTCTCAATAACCTGTGGATCAAGAACGACTCCGCCAACCCGACGCATTCGTTCAAGGACCGCGTCGTCTCGGTAGCCACGACGAAGGCGCTTGAGTTCGAGTTCGATACGATCGCCTGCGCATCCACCGGCAACCTGGCCGGGGCAACTGCTGCGCATGGCAACAAGGCCCGGATGAACACGGTGGTTTTCCTGCCGGAGAACCTGGAACGCGGCAAGATCGTTGGCGCTGCGATATTCGGCAACGTGGTGTTGGTGCGCGGTAACTACGACGATGTGAACCGGCTGTGCTCGGAGCTTGGGGACGACCGGCGCTGGGCGTTCGTGAACATCAACATGCGGCCGTACTACTCCGAGGGCAGCAAGTCGCTCGGTTACGAGGTGGCGGAGCAGCTTGGCTGGAAGGCACCGAAGCACGTCGTCGTCCCGGTGGCGTCCGGGTCGCTTTTCACGAAGGTCTGGAAGGGCCTGAACGAGTTTGCAAGCCTCGGCATGATCGATGGCGTCGACACCCGTATGCACATTTCGCAGGCCGAAGGCTGCTCACCTGTTGCACGGGCTGTAATCGATGGCCAGACGCACCCGCGGCCCGTCGTCCCAAACACGATCGCAAAGTCACTGGCGATCGGGACGCCCGCTGACGGCATGTACTCCGTTGCGATCACAAAGGAGTCCGGGGGCTCGGCGACTGTGGTGCCGGAGGACGAGGTTGCAAGCGGGATGAGGCTGCTTGCCGAGACCGAGGGCATATTCACGGAGACGGCCGGTGGCGTTGTGATCTCGGCTCTCAAGCGGCTTGCCGAGCAGGGCTTGATCGGCCCTGACGAGGAGACGGTTGCGCTGATAACGGGTTCCGGCTTGAAAACCCTTGAGGCCGTTGAGGACCAGATCGACCCGCCGGTGATCGACGCGACGGTCGAGTCGTTCGACGACATTGTGATGGGTGCGGTGAAGAGCTAATGACTGAACGCAGGGTGAAATTCACTTTTGATGGCGATCAGGTCAAGGAGCCGGTGATCTACCGTCTTGGCAAGGACTTTCCCATTATCACGAACATCCGCCGTGCGCAGGTTGAAGGCGAGTCTGGCTGGGTAGTCCTGGAGCTGGAAGGCGACCTTCAGTCGATCAACGAAGGACTGGACTGGGTGCGTGAGCAGGGCGTAGAGGTGACACCGGTGGACGGCGATGTGCTGGCGGGGTGACTTTTTCACGTGGGGTGAGCGCTGGATGGTGCGGAAGTCTGGTGATTGCCAGACAAAATTCGCTTCGTGCTACTGAGCTTTCGGCGTGAACTCCATGGACTGCAGCATATGTGCGAACGCCTCACGACTGCGGCTGCCCTCGGTTTCCAGCATGTGCACGACGTACCGGAAATTGTCGATCTCAATGAACGCGTAGTGGTGTGGCCGGGTTTCGTTGCAGCAGAGATAGCCAAAACTGTCACGATCGAGCTCGATCGATTCCACTGCGATGATTGCAGTGCCTGTTCCCGGATAATCGAACTCTTCGGAGCTCAGCAGGGTCACATGCGTATGCGAAGTTTCCAGACTCTCTCGTTCAACCCGCCAGGTTTCGCCCGATTGGTCAGTGAGCCAGTCAATCGTTTCCGCCTTCGCGTCTGGGATGATGTTGATAAATGTTCCACCCCGCGTGGGATGGCTTATCGGGACGAACGGTTCACAGTTTTGTGCCATCGCTAAGTTCGTCTCGAAAACGTCCCCGATGTGGGCAAATTTCTTCAGGCGCGGCGAAGGGCTGTCTGCACGATTTTTCGTCCAGCCAATTGGCACGTCCATCGCTAATGTGTGGGACGGCAGGTCGATCTCATCGCGGTAGTAGTGGATATCGCTGCCGAGCGTGTAGTCATAGCAATCAAAGTGATAGGAATCGCGCTCGGTCTGGGTCCGGATTCGCAGGAGATCGTACCCGTAGTCGATATCACCCTGGCTCAACACCGGAATGGCGTATTCGGGAATCGATAATTGTTGCGCCATCTCTTCCAACGTTAGCCGCGTGACTGCGGGATTAGACACATCCTCCGATATATCTAACGTTGCTGCACCGGTACATGCGCCAAATAGCATTGAGCTTGCAAGAACCAGTAGAAATCCCACCAGGAACTGTTTCGAAATAGTCATGTGGCGCACGCCTCTCGGTTCTTACCAAACGAGTCCCAATTTCAAGAAAAAAAGGCGGTCAGATTTACTCTAAGCCGTAAACTTGCCCACACAGGTAGAGGTTTTTACGCGCTGCACTGGTCCCGCGCCCAGAGGCGGCCGGTCAAATGGAACGGAAAATCGGTGAAAGGCGCGTCCCGATCAAGAAGGGCTAAAACAGCTTTCTGCCGGGAACGTTAACTCTTGTGCGGTAGAGAGATTTGCTTGCCGTTACGTAGAGGGTTCGCAGGTCATCATCGCCCCAGGTGAAGTTCGCGATGTGCTCTGGAACTTCGATCACGCCGAGGTCTGTTTTATCGATATCGAACACATGAATGCCGCCCGGTCCGGTCGTGTACAGATTGTCCTGGCTGTCGATCTTCATGCCGTCCGGAACGCCGTCTCCGTCTCCGGTCACCTCGACCCAGACCTCTCCGCCTGACACTGAACCATCCGGGTTCACATCGAAGACCCTGACGTGCCCGCGATCTGTGTCGTTCAAGAACAGCTTCGATTCATCGTTCGAGAACGCGATACCGTTTGGCTGCAGGAAATCATCTGCCAGCCGGGTTAGTTCGCCATCAGGTGAGATGCGAAACACTCCCTGGTAGTCCATGTCCTGTTCACGCGGAAAGCCCGGCCCCTCCATACGTCCGTATGTTGGGTCTGTGAAGTAGATTGAGCCATCGCTCTTCACAGTGAGATCGTTCGGGCTGTTCAACTCCTTGCCGTCGTAGTGAGTCGCAAGCACGGTGATGGATCCGTCCTCTTCGGTGCGCGTCACTCGGCTGCCATGCTCACACGTGACCAGCCTTCCCTGCAGGTCCCACGTGTTGCCGTTGGCCTTATTGCAGGGCTGGCGAAAGGTCTCGATGCCGTTCTCAGCCGACCAGCGGCGCATGATGTCGCCCGGCATGTCACTGAAGATGAGCGATTTCGTGCGCGGATCCCAGATAGGGCCCTCGGTGAAGATGAAGCCGGTGGCGACCTGCTCGACATCTGCGGTATCGCCGACTACCGAGCGGATGCGGTCGTCCAGGATTTTCAGTGTCATATTTTTCCTCTTTTTTCTTCAGCCGACGTAGTTGGTGTTCGAAGGATTGAAGGGTTTTGGCGGAAGTTAGCCTGTCCATTCATTTGCAAACGAGGGACACGTGCCTCAGGACTAAGTTGGCCTTGCCGCTTTCGTGAAGATGAAGATAGGAGGACGGGGGATCACTGCGTGCTTCTGTATCTCCGCATCGCTCCTCTTCCTCGGCTTCTGAAGTCTGGTGTTTCGCGCTGTTTTCCCTCGACGATCACTGGCTGAATGTACCACCAGATTGCGGCCGGTTGCGGCCGTTGCTTCTCACTCGGTAATGGCTGCCAGGTGAGACGCAAGGTTCTCGCCTTCGCATGGCGGGCGATTCGCGTCTAATATTGGTTGGAAGTGATCTAACTCTGGTGTCGCAATCTGGCTGCGACTACCATCCAGTGAAAACGCAGAACGCACAGAACGCAGGGAGCAAGATGACAGTCACCGTTAAGATCCCGACCCCGCTGCGGCGGCTGACGGAGCAGAAGGATAAGGTTTCGGCCGATGCGAGTGACATCGCAGGCGTTGTGGCAGCGCTCGATGCGCAGTTCCCGGGCATGAAGGACCGTTTGTGTGATGAGGACGGAGCGCTGAGGCACTTCGTGAACATCTATGTGAACGGCGAGGACGTGCGCTACATGTCTGGCATTGAGACCGCGGTGAGCGATGGCGATGAGCTGTCGATCGTCCCGGCAGTTGCGGGCGGGCTGTAGAAGCCTGCGGTCCTCAGTTTGCAGACAGGTTTGCTATCGACGAAAAGACCGCGCTGCTCCCTTGTGGAGCACGCGGTCTTTTGATTGGCGGCACTGCCGTGCGCGCGGGGCTTATCGACTTTCGCCCGACTCAACATTCCAGTACGAACCGAGACGCTCTGCGTTTGGCACGGGGCCGCTGGAGCAAAACGCGCTCAGTTTGGCCGATGCGTAGCTCCACGGCGTTCTTCGGCTCACCCGTCAGAGATCACCTCTTCGACCGCTTCTCGCACAACTTCGTCCTGCACATCCCGGCGGGTGGTCGCCTTGCCCGGCCCTTCGAGCAGCACCCACCTGATCGTGCCGCCGCGCGTCTTTTTGTCCGATTTGGTCGCAGCGATTAGCTGGTCTGCCGTCACATCGCTGACCGTCACAGGCAGGTTGTAGCGCTTCAATACGGCTCGCTGACGGTCAACCAGCTCCTGATCGATCATTCCGAGCCTGCGAGCTATGCCAGCGGCCGCCATCATCCCTATCGCAACGGCTTCGCCATGAAAGAACTTGCCGTAACCGCTGACAGATTCGATAGCGTGGCCGACCGTGTGTCCGTAGTTGAGGAGCACGCGTGTATCGCCGCGCTCGAACTCATCTGCGGAGACAACCTCGGCCTTTATCCGCACGCTGCGGCGGATCGTCTTCACCGGCAGGTCGCCTTCGAGAGTCTGCATATCGTCTGCGTGCCGCTCGAAGGTATCCAGCAGGTCGGTGTCCATGATGAGGCCGTGCTTGATCGCCTCGGCCCAGCCGCCTGCCATCTCGCGCTGCGGAAGCGTCTTCAGGTGGTCCACGTCCTGCAGTACGAGCCTGGGCTGATAGAACGCACCGACGAGGTTCTTGCCCGCCGGGAGGTTCACCGCAACCTTGCCGCCGATTGAGGCGTCGACCATCGCTGCGAGCGACGTTGGCACCTGCACCACCGGCACGCCGCGCAGCCATGTGGCCGCGGTGAAGCCGACGAGGTCGCCTGCCACCCCGCCGCCCATTGCGACGATGGTGTCAATGCGTTCGGCCCTCTGGTCGGCGAGCCACTGGTAGACCTGCTGGACCGTCTCCATGTTCTTGACGCGTTCGCTCAGCTCAAGCGTCATGACGTTGGTGGCGAAGCCGCCGCGCTCGAGGGCTTCGTGCGCCCTGTGGACCGCGGTGGGGAACATTGCGACGTCAGCGACCAGGAAGGCGCGGCCAGAGAGGCCAGCAGCAGTCATCTCGGCGCCGATGTCATCGATCACGCCCCGGCCAACGATGACGCGGTAGTCGCCCTGGGTCGTGCTGACGACTGCAGCCAGGTTTTCGTCAGTGGTCAACCGGAGCGTCCTCTTGCTGTGACAGGTGGTTCCAGGTGTCGACAATCAACTGTGCAACATCGGCGTGCCGCAGGCCTTCCGTGCTTATCTCGCCGTCTGCGGTCGCATACGCCTCTTCCCGTTCGGCAAGGAGCGCCCGCACCCGGTCGACCGGCGCGTCTCTGCCGAGCATGGGCCGCAGCGCCCTGCCCCGCCGTCCTGCCGAGGCAGTCAGCCGGGCGCTGATGGTCTCGGGGTTGGCGGTGAGGCGAATCACGTAGCCGGACTCGGACATCAGCTTACGGTTCTCCTCGCGGGTTGGCACGCCGCCACCGGTGGAGACGACCAGTTCGGACCTGGACGCGGCGATTCTCAGGACATCGGTTTCAATCTGCCTGAATCCTTCTTCGCCCTTCTGCTCGAAAATCTCAGGGATTTTCCTGCCTGCCGCAGCCTCGATCTCGTCGTCCATCTCGAAGAACCGCCAGCCGAGCAGCGCCGCCGCCTGTCTGCCGCTGTTGGTCTTTCCGGTCCCTGAGAAGCCGATCAGGTATATGTTGCCTCTCTTGCCAAAGCTCATGTCACGGCCTTTTACCGAACTCCCGGTTGCCAAATTCGCCGTGGGACTCGATGTAACCGGCGTAGTTGCGCTTCATCTCTGCCAGGCTGTCGCCGCCGAACTTTTCCAGCATTGCGTGGGCCAGCACCAGAGCCATCATCCCCTCGCCGACGGGGCAGGCTCGTGCGACCTGGCAGATGTCGCTGCGGTTGTAGGCCGCTTCGATAACTTCGCCTGTGTTGATGTCAACGGATGGCAGCGGGCTGGTCATGGTGGCGATCGGCTTGATGGCGACTTGTGCGACGACCGGGTTGCCGTTCGTCATACCACCCTCAATGCCACCAGCGTGGTTCGACACCTGCCTGAAGCGTCGAGGGTCCGTGGGGTCGGGCACGATGACGTCCTGCACCTCACGGCCGGGGCGCGCCGTGTTGGCGAATCCGGAGCCGATCTCGACGCCTTTGATGGCGTTAATGCTCATCATGGCCTGTGCGAGGCGGGCGTCGATCTTGCGGTCCCAGTGGACATGGCTGCCGAGGCCGACGGGCACGCCGAACGCAACGACCTGCATGATGCCGCCGATCGTCGTTCGGTCGGCTTTTGCGGCGTCGATGGCCGCCTTGAAGCGGGTGTCTGCGTCGGAGTCAGCGGCCCTGACCTCGGACGCCTCGACATCATCCCAGTTGACTTTGCCGGGATCGACTTCGTTTGATCGCTCGGCACCCGTTGAGATCGCGTGTGCATGGACGGTAATGCCAAATTCTTCGAGCAGGCGGCGGGCGATAGACGCGGCGGCGACTCGGGCCGCTGTCTCGCGTGCGCTAGCGCGTTCGAGCACGTTTCGCACGTCGTGGTGCATGTACTTGAGCGCACCGGGGAAGTCGGCGTGGCCGGGCACGATGCGGGTGTGCGTCTTCTTGTCGACATTGTCGCCGACCGGGTTCGGCGACATTGCGTCGGTCCAGTTGGCGAAGTCGCGGTTTTCGATCCACATTGCGATGGGAGCGCCGAGTGTGGTGCCGTGCCGGACGCCACCGCGCAGCTCGGCACGGTCCTGTTCGATCTTCATGCGACCGCCAGAGCCGTAGCCCTTCTGGCGGCGTGCCATCTGGCGCTCGATGTAGTCCTCATCGATCACGAGTCCGGAGGGGACTCCTTCGACGATCACCGTGAGACCGGGGCCGTGCGATTCTCCGGCGGTCATCCATCTGAACTCTGTCATGTTTTCTTTCTCGTCGGTTTTTTTACCGTTGGGTGAGAAGTAGTAGGTGCGTGAGTTTGTATCTGCTAATTGCGGCTTTATTTCTGTTACGGGTGCCGCTCGCTGCGCCCCGTGACCGCAAGGCAGTCACGGTCTGTCATTCTGAACTTGATTCAGAATCTCTCAGGCGATCCCACATGGACGGTAAGATCCCTCGCTTCGCGCGGGATGACACAGGCGGTAGTCCGCTTCGCGCCGTTTCCGACCGGGCGCAGCAATTTACCTGCTCCTACCAGAATGCTTCCGCGTACTCCACATCTTACCGGTCGCCCGGATTCGCTATTCCCGTACACCCAGTGCGGCGAACATCTCTTTGACCGGCGCTTCCCGGCCTGTTGCCAGCTCGAAGCCGACCACGCCCTGGTAGATCAGCATCGAGATTCCGCCCGCGGGAGTTGCCCCGGCGCGTTCCGCTTCAAGCAGGAACGGTGTCTCCGGCGGCGCATAGACGGCGTCGTAGCAGGTGGCTTCAGCTGGGATGAGCTCTGCAGCGACCGGTGATAATCCGGGGCCGGGTCCGCCCTCCATACCCAGCGTGCTGGCGTTGACCAGGAGGTCCGAGTACGGCACGACATCGGCCAGCGAGGTTGCGTCGAGCCCGAGCGCAGTCGGCCTGAACCGTCCGTCCGTCATGTCAGCCGCCAGCGCTTGCGCCTTTTCGACGGTGCGGTTGGCGATCGCTACGGATGCGGCTCCGCCTGTTTTCAGAGCGTAGACGATCGCTCGCGCCGCGCCGCCCGCGCCGAACACGACCGCGCTGCGGCCCTTCGGATCGAACCCGGCGCTCTCTTTCAGGGCGCGCAGGAATCCCGGCGCGTCTGTGTTGTGGCCGATCAGTTTTCCTTCTTCAGGAATGACCCAGTTGACGGCTCCAACGGCCTGCGCTGTCTCCGCCAGCCCATCGAGCATGGGGATGATGGCCTGTTTATGCGGCAGTGTGACGCAGCCTGCAACGAAGTCCGGGCTGCGGAACGTCTCGACCTTTGCAGCGAGGTCTTCAGGTGCGACATCCCAGGCGTCAAACGTCAGGTCGACACCGAGATGGTCGAGCGCAGCCTGTTGTAAGACTGGTGATTTAGTGTGGCCGATTGGATGGCCGATGATGCCGAGGATTTTGCTCATTTTGTTCGGGTTCGGAAATACGGCGATTGGCGAAGTTGGCGTTTTCTGGTTGCTGAGAAAGTGGGAAGCCCATTCTATGGGCTGGAACGGCCGACAGGACGAGTATTTTATGTGGGGCGATCAAGTGCGGCTATCGAGCATTCATCCGTTCGTACAGCCGCTCCGTGTCCTCGCGTGTGCATAGCTGTGTGCCTTCGGTCATGACCGCGGCCGAACCCGCGGCCACTCCGAACCTCGCGGCCTGCGGAATCGACAGTCCGCGGGACAGCGCAAGCACCATGCCCGCCACCATGCTGTCGCCCGCACCGACCTTGCTGTGGATCGGAACCAGCGGCGCCCGGATGTGCTCGGCCCTGTCCCGTTGGATGAGCAGCGCTCCTCCCCTCCCCATCGATATCATCAGCGCCACGGCTCCCCCGTTTTCGATGATCCGTCTCCCTGCGCACTCGACCTCCTCATCTCCCTCCAGTCGTTGCCCAACGTACTCGGCAAGCTCAACAATGTTCGGCTTGGCCAGGAAAACTCCGGTCTCAAGTGCGGCATGCAGCGCCTCTGCTTTCGTGTCCACGATGACTCGATGCTCGGCGGAGATGGACTGGATCAGGTCTGCGAACCAGCCGGGTGGAGCACCAGGCGGCAGGCTTCCGCTGATGACGACGTAGTCTCCGGGTGAGACTACGGCATTCAAGGCTTCCGTCCATGCAACCAATTCACTGTCCGAGATGGACGGCCCCGGCAGGGAAAAACGGTAGTACTGGTCGCTCGACTTTTCGTAGACGATGATGTTTTCGCGCGTTTGCCCGGAGACGGCGACCGTGTGCTGATCTAGGTTTTCGCGGGCCAGCAGTTGTTCGAGGCGATGCCCGACAGGACCTCCGAGAATCCATAGTGCGGTTGACTTGCCGCCGAGGTGCGATATTGCACGTGACACGTTGAGTCCGCCGCCACCGGGATAGTCTTCAACGTCGCGAGCCCTGAGCTTCTGCTCGGCGATCAGTGCGTCGACGGTGAAGAACTTGTCGATGCACGGGTTGAGTGTGAGGGTGATTATGTTCGCCACTGAAGATCGCTCCTTCCGAATGCGAATTTTTACTTCGATCGGCGAGTCGAGATTTTGCCGGGGCAGTGTCCGTTCGTAGGTCCAGAGACCAGTCTATGAGGGCGTCCGTAGTGCGGGACGCGGGCGACGTTGGGATTCCGTGAGCGAAGTTGTGTTTCTGCGCTGCTGGCGCCGTAGGTGACGTGTTCCCTGGGCGGAATGTCGGCGGAGTCGTGTTCCCTGAGCGGAGTGTCGGCGGAGGCGAAGGGTCCCTGTAGGAGGCGAGTTGGCCTGTCGAAGTGGTTTGCAATGGAGACAGGTTGACATGTCATGATCGGTACTGTGGGAGACGAGTGATACTGACAGGGGCAACCGCCCGCGCGAGAGATCCTTCGACTACGTTTCACTGCGCTCAGGAAACACGCTCGCGGCCCTGACAATCGCCCCTACTACCTTTGTCCCGCCAGGTAGCTTTCGAGGATCACCGCTGCCGCGGCCGAATCGATCTGTTGCTTGTTGCGGCTTGGCTGGACACCGGATGATCGTAGTCGCGCCTCGGCCTCATGAGAGGTCAGCCGTTCGTCCTGCGTGAATACCGGGAGTCCCGTCATTGTTCGCAGCAACCGGCAAAACGCCTGGGCACCTCTCGCCGCTGGGCCGTACGAACCGTTCATGTTGATCGGCAGCCCGACGACTATCGCCTCGGCCTCATGTTTGGCGGCCAGTTCGGCGATGCGCTCCTGGTCTGCGGGCGCACCGGCAGCTTTCAGCGTGGTCAGCGGAGTACAGATCGTGCCGGTGGGGTCCGAGAGCGCTATTCCGATTCGCACCTCGCCGATGTCAACACCGAGCAACCTCCGGGCGCGGCCGCTCAAACCTTGTCGCCGGCGAGACCTGCTTCGACGACCCCTTTAGCAGATGCCAGGGCGGCCTCAAGCTGGCCCGGCTCTTTGCCTCCGGCCTGTGCGACCACAGGACTGCCGCCACCGCCGCCGCCCATTTTCCCGGCGATTTCCTTTGCGATGTTGCCTGCATGGAGGCCGCTGCCGGTCAGGTCTTTTGTGACCATGACGATGATCATTGGCCGCTCGTCGATGACGGAGCCAAGCACGACAACGCCGCTCTTGATCCGGTCGCGGATGTGGTCCGCGGTGCGGCGTAGTGAATCAACGTTGCTGGCTGAGACGGACTTCACTTCGGCGGTGATAGATGTGCCGTCGGGGGCGTCCAGCGAGAAGTCGAACGCCTTCTGGTCAGCCCCGTTTCCAGATGTGCCTGATGAACCGGCCACGCTCGCCCGCAGAACCTGCTCCTCCAGCTTCTGGAGTTCCCGGCGGGAGGCCGCAAGGTCATCCATGAGCGACTGTGTGCGCTGGCCGAGTTCATCGGCTGGGACCTTCAGCAGTTGCGACACCTGGTCAACCATGCCGAACTGATCGTAAATAGCCTCTTCTGCTCCGACGCCTGTGACAGCGAAAATGCGCCGCACGCCGGAGCCGATACCGGCTTCGGACGTGATGATGAAGACGCCTGTGCCACCTGTCGACTCCATGTGCGTGCCGCCGCACAGCTCATAGCTCCACGGAGGATCGATTCGGATGGTCCGCACATCGTTCTCGTAGGTGTCGCCAAAGAACGCCAGCGCGCCGCCCTCGACGGCCTTTCCGTAGGTTGTCCAGTGGACCTCGACAGGCCGGTTGGTGCGGATCTTTTCGTTCACCCGATCCTGCACCGCCCTGATCTCTTCCGCTGTCATAGGCGCCATATGGGTGAAGTCGAAACGCAGGTGGTCTGGTGCTACGACGGAGCCGGACTGGCGCACGTGCGTCCCGAGCACCTCTCGCAACGCGGCGTGGACGAGGTGCGTTGCAGTGTGGTTGCGCCGAATCTTTTCCCTGCGGTCTCCGTTGACCTCTGCCGTGAGGGCGTCACCTGTCTTCACAGTCCCCTTTGCCACCTTCGAGAAGTGGACGTTGATGTGCCCGAACGGAGCGCGGGTATCGTTGACGTTGACCTGGACCGCCGGGTCCTGGCCGGGACTATGCAGCACACCCGTATCGCCGACCTGGCCGCCGCGCGCAGCGTAAAACGGTGTCTCCTCAAGGATGATCTCGACCTCGTCACCTTCGGATGCGCTGTCGATCAGCTTGCCATCTTTGATGAGACCGACAACGGTGGAATCGGCGAGCAGCGTGTTGTATCCGAGGAACACGGTCTCCTCGATGTCCAGCGATTCGTAAATCTTGCGCCCTTCGGAGTCACCGGCGAACGCGGTCCCGGCAGAGCGCGCCTTCTCACGCCGCTGCTCCATCTCCTGCTCGTAGCCTTCCATGTCCACGTTAAGGCCGTTCTCCGATGCGAGTTCCTGCGTCATCTCAACGGGGAATCCGTATGTGTCATATAACTGAGCGGCATCTGCACCGGAAACCTGTTCGTCTGTGCCCTTCGCCATCACGACGTGCAGCCGCTGCGTTCCCTGCTCAAGTGTGCGTGAGAAGCTCGCCTCCTCCTTGTCGAGCACCTGCTCGATGAAGTTGCCGTTGCTTCGCAGTTCCGGGTAGGTGTGACCCATCACCTCGGCGACGATCTGTGCCAGCTCGCTGACAGGGCCCTCGATTCCCAGCTCTCGCCCGAAGATCATTCCGCGCCTGATAACGCGGCGCAGCACATAGCCGCGGCCGTTGTTCCCGGGAATAACGCCGTCGCCGATCAGGAACGTTGCCGAACGCGCATGCTCCGCAACGATGTTTATCGCAGCAGTTACTTTCGGGTCCTCACCCCATTTCTTGCCGCACATGCTTTCGACGTGGCGGACCAGGGGCTGAAAGTGATCGGCTTCGTAGATGCTGCCCACGCCCTGCAGGATTACGGCGATGCGTTCCAGGCCGAGGCCGGTGTCGATGTTCTTGAACGGCAACAGCGTGTCATTGCCTTCGAGGTCGCGGTTGAACTGCGTGAAGACGAGGTTGTAGTACTCCACGAAGTCGTCTGTCAGGTTTGGACCCCAGACCTTGCGGATCTCAGGGTCGGAGTAGTCCGGCATTGCGTCGAGGTCACCCGTGTAGTAGTGCAGCTCGCTTGAGGGGCCGCACGCTCCCTGGTCTCCGGCCGGTCCCCACCAGTTGTCCTCATCGCCGAAACGGTAGATCCGATTGCGCTCGACTCCCCTGTCCAGCCATAGCTGTTCCGCCTCGTCGTCATCTGTGTACACGGTGAAGAAGAGGCGCTCAGGTTCGAGTCCGAAGACGTTGAGCGAGATGTCGTGACCCCACGCTATGGTCTCCTTCTTGAAGTAGTCGCCGAATGAGAAGTTGCCGAGCATTTCGAACATGGTGAGGTGCGTTGCGTCGCCGACCTCTTCGATGTCGGTGGTGCGGAAGCTCTTCTGGACGGTTGTGATGCGCGGGTGTGGCGGCTCAAGCTCTCGTGAGAAGTAGGGCTTGAACGGCACCATTCCCGCCGTGGTCAGAAGTAGCGTGGGGTCGCCGGATGGGATGAGCGACGCCGATGGCAGGCGCAGGTGGTCCCGCTCCTGAAAGTACTTCAGGAATGCTTCCCGAGCTTCGTCTGCCGTCAAGAAACGCATATTTTTTTCCGTTGGTTCTTTTTCTCGTGGGGTAAGGGCTTGTCAGTGCAGATGTCTGGTTGTCACCAACCATCAGTATTGATTGTGTCATCCCGGCCGCGGGGTACCCGCTTACGGGTGGGGGATCTTACGGCTCTTGGGTCTAACCCATTCATGTGGGCATGAATCGAGCCTCACCGCCGTTCTCGTGTGAACGGCGGGAGATTCCGGACTTTTTTCGCGGGAATGACAAAACGGCAAACGCTGTACAGCCCAAATATGAATTCTAGGTTCGGGAAATCCCATCGTCAAAGAGCAGCGCGGTGCGAAACGGAGCCAGAAGCAGGATGTACGGCGGCGCGACTGGCTTAGCGTAACGTCGTGGCTCATCCACTTGGATATAGAGGTGTCCGTTGGATGTCGGCCTCCCAGTAGATTGCAGTTGCACTGTCCACTCCGTCGGCGCTTTTCACCCGCTCCAGCAACTGACGAACGCCTCCGGTGTCGCGGACCGAGGCTTCGACGGCATTCATCATGTTCGCCCCAGACTCCAGATCACGATCGTCGAACTCCAGCAACCCGTCCATTACCAGGAGGATTCGGTTCAATCCGCCGCGCAGTTCGAGCGCTCCAGAAGTTAGTGCCGGCGCGTCAAGGACGAGGGAATTTGCCCGACCAACCCACTGGAAAAATTGGCGAGAGTTGATCGCGTACTGCCCGAGCCGTGCGAACTCGGGGTGCAGAACGTACAACAGGTTGTCTCTAATGCTCATCCACCAGAGGAAATCTCCTTTTTGCGCACAGAACAAAACGGCGGTTTCACCTGTCATCTGCTGGCACGCGCGGACGAACTTGTCAGCGGTCAGTTTGGTGATCAGATGGGCTTGAACTCTCTTGAATGCGTCCCTCACCGGGAGTTCGAGCAGTTCGGCAACTGTTTCACGCTCGGAGTCGAGTAGCCGGATGACGGCTTCGGTACTGTCGGTGCCCGCATGGCCATCGAGCACGGCAGCGAAGCTACAACCCGAACCGGGACTTGCCAGCACCAACGCCCCGTCTTCGTTGTGGACCGCGCCCGCTTTCGTGCTGCCACCGAATACGCCAAGTTCCACGTTCCCGCATCTGAAGGTCTTAACCGAATCGAAGCTCGGATCATCCGCTCCGGTCCAACTCAAGCTATGAACTGGTTCACTATTCACGGGTATCGGTTCCACGACGGGTGTTTAGGGGAATGGGCGATGCTCATTGACACGGATGCCAGTCTCCAGTTTAGGGTCTTTTCAGATGCGGACTTCGTTTCGCAACCGACCAAACGGTGTATGCGCGCCACGGACGACTTGGAATCCTCGTCTGCTAGTAAGATAGCGCGCTCGCACCGGGAAATCCGGCTGCACTGCCCGACCAAATGCACTTGAGCTGACTATGCCACCTCAAGAGGCCGACCAGCACGGGGCGACGCTTGAAGCCCTGTGCGCCGATCTCGCCGCGACAAGACATGTGATCGTCGCCTCCAACCAGAGGCCGGTGTCGTTTACCGGTCGCGGGAACGATGCGCTGTCTGCTGGCAGTGGGTCGATCGGTAACCTGGCGGCGCTGCAGGGAAAGCTCCCCCTGACATGGGTGTCCGTCGCAGCGTCAGGCGCTGACCGGGAAGTTGCCAGGCAGGCAGGTGACGGGCCGATAACAGCAGGGTTGCCGGAAGGCTGGGCGGCCCGGTTCGTCACTCCATCCCGCCGCGTCCACCACCGCTACTACAACATCATCTGTAACCCGCTTCTCTGGTTCCTGCACCACCGGGCGTGGGGCTTCACTCATACGCCGAATGTGGACCGGGAGGCGGCTACTGGCTGGGACCAGGGGATGATGAAGGTGAGCCGGATGTTCGCCGCAGAGATTGCGGCAGAGGCAGAACGCTCGGAACGGCCAGTGGCCATCATGCTACGCGGCTTCCATATGCACCTGGTTGGTGGAATGGTGCGCTCGCTTGTGCCGGGGGCGTCGATTCACTATGCGGTCGATGTGCCCTGGCCGGGACCGGGTGACTGGCTGATGATGCCTGCGGAGTGGCGTGAAGAGATCTTTTCAAGCCTGCTGGAGTGTGACGTTGTCGGCCTGACCTCTGACCGTGATGTCCGGGCTCTGATGGGATGTTTCGAGGAGTTTGTTCCCGGCGTCGAGATCGACCGAGATGCCAGGCGGGTCGCAGTGGCGAGCGGTCGCGCTGTTCAGCTAAAGACCTATTCACCTTCGGTTGACCACGACGCGCTGATCGCAGTTGCCGAATCGCATCGAACCGAAGCATATGTTGAGCGATTTAGAGACGACAGTCGGCATACGTTTGTGACAGCGGAGCGGGCTGAGCCTCACAAGAACATTGTGCGGTGCATCCGCGCCTACGGCTCGCTTCTTGACAGGGAACGCTCGCTCGCCGGTGAGACCAGATACCTGCTGGTCCTGGCACCGCCTCCACCGCATCTGTCGCAGTACCGGCGCTATGTGAGTGAGATCGAACGGACTGCGCGTACTGTAAATGACCGTCATGGTGGAGCGGCGGGCGGTCCGGTTGAGCTGATCTTCGAGAACAACTATCCAATGGCGCTCGCTGCCCTGCGTCTGGCAGATACCGTCGTTTCGGTGCCTATCGCCGATGCGGCGGGCTCAACGGCTCTGGCCGCGCCACTCATAAATCGGCGGGACTGCTCGTTGATTCTTTCAGCGGCCTCAAGTGTCGCCGAGGCGTTCGGCGATGCGGCACCGCTGGTTTCGCCTTCGGATGTTGAGGCTATCGGGGAGGAAATGCTGCGTTCGGTCGGGCGGACGGAGCAGGATCGGAAGGATCAGTTTTCGAGGTTGGAGTCGGTTGCGCTCGGGCAGACGGATGACGCGGTGGTTGCGGGTCAAATCGGGGATGTCCTGGGGCTGGGTTGGGCGTGAGAGGACAGGGAAACTTCCTGCCTGACCGGTGCTGCAACGATGGCGTTCGCTGGTGCAGAGGGCAGTTCCGGTACGTTGCCTCATCCACCCCGGGTCCCTCACGCTGTGTCGGGACGAAGGGTGTTGCGCCTTGTGCGCGCTGGCACCCTTCTGACAGATCTGTGGGCAATAGTGATCTCGCTATTCGTCGCCCTGGCCCGGCAGGCGCATCACCTCGCCCTGATCGCGGCGCATCTGCTCCTGCGCCGCCTGAGCGGCCAGGGCCATCTCTGCCAGCATCGCCTCACGCTGTTCCGGTGTCAGGAGATTGGGATCAACAAAGTCGTCCGGCTCTGGCTCCGGCTCAACTTGCTTCTCCGCAGCGGGTTCAACCTGCTCGGTCGCCGCGCCCTGCTGCCACGGCAACGCCGGCTGGTCCACTCCCCAGTAGATCGTCTGGTGTGGGAACGGAATCTCGATCCCCTCTTCGTCAAACCGCTCCTTGATACGCAGCCTCAGCCAGCCGGTCAGCTCCCACTGCGTCAACGGCTTGCAGACCCCGAGCATGCGGATGCTCAACTCAGACGAGCCGAAAGAGTTGAGTCGGAGGACCTTCGGCGGGTCGATCACCTTCAGGCCGAGCTCGGGGTGATTTCCCAGCTCTGAGCCGATCTCGTTGAGGACGCGGAACACGTTCTCCATGTTCTCCTTGTACGCAACGCCAACGTCTAGAACGATGCGCGACCAGTATTTCGTGAAGTTGGTGGTGGTCGAAATCTCGCCGTGCGGGATGGTGTGGACCTTACCTTCGAGGTCCCTGAGCACGGTGCGCCGGAGGTTTATCGACTCGACCAGTCCGGCGATTCCCGCTATCTGCACCACATCGCCCTGCCGGTACTGGTTCTCAAGCAGGATCATGGTCCCGGTGATCACGTCCCGGACGAGGTGCTGCGCCCCGAAGCCAAGGGCGATCCCGGCGATGCCAACGCCGCCAAGGACCGGTCCGATTGGAATGCTGAGTTCGTTCGTGACGGTGAAGACCACGACCACGACGATGAAAACGTTGATTGCGGCAACGAACACCGCGCCCAGGGTCTCAGCGCGTTTTCGTGATGCCTCGGCATGGTCGGCGGCATCCCGGCTGTCTCGGATGACTCGCAGCATCAGGGCCGGGAGGAACCGGCGGGTCAGCCTGACGCCGACCCAGGCGAGCACTATCACGATGACGATGCGCACGCCGCTTGTGAAGAGCCAGCGAGCTGCGTCTGTGCCCAGGTCGGCGAAAAAATCGAGCGCGGGATCGATGTTGTTGCCGAGCACGAACAAGATGCTGACGACGGCAGCTGTGCCAATAATCAGAGCGGGAATGATCGATGCGACCAGCCGGTCCGCTCCGCGCACGGCCACCGCATCCTCCGTTGGAATGCCTTCTTCGCCTACCACCGTTCGAACGGCAGAGCGCAGCTTGCTCCGGATGTACCTGCGGATGAGGTACCAGAGCAAGAGGGCTCCGAGGGAGATCAGAATGGCCCAGAGGCCGTGGTCGGCAAGCCATGCCAGGAGGGTGCCGTCTTCCGGGTTGCCGAACAGCTCTCTGAGCAGAGACGGGTCGTCCTGGGCGGCTTGAGCGTTTAGTGCGTATCTGTCCACGGCGAATGAGTATATCGCCGTTCAGGGAGTGGGCAGGTGGTCAACGGGCAATTGGTCGGCCTGAACAGACCGGGCTAGTTGTTCCCGCCGCTCTGCCAGAGCGTGACGAACGAGCCGGGCTCACCAGTGATTAGCTGGGCCATTTCCCGTTGCCTGATGGTGCCTTCCTCGGTCTGCTCCTCAGCGATCAGCCGCTCCAGCTCTTTACGGAGCCTGGTCAACTGGGAATCACTCAACAGGTGTCCGAAGAGCTCCTCCATGGCGGCTTCCAGCTGCTCTTGCTGAATCGAGAGGAGGCTACGGGCAAAGAACAGGACGCCGATTCCGCCGCCGATGTCAGCCGAAGCGATTCCAGCGGTGTGATTGAGCATCTTGACCACTCGCTTCATCGATTCGGCCCGCACCAGTGTCTCGACCTCTTGGGGCAGGCCGATCATCTCAAGCAGTCCGACATCTTGCTTGCGGATTAGGGACGAAAATCCTGCTTCCAGGCGGGCGCGGAAGTCGTCAGTGAACACATCTTCGAAAGACATCACATGCACCGCGGGGCCGTCGGGCAGGTCTTTCCTGGTGTCAACCGCGATGAACTCACCCAGGTGGGGGAACAGGCAGAGGGTAATGCTTGCTTCGCGTTTGTTACTGGCTTCGAACATGGTGCGTGTTTCGCCGGATGGTTGCAGTCTCGAGTCGATGGCCGGGCGGCCGACTGGTCCTTACATCATACCTGTGGCGGGCAACGTACTGGTACGGGCCAATACGGGTTTATCTAGCTCGGATGATTAGATCAACGGCCGAACAGTGACTTGATTCGGTCAACGATTGAGGTTGATCCCCCACGACGCGCCTTGTTCCAGGCGTGCTCGGCCCCGACGGACCTTTCCAGACCTCGCTTGCGGTCTTTCAGGGCGTCCTTGATGTGACGATCTTCGCCGTGGTCCAGCCAGTAGCCTGCGTGGTTCGGGCAGGCCTCGATCTCAAGGCTGTGACCGCGGTACCGGAAGCGCGTCATCTTCTCGGAGCAGTGCGGGCATGCGTGTTCTGTTGGATGCTCACCGTAGCGCAACTGCCCCTTCACCATCTCAGCGTCGAAAGACTTGTCTTCGACGGCGTGGAGAGCCTCTTCCGTTAGCCATGCGCCGCTGCATACCGGGCACCGCATAGACGGCTCCCCGGAGGTCGTAGAAGGCTCAAGAACGGTGCCATCCTCGATGCACTTCATGGTCTGCTGCTGTTCCTGTTCGGTAGTCATATCTGTGCCTTCTCAATCCAGGTGATATCGGGGCTCTGTACTACTGTATTCGATGCAATTGCCGGTTGTTCTGGTTTTGCATCAGTCTGAGCCTTTTTGATCGTGTTCTTCCAGCGTGTACCTGAAGTCGCAGAAAGATGCGCCCTGCATGATGGTCTGCGTGCGCTCCAGTTTAATCTTAGAGTTGAATCCTGTAGAGAATTCGAAGTCACGGGTGCAGGAGAAGATGTCGCCAAGGTCACCGTGACCCATCTTGCGGTACATGTCAGCATAGCCGCAGCGCGTGACGTTGAATGAGTAGGCCGTTGGCGTGCGCTCCAGCTCCTCGACGTCGAGCGCTCCGCCCTTGCGCCAGGGGTCCTTGTTTGCGGCGAAGGTTTCAAGGTCGTTGCCGCCAAGGAATTGCGCCATCTCAGCCCCCTGGTTTCGGGCGATTTCGGTGATGACGCCTGTCGCCGTTTCACGAGTGGCCTGCTCGCCGAACCGATCCTGGAACGCCTTGAGCATCGGTCCGAGAACAGCAGCCTCTATGCGGCGGCGTTCGAGGACGCTCAGACCGGGCGCGCCGCCGATGGGATTCTCGTTCTGGTCATCAGCGGAAGCCATGATTCACCTTGAGGTTGGGGATAGTTGCGGCCGGACCGTGGTGGAAATTTTGTCATACCGGGCTTGATTGGCTCTGTGTATACCCCTCTCCTTCAAAAGGGTGCCTATAGGCGCAGGACAATAGGGAGAGGGTGAAAGGGCTTTGTCATCCCGACTGAAACAGAGGAATCTAACCGGCATTGTGAGGTCAACGGGAGATTCTGAATCGAGTTCAGAATGACAAAAACGTCGGCCCAAGGCCGACATCCCCCTCTCTCTAACTCTCTCCCACAAAGGGAGAGAGGACCAGAACAACACCGACTTGATTAAAAGTTTCTCAGGCATTCTCATCTGGACGGTAAGATCCCTGCGACCCGCTCAAGCGGGTACCCCGCGGTCGGGATGACAGACACTAGGCCGCCTCTATGCTCATTGCGACGGCACCGCCGCCGCCGTGACATATTACGGCGAGACCCTTGCGGCCTGCGACGCGCCTCAGGCCATAGAGCAACGTTACGAGGATTCTTGCGCCGCTTGCGCCTATCGGATGGCCGAGAGCGACCGCCCCGCCCCGCGTGTTGACTCGCTCGGGATCCCAGCCGAGGGCGTCGCCGTTTGCCAGCACCTGCGCGGCAAACGCCTCGTTCACCTCGATCAGGTCGAAATCCTCCAACGATTCGCCCGTGCTCTCCAGTAGCTTCGCAACCGCCAGTCTCGGTGCGTCGAACAGCATTCCCGGTTCGTTGGCAGCGTGCGCATAGCCGGATATTCGACCCAGCGTGTCTACACCGGACTCAGCTGCTTTTCGTTCTGAGATGACGACAACCGCTGCACCGCCATCGCTGATCTGCGAAGAGTTACCCGCCGTCACGGTCTCGCCCGGAGAGAAGGCAGGACGCAAGGCGGAGAGCTTTTCGAAGGATGTGTCCGGCCGTGGGCCTTCATCCGTCTCGACAAGAGTCACCGCGCCGCGTCGACCTTCGACGCTGACCGGCACGATTTCGTCTTTGAACCAACCTTCGGCCGTTGACGATGAGGCGAGACGATTGCTGCGCTCGGCGAAGCGGTCCTGACGCTCCCGGCCGATACCATACTTGTCATTGATCGCCTCGGCGGAGCTGCCCATATGGCGGTTCTCAAACGGACACCACAGGCCGTCGTGGATCATCGAGTCTGTGAGGTTCACATCGCCGAGCCGCTGGCCGGTCCGGCTGTTCATGAGCAGGTGCGGCGCGAGGCTCATGTTCTCCATGCCTCCGGCAGCCACTGCGTCGGTCTCTTCCAACTGTATGGACTGCGATGCGAGGATGACAGACTGCAGGCCGGACGCGCACGCCTTGTTGATGGTCAGCGCCGAGGTGGTCTCTGGAATGCCTGCGGCGATAGAGGCCTGTCGCGCTGGCGTCTGGCCGAGCCCGGCGGAGAGCATGTTGCCCATGATCGTGTACTCAATCTCGTCCGCGCCAACGCCGGAGCGGTCGATGGCGGCTGCAAGCGCCGTGGCGCCGAGGCTGGTGGCAGGAGTGGTGGAGAGGCCGCCGCCGAACTTGCCAGTTGGGGTGCGTGCCGCGCCGGCGATGAATACATCGGACTTGAGTGCAGTTGCCATTTAGTTGAGATCCTGGGCTGGTCAGTTAGCTGCTACGTGAACTGAGTATACGATGTGGGAAGGTGGTGTTTGTGTACAGAGCGGGATCGGTCGTCGCAGTGGTCAGTTGTGTCATCCCGACCGCGGGAACCCGCGTGCGTGTCTGAGGGTCGAGTTCAGAATGACAAAGGCAGCCGTTGACCAGCTCGGCCTCACCACCTGCCTAGTGGCCGTTCATGCTGACTGCTATTGCATCTGCGCCGTTGCTGGTGATCGCCAGCTTTCCGTGCTTCAGTCGCAGCGCATCGTCGCCGAAAACTTCTCGCCGCCAGCCCTTCATCGCCCTCACATCGGCCTGATCGTTGGTTGCAATCGCCTCCAACTCACGCCGGTTGGCAACGATGCCGGTCGCCACATCGTTCTCATCTGCGCAGATCTTGAGCAATGCCTGCAACAGGGCGACCAGGGTGTCCGAGATGTCGGGCTTTCCGTTGCGCCTTGCGACCTCGGGCCATTCAGACTGAGGTGACTCTAGAGCACGGTCGACCGCAGCCAGGATGTCGCGCCCATCTCGTCCCTCAGCGAACTTCGATGTGACCCCGCGGACGCGCTCTAGCTGGTCGACGGACGCGGGTTGTGTCGCTGCGATCTCAGCCAGCGACTCGTCCTTGATGATCCACGCTCTCGGCCGATCCCGCTCCTGCGCCACGTTCTCACGCCACCTGGTGATCTCCCGCAGCACAGCCAGCGCCTTGCTGGTTGGCCTGCGGATGCGCACTCGTCTCCACTGTTCATCGGGGTCCGAGACGTAGCTGGACGGTTCGACCAACGTCTCTAGCTCTTGCTCGACCCATTTTGTGCGACCGGTGGCTTCCAGTTTTTCGCGGAGCAGCTCATAGACCTTGACGAGGTGCGTCACATCCGAAAGCGCATACTTGATCTGCCTTTCCGTCAGTGGACGGCGTGCCCAGTCGGTCATTTGCGACGCTTTGTCCACCTGTTCCCCGAGCAGCGAGTACACCAGTGTGGCGTATGCGGGCTGCTCGCCGAAGCCACTGACCATTGCGGCAATCTGGGTGTCGAAGATTGGACTCGGCACATCCTGCATGACGGTGTGGAAAACGCTCAGGTCCTGCCCTGGGGAGTGGAATACTTTAAGAATGTTTTCGTTCCGCATGAGGTCGAATAGCGGATTCAGGTCTATGTCCGGGGCGAGTGCGTCGATTGCCGCGGCCTTGCCTTCAACGGCGACCTGTACGAGGCAGAGCTTCGGCCAGTAGGTCCGTTCGCGGATGAACTCAGTGTCGACGGTGATGTAGGGATGGTCTGAAACACTTTCGCAGAAAGCTTTCAGTTCGTCGGAGGATGTGATCAGCATGGGATAGTTATACCGGTGATGCGGCACGGTCACAAATCGTCAGATGCGAATCTGCGGTTTCCAATCGCCAGAAGCGATTCTGCGGTTTCCAATCGTCAGAAGCAGGGGCCGGATCGTTACCTGTTGAAAGACTCCGGGGTGTGAGAGTTCACATGACCGTAAGATATAGGGCCAACCAGTTCGATTTTCGGAGTCGTAGTAGGAAGCATCGGCGGGACTCGAAGTGATGTGAATTGCTGACTTGCATTCTGCCGGACTACCGGCGTGAAAACCGGTCGAGTGGCTGGTGACCGATACTGATCTGTCGGTTTAGCCGGTGCGAGGCCGGGTTTGGATGCGGTCAAGGGAACGTTTGGAGGGACACAGATGAGACTTTTCAGGTGGCTGATCGCTACAAAGCCACGAAAGATTGTGACCGGGGCGGTACTGATTGCCGCCGTGCCGGTGATTGCTTTCGGATGGTGGCTGGGCTCTCCGCTGTTCCTGAACAAGACGGTTGACGAGGAGTTTCCCAGGACTGTCAGCGCCGTGATTCCCGATTCGATGACCCGCGCCGAAGCCGAGACCGTGATGGATGAGGCGGCAGAGGAAAACGTCGCAGCAGCAGACGGTATGACCCCGGCAATGCTCGAGACCTCGACGGTCGCCCTGAAGTCGGGCTCTTTCAGGGATGAGGACCGCGTACACCGGGGCTCGGGCACGGCGACGATTTACACGATTGACGACGGAAGTCAGGTTCTCAGGCTTGAAGATCTGGATGTAACGAACGGACCTGATCTTTTCGTGTTGCTCATGGTGGACCCTGAAGGTAAGGACAAGAGCCAGGGATATGTTGAACTCGGCCGACTGAAGGGAAACCGCGGAAACCAGAACTACGACATCCCCGCCGACGTGGCTATCGGTGATCACAATGCGGTGATGATCTACTGCCGTGCATTCAGCGTGGTGTTCAGTACGGCGCCGCTGAGCGATGCTGCGATTTAGCGGTCATGGAGCGAAACTAGCGCCGAAGCACCGCAGAGGCTAGATCATTTCAGGTCATCCGTTGGTGCGTGCTCGACAGCTAGGAAGCGTTGGAGACCTTCTTCCTGGGGGATCAGGTAGCTGTCCCACGAACTTTTCGGTATTCCGTGTTCGGCGATCCAGCTTGCAGATTCGTCTGAAACTGGGACTTCATGACCAATGATTCCAAACAAGAACCGAACATGCTCGTAAACGTGAGTCCCGATCTTGCCAAGCCAATCGTTGACTTCGCTCAGCCACTCGTTGGTTACAGCGGTACCGAACGGATACGCGCCTACTGGATACGCGATCTCAAGGCCCCCCATCGGTAGCGCTAGTTTTAGCCAATCGGCAGCCGGCTTCGAATCCTCCGCATCGTACCTCACAGTAAACGAAGCACACGGGATTTCATGTCCGTTTGGAGTAGTCGCTATCCCATAAAGAGATTCTCCAAGATTGTCGTCGCTCTGATCTGCCGAAATCACCGATTGATCTCTCGGCTCAGCTTCTCTGCTTACAAAGCAACCTTCAAATGACGCGTGCCCCCACAAGGCAATGGTCGCGGTCCGTAAGTTTGCGTCCGATCGAGGCCCGAGTTCCATCGCGAGGATGAAATAACCACCGGACCAAGCATCGGGCCGAGTAAAGAGATTCTCAAGGCTCATGTACCAGCAATCTTACAGACAATCGTCCGGCAGCCGATCCTCTCACATTCAGGAGATCAAGCCACATCCGGAAAAATAAACTACAAAACCGGTCTCGGCCTGTACTGCAGCGCCTCTGCGAGATGCGAGGTCTTTATGACATCGGAGCCTGCCAGATCGGCGATGGTTCTTGATACCTTCAGGACCCTGTGAAACCCGCGGGCGGAAAGGGAGAGCTGGCTCATCGCCATCTGGAGCAGCGACTTTGCCGAGCCCTCAAGCTGGCAGTGGTCCCACACCTCCGTCGAGCCCATATCCGAGTTCGTGGTCAGCGAAGTCTTCTCACCGAACCTTTCCCACTGGATCGAGCGTGCCGTATTTATTCTGGCGCGCACATCAGCAGACGACTCTGCAACCGCCGGCTCCACAAGCTTCTCGTACTCAACTCGAGGCACATCAACGAAGATGTCCATCCTGTCCATGAGCGGGCCCGAGATCCGGCGTTGATAGCGGGAAACACCGGAAAGCGCACAGGAGCACGCCTTTTGTGAGTCGCCGAAGAAGCCGCACGGGCACGGGTTCATCGCCCCGACCATCATGAAATTCGCAGGGAAGGTAACCGTTCCCTGCGCCCTGCTGATCGTCACGACTCTATCCTCCAACGGCTGTCGCAACACCTCCAGAGCGGTGTGGCCGAACTCGGGCAACTCATCCAGGAACAACACACCGCGGTGGCTCAAGGTGATCTCGCCGGGGCGCGGGATAGCTCCGCCGCCAACAAGGCCCGCGTTAGAAATCGTGTAGTGCGGCGACCTGAACGGCCGCCTTTCGACCAGCGGACTACCTGCTGGCAAAAGCCCGGCCACAGAGTAGATCTTCGTGACGTCCAGCGCCTCGTCAACCGACATCTCGGGCAGGATTGACGGCAGTGAGCGAGCGAGGAGAGTCTTACCGGAGCCAGGCGGACCCGTCATCAGCAGATTGTGCCCACCGGCTGCTGCTACCTCCATTCCCCGCTTCGCATGCTCCTGACCCCGCACATCGGCCAGGTCAGGCCAGCGGCCCGTATCTTTGATCCGACCGGTCGCGACATCTTCTGCGCCACCAGCCGGAGGGGCTTTCCCGTCGAACGGCCTGATCGTCGAAGTGCCTCGTGCGTGGGACACCAGCTGCGCCAGTGAATCGACAGGCATCACCTCCATGCCATGCACAAGCGCGGCCTCGCGGGCGTTCATCGCAGGAACATAGACGGTCTTCACCCCGGCCGCTTTCCCGACCGCAACCATTGCCAGCATGCCCTGGGTCGGTCTCAGCGACCCCTTCAGCGCCAACTCTCCCAACAGCAACGACCCGGCCAGCGTGTCCGGCACCTGCCCGGAACTCATTAGCAGCCCCATCGCTATCGGCAGGTCATATGCGGGGCCGGTCTTTCGCAGGTCCGCCGGAGCCAGACTCACGGTGATACGCCGCATGGGAAACTCGGTGCCTGAGTTGCGGATGGCGGAACGAACCCGCTCCCTTGACTCCTGGACCGCGGCGTCTGGCAGGCCAACGACATGAAACGCAGGTAGCCCCGGTGAGATGTCCGCCTCGACGTCCACGACGGTCCCGTCGAGCCCGACAATGGCGCAAGTTTTTGTCTTTGCAAGCATGGGCGCATGCTAGCCGCGGGGTGAGACGAACTGGAAACACCCTGTCACACCGCACTATTGATCTGTGATGCACACCCGAACAACACCTTGTTGCCAACTCCCACTCCCGAACGTCATGCAGTATCGATACTGTGATTCGGCCAATCTCTCGGTCAATCTGTCTTGTTGAGTCGTGATGCAAAGGGACTTTGCTAGATGTCGAAAATACTGGTTGTCGATGACCACGAAGAGATCAGGGATGCGCTCGCGGCTATTCTCGATGAAGAAGGGCACGATGTGCTTCACGCCGAGAATGGATTGATCGGCCTGGAACGGGCGGTCAACGATTCTCCGGACGTGATCCTTCTCGACATCGCAATGCCTCGGATGGACGGGCTTGAGGTGCTTCGTAAACTCAAGTCAGACCCTGTGACCGAATCGATCGCAGTGATCATGGTCACCGCTCAGGGTGATCGTCACGCCATGGTCCGGGCCGTTCAACTCGGCACCCGTGACTACATCACGAAGCCCTGGGAAACCGGGGAAGTTGAGATGTGCGTCAACTGGGCGCTGAAGGCAAAGGCCAGAGCCGAAGCTGCTCCCCCGATAACAGACGCCAGGAGCGCTTAGTCCGGGTTCTACTCCCTTTGTTGTGCCGCTTTCACGGCCACACTCGCAGCAGAACTCAGTGCGTACTCGGGTTCACTCTCGTCCCAATCATTTCTTCACACGTGGTTTCCTGCGCTGTGAGATGATTGAAGCACGTTTCTAGCATTCATTTGAACGTGCGCGATGCTTCGTTCGGGAATTTTCGATTGGACGAAAAAGCATATAGAGGCGGAAATCACCCGCCCTACTGCACCTGTCACAAGTGTTCGACGGACCGCGCTCACAAGGCGTTCAAGCCGGGTGGCGGCCGGGGTGTTTTCGACAGGTTGCTCAGGCTGCTGAAGATCCGCCGATAGGTTCGAATCACCTGATCCCGGTGTCGATATCGATGTCGACTCGCGTCGCCTGGCCTTCGATCACGATAATCGAAACCGGCAGCGAGAACCGACAGCCGAGAAATTCGCAGGGCTGCACGTTGAGTTGGTATTCACCCGCGGGGACCAGGCCGGAGAACGCTCCGTCTTCGTTGACATCGAGAAGTGCAACCACCTCATCATTCCGCACAATCGCCACCTGGAGACCGGGATACGGGTTGATCGGGTTGCTGCAAGGCTCGACCGGGCAGAGTGGGCCGATCGAAAGAGTGCCTGAGATGGCGCCTTCGGCTGGCGGAGTTGATGTTGGGTCCGCTCCGGATGAGCAGGCGGCCAGGGCCATGAGCGCAGGCATCAAGATGAATACCAGTGCTAGGCGCTTAATGCGGCGATCGGTTGCCCCGCTCACGGCTTCGGCCTGATGAACACATCCCAGAGCCAGCCAGCGAATGTTCCAATCACCGCCGCAATCGGCATTCCAACGAGCAGGCCGACGGCGATCGTCTCGCCCGCCGTCGTACGCGTTTCATCGAACTGGAATGCCGAGATGATTGTGAAGATAATCCCGAAGATGAAGCCGATACCGGCACCGATCATCATGCTACGGCTGAGTCGCAAGGGTCACCGGCCTGAGTTTCACTTTGCTGAAGATCAGCAATTGTCAGTTGAGAAGATAAAGCTCGTACGGATTGTCGCCAGGGTTGCCTCTCGAAACGTGCATCTGGCCGGCTTCTGGCTCAACGATTATCGAGATAACCGACCGCTGCCAGCCCGTTGCGGGGTCGTCGTTAGGATACCGGTTGATGGACGTGGGAAAACCCTGCCGGTCCGAGAGGATCGACTTCACGTCATCGACCGAGACTTTTCCATCTTGAGCCGAGCCACTGATTCCGGCGAGAAGCTCCTCGGCGCGTGCCTTGCGCTCGAACGACTGACCGTAGATGGTGTCTGCGTGATCTGTGTTGTACGAGGTCAGGCTATCGTGGACGCAGTGGTTCGTGTGAACGAGCGTTTCGGCCTCCCCGGCCTTCAGCGTGTGCACGGAGTCGAGCGTGATCTCAAGGTCGGCTGGGCCTTCGGGCGTGATGAAGGCGGCATTTGCAGTCATCGCACGCCGAGCGGAACTAATTCTCGAAACGATGCCGTCTAGCGAACGCTGCTCGTAGATGGAGCGGACGATGAAGTACCAGCCGACGCCGTCTCGTCGAGATGGACCGTTGAGGGCGTTCATGCATATGCCGATGCCCGCTTCGGAGAGGCCCATGTAGGCGATGACGCCGGGCTGGCACCAGGTCATGAATGCTGGCTTGCCGGTCGGTTTCCTGGTGAAGACGGCTGAAAACGGGCCCATTTCAGGGTCGTTGTCCCAGTTCTGCCCCGCGAAACCGGTCTCGCTTTCCGATGCGTTTTTCCCGACCATGACGGTTGTGCAGCCTTCGGGCGTTGCGTTCACGGGGTCGCCCGAAATGGCGGGCGCGGAAAGCATACTGCGAACGTTGATGAGCATGATGCGTTCGAACGGGATGCCAGCGGCGCGGGCTGTGGCACGAAGCTCCGTCACTCCGTCGGGGAGATAGGCTTCGGCAAATGGGACGGCGGCGGCGGCGACCATATTGGCTTCTGCGGTCGACACCGGCACGACTGCGCTCTGATTGAAGCGGTCCAGCACGATTTCGCTCATGCCGCGGATCGAATCGCGGAACTGCTCGCCGATAGCGTGACCGATCTGTTCAGGGCTACCGAACGCGGTGAACTCGGGGAATCGGGTCTGTTTTTCCTGCCGTGTTGATGTCATATTTTTGTGTTCCGGGAGAGCAGGGCATTTTCCTGGCAACAGTCCTTGCATCCTTATCTTCCGGTATCTTACGCATGCTTCATCACTTATTGCGAACAGGTAACCCTTTGATAATCACTCTCCCTTGAGAGGGTGCCCTCCGGGCGTAGGACAAAGGAGAGGGTGATTTTTGTCATCTCGTTCGCGGCTCGCAGGGATCGTACGCGGCTCATTGATGAATCTGGAGTCCACTTCGAGAGGCCGCGGATGCCACGGGCGGGTGCAGATGGTATGTAGGACCTCTCCGCGATGGTCGGGATGACAAT
This sequence comes from Chloroflexota bacterium, assembly GCA_029262735.1. Lineage (GTDB taxonomy): Bacteria > Chloroflexota > Dehalococcoidia > Lucifugimonadales > Lucifugimonadaceae > JAJCYX01. The sequence goes on along the minus strand of JAJCYY010000113.1, from coordinate 28,710 downwards.
CTGTCGGGTTCCGGCAGATGCTTTCTCTCTCTAACTGTCTCCCGCGGAGGGGAGAGAGGAAAAACGCATTGGCGACACGGAGATGCATGTACTGATGGCCCAAAACGGACACAACGGAACTGGTGATACTGCCTCGGGTGCCACAACGAACAAGATACTTCGCAGCCAGGAGTGGTTTGGGGGGCGAGATCTCGAAGGCTTCCTGCACCGAGCCGGGCTGAAGGCGCAGGGGTGGTCGGAAGACTCGTTCTCCGGGCGGCCGGTTATCGGCATTGCCAACAGCTGGTCGGAGGCCACGCACTGCAACTCGCACCTGCGAGACCTTGCTGAGCACGTGAAGCGCGGCATCATCCGGGCAGGCGGTTTTCCCCTTGAATTCCCGACTATTTCGCTCGGCGAATTCTTCCTGACGCCGACATCGATGCTGTGCCGGAACCTGATGGCGATGGACGTCGAGGAGATGATCCGCGGCCTGCCGATCGATGGCGTCGTGCTGCTCTCCGGCTGCGACAAGACCACTCCAGCGGCGCTGATGGGCGCGGCGTCTGCTGACCTGCCTGCGATCATCGTGACCGGCGGACCATCGCTGAAGGGCAACTGGCGGGGCGAGGAGCTTGGCTCATGCACCGACTGTCGACGATTCTGGTCTGAGCTCCGTGCCGGGACGATCACGCAGGCGCAGTACGACTCGATGGAGGAGGCGATCTACCGTTCGCCCGGCCACTGCATGGTGATGGGGACGGCGTCCACGATGTCTGCGCTGTGCGAGGCGCTCGGAATGACACTATCTGGCGGCGCATCGATACCTGCGGCAGACTCTCGCCGCTCCGTGTTCGCCGAGCAAGCTGGGGCGCGGGCCGTTGAGCTGGCACTTGAGGGCGTGCGGCCTTCGCAGATCATGACTAAAGCGGCATTCACAAACGCCATCACGACGCTGCTGACGATGGGCGGCTCGACGAACGCCATCATTCACCTGACCGCCATCGCCGGGCGCGCAGGCGTTGAGCTTGATCTCGAGAGCTTCGATGAGCTGTCGCAGTCGACGCCAACCGTTCTGAACCTGAAGCCGTCTGGCAAGTACCTGATGGAGGATCTCTACTACGCGGGCGGAGTGCCTGCCGTTTTGAAGCGCATTGAGCACCTGCTGGACCGTTCCTGCATGACGGTGAGCGGAAAGACGCTTGGCGAGGAGATCGCCGGTGCCGAGTGCTTCAACGACGATGTGGTTTTGCCTCTCGATAAGGCCATGAGCGATGAGGGCGGACTTGCGGTGCTGAAGGGCACACTGGCGCCGGACGGAGCGGTGATCAAGGTTTCTGCGGCGTCGCCAGAGCTCATGCAGCACCGGGGCCGTGCGGTCGTCTTCGAGAGCCCGATTGACCTGAAGATGCGGATTGACGACCCGGACCTGGACGTGACGGCTAATGACGTGCTGGTGATGAAGAATGCGGGGCCAGTTGGCGGTCCGGGAATGCCGGAGGCGGGATTCCTGCCTCTGCCCAGGAAGCTGCTGCAACAGGGCGTGCGAGACATGATCCGCATTTCAGATGCTCGTATGTCTGGCACTGCGTTCGGGACGATCATCCTGCACGTTGCGCCTGAGGCGGCTGTGGGCGGGCCGCTTGCGCTTGTCGAGAGCGGCGACATGATCGAGATCGATATCGAAGGACGAAGACTGGACCTGATCGTGGACGAGGCTGAGCTTGAGCGTCGGAGGGCGGCGATTGCCGGACCGGCTGGGGACTCGGCGGCGTGGCATGGCGGTGACGGTGCAAAGAGTGCCGGGCAGCGGGGCTATCGGCGTCTTTACCTTGAGCATGTGATGCAGGCTCCAGCAGGCTGCGACTTCGATTTCCTGGTGGGCAACACGCCGGTCGAGACGCACGTTGAGGCGCCGGAGCACGCGGCAGGACATCACACCGGGTGAGAACTCCTCTTTCTACTCGATTGATCCAGATTGACTCAGATCGGGAGAAGCTGAATTGTCGGCGCGCCTGGCAGCGGTACGCCGAAAATACGGGGTGAATCCGGTGGACTACTGAGTAAGCATGAGGTTCAGCCGGTAACCGCAAGTCATTTCCCTGAAAGCGCTTAGCGCCTCGACTGTGTTTTCGGTGGAAAGCCCCACATGCAGGGAGCGAATACCCGAACTACCTGCGCTGTGACGCTGGATCTCCATGTGCAGACGCGTCCCTCAGTACCGGTCGGTCGATCACAAGACACGATCTGGCCGACTGCGAATTGAAGCCGGATGGACCGTTCTCGCTGAGGAAGATATCCTCGGGACGCCGATTGAACGCCTGAGATCGCCGACCAGGGCCGGACTTAGCGAGCTCAGACAGCACGCAAGGGGACAAATCTAACATGCAAGAGACAATCGATCGTTCAGGAATTGAGGTTCGGAACTGGGGCGGTGACGTCGTTTCCCACCCACAGGTCGTGGTCAAGGCACGCGGAGTCGAGGACATCGTGGCCGTAATGAACGATCCCGAAAAGTACCCGGCACCGGTCAGGGCCGTCGGTTCAAATCACTCAACCACTCGCTGCGCTACTGCGGACGGCGGCACCATCGTCGATGTGAGCGGAATGACCGACATCGTCGAGATAGGCGAAGACTATGTGACGGCTCAGGCTGGAGCCCTCTACATCGATGTTGCAAAACAGTTGCAAGAGAAGAATTTGCAATTCTATGTAAACGTTGAGCTTGGCAACCTGACAATTGGCAGCGCCTGTTGCGGTGGCACAAAAGATGCCTCGATGCCGGGCGAGTTCGGACAGGTCTGCTCGTACGCCGACAGCATCAAGCTTGTGACACCGGATGGCAAACTGCTCGAGGTGACGCAGGATGACGGAGAGCTGCTGGAGATAATGCGATCGAGCTACGGGCTGCTCGGGATCGTGTACGAGGCAACATTCCGTGTGAAGCCTCTGCAGGCGATGTCAGTCCATCACTCGACGTACAGCATCGACGAGTTCGAGCGCAGTCTCCCCGAACTGATCGCCCGGGATGAGTCGATGATGCTCTATCTGTACCCCTTCCTGAACAAGATCACGGTCGAGTACAGAAAATACGTTGAACCCAAGGGTTCACCAAGTTCTCGTCCGTGGCGACTACGCAACTGGGTGTGGAAGACGGCTGCGCCAACATTTGGTTACTTGGCTACTCGGTTTGTGCCGTGGAAACCCTTGCGTTACTTCCTGGTGAATCGGTTCAACAGGTTCATTCAGATAGCGCTGAAAAAGATGATCAGCAGTGACTACACGCTGGCCACCGATCAGCTGATCCGATACCCGCACAAGTCCGGCAGAAGCCGGTACACGTTTAGCATCTGGGCATTTCCTGAGGCCGAGTACACCAGGGTGTTGCGTGAGTATTTCGCCTTCTGCAAGCAGCACTACAAGGAGTCTGGATACCGTTGCGATCTGCTCAATGTTGGCTATCGCATCCTCAGCGACAGCAGTTCGCTGTTCTCGTACTCGTACGACGGAGATGTGATGACGATTGATCCGGTGTCAACGGGCGCGAAGGGCTGGGACGAATTTTTGCAAGCCTATAACCGGTTCTGCAGTGAGCTAGGTGGCGTGCCTCTCTTTAACCAGACCAAGTGGATTGAGCCAGCGCAGGCCACGAAAGCGTTCGGTGCAAACCTTGAGAAGTTCTCCGAGTACAGGCGCCGGTACGACCCATCGAACCGGTTGCTAAATGACTATTTTGCCGGGATGTTTGAGCAAGATCGAAGTGCCGTACCGGCCGGGTAACACGGTTCAGCCGGTCCTGCGCCGGAACTGAACCCGGATGCCGTCACGCGGCATTGGTGACGGCCCGCCGGTCAGTGACAGGTCCTGTCCTTCGAGCATTTCCCATTGGTGCGAGCGGAGCAGCATCAGCGCGACCTGCTGCATGCAGAGTGTTGTGAAGTCTTCTGCTGGACATCTGTGGCCTGACTCCGAGCCGCCGCCATGCGGGATGTACGCTTTCGACACGGCGTCGCTGTCCACTGTGGAGTCAGCAAACCGCCCGGGGTCAAATCTGCCCGGCTCCGGAAAGACCGCTTCGTCTTGCATGGTCTGGTAGATCGCTCCAGTGGCAATCCATCCCTCCGGAATTTCATAACCTTCGACCGTGCTCGGTTGGATCACTTTGCTGAAAAAATTGGTCGCAAAGAGCCGATTATGTCGTCGTACCTCTTTCGTCACGGCATTGAGGTACTCGAGTCCAACGAGCGCTTCGATGCTGCTTGCGTTTTCTTGAGGCACCGGAGCAATCTCATGCTCGACTCGGTTGCGAACGTCCGCATACTGCGCCAGGTTCATGGTGAGCAGCGGCAGGATCCTGGACATCCCGCCGTACGTGGCGAATAAAAGGTGCAGCAGCTGGGCTCGAATGACGGGTGCCGAGATCGGTAGATCGCCCGATTCACCGGGCTCTGCTAACCAGCTCAACATGCTTTTTTCTTTCGTCTTCGCTGGCGGTGAGTGTTTGGCCACCGCCGTTCCGATCATCTCAAGCAACTGGTTCTGTCGCTTCAGGGCCTTTCCATACGCATTGAACCGTAGATTGATTGGGAAGGCGTTGAGCCCACTGATGTACTCGTCGAGTGTGCCAGCGAGCGCTTCATCGTCCGCGAAGTTGGATTCTTCGCCCAGGATCAGCTTCAAACATAGTCCCGCGCTAAACAGCTTGAACTCGTCAGCCCATGCAAACTCTCCCAGGGTTTCCCATCGCTTCATGTACCTGCCGAGCAATATCTCGTTCTGGGCAAGGTAACTGCTCTGAGCCTCCGGCCTGACAGCAAGTGAAACCTTCTCTCGCAAGCTTGAGTGCGCCGGGCCGTCAACCAGTGGCAATGAGCTGTAACCCAGCAGTTTCTGGACGTGTCCGGGGGCTCCGCCTGTCCGCACGAAATCAGGATTGTTGGCGAAGAAATCGAAGGGTTCCGCGCCAACAAAGCAGATCACTCTGCTGCCGAGGATGCGAGTTTTGAAGATCGGACCGTGCCTCTTAGCACGAGACTCTATGAACCTGTGTGGCGAGCGAGCATAGGCGAGCGCCTCTCCGAGTATTGGCCAGCCCATCGAACCGGGCGGCAAATCACCTTCATCTCGTCTACCGAATCCGAACGGCATGGTTGGACTTACCTTGTCTGGGAAGCATGGCTGCCGGTCTTCACATGGTCTTCAAGTACTCGATCAGCGCTTCGATTTCGGCAGCAGACAGATCTATTCCGTAGGTGTGCCCGGAATTGCCGTCGCCACGTACACCGGTGTCATGCAGCACTCCGTTCTGCTCTGCATACTGCCCGTTGCTTATGAATCCCACATTTTCATAGTCGAAAACGTCGACACCCACATAGAAGGTCTTCGGTCTTTCGTCTGGCGGCGTCAGCAGATCACGCAGAGTTGGCACCGATCCGTTGTGCAGATACGGGGCACGGAGCCAGACGCCATCGAGCGGCATATTCGCGTAGCCGTTCGTCTTCTTGAAATTAGAGTACGCCCATTCTTTGCCCTCGCCGGTCTTATTCAGGAACACAACCAACTCTTCCGTAAAAGAGTTCAGGCGTTCAGGATCCGTGCCGATCTCAGATATGTCTGTCACCTGTCCAACGTACTCCCCGTCGAGCGCATGGCATGACGCGCAGTTATCCTGGTAGATCGGACCTCCCTGACCTGCGAGTTCAAGGTCGATGCGCTCCTCGGGAAAAGGGACAGGGTGAAGCTGATCCCAGGTCCACGCTGCTACGCGTTCGATGGCCGGAAGATCGATCCTGTCTTCCATATCCTTTATGGCACCGGCACCGATGGCGGCGTTAATGTTTCGTTCATCAACGGAGCTGTTGTTGCCGTCCCAGTGCAGGTTCATGTCTGCCCTGACCGATTGGTTCCAGATGGATGGCAGAGAAGCCGTGCCCACAACGCTGTTCTCGCCAGGCTCCAGCCCGAAGAATTCGTTAAATGGATTGAACGTGTCCACCCTGCCCGGGCCGGATAGTGGGCGAAGGTCCATCCACGCAAACTGCTCCGCCTGTTCAATCAGCGCGTCCCGTGTTCGAGGTATCACGATGTAGCGGTACAGCAGCTTTTCGGTAAATGGGAAGTCAGGACTGCCGTCCTCGATCAACGGCATCAGGAAGTCGGAGTTGAAGCGGGCATCCTGTCCTACCGCAAACAAAAACTGGGCATATGCCTGCAGATCGAATGCCTGTGCCGGTTTTCCAAGCACGATTTGCGGTTCCGCTTCCGGTGATTCGCGAACAGTGCCGACGTGGCAGACGGCGCAGTTCAGTCCGATCAGTCCAATCGGTTTTTCACGGAAGCTGGTTCCGATCGGGCGGTCGTGCTCTGCCGTCTCATATATAAAACCGAACCGCTCATAGCCTGTACCGGGACGATCTGGAAGATACTCGGGGAACACATCGGGAAGAACCTTCCAAAGGAGGTAGGGAATCCCTGCCCCTCTCTCAGACCCGATCGACCCGTACTTGAAGTGTTCTGCGATATCTGCGTGGACTTCAGGTATGTCTCGCCTGAATAGCACCAGCGCATAGATGCCAATCACAACGAAAAGCGCAATCATTGCAGTACCGGCGTACGTCAGCGCCTGGCCCCAGACCGGCCATCGTCGAAATGCCCTCCAGACTGAGTGAATCTTCTGTCTTAGTGTTTCCAATTTGCTCATACGCCCGCGGCCCTACCAGCCTGATTGGGATTCAATTCTGTTTCCACTTCTTCGACTTGCACGTTGCACGTTCAACTTGATCTCATGACCCCGATCCAGGAGTTCCTGTAGCCGCGATTGAGCTTGAGACACCGGTTCCGGCAGTAACAGGATTTCCTTTAGCCGCCTCCCGTGCGATTTACTGCTGGCTCTCGGCCTGCCGTCGTTCTTGTCGCATGCCCAGGTACAGCAAAACGCCCGAAATGCCACCGAATGCCAGGTCTCCAATCAGGAATGGAATGAACGCATCGGGGTTGGTCGACGTCTCCCACCAATCCGCTACCACGATCAACCAGTAGACGGCCGCCACCAGTCTCCCACCGACAACCATCCAGCCAACCGCCACATAGCGCGCCGGGTGAACGGCTGCAAGGATGTGATACGCGGTGACTATGAATATGAGCAGCCCGGCGTTGCGTAGCCAGACGGTTTTAAAGTCGTCTGTCAGATCAAGTGAGTCGATCAAGAAGTTCGGTACGAAGAATGCCGGGAAAGCGAAGTAGAGGTTCACCGGCACACCTATCCACACGACTATGCTGAACCACTTCAGATACTTGTTTTGCATGTTCCCTCGTTAAAACCGTTGTCGGCCACTACGGGCAAATCTCGTACTTCGGCACCGGCTCATGCAAGATCCTTGAAAAGATCTCCCACGAATGGATCGGGCTTCAGGTCAGCGTCCCATGTTCGAAGTGGATGTCGGGTCTTCTCCAGTTTCTCGTCGTCGTCCCACGGCTCGAACGCATTCTTGATGTTTCCAAGTCCTGTTTTCGCAAGCTCGGGATAGTGCCGGATGATGACTGTCTTCAGGCTGGCATCGTCAATCCATTCAAGGCCTTCGCGCGTGTACACATTTTCGTTGTAGTCGTCGGTGTAGAAGCGGTCGGCCTGAAGTCGACGAGATGCGTTGAGGATGAAGATCTGGAACAGAGTTTCACCGAATCCGAAGTTATCGGGGCGTTGAGTTTCGCCGAGAGTTCCGACCAGCAGATCCAACTTCTCGACAGCCTCTGGACCGTCCCCGTAGACCATCTTGAGATTCGCAACCTCTTGCTTATCGCTGGTCAGGTCTTCGAAGCTACTGATCGGGTTCAACCCGAGCTGTCTACGAAACTCGTTGTATCGCGGCACTCCACGCTCTCGAGCGCGCAGGATGTCTACCGCCGCCATATCGAAGAGCGGAGTTCCAGGGATGCTGAACTCCCGCATGAAATTCGGATAGTTATTGAGTATCAGCTGCCCCGGATGCTGCTTGCCAAACGAGTAGAAAAGATCTGACATTTCGTAGCGGTCGGACAGTTTTCCCGATCCTGCCTGCCGGGTGGCGACAAACGGCACAGCCTCTGCGACCTCGGTCTCGCCCGCGCGTCTTATGTCAATCGTCTCCGGCAGCAGCGAGTGAAGCCTGTAGACCTCCACGAACTCCTCGGTCAGGCCATACGGCTGTCCGTGCCTGGTGATCGGATTGCCAACCACCCCGCCAAGCTCGGGATTACGCACGTTGACGTTGGCGAATGTCTTGCGGTCTTTGCCTTTCCGGAACATGTTTGTAAGCAGTCCGAACCAGTTGGCATTCAGGCCCGAATCCAGTCCGCGGTTCGGCAGAATGGCTGGTGTCCACTCGATGGAGTGAATCTTTGCCATCACTGCCGCGTTGATGAGGCGCGCGACGCTGAAATAGGTGTTGTCGTCCCAGCCCGGATGCGATCGCTTCAGCTCGTCACATATCGCGTTGTGCTCCAGCGTGAACAGCGTGTGGAGCATCGTGAGACCGATCCACCAGTTGCGAGTAAACCCGGTCTGCTCGATGCCCTTTTCATCGAGAGGAAGAGTGCCCTTCTCCGTCACCCTGATCTTCCCGTCCGTGCCCGTGCGCAAACGGTCGACCGTCTCCTGGTCACTTCCATAGATCTGAGATCCGTCCCACCAGTGCGTGACCTCGTTTACGAAGGTGATCGGAGTGGTTTCGCCGTCCTGCTGTCTCGTGGGATCCGGCTGGGTCTTGCCGACTTTGATCTCGGTCTGCCCAAACTTCATACGCGCCGGATCGGTCGAGTCCATCGGAATGGAGTGCGTTTCTTCGATCAGCGATTCACCGTGGTGGACCCAGTCATGATTCTGGAAGTTGATCCACGAAGCCGCCAGCATGTTCAGGAATGGCACCTCGTCCATCTTTTCGCCACGAGCGAGTAACTTCCGGCTGACGAGACGGGGATTTGGATCGAGAAGCCGCTCACCGGACTCAGGTTGAATTGCATCGTTGTTCACGTTGCGGTGGAATCGCGTTCCTGCAGCGCCCTCCTTCGGATCCGCCAGATTGTTCCATGTTCCATCTGCGGTACGGAAGTTGCGCACTCCGGGCGGAGGTACGAGCCCCGAAGGCTGGAAGCCGATAAGCTCGCCCGGCGGATAGGCGTTCTTCAGATTGTCTTTGTTGAGCTTCTCCCGCATATGAGCCAGGAGCAGCACGCCAACCAGGTACGGTCGTCTGTACCAGTTCGTCCAAACACGGTCTCGGTATCCAAGCAGCCGTCCCAGGATTTTGGTCGAAAGGTTAATTCCAATTGTGGCGAAGAAACCGAGAAATAATCCAAGGGCTGTTCGCAGCTTCTGAAGTAGGGACCGTGAGTAAGTTGGAATAGGGCCGGGTAACGCACCAGGACGGAGTTGGGGCGTGCTCAGCAGGTCTTCACGTTCGAAGAATCGCGGCTCCGGCACAAAAACGTTCACTTCGGCGATGGCGTTGGCACGGGTGAGAGCTGCCATCTCTTGTAGTGAAGTGTCGGTCGGGTCGAGCTTCACAGCCTCGTCGTAGTGAAAGGCCGATGATTCGTAGTTTTCAAGCTGCAGGTACGCCTGCGCAAGCTGCGCATGATCCTGGGAAGTGGGAGAAGATGCGATCTCCTGTTCGAGCAGCTTGATGGCGTCGGAATACCGTTGAGCGGCGATTAGATCGGCAGCGCCTGATCCCGTGGAATCGTTCATCGTTGTCCCCTTATTGCGAGCCTGATCGCGATTGCGCTTTACGTTGTTTGCAGCGCATCAGGCCAGCAAGGTGCACCATAGCCAACTGGATTGGACATTTCCAGCCCGGCAATCGGTAGAGAGCCAGGATTCTCTGTTGGAAGAGCCAGGTACAGGGTGTTTTTCGTTGTTGAGCTTTGTCCGGGCCGTACTGGCCGGGTCTATCCGAAACCTGTGGCCCGAACAGTGTCCAGGCCGGCGTCTACCCGGAAGGATCAGGATTGACACCGGTGCAGCAAGAGGTGGGTTCCGGCGGCTCTTGAACTGCAATCCTGCGCACCTGTGCGGATGGGAGAGAGTCGAACTTGCTCGTGAACACCGGTCACAGATAAATAAAAGATTGTCGCCAGCAGTTGGTCAACTCTAATGACTGAGGTTTCGGGTTAAATTCAGAGATCGATTCCGTGTTTGGGGAGCCTCGGATTCATCGTGAGCACTGAGTTCTGACAGAACCGACCCTCAGCACCTCTACTGCACTACATTTTGACAACATGTGGTCGAAATGGTAGCATGTTGTCAAACAACAGCAGGAGGAAACATGACAAAGGAAACTATCCACGTCGCCATTTACGATACCTGGGCGGATTGGGAGGCAGGTTTCGCCCTCGCCCATCTGGGATCGGGCGACTGGCAGCCGGACGGGCGAAGCTATCGCATCGTGACAGTGGCTGAATCACTCGATCCGGTAACGACCAAAGGCGGACTCACGCTCACACCTGACATCACTATCAGCGAGCTCGACCCCGGCGAGAGCGCCATGCTCATCCTGCCCGGCGCGGACAACTGGCTCACTGGTTCTAACATGGCATTTGTCGAAGCCGCAGGTGGGTTTCTCGACGCCGGAGTCCCAGTGGCGGCCATCTGCGGTGCCACCGCCGGTCTTGCCCGTGGCGGCTTTCTGAACGACATCGACCACACGTCGAACGCTCCCCAGGTTCTCGAGTCACCGGCATACACCGGTCACGATCGCTACCGAAACGAACTGGCCATTCGCGATGGCAATCTGGTCACCGCCAGTGCGATTGCACCGGTTGAGTTCGCCCGAGCGATTTTCGAAGCGCTCAAGTTCTATCCTGAACCGACTAGCGACAGCTGGTACCTGCTTTATGGAAACCAGGATGAGGCTGGCTACTTCGGCCTCATGGAAGGGATGCCACATGCCGAATGAGTCACAACTCGGCGGCGAGTTCACTCTGGCGATCTTCAAGCTCAATGGTCAGATGCTGGCCGCGGGGGATAAACTCGCTGAACCCGCAGGCATTACGGTCGCTTGGTGGCAGGTGATGGGGGCTGTCCTCCGACAGCCGCTGACCGTGGCCGGGATCGGCCGCCAGATGGGAATCACCAGACAGGCAGTGCAGCGGATCGCCAATCGCCTCATTGCCGAAGGCCTTCTTCAAGCATCGCCCAACCCGGCGCATAAGCGATCTCCGTTGCTTACGCCAACGACGGATGGCCGATTGGTGATCGAACGCATCCGGCCGGGGCAAGCTGCATTCTCGACGCGCCTAATCAAATCGTTCGGTCGCGCAGAGTTTCAGGTTCTAATCTCGGAACTTGAGCGAATGTCGACCGTTCTGTCAGAACTCAGTGTCGGGGCGGAATAGCATCATTGCTGCTGCCGATGATGGAATCGACCTGATGTTCGGTAACGGTCTTAAGACTCCATTTTGGTTCGTCGTCAGAATAAAGTGGTTCTTTTTAGTAAAGAGAATGCCCCGCCTTCGAGTTGAAAGCGGGGCGTTCTTGTGTTCTTGGGAGAGTTTCGAACTCCCACTCCAAAGCAGACGTTAACCGTGAGCGCGTGAGAGCGAACCAGCCGACGAGTTCGACGGTCAGGTAATGTAGCCGGCAGCACGAATCCGAACATTCCATTTGTCTACACGCGTTCAGAATGACAATTCAACTGCTTAACGAAAACATGCACTCACCACGACAACCAAACATCCTGTTCATCTGCTCCGACCAGCAGCGTGCCGATACTATTGCCGCTTATGGCAATGACTGGGTGCAGGCGCCGAACCTGAATGCGCTGGCTGAGCGGTCGGCGGTGTTCGAGAACGCCTATGTCACGCAGGCCGTCTGCTCTCCCGCCCGCGGCACAATGCTCACCGGACTCTATCCGCACTCGGCGGGCGTCGTTCGCAACTCGCAGCCGGGCCGACTGTTCAGCAACCTGTCCGAAGATGTGAAGACCATCGCCGAGATGGCGCCCGACGACTATCTGACCGCCAAGTTCGGCAAGTGGCACCTCGGCCAGGACCTTGTGAAGCAGCACGGCTTCGACGAGTGGGTAAGCACCGAGGACGCGCACGACGACGGCTTTCCCAACTACGAGCGTCGTGAGCACCGCTCTCTGAAGTCGGACTATTTCCAATACCTCGTTGAACACGGCTACGAGCCGGAGGGCGATCACGACGGCCATCTGTCGCACACGCAGAATCAGCGCGGCTTCCTGCCGGAGGAGCACACGATGGCGGCGTTCCTGGCTCGGCGCACGGAGGAATTCATTCGCCGCAACGCAGACCGCCCGTGGCTGATGTACCTGACCATGTTCGAGCCGCACCCGCCGTACAACGGACCTCTGAACGACCTCTATCCACCTGATTCGGTGCCTGACGGTCCGCTTTTAATGACGGAACCGGCTGCCAACACGCCGCTCTTCACGCGGGCGCGTTCTCGCTTCCACTCTGCGCAGGCTTCGGAGGCGAACCCGGACGACCCGCGTGCCTACTGGCGAGAGTTGCGTGCGAAGTACTTTGGCAACATGACGGTGCTGGACAACGCCGTCGGCAAGGTGCTGGCAGCTTTAGAAGAATCGGGGCAGGCCGACCGGACGGTTGTGGTGTTCACGAGCGACCACGGCGACTCACTTGGCGACCGCGGCATGCTTGGGAAGCGCTCGTTCTACGAGGAGGTTTCGAGGGTGCCGATGCTGGTCAGCGTGCCATGGCTGACTTCGGGCGGACGTCGGTTGGCCGGCAGCTTCGGGCATGTGGATCTTGTGCCGACGATGCTTGAGCTGATGGCTGTTGAGCCGCCTGAGCATTTGCAGGGGCAGAGTCGGGTCGATGTGCTGTCTGGTGACGCCGGTCTTGAGGATGACGTTTTCATGCAATGGCACGGCGGACGGGCCACGATCTCACTGGGCGATGCGGTGGTCGAGAGGATGTCGACGGTTGGATGGAGGTCGGTGGTGACGCCTGATCGCTGGAAGCTGAATCTTTCTAACGGCGATCAATGTGAGCTGTATGACCTGGACAGTGATCCGCTGGAGCTGGAGAACCTGTTCGATGCACCGGAGCACAGGGACCGTGTGCGGGATATGTCGGCGCGCATAAGGCAGTGGCAGGCAGAGACCGGTGACGATATGGAGTTGCCGGCGGTGTGAGGGGCGATTGTCATCCCGACCGCGGGGTACTCGTTTGCGGGTCGCAGAGATCTTACCGTCGGTGTCAGGTCTCCGGGAGATTCTGAATCAAGTTCAGAATGACACATTCTCCCTCGTTGATAGGGAGAGAGTCATAGGGTGGGTAGAGTCACCTCGGGTGATGTCCGCTCTGGCAACTACGAAATCTCCTGCGACGCAACGAATCGCTCCAATCCGTCCAGGCAATCTGACCAGCCGCTTTCGTGTGACCGCATCGTCGCTTCGTCACGGATCAGTTCGTGCGTCACCGTGACCTCGGTTTGAGCGCCTTGTGGCACGAAACTGATCGTCACTCGCTCAGGCGCATGTTCGCCCTGGTCTGTTCGCCATGAGTAGACGAGCCGCTCCGATATTTCAACGACCTCGAACTCGCCTGTGATCCAGATGACTGAGCCGTCGGCCAGGCGATTGGCGATGCGGTAGGCGCCGCCGGGTTGCAGGTCCACTTCGGCATACGGGCAGTCAACGCCAGCCGGTCCCCACCACTGCTGAATATGCGCCGGACTGGTCCACATCTCGAACAGTCGCTCCGGTGAGGCCGCGATCAGCCTGCTTGAGACGAGCCGACCGCCGGAGTTCACCGTGCCCTCAGTACCCGTGCTCATTCGCCTTCTCTCGTTCCTGGTTCGGACGCTTCGGCGTAGCGGGCGAGAGATTCGAGAGTTCCCTCCCAGAACGGCCTGTACTGAGTAAGCCAGGTCTCCAGGTACCGGAGAGGCTCAGGTCCAAACGAACAGCGATGAATGCGACCGTCGATCGACCTGATGACGAGCCCGGCCTCTTCGAGGACCCGAATATGCTTTGAGATGGTTGGAAGAGCCATGTCGAACGGCGCTGCGATCTCGGTCACGAGGGAAGGACTCTGACTCAGCTTTTGCAGAATCGCCCGACGGACGCGATGACTGAGCGCCCGGAAAACCAGGTCCAGTCGTTCGTCGGAATCAACGTCAGTTGCGGTGCTGGTTGACAGTGCCATGACCTGATATTAAGTTACTTGGCTAAATATTACAACCGCAAGAACGGGAGCTGAACCATGGCGAGGCCGATACACCAGGAAGTTGAGCTTACTGCGAGTCCGGACGAGGTCTACGAGACGTTCATGGATGAGGTGAAGCATGCCGCGCTTACGCATGGAGCGGCGAGGATCAGTCGGGACGTTGGCGGTGAGTTTTCGCAGCACGATGGGCAGATCGTGGGGCGGAACCTGGACCTGGTGCCGGGAACGAGGATCGTGCAGGCGTGGCGCTTCGAGCAGTGGGAGCCAGGGCTGTTTTCGATCGTGAGGTTCGATCTCAAGCCGAACGGTGACGGCACGACGGTCGTAATGGACCATTCGGGCGTACCTGACGAGTTCGAGGAGGGCGTGGCGGACGGCTGGAGAGTCCGCTACTGGGAGTCGATGAAGCAGGGCGGGTGATTTCATTCAGTCGGTTGCACCCTACTCGCTTGGCGTTGGGGCTTCGTCTGGGATCAGGTTCTCCCTGCGCAAATCTTGCCAGAGGCTGGATGGGATGTGCTTTTCGACGAGGTAGATGTTCTGTTCCAGCTCGCCGACGGTCTGTGCTCCGGGGATGACGGTGGCGACGGCGGGATGGGCCAGTACGAACTGCAGCGCGGCGGACTTCAGGTCGACTCCGTGGTGGTCGCAGATCGTGTTCAGCCTGCGGGCCCTGTCGATCAGTTCGGCCGGAGCTGGCTCATAGTCGAAGCTGACCGGACCGTTCAGATCGCGGGCGAGAATCCCCGAGTTGTACGGTCCACCGATGGCGACCTTGACGTTTCGCTCAACGCACAGCGGCAGAAACTCGCTGAGGCCAGAGTGATCGAGCAGCGTGTAGCGGCCTGCCAGAAGGATGATGTCGAGGTCGAAACGGCGTACGAAGCGGGCCGGCATCTCCCAGATGTTCATGCCGCAGCCGATGGCCTTAATGGTGCCCTGCTCCCGCATCTCGATCAGTGCCGGGAAAGCCTCGTCGTTGGCCTGTTGCTCGCCGAACGGTTCCTGGTCAGGATCGTGGACGTACACGATGTCGATGTGGTCCATGTTGAGCCGTTCGAGGCTATCTTCGATGGACCGTTGCACGTCGCTGCGTGTCCATGAGTTGACGGGGATCAGCTCAGGCAGCCGGTCAGGGTTGTCGGTTGATGGGTTGCCGCCTGGCGTAGGGTCCAGCACCCGGCCGACCTTGGTTGAGATGACGTAGGAATCCCGCGGGAAGTCAGCAAGACCGTCACGATACCGGGCTTCGCTTCGGCCTTCGCCGTAAAGCGGCGCGGTGTCGAAGTAGCGGATGCCGAGCCGGTATCCCCGCTTGATGATGCGCACTGCTTCTTCGTGGGCAGACCCGCCGTAGAGGCCGCCTGCGAGCACCATTCCGGAGAGTGGCGCTCCGCCGAGGCCGAGCCGCATGACGGGCAGGTTGTACGGGCCGACGGGAACGGTTTCGAAGGGGTTCATGTCGGGTTGCCTTCAGTGAGTGAGCGTGATGCGGTGAGGATACAGGATGGTCTTCGGGTGGGAGCAAGGATGGGGGCTGGAAGATGTGTCATCCCGACCGCAGCGGAGGGATCTTACCTCGCACTGGCGGTCAGCCACGGCCTCACGATCAAGTCGAGTTTCTGTCGCGCAGGCATGGGTAACCGCGGCATTTCACGTGAAATTGCTGATTCTGACGGATCTTCAGCTTAGACCGGTAAGATCCCTCCGCTTCGGTCGGGATGACATAGGGCTGATCGGGATGACAAATGTGCGCCCAGGATGACAAGTCCTGCCCGTCTACACGAAACGACGCCTAACTCACCAGCTTTGCCAGGTGATCTCCTACGGCCGACGTGGTTGAGCTTCCGCCGAGGTCCGGTGTCAGCACTTCGCCGATCTTCAGCGTCTCCTCGACCGCTTTCTCGATCTCCTCTGCTGCCCCGTCCTCTCCCAGGTGCCGAAGCATCATCGCCGAGGTCAGGATCTGGGCCATTGGGTTGGCGATGCCCTGCCCTGCGATGTCAGGCGCGCTGCCGTGGGTCGGCTCGAACATCGACGGTCCACTGCGGGTCGGGTCCAGGTTTGCGGAAGACGCAAGGCCCATGCTTCCAGTGATGATCGCCCCGATATCGGTCAGGATGTCGCCGAACAGATTGCTTGCCACCAGGACGTCGAACGACTCAGGTTTTCGAATGAAGTCCATGCACGCGGCGTCGATGAGCAGAGTGTTCGTCGTGATGTCCGGGAACTCCTTTGCGACGTCGGCAAATGTCCTGTCCCAGAGCACCATTCCGTAGCCGAGGGCGTTCGACTTCGTGATGGACGTCAGGTGATTCTTCTTGTTTCTCTGACGAGCTAATTCGAACGCAAAACGGATTATCCTCTCGCAGCCCTGCCGCGTGAAGACCGCAGACTGGACAGCGACCTCTTCCGGCATGTTCTCGTACTGGAATCCGCCAACGTCGGCGTACTCACCTTCCGTGTTCTCACGCACAACAACGAGATCAATATCGAACGGTTTCACACCGGAGAGTGGTGATGTGACGCCGGGATAAAGGACGGATGGACGCATGCAGACAAACTGGTCGAAGCGGCGCCGAATTGGGAGAAGCAGACCGTTGAGGGTTACGTGGTCCTGGATGTCAGGGTGGCCGACCGCCCCGAGGAATATTCCGTCGAACTCGGCGAGCTGCTCCGGGCCGTCTTCGGGCATCATTTCGTCATGCTTGAAGTAGTAGTCGGAGCTCCACGGAAACTCCGTGAACTCCCACTTAATACCGTGCTTTGGAGCGACGGACTCAAGGACCTTGAGCGCCTCTTCGATAACGTCGACGCCGATTCCGTCTCCGCGTATGACCGCAATTCTGTGCATTTTTCCTCGCTCGCTGTTTTCGGTATTCTGTCGTGGTGGTGGTTAGTGCGGTCCTTGGGCAGTTAGCTTTAACGGTGTTTCCTGAGCGGAGTCGAAGGATCTCTCGTGCGGCGTCATGCCCTGTCAAGAGAACCGGACTCCAACAGTGCCGGTCGTGTCAAGACGACGGGACTCCTTCGAGAACCCCCTTGACAGGTCGAGCGGACTCCCAAGAGACCCTTCGACTTCGCTCAGGGAACACGGTTTTCGGCCCTTTCGGGCTGCAGGCGCAGCATTTTTGCCCGCCCCTACCAGAGGCCAAAATCACTTCCCTGACCGCTGCTCAATAATCTCCAGCACTGCCGCTACATCGTATTCTGAGTGGTCCTGCGCCATCATCTCTGCGAACATGCCGTGCGCGTTTCTCGTGAGCTCGAGCGCCAGTCCTTCCGATTTGGCGAACTCGAGAATTATGTTCAGGTCTTTGTCGAGGATGCGAGCCGGAGCGCCCGAGTTAGCAAAATTGCGTTCAGCGGTGATCGGAGCGCTGCGGGCAACCATCGTCGAGCCGCCAAAACTGACCTTCAGTAGTTCTGCGGCCGTCATGATGTCGACGCTCGCTGCGTTGGCCAGTGCAAACGCCTCGGCTGCGGCTGCGGTGTTGACGCCGGTAAGGAGCTGGTTGATGAGCTTCATCGCAGTACCGGCGCCTGACGGGCCCATGTGCCTGATATTGGCGCCCATTCGCTCGAACTCGTTCAGAGCGGTTTGGTAGGCGTGGTCGTCGCCACCGACCATAATCGAAAGGGTTCCTCCGGATGCTCCGAGCGGGCCGCCTGATATCGGTGCGTCAAGGAAGTAGACGCCTTTCTCTTTTGCGGCGTTGTAGCAGTCCTTGGTGGTCTGCATGTCCACTGTGCCGTGGTCCACGACGATCTGACCGGCCGTGGCGTTGGCGATGATGCCGTCTTCGCCAAGGATGAGCTGTCTGGAAGTCTGGACGTCAGGCAGGCAGGTGAGTATGAGGTCACAGCTTGCCACCAATTCCTTCAGAGTGGCGGGGCCTGTGGCGCCTTTTTCGACCATTGCGTCGACCTTGGACCTTGTGCGGGTGAAGACGCTCAGGTTCGCACCCTTGGTGAGCAGGTTGTCAGCCATGCCCTGGCCCATATTGCCAAGTCCGACGAATCCGACGGGCATCTCTGCTCCTTATTGGCGGTATTAACGGTGAGACCCGGCGACGCGCCGTTATTTGGTCCCGGACGCAACTGCCGTTCAGTTTGAATAGCCGGGTGATTATACAGGTGAGCCTGTGGGTCTCAGGAGGCGTCTGTATAAGAACAACGCTCCCGGTTCGTGGTCTCCGGGAGCGCAATTACAAGAGCTGAATTTGCACGCCGTTAGTCGAGCTGGCGCAGTCTCGGGTCGAGTCGGTCCCGTAACCAGTCGCCGAGGAAGTTGAGGCTCATGACGACCAGGAAAATCGCAAGTCCCGGCATCACGGAGACCCACCACGCCGTCTCAATGTATCTCCTGCCTTCGTCCACGCTCTTGCCCCAGGCGGGTATCGGGTCCGGGATGCCGACGCCCAGGAAGCTGAGGATCGACTCGGCAAGAATCAGGCTGCCGACTCTGAGCGACGCTACGACCAGGACGGTGCTGTACGTGCCGGGAAGGACGTGCTTCCAGAGAATGCGAACAGCTTTTGCCCCGCCAATCTTCGAGGCCAGTACATAGTCTCTGCTCCTGATGCCCAGTGCATCAGCGCGCACCTGCCGGACGAACGGCGGCCAGGCAAGCGCAGCCAGGAGAATCATCACAACGCCGGTGGTCGCGCCGAATACGACTGCGACGACCAACGCGATGAGGATGAATGGTAAGGCTAGCCACATATCGACCAAGCGCATCAAGGCTTCATCAATCCACCCTCCGAAATAGCCCGCTACAAGTCCCATCGAGGTTCCTATGAGAACTCCGCTAATCAGAGCAATCGCCACAACTTGAAGGGAGATCCGGGCGCCAAAGATCACACGGGACAGGACGTCACGTCCCAGGTTGTCTCCACCGAGTATGTAGTGCGACCTTGGGAACGTGTTCTGTCTCGCCTGGTTGAAGGCGTTTCGGCCTTCTCTGGTCGTTAAGTCGTAGTCGGCAGCTTCTGGCAGATCGTTCTGAGGACTTGCCCGCCCCCATGTTGGAGGAAAGTTACGAAACGGAAGTTTCTGTGCCTCTCCATCGGTTGGCGCAATGAACGGAGCGAATATCCCGGAAATCAGGAGCAACGCCAGGATGAGCATCGGTACCAACGGCCATCGCCGTATGAAGTACCAGATTTGTGACAGCGCTGATTTCGTCGGCGCCTGCCGCTGAGTGCCTGGTGCTACGTACGTCGTTGCGACTATCGGATTGCTGTTATCG
This sequence comes from Chloroflexota bacterium, assembly GCA_029262735.1. Taxonomy (GTDB): domain Bacteria; phylum Chloroflexota; class Dehalococcoidia; order Lucifugimonadales; family Lucifugimonadaceae; genus JAJCYX01. The sequence goes on along the minus strand of JAJCYY010000113.1, from coordinate 9,290 downwards.
ACTGTTTGCTGGTCCATATTCCTGCCTAGTCGAAACGTATTCTCGGGTCTATGACTGCGTAAGCAATGTCGGTCAGGAAGATCAACGATGTGTACAGGATGGTGAACATCAGCACAACTCCCTGGAGAATCGGGAAATCGTTGTCGGTCACAGCCTTAATTGCCATCAGGCCCATTCCAGGCCAGGCAAATATGCTTTCGACGACGATCGTTCCGGTCAGGAAGCCGGCAAGGATCAGCGTGGAAGCTGTCAGCGGTTGTATCAGTGCATTCCGGAAGGCGTGCTTCCAGATTATGGTGCGGCTCGGCACACCCTTGGCCCTGGCAAGTTTGACGTATTCCGTGTCGAGCACTTCCAGCATTGCTGTCCGTGTTAGACGTAGATAGCCCGCCATGGCTCCCCAGCCGAGTGTGATGGCGGGGAGGATCATATGCTGGAAGTCCCAGGAGCCATCACCTCGTAAACTGGTTGGGAGCCAGCCCAGTCTTACCGCGAATATGAGGATCAGGACGATACCGAGCCAGAATGCCGGAATGGCCTGACCAAATAGAGCAAATCCTCTAGCTATGTAGTCCAGCATCGAGCCCCGCTTGACTGCCGAAAGCACGCCAAGCGGTATTCCAATCACCGTTGCCAGTAGCCAGGAAACGGCAGCAAGTTGGACCGTTGCACCCGTTTTCTGGGTAATCACTCGAAATACCGGCTTCTCGTCGAGGATGGTATTGCCGAGGTCGCCTGTTACGGCCCGACCTAGCCAGAGGCTGTACTGGACCGCAACCGGCTTGTCGATACCGATCTTCTTTCGAAGGGCGGCCTCCTGCTCGGGCGAGAATCCGTATCCACCCGGTTTTGCATACAACAAGATCGGGTCGCCTGACGCACGCGATAGGAAAAATACGGCCGCGGTCGCCGCGATAATCGTCAGTATCGTAAAAAAGAATCGTCGGACGAGAAAACGTGTCATGGTTATCTCCCGCTGAGCCACCGCACAACTCTGGGCGACATGCGTACACGGGTTGAACTGTTATATATCTGAAATTCCGGTGAACATCCGGCTTTTCTTCCCGCTCCAACCTGCAGACCTTAACCAATGTTCATCGAGGCCGGTCCGCCCAACAAACTGAGTTTGGTGATACTACGTTCAGGAGCGACATAGAGGTTTCCCGGCCCCGATGATTTTCGTCATCGGGGCCGGGATAATTCGGCCTATCTCGCGGTCAAGTAGTCGGACTACTTCAGGATCAGGTTCCAGTAACTACCTGTGTTGTCTTGCGAGGTAGTCGCCTTGTCCATCTCCCACGAAGCGATCTTGTTGGGGTTGTAGTAGACGTCCGCAGGGAGCGTCACAACACCGGGCTGCAGGTTCCAGAAGTACACGTAGTCGAGGTACTCGTTGGCTGCAGTCACCGCCGTCGCTGTGTCAGGGGCGGTTGCCATCCTCTGGTAGAACTCCACGATCTCGGGAGACTCGAATCCGCAGCTGAAGCCACCGCGTGAGAGTGACGTCTGCACCAGCCCCTTCGGGTTGCCCCACTGCCAGGACGTGTTCCCTTTGTCACAAGCTGTGATCCAGGGGTGCACGTTCGTGCGTGCTACCACACCAGGTCGGAAGGTGCGGTATGAGAACTTCAGGCTGAACACTTCCAGGCCAATGTCGGACCAGAAGCCAGCCACCGCGTCTGCGATCTCACCTCTGATGCTTGCGTTTCCATCCTGCGAGTAGATGGAAACCTCGAATGCATTACCGTTCAGGTTGTCGGCGTCGCCGGAACCCTTGAAGTAGTTGGAATCGAGGCCAGAGATGATTGAAGCAGCTTCGTCCGGGTCGTAGTAGTACTCGTGCTCGCCGGTCCAGTTCGGGTGCGTCCGGTCAAAGTACTGCACGTGGTTGACGTCACCGAGTCCGGAAAGCACGTTGTCCACGATTGACTGTCGATCAATGGCGATGGCCATTGCCCGGCGGACCATGCGAGCCTCTTCCATGTCGTTGGGGTCGCCCGTGTCGAACGGATCGCCAATCCACGGGAAGTCGTTCGCGTAGGTGTCACGTGTCAGCTTTATTTCGTTCGCTTCGCCTTCGCCCTGGCCCTCACGTGCGCTGAACTGCTCCCACAGGTTACCGGAGAAGAACAGGCCTTCCTGGCCGCCTCCGCCCGTGCTGGTTGCGCCGAACCCACCGGCAATAAACGCCGGAGCATCTGTGGCGAGAATGGCAGCAACGTCAGCCTCACCCGTGCGCAGCATTGCTGCCCGAGTAGTTGATTCAGAAACTTCCAGGATGGTGATCCTGTTGGTCTTGGGCTGGAACTTCCAGTGGCTGGGCACCGCCTCCATCACCAGCTTCGAATCACGCAGCCACTCAACGGGCTGGAAAGGCCCTGTGGCAACCACGTTGTCACGAACCCAGTCAGCGCCCTCCTGATCGAAAGCCTTCTTGGAGAAGACCACAAAAGCCTGACCTGACTGGTTAAGGAAGTCGTCCTTCCAGCTGGTGTCGAAGGACTCGAAGTCAAACTGGACGGTCCTGTCATCGACCGCTTTCCACTCTCTGAACAGACTGGCAAAGTCACCAGCCTGCCCGTGGATCGAGTTCGAGTTGGTCGTTGCATTTGCATCGTTCATGCTCCAGGCAACGTCCTCAGCGGTCAGTTCACCGAAGTCCTTGCCGTCAACGACGTGGAACTTGACACCGGACTGGATCGTCAGCGTGGCACCTGAGAGGTCAGTCTCAAGGGACCAGTCCGAAGCGAGCCAGGGCTGGGCCGAGTCATCCGAGCCTCGGAGGAACATCGTCTCCCCGATACCGTAGTAGTGGATGATCTCAGGCGACTGCGCCTGGTTGCGGCCGTTCTGGTCCTGAACTGCGTTCAGCCCCAGAACAACCACGGCCTCGCCGGCCGGCGTATCCGGGGACGGAATGTCGTGACCACCACCGCTGGTCGGTGTGTTGGTCGGCTGTGCCGCAGTCGGCTGCGCCGAAGTTGGCGTGTTCGTCGGTTGTACCGGAACCGCCGTCGGGTCTTCACTGCCGCAAGCTACTGCGACAGATAGGCTGGCCCCGACTAGCAGGCCAGCAATCAACTTAAATCGTCTTGATCGTCTAAACACTCAGCATTTCCTCCTCAGACGCGTCGCCCTCCTCACAAAGTGTCAGAAAGACTGGCACAGCACTGTTTAGTACTGCGCTTGCACACGCCTACAAGTGATCAATAAGGCCCTCTACTCCATCGACTTGCAGAGACCGCCTGTCGATCGCGCCATGCACGTGCCGAACTGCGAGCCGCCTCGGTGGAAGGCCGAAAAACGGACCAAGTATAAGTTTGGTCTACTGGGGTGTCAACGAAGATTAAGTGGCCTTAAGGAGCACAAAAGGTTCACCTATCTGTCCACTCTAGGTACCGATCGCCCTTCCAGGAATCCCAGGATGTTGTCCACCGTGGCGTTTAATCCAGCGTTCAACGCTTCGTTTGTGGCGGCGGCGGCGTGTGGGGAAAGAATGATATTCGAGAGGGTGCGTAGAGGACTATGGTGAGGAATCGGCTCGAGCTCGAACACATCGAGCGCGGCACCGGCGATCGTTTCGTTTGTGAGAGCCACCGTCAGGTCTGCCTCGCTCACAAGCCTTCCACGAGAGGTATTGATGAGCATTGCGTTCGGACGCATCTGTTCAAGGCGGGCTGCGTCAATCAGGTGGTCTGTGGTGGCGGAGAGTCGGCCATGAAGGGAAACAACATCGGCGTTTTCGAGCAGTTCGTCCAGCCCGACCACCTGCGTCCACTCTGGCAACTGATCGATCCTTGTCGTTTCGTCCTGCAGCTGTATCGGGCACAACAGCACGTCCATGCCGATACCGCGGGCTAGCTCTGCAAAGCGAATTCCGACTGCGCCAGCGCCGATCACTCCAGCAGTTTTCCCTGTTAGCTGGGTTATACGGATCCCCGGCCACTCTCCTCCTCTGACGCGCAGATCCAGCTCATGCACACGGTGTGCAAGTGTCAGCGCCAGCGCCAGCGCGTGTTCTGCAACGGCGTCGGTCGCAGTGTTTGGCGTGTGAGTGACGGCGATACCTGCACGGCGAATAGCATCCATTGCAATGTTGTCGGTTGCAGTTCCCCAGATGGCAATGTGACGCAGCGCCGTTGCGGCCTCGATCACAGAGTGATTGAACGCTGTCGACGAGCGTATTGCGATGACCGAATTCGCGGCAGATACGCGGGATATCAGTTCGGTTTCGTCCTTTGGCTGTGTCGTGTAGACCTGCACATCGAGATCGTTCCGACGCCGGAGGCGCATAAGCGCAGTCGAGTCTGCAAAGACAGGCGGGAAGTCATCCGGCACGACGACGAGATGCCGTCGGCTGCCTTCAGCCTCTGAATCTGCCTCTGTTGACGCTTCATCACCGATCAACTGGCGCCTGCTTTCATCGTGTGTCCTATCTGTCGCCTTTCGCGTAGCTTACGGCACGATACGACTGGCAAGGTAATATCCGCTCAGGACGCGATCAGACCGGGAGTCATGACGTGATCCGAACTGATGAAGCCGGACAATGCGAACTGAGATGTTAAAATTGAAGCTCGTGAGGCCGTCGGGTGCAGGTGCGACCAGCATATGGCTGTCAATACGGGAAGCCGGATCGGGCGTTCGTCGGCCATATGTCGGCCACTCAGGGAGAAAAAGTTGGCAAAGATTCGCGTGATGTACTGGAAGGAGATTCCAGTGCAGGTGCAGGCGCAGGGCGATGATGGCCAGGTGTCAAAGCCGTTGGAAGCAAGGTTCCAGGAGGCTACTGACGCAATTGCAATGCATGACGGCAGTGCCGGATCCGACGCATATCTCGATGGCTGGGACTTCGGTAAGTACGTAGAAGTAGATGGCACAGCTGCGAAAGCGGCAGATCAGATTGCACTCATGTTCAATACGAAGATGCCTGCTGACTTCGTTGCCCGGATAAGAGATCTTCAGAGTTCAGGAGATCGGGACGAACGACCCGGCGCGATTGACTCCTGGGCAGGAGTCGATGGTTTCGGAAAAGTGTAAGACTGCAACGTAAGCAGTCCTGGAACATCTCGAAACTTCTCACGGCAGTTGGTGCATCTAATCCAGTAGTCGCACCTGAGTCCTACCCGGCATTTGGCTGTTGGCGAAGCATATTCATAAGGAAATAGAAGTGAAAAACTCAGCCAGCCCGGGAATCCTCGACCGCCTTTCAACCGGTGAAATCCTGGTGTTCGATGGTGCTACCGGATCGTATCTGCAGGAGCATGGTCTCGAGCCGGGCGGCTGTCCCGAGCTGCTCAATTCCGAGCGGCCTGAGGTAGTTCAGGAGATGGCTGCGCAGTACTTCGCAGCAGGTTCGGACATGGTGCTCACGAACACGTTCGGTGGCAACCGGATTGGCCTGGCGCGTTACGGTGCAGACGACCGCGTGCGAGAGCTGAATATCAAGGCTGTGCAGAACGCACGCGCCGGAGCGCCAGACGGAGAACTCGTGGTCGGCTCGGTCGGACCACTCGGCGGACTGCTCGAACCGCTGGGTGACATATCCGAAGACGCCGCCTACGACGCGCTCGCAGAGCAGATGAGCGCACTTGAAGAGGGCGGCGCTGACGGCGTGATTATCGAGACGCAGATCGCACTTGAAGAGGCGATACTTGGCATTCGAGCAGCGAAGGACAATACGAAGCTGACCGTGATGTCGACGATGGTTTTCGACAAGGGCCCCCGCGGTTACTTCACGATGATGGGTGTAACTCCTGAGCAAGCAGTTGAAGCATTGCAGGCTGAGGGGGCTGATGTGGTAGGCACGAACTGCGGAAACGGCATCGAGCGCATGGTTGAGATCGCTGAGAAGATGCGTGCCGTGACCGACAAGTATCTCGTCGTCCAGTCCAACGCGGGCATGCCAACGCTGGTAAAGGGCGAGAACTGCTACCCGGAGTCACCTGAGTTCATGGCGGAGGGCTACAGGAAGCTCGCCGATCTACCGATCAACATACTCGGAGGCTGCTGCGGCACTACTGCCGCACACATCAAGGCTCTGGTCGACGCTGTAAAGGGCGAGGCCGTAGCCATGTAAGGTATGCGGAACGAAGGGATGACCTTCGTCAGGCAGAGATCACGGAGCTGAAATGACCCAGACAGCGCAGAAGCCCAGCGTCAAAGAGACGATCGGCCGACTTGGCAAATGCGTCGAGCTTGTCTCAATGGACCCGCATTTTCACGACATCAGTGTGGGGCTGTTTCTCAAGGACCGAACACTCACCATCTGGTCATACAGTTCCATACCGGGGACCGACAAGCGGCTGGGGAAGATCAGGGACAGGATCGTGAAACTCGGAGACCTCGAGCCTGTCGCAGGCTCCCCGAACCAGGCACTGGTCCCGCCCGGTGACATCCTGGTTCAGCCGATGCGATTCATGTTCAAGGAAGCTGTCGAGAAGGACCCGGATCTCCTGCCGAGCGGCCCGATCGAGGCGGCAGACAACAAATCGACACTGACGTTCATCGTAACTGGCGAGCAGAACGACGGCACATACGTCTACACGGTGTCGGTCCGCGGCGAGGCTGAGCGCGCCGAATCCCGGATCAGAGCGGCTGTCGGTGGATTCATGAAGTACGGACAGTGTGAGCGAGTGACGCCTGACAGCTTCCGCTTTCCGGACGGTCAGCGTCACGATGGCTTCGTCAGGCTGTTGCTACCGTACGCACGCAATGTGAGTGCAGTTGAGAGAATGCTAGAGGCCGATGAGATGGAGGGTCAGATGACGACCCAGACTCTCGGCTTCAGTTCTACCTGAAGATTTTGATAGTCCGATGGCGGTGTTAGTCACCGATGCGGACAGGGGATAATGACAATGTCAGCGAACGGATCTGTGAAGCAGAAGCTCACACCAAGACAGCGAACACTGAACGCGCTGAACGGTCTTCCTGTCGACCGCCCGCCTGTGGCCAATCCGACAAGCGTCGCGACTGTCGAGATGATGGATCTTGTTGGCGCCTACTTTCCGGAGGCGAATCGCAACGCTGAGATGAACGCGAAGCTGGCTGCGACTGAGTACACCGAGTTCGGCTTCGACGCCATAGCGCCGTACTTCTCGATCATCCAGGAGTCGTCTGCGCTCGGCTGCGATATGCAGTGGGAGCAGAAGGACAACTGGCCCACCGTGCGGATGATCAAACCGATCTGGAAGACTTCGAAAGACGTGAAGGTGCCGAAGGACTTCCTGAAACACCCCGACATTGTCGCCATCACCGACTCGATCAAGATCCTTAAGCAGGAGTTTGGCGATGAGGTGGCGATCATTGGAAAGACGATGGGGCCGTGGACGCTGGCTTATCACGTTTTCGGTGTGGAGCCGTTCCTGCTGGGAACGGTTGACGATCCTGCGGAGACGATGGCGGCTCTCGAGGCGTTGAAGGAGTTCACGACGCTGTTCGGGGAGGCACAGATTGACGCTGGCGCCGATGCGCTGACGCTGCCCGACCATGCAACCGGTGATCTGGTGAGTGGCGAGTACTACCGCCGGTTCCTGATGGAGATGCACCAGGAGTTCGCTGAAGAGTTGAGCGCGCCGATCATCCTGCACATATGTGGCGCAACGGTGGACCGCATGCCGTACATCGCGCAGACCGGCATGGCGGCCTTTCACTTCGATTCTCGTAACGATCCGTTCGAGGCGATGGCTGCGGTCGACGGCAAGATCAGGCTGGTCGGCAACATCAACAACCCGACTACGCTCTACGCACGAGGGCCGGATGAGGTGCGACAAGAGGTCTACAGGGCGCTCGATGCCGGAGTGCAGCTTATTGCGCCGGAGTGTGCGATACCGCTGAAGACGAAGGCGGAGAACCTGATCGAGATTCCAATTGCGGTTGAGGACTGGGCGGCGGAACACGGAATGGCCTGAAATCGGCGGTCCCTCTGGCTGCGCGATAGTGCTCGAACCACCGCAAATTATGGTAATTCGTTACTTCTGGGCCAAACGTTAGCCCAATCGGGTCTATCCAACGGTCGCTTATCGTCACTACAGATGCCAAAATGAATTTATGCGCGCTGGACCATTTAGTTTTCCGCGCCCTCGGAACAAAGAAACAAACAGACGATTAATGTCGGAGTAGCCCGGAGCGGCACAGCAGAACATGTCAATTCAGCACGAAGGTCTGGCGAAGGAGTTCGAGTGGGTCACGAGGCCCGGAGAACAGAAGCACATCAGCGAGTCGATCGAGAAGACTGACGCGCTGATGCAGGAGATGGCCTATCAGTTGATCGTTGGAGCGAACACCGAGGTCGACCGGCTGACGCAGGAAGCGCTGGGCAAGGGCTACACGGCCAACCAGGTGCTGGATGAAGGTCTGCTGAACGGCATGGCGATCGTCGGCGTGAAGTTCAGGGACAACATCATCTTCGTGCCCGAGGTGCTGGTGGCGGCACGGGCCATGAAGGCCGGGATGGCGCACCTTGAGCCGATTCTGTCTGCCTCTGGCGTTGAGCCAATTGGCACCGTGGTGATGGGCACTGTGAAGGGCGACCTTCATGACATTGGCAAGAACCTGTGCATCATGATGCTCAGGGGCGCCGGATTTGTGGTGCATGATCTTGGCGTTGACACGGCGCCCGATGAGTTCTCAGATGCCGTCGAGGAGCACGGCGCCCAGCTTGTTGGCATGTCTGCTCTGCTGACTACGACGATGCCGAATATGGGTCGGGTGATCAGCTATTTCGAGGATGTTGGCCTGCGGGACGAGGTCAGATTGATGGTCGGTGGCGCTCCGGTGACGCAGGAGTTTGCGGACGAGATGGGCGCCGATGGCTACGGGGAGAATGCTGTCGAATGCGTGGAGAGGGCGAAAGAGCTGATAGACCTACTGAAGGATCTGTAGACCTGACGCAGAAACGGCGATCCGCATCTGGCTCCGGGCAGGCGAACGCGCCGGTCGAACTGGATGCCGAGCAATACAGATCCAGCATGGAACGGCTGTTCCAGATCTACAGCGACATCTCGGAGAAGGCTGACGAGGTGATGCAGAGCCGCTGCCCGTACAAGGACGCTCGAGCACGCTGCACTGCCCGCTTTGACTGTCGCAATCAGTTCTTCACGAAGAATCCGACGGAAAAGCCGGTGTGCGCGGGAAGCGACCGAATCGACTATCGCTCGGCGTGGGTGGACGGCGGCGGAACTCCGTTCGAGTAGTTTTTCCATGTGTAAACGGAGGGTGGATAGCGTGGTCTGAGGTCGCTGCCAGTCCGTACAGCGATGTGTCATCTCTACCGAAGCGGAGAGATCTTACCG
>JAJCYY010000112.1 GCA_029262735.1 Chloroflexota bacterium | reverse complement strand
CAGCGCGATCTCCTGTGAAGAGCGACTCCCGGGCGATGTTCCGCGCCTCACAACATCCCTGCTCGTCCCACCGGTCGTAGGCGTAACGAACCATCCCACCTTCGGGAACGTTCAGCTGACCTGAGTAGTAGCCATCGCCGTCGGATTGCAGCTCAACATGCGCGGTGTGGAACTCAACGTCAACGGAATGGACCATCACGTAGACGCTGTCATTCGCTGGAGTGTTCTCCGGCACCCGAACGCGAAAGGTCACGGGCTTCGTGGGCAACTGAGGGTGTGAAAGTTCAACCGCCCGAGCCGATTCTGCGGTGGCTGTGGCTGCAGTCACGTCGAGGACTGAAGTGGATGTTGCTGAGGTTGAACCTGAGCCCTGGCCTCCGACCGGACTTGTGTCCGAGCCCGGTGAAGGCGTATCGGTTGTGACCGGAGCCGCGGTTCCGGTTTCACCATCTGAGTTAGAACAGGCAATTGCCGGGGCAGCGATTGCCAGCGCCAGAATCCAGAAAGTCGTATGTCGCTTCATGTTTGCCACACGGTTCAACAGCTTCCGATCATCACAACAGCGTGCCGTTACTACCGTGCAAACTCAAGCCGGTCTCCACACATCACGATCAATACGCCGGCGACCGTCAGCTTCCAGCACGATCGCCTGCGAACGCAGCAGACACGTGCCGGCGTTGAATCTTTCCGGTTGCCGTTCGCGGCAGTGAATCAGCGATGTAGACAACATCCGGCACCTTGAACCCTGCTAGATACTGCCCGCAGTACCGCCTAATCTCTTCCTCCCCGGCATCTCCGGTCAGCACAACAGCAGCGTGCACAACCTCACCGTACTTCTCATCTGGAACCGCGAAGCAGACCGCCTCAGCGACAGCCTCATGTTGAAGCAGCACCGCGTCCACCTCCAGCGGTGAAATCTTCTCCCCGGCGCGGTTGATCAACTCCTTGATCCGGCCTGTTAGCGTCAGGTAGCCCGCATCGTCCAATATGCCCTGGTCACCCGTCCGGAACCAGCCGTTCACGAACGCCTCAGCATTGGCATCCGGATTGTTGTTGTATCCGTGGGTCACATTGCGGCCCTTGATGACGACCTCACCCGTTGATCCGACGGCTAGCAGGTCACCCTTGCCTTCCATGTCCATAATCGCGACCTCAACCCCGGTTGGCTTGCCGACCGTTCCCGGCATCCGTTCACCCGGCGGCAGCGGGCTCGATGACATCTGGTGCGAAGCCTCGGTCATTCCGTAAGCCTCGAGCACCGGTGCTCCGAACCTCTTTTCGAGCGAGTGGAACACCGATGGCGCCAGCGCGGACGAGCAAGACCGGATGAACCGGAAGCTCTGTTGCGGCGCCTTATCGTCGTCAGCTCGCATCAACAGCACCTGGTGGATTGTCGGCACCGCCGAGTACCAGGTCGCGCCCGTCTCCGCTTGTACCGGCCAGAAAGCGCCCGCCGAGAAACGCGGCGGAATAACTATCGACCCACCGCTGTACAGCGTAGAGAGAGCGACACCGATCAGGCCGTGAACATGAAATAGCGGCATGACGACCATGGCAACGTCATCCGGCGAAAGTTCGTACGTCGCGCTGATGTTCTTGAGCGATGTGACCAGGTTTTCATGCGTTAATGGCACGCCTTTTGGCCTGTTCGTCGTACCCGACGTGTGCAGGAATAGCGCGACATCGTCCGGCCCCGGAGGCGCAACTTCTGCGATATCGACCAGCTCGTCGCCATCCTCCTCTCCGAGAATCAGCTCCGCGCCGTCGAGGCTCGCATCCAGGACAGCTATACCCAGTGCACTCGCTGCGTCTCGACCTGCGTGCTCTCCAGTCGGCACGATAACGAGCTGTGAGTCTGCATCCTCCATGAAGAACTTGAACTCGTCGATGGTGTATGCGGAGTTGAGCGGTGCAGCGATCGCCCCGACGCGTGCCACCGCCATAAACAGCGTCATGAAGTCGAGTCCGTTCGGCAGAACGATCGAAACGGCCCGGCCACTCTCGATGCCTCTTCCGGCCAGCAGTCCCGCAACCCGTTCGACCTCCCGATTGAACTCGGCATATGACAGATTTGGGCCGCCCTGCGGCACCACCACCGCAGCCGCGTTCGGGTCGGCGGACGGGAGAATATCTGCGATCGTCTCTACTGGCATCGGTATTTCCTGATCTGGGGTCTTGTCTGTTTATCTGTGATTCGCGTAGCAGCGGCATCCAAGGTGCGAAAGCTCCTGCGCCGCTGCAGTCGTTGCGTTGTGAAAGATTGTAGTCCGACGAAAGACTTCAGTCCGCCGACCAGGCCCACGTCGTCGTTGCAGTGAGCGGATTGCCGGGTGTAACGACTCGTGTACCAGTTCCGTCGATGCCCCTTGCCGCAAGCTGGAAAGCGTTCACCGCAGTTGTCTGAGGCTCCACGCATATCGATTCTTCCGGCGAATAGACCATCGCATGTGTTATCTCAGGCGAAGAGCTCATTCGCAGTGTCAGCTCCGGCCACCGCAGCTCCGCTCTCCGTTCGCTTCCGAGTTGGAAACAGTCGTCTATCTCTCCAACATCAAACCTGCCCCCTTCTCGCAGCTTTCGAGCTGGAGCCGTGTCTTCAATCCGGCCGGTCGGTACCGTATCCGAGTCCAGCTCCCACTGTGCGATCGCGTCGACCTGAACGGTGACTTCCTTTAAGCTGAGCGATCTCCGGAACCAGGGATGCCAGCCGACACCCGATGGAAAGCTGCGTTCGCCCTCGGCCGCGTGCACCTCAAGCGTCTGCCGTAGTGAAGGGCCATCCAAACTGATCCTGTACACGACATGACCTTCAAACGGCCACGGTTTCTCAAGCGCAACTTGCAGTACGGCCTCGGCGTGCTCGTATGCAACGGCATCCCAGCTACGTCGCCTCACCGTACCGTGAATCGCATGAACGCCGGAATCGACCGGCAACTGGAACTCCCCATGCTCGGTGACCAGCAGCCCTTTGTGAATGCGGTTCACCCACGGCGCCATGATGAACGATCCGACGCCACTAGGAGTGACCGCATCATCGAGCCGTTCGTCCGATGCGCCGGAGAGCAACTCGAACTCGGTTCCGTCAACACGGGCGCGCAACGAACGCAACGTCGCTCCTGCATGCGATGAGACAACTGCCGCGCCATGCTCGTTTTCCAGTTCGATCAGACTCACCGTGACACCTGCCTTCGCCATTCCTTGCGTTATGATGCGCCGCGACCCGACTGAAATTCCGGAGCTTTGGCGGGGCCGCTATCCCGTCACGCCATCACCTGGTTATCGCAAAAGAGTACAGACCACATCAAATGACTCAAAACTCCAACCCGTTCTCTGACCTCAACAACCTGAAGATTCAGTTTGCACACGTCGCATATCAGATGGATGCGCGCTTCGATGCACGAAATTCCGGCATTGGGCACTATCAGACCTGGGACGCGAACGAGACGCTTCAGCGCATCCCAGAAGCCGACGTGCTCGTCGTGTCAGGATACTGGGCCAACTCACTCTTAGACGTTGCTAACAATCTGAAATTCATCCAGTCGATCGGTGCGGGCTACGACCAGTTCTCGTTGGACCGGCTGCAAGAGCGCGGAATCCGGCTCGCTTCTGCGCGCGGAGTAAACAGTAACGCCGTCTCAGAGCATGCCATGTCCATGGTCCTCGCATTCGCCCGCCATATCCATACGGGGCGAGACAACCAGAGCAAACGCTTCTGGCGTGGCATGATCTCAGACCTGTCGAAGCGGGAAGACGAGCTGGGTGGTAAGACCATGCTCATCGTCGGCCTCGGTACCATCGGCTCGCGGCTGGCGAAACTGGCAAAAGCCTTCGATATGCGTGTCGTTGCAACCAAGCGAGACGTTAAAGTCGGCGGCTCGGCGGCAGACGAGATTCACCCGCCTTCCGCTGTCCCCGACCTCTTGCCGCAAGCCGACTTCGTTGCTCTCACCTGCCCCCTGACTGACGACACGGCGGACATGATCAACGCCGAGACACTTGGCCTCATGAAACCGTCTGCATACCTGATCAACGTCGCAAGAGGCGGCTGCGTGGACGAACCCCCGTTGCTTGAAACGCTCAAGAACGGGAGGATCGCCGGTGCTGCTATCGACCACTTCAAAGCCGAACCGCTTCCGGCGGACTCGCCGTTCTGGGACCTTGAAAACGTGATCATCACCCCTCACACCGGCGGCGAAACCCGCATGTACGAGGACAACGTGATCGACATTCTGCTCGAAAATCTCGGTCGCCTGTCTCGTGGTGAGCATAAACTGCTGAACCAGGTGGTCTGACAGATGCCTCCGGCCAATGTCGACCAGGTCTTGCTGCTGCCCGCCAGGACCCAGGCAGAGCTCATCGCTCGAAGAGAACTATCGCCGGTTGAGCTGTGCAAACTCACACTCGAGCGTATTGAGCGACTCGACCCGCAGCTGGGCGCATTCATCACCGTCGCCGCAGAACAGGCGATGCTGATGGCTGGCGAAGCAGAAAGTCGGGCGATGAGCGGCGCTCTTTTCGGCCCTCTCGACGGTGTTCCAATCGGCATCAAGGACATCGAAGCTACGGCAGGAATCAGGACGACGGTCGGTTCGCGTGTTTTCGAGAACACGGTGCCAGATTTTGATTCCGTCGTTGTCGAACGTGTGCGTGCCGCAGGCATGGTGATCGTCGGCAAGACGAACACGCCTGAGATAGCCATCCACATGGGAACCGTGACCTATAACGATGTCCGCGGAACTTGCCGGAATCCCTGGAACCTGGAACGAACAACTGCAGGCTCATCCGGCGGATCGGCCTCCGCGCTGGCCGCGGACATGTGCCAGCTTGCGATTGGCAGTGACGGCGGCGGCTCCATCCGCATCCCGGCCTCGTTCTGCGGCGTCTTTGGCATGAAGCCGACGAACGGCCGCGTCCCTCGAGCGAGAGGTCTCGGCAGACCTGACCCTAACCAGTTCTCGCAATCCGGCCCGATGACGAACGACGTCCGAGACGCAGCGTTGCTATTGCAGGCGATCGCCGGGCCACACCCCGAAGACCCGCAGCAGTTCCTGCGCTCAGAGCCACCGGACTTCTCAGACGGCATCAGCGATGGCATCAAAGGCCTGCGAATAGGCTTCTCTGCGAACCTCGGTTATGGCGCCATCGACCCGAAGGTTCTTGAGCAGGTAGAGGCCAGCCTGATTGCGCTCGAAAAACAGGGAGCGCATGTGGACACGGCAGACATCACGCTGGGCTATGAGTATGCCGACCGCTTCTGGAGCGTCTTTGGGGCGAACGCCTATGTTCAGTACGGCCACATGCTTGAAGAGTCTCCCGATCTGCTCACACCGGGAGTCCAGGAAGTCCTTGGCCGAGGCAAGGTGATCAGCGGGCACGAGTATGCGACCGCTCTACGGTCCGTCGCCGAGCTTCGCATGAAGATCGATGTGCTGTTCGACCGGTTCGACCTCGTCGTCACGCCAACGACGTCTGTCACTGCGTTCGAGCCCGGTAAGCGGCCAACCGAGGTGGCCGGCATGAAGGTCGAGTCCGCATACGGCATCTTCCCGTTCACCTACATCTTCAACATGACTGGACATCCTGCTGCCTCCGTCCCATCCGGCTTCGTAGGCGGACTGCCAGTTGGCGTACAGATCGCTGGCCGTTTCGGAAACGAACGCTCCGTCCTCATGGCTTCGACAGCCCTTGAGCAGGCCAGGCCATGGCGAAACACCCGCCCTGCTCTTTGAGTCGATGGACAGAATCAGCCCACCGATATAATCACCACTCCCGCCACGACTGCTCCTGTCGCCCCCGACTTCAGTACCAGGTCCCTGCCCGATATCCGTTCGCTTATGAACTGTCTCGCATACAGTCCCAACAACAACGTCGCAACGAGAACCCAGATCGGCCTTGTGCCGAACAGCGCACTGACCAGCGAGACCGGTCCCGCAGCAACCGCCATTAGCAGCAGCAGGTTGCCGATGAACGGTCCGAGCGTCTCTGTCAGCAGTACAGACGCCGCGTTCGATGGCGTCCGTAGCCATGTGACCAGTCGGCCGATGTAGAGCGGGCGCAGCCACGGTGCGGCCATTGAAGTGAACAGACCCGCTCCTCTGAACGCCATGTTGTGCCAGACGTCCAGGTCATCCGAGCCCACCTTCAGCAGTAGCTGCCCAACGCCGATGATCACTGCGCCCGCTACGAGCATGAAGAACGTCGGCCGCACCTTGAATGCGTCAAGACCACTGCGGTTCAGGTCAACGGAGACTGCAACCGCACCGGACACCACGAGTAGCACCCCAAGCCAGCCGTGCCAGGGAAGTGACTCGTCGAGGAACACAACGGCGAGCAATGCTACGAACACAGGGGAGCTCTGCCAGACAGGCGTGACCCGCGAGACCTCCTCACGCTGAAGCACGAAGAACATGAGCATCAGGCCGGCGCCCCACATGAACCCTGCGCCGTAGGAGGCTGCAATGGAACTGAACGGTGCCGATGGCCATCCCAGGATCAGCAGAATAAACGCGGAGATGATCAGCTGTGATAAGCCGACATACAGGTAGAAGCTGCCAAGGCTGAGCCGAAGTACCGAAAGAACGCGCTTGTCGCCAATGGTCACCAGTGTGTAGACGATTGGACTTGCAAGCGCCGGAAGTATCCACTCCAGGTTTCCGCTCACTGATCGCGGACGGGTGGCAGCCCCGGCGTGAAGTCTTCACCAGCCGCATCTTCGGGCCGATAACCAAGCTCAGACTTGGCCCGGCCGATGTCCCAGATCTTCCACATGTTGTCCGACGTGGCGTAGTAGATCCCGTAACGGCGCGACTCCGGAGCGTCCAGCGATTGCCTGGTGATCTGTGCCATGTCCCGGTGACTCAGCCACAGCGATAGAGCGAACGCTGAAAACGTCGGGTCGTCACTCGATATCACCCAGCCAATCCGCAGATGTATTGAGCTCAGCCCGTGATAGTCCAGATAGTAGCTGCCCAGCGCCTCTCCGTACGCCTTAGACGCCCCGTAGTAGCCATCTGGACGAATCTGGCACGTCTCGTCGAGCAACTCGTACTCGCCACGCTTCAACTTGCCGAAATCACCGTCGACAATGTGTTTCCACGGCTCATCAAGGTAGAAGCCGCCTGTGGCGTGCTGGGAGCTGGCAAACACGACTCGCTTCACACCTGTTCGCTTTGCCGCCTCAAACACGTTGTACGTTGAGATGAAGTTGTTCTTGAGCGCCGATTCCCAACCTGCGCCGGCGTCCCTGTCCGCTGCCAGGTGAACAACCGCATCGTGTCCTTCAAACGCCGACTCGACCGACGCCAGTTCCGAGAGATCGCCGACAACGGAGCGCGCGCCGTCTGCCTCTTTGAGGTCGAATGAGGTGAAGTCGTATCGGTCAGACAGGTTGTCGATCAGGATTGACCCGATAAGGCCCGCACCGCCAGTTACCAGTACTTTTTTACGATCTGCCATGACGATTCTCCGTAACAAGATTTGCCGTAGTTCGGATTGGCCGCTGCAGAGTGGTCAGCAACGAACAGGCAGACGTTACCAGACCTGTGGCGCAGTATCAGTACATCTTGCCGATCCGTAACTGTTAGACCAGAAACAGACGGATGCGGAACAAATCTTCATTCGCTGGCGTCTTAAGTTCATGGCAGCGAACCGGCAAACGAGATTCGCTGTATTTGCTTCAAGGAGGGACTCGATGAGCCATTTCCAGAAAATCCGACTCAGATTCCTGGTCATGCTTGCGCTAACCGCCATGGCGGCTACCGCAGTAGCCTGCGGAGGAGCTTCGGAAGACGCGGCATTCGATTCTTCGAGCCAGGATACTTCTCCGGGGTTTCGTGCTGATTCCGAAAGCGACACCAACTTACTTGGCCTACCCGGCGGCTCCGGCCCCGCAGGCGCGGCCGGGCCATCCGGAAGACCAGCTGCCCAGGCAACCGGAACACCTGCGCCGCCACAGACCGTCGTCGCGGCAAGACCACAACGGGAAGATGACGGCAAACTTTCGGACACATCGGACTCCAACAACTCATCCCCACCCCTGTCACCGCTTGACGAGCAGGTTGTGCAGATCAGCAGCAACCGGATCATCGTCCGAAACGTCGATATGTCGATCGAAGTGACAGACACCGCTGCTGCTGTAGAAGAGATCAGCGCCCTGGCGGTACAGCAGGGAGGTTGGACCGTCCGCACCCAGAACATCGAGGTCCACCGTGGTTCGGTCGACATTCGCGTGCCGTCAGACCGGCTCGACGACGTGCTACGGACACTCCGCAACATCGCATCGAACGTTGTCACGGAGATCTCCACAAGCCAGGACTTCACCGAGGAGTTCACAGACACCAACGCACGTGTCCAGACGCTGCAAGACACGGTGGACGCGCTTCGTGCACTGTTCATCAGGGCGGAAAAGATCGAGGACGCGCTGACCATCCAGAAGGAGATCACCCGCGTTCAGTCCGACATCGAATCGATGCAGGCCCGCATAAACTTCCTGTCAGAGAGCGCCGCGTTCTCGCTAATTCGAATCTCAGTGCTGGCACTGCCTCAGCAGATGATCGTGACTGCTGGTGAAGACAAGCTCGCAGCCGTCGGCAGGTCTGTGCGGTTCCGTGCAGAGTTCACACCGCCTGAAGGCATTGAAAACTTCTTCATCGAATGGGACTTCGGAGACGGGACTTCGAGGCAGGTAGTCACCGGCGTTGCGCCCCTCAACGTTGACGGCAGGGTGATCTCGGCGCCCGTTGTTCATGGCTACAACGACGACATCGACTCTCCGTACATCGTGAAAGTGCGAGTCTCCGGAACCGGTGAATCCGGCGCAGCCGAAGGCGAAGACGTGATGGTGGTTACCGTCAACCGCGTGCCGCCGATCGAAGTGTTCGCAGGCGAGAATCGGGTTGTCGACGAGGGTGAAGAACTGACACTACGTGGCACCTTTACTCGCCCGGACGGTGTCGAATCGCTACGGTACACGTGGGACTTCGGAGACAGCACAGCCCCTGTCACCGTAGATGCTGATCCTGATGCAACAGCCGCAGAGATTACCCACAAGTACGCCAACAGCCGATCACAAAACTACAACGTCATCCTGACGGTCAACGGCGAAACCCCGGCAGGCTCGACCGAAGGCACGGGCACGCTCCAGGTGCGGGTTGAGGAGCCGGAGAGTCTTACCGCCGGAGGATTTGCTCCGGGTGACAACGGACGCACTGCGTTCCGGGCACTTTCGTCTATCGGCACAGGACTTCTGACCGTAGGCATCTGGCTCGGCGTGCTGAGCCCCATCTGGCTTATTGCTGGAGGGTTCGCACTCGTGCTCTACCGCAGCAGGAACCGAAACATTCGCAGGCGTTCATCGGAGAGGATGACAACAAGAACTGCCGAGGGAACGACGGACTCCTGATCGGATCAGACAAATAGCCCGGAAGTCAATCGAGACTCCCCGTCTGGCCAGCAAGGCACGCGGGGAGTTTTCGCGCCCGAGACTTGCAGGACCATCGCCTCTCAGTCGCATCTGCAACAATAGCCCGGCATCTCACGTTCGGAATCAACACGACATGATCGACACCCTGCGGAGAACTATTTTGCTCAACGAACAACAGAAAGAACTTTGCGAGTCTTCAACCACCGATTTCTCCGACCTGTCGGCGCTGTTTCTGAACTGCACGCTGAAGAAATCGCCCGAAGTATCGAATACCGAGGGCCTGATGAATATCTCGCAGGCGATCATGGAGACGAACAACGTCAAAGTCGAGATGCTGCGCCCCGTCGATCACGACATCGCCACCGGCGTCTACCCTGACATGACCGAGCACGGATGGGACGCAGACGACTGGCCTGGAATTTACGAGAAGGTGAAAGCCGCAAACATCCTCGTGATCGGCTCGCCAATCTGGCTTGGCGACAAATCGTCTGTTTGCACTCAGATCATCGAGCGGCTCTATGCCAGCTCGGGCGATCTGAACGAAGCGGGTCAATACGCATACTACGGCCGGGTCGGCGGCTGCCTGATCACGGGCAACGAGGACGGCATCAAGCACTGTGCGATGAACATCCTGTACTCGCTGCAGCACCTCGGCTACGCAGTCCCGCCGCAGGCTGACGCCGGGTGGATTGGGGAGGCCGGGCCGGGACCGTCATACCTCGATGAAGAGGGTGGGCTGAACAACGACTTCACGAACCGCAACACCACCTTCATGACCTGGAACCTGATGCACTTCGCCCGCATGCTCAAGGACGGCGGTGGCGTCCCCGCTCACGGCAATCAGCGGTCTCTCTGGGAAGCTGGCTGCAGGTTCGACCACCCGAATCCTGAGTATCGCTAGAGGCGAGGACTGTCATTCTGAACTTGATTCAGAATCTCTGGCGATCTCCCATCGCCCGCTTAAATCCCCATTGCAATCTGGCCCAGGCGCTCTGTGAGCAGACCGTTCTCGCGATAGTCGATCGGCACGACGATTAGCGAAGGCCCAGTCTCGCCGAACGCCTTCTCTAGCGCGCCCGCCACTTCGCCAGCGCCCTCAACCTGCGTGTAACCCCAGCCGAACGACTCCGCCAGCATTTGCCAGTTCGGGTTGCCAAACGAAAGATCGGTGTGGCGGCCGTAGTGAATGTCCTGCTTCCATGCGATCAAGCCGTAGGCGTGATCCTCCCAGACCATCGCAACGATGTTGCTGTTGAGCCGCTTCGCAGTCTCCATCTCCTGGACATTCATCAGGAACCCGCCATCGCCCGCTATCGCCAGCACCCTGCGCTCCGGGTAGACCATGTGGGCGCCAATAGCGCCGGGCAGGGCAAAGCCCATCGAAGCAAAGCCGTTCGAGATCAGGCACGTGTTCGGCTCATCACACTGATAGTGCCGGGCGATCCACATCTTGTGAGCGCCGACGTCGGACAGCACGATGTCTTTTGGTCCCAGAAACTCCCGCACATCCCACAGGACCTTCTGAGGCCGCACAGGACCGGCGTCGGAGTCACCTGAATGAGCCCGGAACTCGTCCAACATCTCGTGGCGGATGGCGTGTTGACGGGTCATATCGATGCTGAACGGCTGCTGCTCGACAAGTTCGTTCAGCATTCCGAGCGCGCTTGCGACATCGCCAACCACCTCCACCTCAACCCGGTAATTTTCGTCCACTTCGGACGGAGCGAAGTCCAGGTGAACAATTCGCTTGCTGCAGTCCGCGTTCCACAACTGCGGCGGGTACTCCACCATGTCATAACCAACAGTGATCACAAGATCGGATTCGTCAAGCGCCCTTGAGATCAGGTCCTTCGCCTGAAGTCCGATCGTGAAGAGGCTGTTGAGAGAGTTTCGATCGATCGTTCCTTTGGCCATGAACGTATTGATCACACCGATTCCGGTCGATTCAGCGAACGCCCTGAGCGCCTGGCTCGATCCTTTTCTCGCCGCGCCATAGCCCGCCAGGACAATTGGGCTGTTGGCCGACTTAATCAGGTCCCAGGCGTGATGGATGCTTTCGCTCGAAGGCACTGCTCGCAGAGGGCGAGACCTGGGTATGGGATCCAGTTCTGCGGCGTCCATCGATGCCACGTCTTCGGGAAGCTCGATCATGCAGGCGCCGGGCTTCTCGCTTGCGGCCAGCTTGAACGCCTTGTGCACCACTTCCGGGACGTTCGATGGCCGAATGATAGAAGAAGCCCACTTGGTAATCGGCTTGTACATCGCCACGGCATCCATCGCCTGATGGCTCTCTTTGTGCAGCCGCTCGGTGCCTCCCTGGCCGGTAATGACCACTAACGGCGCACGGTCCATATTGGCGTCCGCCACTCCCGTTGCGAGATTCGTTGCACCGGGACCGAGTGTTCCGAGGCATACACCCGGTTCCCCGGTTAGCCTGCCGTGCACATCCGCCATAAACGCCGCGCCCTGCTCATGCCGGGTCAGCACAAACTCGATGCCCGACTCCTCGATAGCCATCATCAGGGCGGCATTCTCTTCACCGGGCACACCGAAGATGCGTGTCACCCCCTCGGTCTTAAGACATTGAACAAAGAGTTGCGCAGAGTTCATATATGTCCCTCGTCGAATTTTCCATGCGAGAAATCACACACGGATCTCTCGTAGTTCAATGTGTCCGGCAGTCTCTTTGATGGAGATTGCGCCCGTTCGGGTGTTCACGCACATAGACGTGGGAGGACGAATTCCACCCATTCCTGATCAAAACAGTCCGCAAATCCCCCACATCTTCGCAAATCCCCACGACTCCAAATTGACCGCCCGTAGGGCGGGCTGTGCCGCTACACCTTCTTCGTCAGACGCTGCATCTGAATATTTGTTAACAGCTGTTGACCATCGACGGGAAGGCAGTATGAGAGTCACGGGAGGTGGCTATGACACTTCAGCAGATCGGCCAAAAGGCGAGAGGAACGCATCGGGGCTCAACTATCGCTCTAATGCTTGTCCTGGCCGGACTGATGATCGAGATGACGGCGTTCATCATCGGCATCGCACTTGGCATCAGCTACGCGGACTACTGGGGCAACTCAAAAGAAATCCGTGATGCGGCAAGCCCGACAAATAACCCGGGGATCCTGTCGCAGCTTGGCACGATAGTGGCCGTTGAGGCCTGGCTTGTGCCGTTCAAGTTCATCGGACTATCGATGTTCTTCAGCGGAATCGCAGTGACACTTGCAACGATCGTCAAGACGATGCAGTTGAGGGGTGATGCATTTGCAGCGGCATTCCCAATTGCACTTGGAATGGGACCTGGTAGTTCAAGCACGGATGCAGACGGAGGCAACAGCTAATCATGGCAACTCAATCAGCAACAACGGTCAACGGCATCCCTGCGGTGAAAGTCACCGGCGGCGATGTCACGATGACCGGCATGCAGAACATGGCAAACAAGATGTGGCTCCCGTTCACAGGGATGGGCCTCATGATCGTGGTCGTGGCGTTTATTCTCGGAATAGTCGTCTCGGGCATGGAAGCGAGCTACTTCGCCAACTCAAAAGAAGTACGTGAGGCGGCGGTCCAGAGCAGCGACATCGCAGTTGAAAAGGGAACTATCGAAGCGATGAAACAGTGGGTGCCGGGTTTCAAGTTCCTGGGCCTTGGGATGATGCTCGGCGGGATCACGTTCCTGCTGGCCACCATTCTTGGCAACCTGCGATTGGCGGGCGGACGGGTACAGAGAGCGCTTGGCGTTGATCAGGTCGTCATCAAGAAGCCGATGATCGCCAACATCTTCCCGATGTTGATGATGATGGGCATCATGATCATGATCGCCGCATTCATCATCAGCATCGTGCTGGCGGTAATGGCAGGCGACTACTGGGACAACTCGATTGCGACTGTCCTGAACCCGGCCACACCAGGCGGACAGGGCGACGGTCTTCTTGCAGATATTGGCACGATCAAGTCAGTGAATGCATGGTTGACCCCGTTCAAGTTCGTTGGCATGGCCTTCCTGTTCAGTGGAATCGCACTTGCGCTGCTGACAATCGTGAAGGTCCTGCGCTTCCAGGCATCTCGGTTCGTGGAGGTCGCACAGCAGAAGAGCTAGCATCTCGACGGAGATAGAAGTAGAACCACATAAGCCCCCGGAAAAGTTTCCGGGGGCTTTTGGTTGGCGCTCTCGCTGAGCGGCCACACAGCGGTAATCACCCAAAAGACCGGTACTTACGGTCAAGCACCACGACAACTTCAGGTGCTATGCTTGAGAAGTTGAGCCGTTCCAATAGAGTCCGCACTCGATGCGTTGACACTACGTCGGCTTCCCGGTGTACAGCAGGATCCCTCATAAATTAGCCGGGATCACACCGCAAACCTATTCATCGTTCGCTCCAGTCTCTGTTGTATGGGTCGATCATGCGGCAGAAGCGCGCGCCATTCTGAAAACACGCGCCTGCCACCAGAAACGAGACCGGAGATCACTACTCAGATATCAGCCGCCAAAGGCGGATTCGACTCATTTGGCCTTGGCCAGAGCATCGTTCGAGGCATCGAGTTCGCAGGCTACGAAACCCCGCGACCAATCCAGACCGAGACAATCCCGTCCGTCCTTGAAGGACGTGATGTTCTTGGCCTCGCTCAAACAGGCACAGGGAAAACAGCCGCGTTCGCGCTTCCGATCCTTGAAAGCCTGATGGCGCGACGAACGCCAGGCCCCTCTGTGCTGATCCTGGCTCCTACACGAGAGCTTGCCAGCCAGATCAACGCCGAGTTCACGACTCTCGGACAGTTCACACCCGTACGCTCCACAACCGTCTACGGTGGAGTCTCGATAAAACGTCACATCCAGGCGCTTCGAGCAAGGCCCAACATCGTGGTCGCTTGTCCCGGACGCCTTCTGGACCTCTACAGGCAGAACTCAATAAACCTGAACGGCATCAGCACGCTGGTCATTGATGAGGCGGACCAGATGTTCGACATGGGATTCATGCCCGATGTCCGGGCCATCATCGATCTCGTCTCGAGTAACAGACAGACGCTGCTCTTCTCCGCGACGATGCCAAAGGAGATTCGCCATCTTGCAAACCGGATTCTGAAGAATCCGAAGGTCGTCGACCTCGGCAACTCGAAGATCGTCTCGACCATCGAGCACGAACTTTATCCTGTCGCGCAGCAGCGCAAGTTCAACCTGCTCCAGTTCTTAATATCAGACAAAGACTTCAAGTCAGCCATCATCTTCATGCGCACCAAGCACAGGGCTCTCAGGACGGCCCGTCAGCTCCAGAACGGTGGCTACAACGCCGTTGCGCTGCAGGGCAACATGTCGCAGGTTCAGCGTGATCGTGCGATGCAGGGATTCCGAGATGGCAAGTACAAGATTCTTGTCGCTACCGACATCGCAGCACGCGGGATAGACGTCGCCAACATCTCTCACGTGATCAACTTCGACTTCCCGAACACGCCGGATTCCTACGTCCACCGCATCGGCCGCACCGGCCGGTCTGAGCAGTCAGGACGGGCGTTCACATTCGTGACACCAGATGACGAGGACGCTGTTCGCGCGTTGGAAAGGAAGCTGGGACGCAAGGTCAACAGGTGCGTTTTGCCTGACTACACAAAGAACGGAGCCAGACCCGTCGCTGCATCGGCAACTCAGAGCAAGCCCGGACAGCAATCCGAATCCGCTCTTGAAGCGGCACGGGAACGCCTGAACCAACGAGATCCCGGCCAACGACCCGGCAGGAAACCGAAGACCCACGGTGGCTATCAACCGACCCGCGGAAAGCAGGCTCGATCACGACACCGCAAACATGCGGTTCGCTCACAATGACGCGGGTCGATCATCGGTTAACCTGAGTCGGTCGAAGCGTTCATCTCCGTCCCATAGCCAGCGTTCGTAAACAAGATCGACTGTGATCTCCGGTACCTGGCACGCAAATTTCGGAGCGAACTGCGCCGATTGAGGGCCTGGAAATGGTCATTGGAAACGCATCCAAACTCGACCGCACAAGAGCCAGTGTGCGAGATCGAGTGCTCTGGCTCGCCACCGCAATCGTCAACCACGCCAATAATGTCCGGCCGAACTCAGACGGCACCAAGGTTGGCGGTCACCAATCGTCGTCCGCATCCTCGGTCGCCCTGCTCTCTGCACTCTTCTTCGAAACGCTCGAGAGCCACGACCGTGTCGCCATCAAACCGCACGCGTCGCCGGTTTTCCATGCCATCAACTACCTGCTTGGCAATCTCGATGAGCGTTACATGGAGGAGTTCAGGCAGTTCGGCGGGTTGCAGGCGTATCCGAGCCGAACAAAAGACCCTGAGATCGTTGATTTCTCAACCGGCTCGGTCGGTCTCGCTGGACCGGCGGCGGCCTTCGGCGCACTAACGCGCGACTATCTCGAACTACACGGCCTCGAACCGACTTCCGGCCGCTTCTATGCCCACTTGGGTGACGCTGAGCTGGACGAAGGCTCGATGTGGGAAGCGGTAATCGAACCTGCGATCGCCGGTCTTGGGCGTTGCACCTGGATTGTTGACGTGAACCGACAGAGCCTGGATCGCGTCGTTCCAGGCATTCGCATTCGCCAGTACATCGACATGCTCGAGGCGAACGGTTGGACTGTGTTCACAGCCAAGTACGGCGACCATCTGACAGCACTGATGGAGCGGCCCGGCGGTGAGGCGTTAAGAACGCGGATCGACGAGATGTCAAACGAGGAGTACCAGGGACTGCTGGTAGCTCCTCATGAAGAGCTGCGGGCACGTCTGCTGGAAAGCGCAGACGGCGGCAAGTCGGACCTCAATCGTTGCATCTCAACCGTCGACGACGAAGAGCTGTACGAACGCATCACGAACCTCGGAGGACACGATGTCGGCTATCTCACGCGCCTCTACAGTGATGCCGCGGCCGAAGTCGGACCGTCAGCGGTGTTCGCTTACACGGTGAAGGGCTGGGGGCTACAAGGTGCCGCCGACCCGCGCAACCACGCCGCGCTGCTGTCGCAGGAGCAGTTCATTCAACTCGGCGCAGAGATGGGTCGCGATCCGACCAGTCCGTGGGAGCGATTCTCCGAGGACAGCGAAGAGCACCGCTACATCGATTCTGCTGTTGCTCGGCTGTCGGGTCGAAGTCAAGACAACGCCGATCAGGTGAGCTTCGCCGATACAGACCTCTCCATCCCCGCCGTCACGTCCACGCAGGACGCCTTCGGCAGGATGCTTGTCGAGCTCGACCGCTCATCGCCAGATTCAGCAAAACGAATAGTCACCACATCTGCAGATGTCGCAACTTCGACCGGGCTTTCCAGTTGGATTAACCGAACATCAGTCTTCTCACGTGAGGAGACACCGGACTTTCTCGGTTTCAGGGAGCGGATGCTCAAGTGGCTTCAGAAACCGGACGGCCGGCACATTGAGCTGGGCCTGAGCGAGATGAACATGTTCCTGCTGCTCGGCCAGTTAGGGCTGGCAGACCGCATGTCAGGCCAACGCCTGATCCCCATCGGGACCGTCTACGACCCGTTCCTGGCGCGCGGCACCGATGCGCTTATCAACGCGCTCTACCAGGAGTCACGATTCATCCTGGCCGCAACACCATCCGGCATATCTCTCAGCACCGAAGGCGGGGCGCACCAGGGAGTGATTACTCCGTCGCTCGGCATCAGCACTCCGGGCATCGTCTACTACGAGCCTGCCTTTGCACGAGAAGTCGAATGGATACTGCTGGACGCCGTACGGTCTATTGGCAGCGGAACAGGCGAGTCGTACCTGTTGCGGCTCAGCACAAAGCCCGTTGACCAATCACTCTTTCCCGAGCATTCAGAACAGCTTCATACCGATGTCATCTCCGGCTGCTACCGTCTCCGTCAGGCGTCAAACGGTTCTGATGCCATTCTCAACCTGTTCGCCGTCGGCGCGCTTGTAGAAGAAGCCATCGGCGCAATTGATCCGCTGGAACGAGAAGGCATCGGCGTGAACCTGTTCGTCGTGACCAGCCCCGACCTGCTGCACCGACGCCTCATGCGAGCGTCTGGTGCTGAGCAAGCAGGCGACGACGCAGGCCAGTGGGATCCGACCGGCCTTCTCAGCGACGCAGAGACCGGTATGCCTCTCCTGAGCGTGATCGACGGCCATCCTCATTCGATGGCGTTCCTTGGTGCAGCGCTGGACTGTCCATCGAGTGTGCTTGGTGTCACCACCTACGGCCAGTCCGGTTCCAGGGTCGATCTCTACCGCCATTTCGGCCTCGACTCGCAGGGCATTTACGAGGCCGGTCTCGGACTTGTCGATCGCTGGCGACGACGCCAGAGTTAAGCGCCATGCTGCAGGCGTCATCTGCGGAACGTTCCTGTTCGCACATTCGCCTCGCCGACGTACGACAACATATGCTGCACGAATACTAAGGGGCACGATGTTTCGTTATCTAGTTCTACTTCCGCTCATAGCGTTCACGATCTCTGCCTGTGTCACCAGCAAATCGGGAGAGGCACCCTCGCCTGTGATCTCGGTTTCGCTTACTGGCAGTCCCGCCGGGCTGGCCGCTTTATCCGACGGGCCGCTCGATCCAAAGACCTGTGAGGGAGTTCTGGCAAGACCGCCGAGCACGCATACGCTCAATCTCCAGGCGCTCACCGGCTCCGGGCAGGCTGGCCTGCGACCGTTCGGTTCGATGTGCTCGGCGGTGTACGAGACGCCTTCGCCCAGTGATCCCTTTCTCGCAATCGCCCTGATGCACTTAGATTCCGATGCAACGGCCATCGAACGTTATGAGTTTTACAAACAGGTGTTCGTCACCGGCAAATATCTGACATCTGAAGTGAACAGCGCAGACGACGCTCAGCTGGATCAGTTCTCAGCGGTACTAGACGCCGAGAACATAGGCCGAACAGTCGCTCTACGACATAACAGCTGGTTCTTGACCATCACCGACGGTCCAAACACAGCCGACTCTCTGTGGACGACAGACGACCTGCGATTGATCGGAGAATCGATCATTGCAAGGGCACAGGAGTGAGTTACGCGACCGGTGCCTCATCGTGGCGCTAAAGATCGAGTCGATGCCGAATGCACACCTGCTCGGCGCAGAGTGCTGGTCACAGAATCCTCGTGAGTTCCACTCATTCAGCACTCAGCCCGCTAAACTACGCCACCGCAGCAATATCTCAGCCAGTCATCCAGCGGAGCACCAACTTTGAGCCAGCCTGAATCAGCGGCAACACACAGAAATTTCATCGGTGGAAAATGGATCGAATCTGTCTCTGGCGAGACCTATCGCACCGTCAATCCGGCTCGTCCCAGCCAGGTGGTTGGTGAGTTCCAGGCCTCAGTGCCGCAGGACGCCGAAAACGCCATCATCGCCGCTGCCGCGGCAGCTCCAGGGTGGGGTCGAATGCCCGCGCCCCAGCGCGGCTCGCTGCTCTACAAGGCTCTCAATATCATCGAGCGTCGGGCAGACGAGCTGGCACGCGCGATCACTATCGAAGAGGGCAAGCCCATCGCCGACTCCACTGGTGAAGTGAAGCGGGCAATGAACATACTTGAGTATGCTGCGGGTGAAGGTCGAAGACTGTTCGGCTACACCACACCGTCCGAGCTTCCTGACACGGCCGCATACACCTTCAAGCGTCCACTCGGCGTTGTCTCCATCATCACGCCGTGGAACTTCCCGGTGGCCATCCCTGTCTGGAAGATCGCACCGGCCCTCATCTGCGGAAACGCCATCGTCTTCAAACCGGCGTCCGGCGCACCACTCGCAGCCACCATCATCGCCGAGATGTTCGAGGAAGCAGGACTGCCCACCGGGGTGTTCAACCTTATTACCGGCCCCGGCGGATCCATCGGCAACACGCTCGTCGACGATCCGCGCGTCAACGCCATCTCGTTCACTGGCTCAACCGAAATCGGCACTCGCATATACGCCCGGGGAGCCGAAGCTCTCAAGAAGGTGCAGGCCGAGCTGGGCGGCAAGAACGCGGCTATCGTGATGAACGATGCCGACCTGGACAAGGCGGTTCCCGGCATCGTGCAGGGTGCGTTCGGCTCAACCGGCCAACGGTGCACGGCCACCAGTCGTGCCATCGTGGAAAAGGACGTATTTGGCGAGTTCATGGACCGCCTGATCGAGCAGACGAAGGCTCTTACGATCGGCGACGGCATCGATCCATCGAACGACATTGCACCGCTCTCTAGCAAGAGCCAGTTCGACACCGTCCGTGAGTACATCGGGGTTGGCACCGAAGAAGGGGCGAAGCTGGTGTTTGGCGGACACGTGCTCGAGGGACCGGAGTGGGAAGGCGGCTACTATGTTGAGCCGACGATATTCACCGATGTGCCACTGAACAGCCGCATCGCACAGGAAGAGATATTTGGCCCTGTGCTCACGGTCTTCGAGGCTGATGGAGTAGAGGACGCGGTCAGGATCTCGAACTCAGTGCAGTTCGGGCTATCGTCCTCGATCTACACACGCGACCTGGTGCTGGCGCACGAATACATCAACACCGTCGAGACCGGCATGGTCCACGTGAACGCCCCGACGCTCGGTGGCGAGGTACATCTGCCGTTCGGCGGCCTGAAGGCCTCGGGCGTCGGACAACGGGAGCAAGGCACCGAAGGCTTCGATTTCTACACAGAGACGATCACCGCATACATCGACTACTCAGCAGGCAACCGGGAACGCTCAAGATTTATCTAGCGGTAAGGATTGTGGCGAACGCCCATCTGGAGCCTCTCGGTTGAGAGCCGGTCTTAGGCGTCCTTCGTGATGGTGCCGATAGGACCGGTCCGGGCACCCATCAGTGGTATTGCCTTAAATCCAGGCACACTGGCGACTTACAGATAAACCGCGATGGTGTATTCGGAGGTTGCAAACCGCTCGACTATCTCTCAACCGCGCTCGATGATCCGCTTCTCGAATTTCTCACAGGTAACAGTGACGATTGAGAAGGTATTCGTTTCATGCGAAATACCGAGAATTGCAAATCTCATCGTGAACTCCGGAGGATAGAAAGAGGTCATGCCGATCGTTGAGATAGTACATCGGCCGTTTGGAAGTCATCACTCCAGCGATCCAGGATTGAGTCGCAGCAGCGAACTGCTCAATTCCTCTACTAGAAAAACTGGCAACGTGAATGGCCCGATCCTGAGACGGAAGAATGAACTGAATGTGGTGGGCCTAACAGGACAGTATCAAGCACGTACTTATTGAGATTCCTACTCCCAAGACTTAGTGGTCGGCCGAATGCCATAGCTCATTACCCGTATCTCGGATGAGCAAATTGAAGAACTCTTCGTCTTCGCTCTGACCTCAAATACGAGGCAACCCGTTCGCACACCTGAATCCCGCTCCATTCCGATTAGCCGACGGCAAACTTTCGGACAGTTGTGAGTGTGTACTCGCACACCCGTTGGATTGCTACCACCATTTCGGTGAAGTTTGAACCAGGTCCGTGAGCAGGCGTGACTCAATGCAGTTGAGGTCAATGTCGTTCATTCAGCGCCATTTCATACTCGTACTAGCCGCACCTGGACTGCTTCTCGGTGCAATGATCTTTGTTAGTGATCCATTCCCCAGCGATAATGGGTTCGGGGATGTGCCGACGATTCTCGATTTCGGTGTGGCGCCGGCGGGCAATTCTGAAAATAGTGCGCAGATCGCCTCAGACGACCTCGGCACGGAAGCAGATGTCGGCCCCTCAATCATGTTCCCGGTCTATAACAGGGATGGGTTGGATGCACTTCTGGCCGATCTAAGATCATCGGTCCAACCTGGTGATGAAATTGTGATCGTGACCGGCAACAATGCAAACCCACTTGATCTGGGATGGCTTGCGTTCGCCATCGGCCAAGTTCATGCTCACTTCCCATCATCGCCCGTCCTGGCAATGACCGCGGGAATCGCAAATGTTGTTGCGATTCGGGACAGTGGTGCAGTGGATGGCCTTTCAGGAATCATCTACGACTACGAGAACAACTTCGCGAATGAACCGGAGTTTGCTTTCTCGTTCGAGACTACTCTTGGCAACCTGGACGCTTTCCACCATGCGCTGGAAGGTGCAGGGCTTGAGTCGGTTGTGCTCGTCACCGGACCGCCTTTGATGAGGGAGTGGGCTGCGAAATGGGAATGGGACTACGGGTTGGTTGGTCAACGAACAGACCGGACCATCATCCAGTCCCAGACGTATTGCCTGACATCCGCGGATGAGTTCGAACGTGCTGCTGTGAAAGCAGGTACACAGTTCGCTGATGCTGACATAGGCTCGACTGCATGGACACCACAGGTCACGGTTGATCCCAATTCACCGAATGGAGTCTCTCCGAAACAGGCAGCGGAATGCAACGACCGAAGTTCAGAACTCGGACACAAGAACCTGTTCCTGTGGTGGTCACCTTCATTCACCGACGAAACCGTCGAGTTCTTGTCGCTGATAGGACGTTAAATGGCGGAGCCGACTGCCACATTTTGACCAACGGGCACGGCAACTGCTCGCTCCCGAATTCGGTATCGGAGCGAAAGCAGCACCTCGAGCCCGACGTACGCACGGAACAGCCTGAAGATGAAGTATTCAGGGATACTGAGCAATAGTTTGAATTGACGATGCATGATCAGGGCCATCGAAGTGATGAGTACCTCTGGCCCAAATACGACTGCCAACAGTGTTGCTCCATGCCGCAGAGAAACCAATTCGGGGTTAATCACTGTGGCCGCAAGGGCGTAGATAATGAGCGGCAGGACGAGCGACCGGCGAAAGAATCCAAGCACCGAGAGTGGCATCAGCCATGCTCCCCTGACGCCCTGCAACATCCACATCGACGACCTATTGCGTGCGAAGACATGGAACACGCTTCTGCTCCATCTCAGTCTCTGCTCTCTCATCTCGGCAATCGAGGTCGGAACATCCGTCCGAAACGTGATGTCAGGGTCGACAACAATCCGATAGCCTAACCGGCCAATCCGCACTGTCATATCGGTGTCTTCACCGTTCATTCCCTCAACAAAACCACCTGTTTCGCGAACCAGGTGGGTCCTGAAGGAGGAGAGCATCCCAGGCACAACGATGACTGAGTCGATCGCCATCTGGCCAAGCCTGTTCCATGCGACGTTGTGGTAAACCTCCACCTTCCGAATTCGGCTGAACCGGTGATTTTCATTCAGTGGGAGTGGGAGACCACCGACCCCACCAACCGCCGGATCGCTGAAGTGTCGGGCGATCTTTGAAAGGCAATCGGGGTCGATCACTGTGTCGGCGTCCACTCTGACAACAATGTCGGACTGCATCGTTTGGAGACCTAGATTAAGGGCCTTGGACTTTCCCGGCTCCGGACATTGAAGGACTTCGCCAGTGACGTGGTCAGCTCTTGTCAACGCATCGCTGGCGATGTCGAATGTGGCATCGTTGGAGTTGTTGTCAACAACAACAACTTTGCAGATGCCGGGGTAGAAGGAAGCCGCGATATCCATACTCTGGATCGTTCGCGCAATGATTCCTTCTTCGTTGAAAGCGGGGACGAGGAAGGAGATGACCGGAGGCTCTTTTATACCGGTGGCGATGTCGTCCAGCCACCGTTCAAGTAGCGGGTTCTGTACCCGGCCGCGCGACCTGAGTTTCAGGTATGCACCAGGAGAACGGAACGTCACCCACGCAACTGCGTAACGAGCAATGTTAAAGCTGGGAGCAAACAGGGCGAGTCCTGGGCCGATCCCTCCCAAAAGGCCAAAGTTACGGAATGATTCAATATACGGGCGGCCTGTGGACAAGGCGAACACAACGATCGCCAATGAAGTTGCCAGCATGAACAGAAAGGCGAAGGCAAACCGGGGAGATCGTCGGCGAACTGTCGGTATGACGCTGTTGGACGGAAGATTGAATGACACGAACATGGCGCCAAGGAGCGCTGCTGCCATGCTGAGCGTGGTGACGATCTGGCCCGGAATAGTGAATGGACCCAGGCCACCATTGGACGACCATCTGTAGAGCGCCACATCCATCAGCACCATGACGCCGAGTACTGGCATCGAAAGGCCAAGTAGGAGCCTCCCTCTCTCGGCCTTCGGAGCACTGGTACACAACGCCAGCAACGCAGACAGGGTGACGAAGAAAGGTCTGAGGCCAAGTGTTTCGCCGACGTAGATCGTGTCCGTTGAGAAAGCCAGAAGTGACAGGGCTTGCCTGTATGGCCCAAATAGCAAAGGCTCAACGGCAACCGCCACTGCACTGAACACTGCGAAAAGCAGCAAGAACGCTGGCGTCAGCCATGGTGACCGCTTTACCGCATAGCCGCTCTGAACAGAATCGCTGGAGAGTTCGGCCTGGCTTTCGGACGCATTCGCAGGCCTGCCAAGGGCAGGTGAAATCAATTGTCCGAGCCTGGCCATTCAGTCACTCTAGCTCTCAGCATGAATACGCGAACAAAAAAGGAGGCGCCTGAATTTTAGTCAAGCGCCTCTTGAAAGCCTCGCTTCGTCGGAGCCTAGAACTCGCAATTGATCATCGTATCCAGGCCTGCTCCACCCGAACATGAATCGACGCTCAAACCGCCGTCCATATAGTCGTCGCCATCGCCACCCTGGAGTACATCGGGACCATGGCCACCACTCAGAATATCGACTCCGTCGCCGCCTCTGATCAGATCTGGTCCAGGGCCGCCACCTGCCATATCCCGGCCTGCAGCCGAGTTGAGTACATCGGATCCGGTGCTCCCGACCAGGACATCGTTCCCGGTCGAGCCGTTCAGCAAGTCATTACCTGGCCCTCCGAAGAGACGGTCATTGCCTGGACCCGCATTGATAACGTCCGCGGATGACCCACCTTCGAGTACATCGTCACCGTCATTGCCATTAAGCGTGTCCGCTGACGAATTGCCAAACAAGCGGTCGTTACCCGCACCACCATTCAAAACATCGACACCACTGCCACCTTCGAGCACATCATTACCGAGGCCACCGTGAACCGTATCTTCGTTCTGGTCTCCTAACAGTGAATCATTGCCAGAACCTCCCATCAGCAGGTCATCGCCAGTTCCACCGTGCAGCGTGTCATTGCCGTCGCCACCTATAAGCTGATCTGCCCCATGGCCTCCAATAAGACCGTCATCGCCGCTCCCACCGCAGATGATGTCGTCGCCTTTCAGGCCATAGATCGTGTCATTGCCGCTGAGACCATGGATCACATCGTTTCCACTGGACCCAGAAATGATGTCGTCACCAGCCGTTCCTACAATCGTCGCGGGGACACCCCCGCAGAGCGGAGTTCGTGATGCGGCACCCGCAATCGGCATCGCAGCAATTGATACTCCCGCCACGATCAGGAGCGGCATCACCATCCAGCGATTCAGCCATGTATGTGGAGCAGGCATCATTTAGATCTTTAGTTGTTTTTTCAAACAGTGGAAACCATTGCCGAACCACGCGGCAACGCGTTCGACGGGTTACGCCAGTCAACCCGTGGTGCGATCGTGCCCAGATCAACGTCGCCCTTGAACTGAACCGCGATCGCAATCAAGGAATCGATCAAAGAATCGGACAAGAAATGTGGTTTCAGCCCCAATTCTACCAAAGCGGTGTGCTTTGCGTTGTAGTAGTGGGCTTCCAACTCAACTCTGGGATTCGGCACGTTCTCGATCTCGACATTGAGGCCGAGTTCGGCGCCAGCAGACTGCACCAGTTTCGCCAACTCACTCACTGAGAACTGCTCGGTAAACTGGTTGAACACGCGGTATTCGCCAATCTCCGGGGGATTGTCGATCGCGATCTCGATACAGCGGACGGTGTCACGAATGTCCAGGTATCCGCGCGTCTGGCCGCCTTGGCCATAAACCGTCAGCTTGTGACCGATCGCCGCTTGGACACAGAAGCGGTTGAGAGCAGTCCCAAACACATCGTCATAGTCCAGGCGGTTCACAAGCTCCGGGGCCATCTCGGACTCTGGAGTAACCGTTCCGTAAACAACACCCTGGTTCAGGTCGGTTGCCCGAAGGCCCCACACCCGTGAAGTGAAATGGATGTTGTGGCTGTCGTGGACTTTGCTCAGGTGGTAGAACGAACCTGGTAGCTTAGGGAATGGCAGTCGGTCCTTACGGCCGTTGTGCTCAACCTCAAGAAAGCCCTCTTCAATATCGATGTTAGGCGTGCCATACTCACCCATCGTCCCCAGCTTGACCAGGTGACACTCAGGCACATATTCCTTGATCGCGAAGAGCAAATTCAGGTTACCGATCACGTTGTTGTGCTGGGTAAAGACGGCGTGCTCGCGATCGATCATGGAAAATGGCGCCGACCGCTGCTCGGCAAAGTGGACAATCGCGTCGGGGCGGAAATCTGAAACGACGCTGGAGAGAAAGTCGTAGTCAAGCAGGTCGCCGTTTTCGAAGCCGATGGTCTTACCTGAGACCTCGTTCCACACATCGAGGCGGCGTTCCATGGAACGAATCGGGGTTAGCGAGGCTATTCCCAGTGATTGATCCCACTCGCGTCGAGCCAAACTATCGACGATACGCACGTCACAACCAGCATTAGATAAGTGTAGGGCCGTGGCCCATCCACAATAGCCATCTCCACCAAGGACGAGGACACGATTCATATCAGGCTTCTCTCCATGTGATCGAAATAGTTGGGCAGCTTGGCCTAGTTCACGTGTACCGTATTTTACATAGAACTATCACTTCAACGCACGGCTTCTGCGTGTCAAACACTATCGCATCATTTGTTTGAAAACTATCCGGTGCCGTGGAATCGGGTGAGGCGACCATCAACATCGATAGTCGCTCTTACCGCTAGCGTGTGGTTACTGCCTGAGCGGACACAGCCAGAGTTTGAGGTACGCGAACTAGGGCGGACAGAGACGTGCCTCAATGGGAGATCCAGCCGTCGACAGTATCGTCTCGGCACCATGCCATTCGATTCACCAGGTGCTCAGAATGGTCGTCACTCTTGCGGAAGGCGATGATGCTGAACAGGTCGTAAAGCTCGTTCCACAACCGGGTAAGGCTCGCCCAAGATCGGACGGCAGTTCGAGTTGATCGAGGTGATGGGTGAATCGAAGGTGCGTGCGAAGCCTGCAAGTTCTACGTGAAGTAAGGAAGTGAGTGATGCAAACTACGGCGACGAGCCATACCCGATCGAGGCGTTGGCCGACGCCGAGGTGTGACATCAGCCAGCGCTCGATAACCGTGATCAGTGTCTCGGCTGATTCCTCATCTCGTCCCGGATACTTTCCTCGCTAATTGGTCGAGGGAGAACGTAAACGTTTACTGCATGGGACGCCAGCCCGATCCCCCATCCAGCGATCACCCATCCTGGCCAGAAATAGCCGGCCGAGGCAAGCGCCCATACGATCACCAGCGCGATGTTCACGACCACGTAGGTCATTGCGTGAAGCACGAATTCGCGTTTGGCCTTGATCCGACCGATGGCGGCAGCTCTACCTTTTTGATCATTCATGACTATGCCTCCCCTTGTCATGACAATGCCTCCACTTGTAAGGGTCGATTGATCGCCTTAGTCAGTCAACCCAGTTTGCGTGACGACGGTGTGACATCCACCCGTAGCCCGATCGAAATGGAAGGTGGCACGGTCTTTCATTTCGTCACCGGTGGGATAGAAACGGCCCCCTCACTTGCAACTCGGGCGGCGGAAGAGATCAGACTTGGACGAGGTGTCTACCATCCGACAGTACTTGCGTGCCCGTCCCATCGACGAGATGCGCGTCGTGGTCGCACCGGTCCTGCCGGGCAAAGGTGAGGCTCTGTTCTCCGGCATCGACCTGCCTCAACTTGGATATCAAGTTTCGGAACTGGTGACCTCTGATGGCGTGGTTCACCCCGTGATCGTCAAGCAGACGATGTGAGTTCCCTACCCTAGTGCCGTCACGCCGCCAGATCGAACTGAATCTTTGGTGGAGCTGGAGGGATTCGAACCCTCTACCTCTTCAATGCCATTGAAGCGCTCTCCCAATTGAGCTACAGCCCCGTCACATCATGTTTCAGACATCCGTAGAAAGATCGCTGACGAATGCGACCACGGATCAATCGTGCATGCGGCCCGCAACTGGAAAATCGTAGCACAGTCACTGCCCGGTCAGAAACGTGTGCAAGCACGCGACCGGCCCATTTGAAGACCACACGAACTCGTAAAACCCGGTAACTGCAAACGACCAGAAGCTCAAGTTAGCGGCGGTCTGCTATCCGGTGATGCTGAAGATCCAGCCGTCCCGAAACTCCCCGCGCTGGCCGACTCAGCTGCCGCCTTCCCCCTTCGCACTGCGTGTGGCCCTGTATTGCCACACAGCAAACAAAATCCCTCCGAACAACACCACGCTAAGCCAACTGATCGACCGGTCAACAACGGTCAGAGACAGCGCATCCGTATCGCCAACTCCTAGCAGCACGAGCAAGCCCGTCAGTCCACCCTCAACGAATCCGAACCCACCTGGAGTCGGAATGGTAGTCAGCATTGCGTTCGCAAGAGCGGCGAACATCACCACGCCGAATCCGATATCGAGGTTCAGCGCTTGAGCCACGAAATAGAACCTCCCGATCTCGAGCATCCATCCGACAACTCCCAGTGTTAGTTGTAACGGCAGGTGACTGCCTCTAAAACTTCTGAGTGTCCCATCCTGGAACCCCGCGTAAGCACTCTGCATCCTCTGCGGCAAGAACCGCGAAGCGCGCATGCCGAGCAGCCGCATGGCAATCAAACCTGCGATCAGCACGCCGACCAACCCGGCGGCGGCTATCAGGACAACGCCGGGAACCTCCGAGTCACCGGAAACCGTCACGAGTATCGCGGCCACGGACACCAGACCCAGCACCGCGATCATGTCCTGCACGCGTTCTGCGAGCACAGTACCGAGTGATGACGAAAACGGGCTGTCAGATTCCCGGTGCAGAGTCCAGCCGCGCAGTGCATCGCCCAGTCTCAGGAATGCGACCGAGTTGGCGAACCATCCGATCAGGATGATTCCACCCATCTTTGTCGGACCCGGAATCGTCTTGCCATCCTGTGAGTCAGTGTTCGCCGTGATCGCAATGAGACGCCACCGCAGCCCGCGGAACCAGAAACTGATGTAGTACAAGACCGTGCCGGCCAGGTACAGCAGCGGATCAATGCCGCGTATGTTGGCCCACAGCTCGCTCCAGTCGAAGTCGAAAACCCGCCAGAGCACGAAAGCCAGCAGCGCCGCGCCTGCTATAAGTGCCAGCAGAGTCGGGACGGAAAGAATCCGCCTCCTGATCGTGTCTACCGATACCTGTTTGCCGATTTCACTCATCGTGTAAGAGCCGCTCTTGCCCGGATAAATTCACCCGTCAGCGGCTTTGCGTGGGGAACGCCGTTCCTGCGCGGATATCCGCCAGGAGTGTGACCTATCTTCATCCAGTAGATCATCGTGTCCGCGCCTGAATCCCCCGGTGATGAAACGGTAGCTGAGACCCCTGGCGCGGCACCAAGCAGCTCCGCCGCCGCCTCTGCCGCCTGCAGTTCTCGTTCGACGTCGGGGCCTTTCACAGCCACAGCCGCTCCACCGACTGACGCAAATGGCAGCGTCAGTTCGGCGAGCTCCACGAGCTTCGCCACACCTCGCGATATAACCAGATCGTAGCTTTCACGATGCTGAACGGCGGCACCGGCATCCTCCGCTCGCTCGGTGACGACTTCAACATCTTCTAAGTTCAGGTCGTCAACGACCTCACGGAGAAAGGCGGTCTTCTTGTGTGACGAATCCAGCAGCGTGAGATGCATCTCCGGAACAGCGAGTTTCAAAACCAGACCCGGAATCCCTGCACCTGTGCCAACGTCCATAATCCGCCTGCCGGAAAACCATTCAAGGGCGGGCACATAGCCGCCTGCAACTGGAGACAGGAACCTGAACGAGCGAATGAACAGCTCATCTCTCACTCGATCCCAGCCGGTGACGCCGGTCAGGTTGAACCTGGAGTTCGCTGCCTCAATCAGCTCGAAATAGCGCGCGAATTTACGCCTGAACTCATCGTCAGTGTTCAGTCCGACTGATTCGGCTGCCGCGCACAATTTGTTCACGTTAGATCGAGGTGCCTCACACGAGAGATTTGCTACTCAGAATCATCCAAACCACTCTACGCTTGCACACGAAGCGCAGCCACCAGAGTAGGAACCGGCTCAGGTCAGTTCCGACCGGCTTTGAGCGGCTTGATTGACTGCCATCTTGCTCGATGCTAGCTTTCGACTGTTCTCCAATTAACCGCCACGCAAACTCGGCCGATCTGGTCGACTGGTACTCTCAAGCCCCATGCGCATAGCTGTCTGCGCCAAACAGGTGCCCGACCCGGACATTCCTCCGTCCCAGTTCAAGTTAAACAGCGCCGGTGTGGCGGTCGAACCACCTCGAAACGTCTCTCCAGTCGTCAACGGATTCGACCTGAACGCTGTCGAAGCTGCCGTCCGGATCAAGGAATCCGCCAGCTTCGACGTCG
Organism: Chloroflexota bacterium; assembly: GCA_029262735.1. Taxonomy (GTDB): domain Bacteria; phylum Chloroflexota; class Dehalococcoidia; order Lucifugimonadales; family Lucifugimonadaceae; genus JAJCYX01. The sequence continues at coordinate 31,187 of JAJCYY010000112.1, read as the reverse complement.
AGATAACAATCGTCTCTGTCGGCCATGATTTCGCCCTGGATGTGATGAAAAAGGCTCTTGCCACCGGTTCAGACGCGCTGGTGCTGGTCGACGATCCGCTGGCGCAGAACCTGGATTCGGCTGCTACGGCGAAGGTTCTGAGCGCTGCGATAGAGAAGAACGGTCCGTTCGATCTGGTGCTCTGCGGCAGGCAGGCATCGGACTGGGACCAGGCCCACGTGCCGTTGTTCCTTGCCGAGGTGTTGCACCTGCCGTGCGTGACGGTCGCTCGACGTTTAGAGTCCGACGGCACCACCGCGAACATCGAACGAGTCCTGCCTGACGGCTACCAGCAGATCGAGACGAAACTCCCGGCACTGGTGACGGTAAGCAATGAGCTCGGAGAACCCCGCTATCCGGCTCTAAAAGGCATCATGGCCGCAACGCGCAAGCAGCCACAGGTAAGCACTCTGGCGGATCTGGGTATCTCGGGCGACCAGATCGCGCCTCGTGTTGAGCTTGAGGCGCTGGAGATCCCTCAGCAACAGGGAATGGCAGTGATGATCGAAGGTGAGGATGATGCTGAGAAAGGTCGAAATCTCGCGATGCGGCTACGCCAGGAGAAAATAATATAGATGGCCTCCGCACTCATCCTGGGCGAAGTTTCTTCCCTCGGTGCCACGCAGCAGACCCTGGAACTGCTGACCGCAGCCCGCTCTCTGCTTGTAGACGGGGACACCATTGCCGCAGCGTTCACCGGTTCTCCCGGTCTCTCAACTCCGAACGTACCAGCGGATTCGATCTATCTCATTGAGCACGATGCGCTCGGAGAATCGGACTCCGCAACCTTTGACGCCGCAACCGACTCACTGACTGCACTGGCAACTGAAATCCGCCCCGATATCATCCTGTCCTCCCGTTCAGATGCCGGGTCCGTGATCGCCCCTCGCCTCGCTATGCGTCTCGATGCAGCCTTCGCAAGGGACTGCACGTCTATCGAGCGCAACGACGACGCTATCACCGTCACCCGTCCCGTTTATGGCGGCAATGCGAATGCTCGATTCAAACTGAACGGACCGGGACCACACGTCATCATGCTCCGTCCGGGAGCGTACGAGCCTGAAGCACCCTCGGATGACTCACCGGAGCCCATCCGATTCGACCCAATAGCACATATTCGTGAGTCCCAATCAGAGCTTCTCAGGACTGTGCAGGAGGCACAGGAGGGCGTACGCTTGGAAGATGCCGAGGTGGTGATTTCCGGTGGCCGCGGACTGGGCGGACCAGAGCCGTTCCGCCAGTTGGAAGAGCTGGCGAGCATCCTTGGCGGCGCAGTTGGTGCGTCACGAGCAGCGTGCGATGCCGGGTGGATTGACCATTCGCAACAGGTGGGACTGACGGGAAAATCGGTGAGTCCGAGACTCTACTTGACCTTCGGGATCTCCGGGGCGAGTCAGCACATGGCGGGTTGTTCTTCGGCCAGGAACATTGTGGCTGTGAACACAGATGCGGACGCAAGCATCTTCGGCGATGCCCGGTTCGGCGTAGTTGGGGACTGGAAAAATGTTCTGCCTGCGTTAATATCCGCAGTGCGAGACATCAGCTAGTCGCAAACGGTCCGGTCTATTTGAGCGAATCTGAAAGGCGAAACCTTGGACGGACAGTTCAGCCTCAATCTCGAAGCGGTCTTTCGGCACATCGACAAGGCTGAGACGTTCTCTCTCGCGCTCCCGACCATTAAGCGCGCACTCGTCATAGATATGCGCACTGATGGCGATGATGGCCCCTTCATTCGGGTGATGCCCATGGCACGCTCAGCGGCGGACAGGCTTCGCACGCTACGCCGCCTCCGTCCTTCTCTCCCTCGCGCAGCCGAGATCCTTGTTGTGCCGTGGCCATCGTTCGTAGATGGCCTCGTTCGGGCCGGTGTGTGGGAACGGCTCGAAAAACGAGTCTCCCTCTCCGGGTCCGATGCCGCCACTGACGCGCTGGAAAAGGCTTTCGACGAGCTTCGGGCCACAGAGGCCAGGGAGCTTGGCGCCCTGCTGCGCGGAGAGCAGTACGAAGTGGTCTGGTCTCGCTCCAGCTAAGATCAGCCGTCAGAAACCAGCTTCGCCGACACGAATAGCGTGCGCAGAGTCTCGGCATCACTGCCGCGCACTGAATCCATCGCCGCCTCTGCCGTACGACTGAACTCTTCCATTGCTCCGGGTTCAATCAGACCGCTCGTCACGTCAGCTTCAATTCCGGTTACTGCATTAGACACCGCTTCATCAAGCGCGTCTGATCCCAGGTCTTGATCCAATGCAAGCAGGAACTCTGCGAACCTCTTCGGCTCAACATTAGGCCCTGAGTTTCGCTCAGACCAGTAGAGGTCGTAGCCGAACTCCCTGATCGCCCTCTCGAGCGAGTCACCTGCGCGCCCATCCATCTCAATCGCCAGCCGCGCGGCCAGTGAAGGATCTTCCCGCGCCACAAGATGAATGATTCGCCACGGCGTCTCTCGTGATCCACTCAGTTGTGCGAGTGCGTCAGCCGCCATGCCCGGCCTTGCCCGCATTGCCCTCAACGCGCCGTCGCTCTCCCTGGCAACCCACGGAACCAGCCGGGTTCCACTCTCAAGCACCGTCGCCAGGACTCCATCTGGATCAGAGTCCAGGAACCGGTCGAGGTGGACGAACACGGCAGCGTCGTAAGCAGAATCGATCGCGAAATTTCCGGATGAGCTGGCGGACAGCAGAGTCGCGCCGGAGCGGACCTGCTCAAGCGATACGCCATCGCTGATTCCAACCGCCGCAAGCAGACGCTTCGGAGTGATCTCAAAAGAACGCGCCGCGGCAGGCTGAACCCGAAGCAAGAACTGGAGCGCATCATCGCTCAGTTGATGTAACACGCTCTTTGCCAGCCCGGATCGAGCGCTCCGCAGCAGGTCGAACAACAGGAATGCGTCAGATCGCAGCTCATCTTCAGGCACCGAGTGCATGAACCGCTCAAGCTCTATCGCAGCGACAACCGACCCGCTGGCCGGGGCGGAGTTGATCTCATCGACCCGCTCAACCACCTCAACGAGGCGCTTAAGTCTTTCAGCACGGCTCCCAAGCACAGCCAGAATACCGTTCTCGGCGTCAGGGTCTGAGAACAGGCTAACTATCGCCCGTGGCCGCAACAGGACCCCAAGCTCCGCAACCAGCGACTGGCTCTCTGACTCCCGGAATCGTTCTGCCTGCTCGCTTGCTCCGAGAGACGTAATATCTGCATAGAAGTCCAGGGCGGTCGCCAGCTCATTACCCCGCTCGGACCCGGCGCTCCGTAAGACCTCAGGGTGCCGTCCGTGAAGGCTCAGTTTGTCCGAAAGATAGGAGCGCCAGAAATCGAATCCCCTGTCAGCGCCTGCGGCGTCGACCAGCGAGAACTCGCGGTCCAGGATTCCATCGAACTGCTCTGCGAAGTCGATCAAACGCTGGCGTTCCTCCCCTTCGTACACCGTACGCAGGTCGTCATCGAGACCGGAGAGTTTGCTTTTTGGCAGGTCCACGTACGGACCGGTAGGAAAGTGCTGTAGTCCGAACAACTCACCCGCGATGCGCCACTCATCGGTAGGCAGAGCGTTAAACCAGGACAGCGCATCATCCCAGGATTGGGGGGCGAAACCCTCGCCCGCACCCGCGCCACCCTGTGCAAGGAATCCCGAGAAGTACGGTCGTAGAATCGGTGGTACAAGTTGCAGATTCCCACCGACCATGTAGATCAGATCAGCCTCACCGAAATGAAACAGGTCCGGGTACTCACCGTTGTTCAGGCCAGGCAGGTTTCTGAAACGGTCACGTAGTGGCTCGAACCGGTCCGGCGGCTGCAACATGAAGAGGCCGAGCTGCTCTCTGTACTTGCTCAGTGCCTCCGCAGTTCCGTCCGATGTATCCCACGAGAGTTCGGGCGACCGCTCGATTGAGAACGCGCCCCAGTACGAATGGCTGATCTCGTGCAGGACCGATCTCGGCACCGCCTCACCTGCGCCCGCCCATGATCCGTAGCCAAAACTTCCAAACCATGCCGGCTGCTCGCTCATCTGGCGTAAGTCGTAGCCGTCGATCCACTCCTCCCCAGCTGGAGTGAAGCCAAATATCGCCTTCATCGCAGCAAGCCTTTCCCTCACCCACGCCGACTGTTCAACAGGCTGTCCTTCGGGCCATGTCTGCCTTGTGGCGGGCTCCTCGGAAGAGTTCTGGACGTTGCCCGGCACGGCTGTAGCCGTTGGAACAACAACGGTTCGGTCGCCTCTGTCGCCGGGACCGGCCGTTACCGTGCCTGTCGGAACGATCGTGCTTCCACCGCTGATCGTGCCAACCGCCGTACTTGTTGGATTGGCATCTGTACTTCCTGCATCACCGCCAGTACACGCAACGGCCAACATCAAAATCGCAGCGGCGGAGGCAACTGAGAACCTGTGAAAATGGTGGAAACGTGTGTACATCTTGGCTACCAAACATATACGTTCAGTTGATTGAGGAAGTTCGTGACAACGCTCAAATATTCGGATCGTCGTGTCAGCAGCATCGCATACACATAACCGCATCGCCCGGCGCATTCTCACGTTGCCCGGCAGGATCGTATTGCGACCTGTTCGCTGGGCTGTACACGCCCCCGAACGCGGCAAGTCGCGCTGGCTGGTCGTCATGCTCCTGGTTCTCTACGGAGTTGTCGCTTGGATGCTGCCAAGAGGCGACACACTCTCATTCACACCGGCACAAGCCGCATCCGCAAGCCACCGCTACGGTCTGCTCTCATTTGAGCTTGAGAACTTCATGGACAAGTGGATCCACCGCGTCTACACGGTATTCCCGTGGACCGACACCGGTATCGAAGACCGTAAACAGGATATGGCTCGCTATTTCGAGATCGTGCCGTTGATCCGCGACGCTCAGTTCAAAGTGCTCGAGGAGTCTTCGAGAGACGTTATCGCCCCGCAGGCCCTGCAGCAAAGACAGCGAACACTCGATGACCTGCTTGGAGAACGAGACGACCTGCGTGACAGCGTTGAGGAGTACCTGGAGTCAGCAATCAGCGCACAGCTTGTCGATCTTGACCTCAATGTCATCGGAGATTTCATCTGGCCTCCGGTCGACTTCCGCATCGACAATCCGCCAAGCGTCCTCGTTATATCGCCACGTGACCGCATCGAGCGGTCCGAGACGGTTCTGATCGAACCGGATATCTCCATTGCTGACATGGAGCTGATTGAGCAATCGCTTTTCGATGACTTCGATCTCTCCGCTGCCATCATGCGGACCGGCGGACTCGCAAGCTATCCGAACGTCATACCCTCAACCCGTGATCTTCTCCCCTTGCTTGAGGTTGCAGCGCATGAATGGATTCACGCCTACTTGATCTTCTATCCTCTTGGCCGTTCGTTCTTCTCAGGAGGGTCGATGATAGAGCTAAACGAAACACTGGCGAACCTTGTTGGCGACGAGATAGGCGGCGCTGTCTGGGCCACCTTGACCGACAACGAAGCTCCAGTTCGACCGCCCCCGGCACCGATCAATCCGCAGGACGAACCGTTCGAACTCGAACCAGAGCCGGATGAGTTCGACTTCTTTCGTTTCATGCGAGACACGCGCTTGCGTACCGATGAGCTTCTGGAAGCCGGTGATGTGGACGGTGCAGAAGCCTGGATGGAGGCACGACGCATCAAATTGCAGGAGAATGGATTTCTCATCCGCAAGCTCAATCAGGCTTTCTTTGCGTTCAACGGCAGCTACGGAGACAATCCGTCATCAGTCAGTCCAACTGCGCGCCAGATGTGGGAACTTCGTCAACAGGAGACCGATGCGGCAGGTCTTCTTAAAGCCCTCAGAGGCGTTTCATCGTATTCTGAGTTTGAGGCACTGCTTGAACGGCGCGGAATCACAGCAGGCAGATAGCGCTGGAACAGCAAGGCTGGCGGCGCGCTCGGCTATACTTGACAGCCGCAATACAAACCGTTCTGAAAACGCCTGTTCAGTCTCCGGCAAGGGTGGCAGTTAAGGAATGTTCATTCACAACAGGCGCATCTCCATGCCAATCACAGATCACGGTAATAGTTGGAGGACAAATGGCAACCGCTAATGAAGACGGCGGTACGGTCGAAGATCTAAAGATGTACAGGCCCCCGCAAAACGAGGAGCCGAACGTCCAGTTCGAAGAGATCATTAACCGGCTCCGGACATCGTTTAACACACCGGGCTTTGGCGGCAGCGGCGCGCTGCTGATAGTGGGAGGGATTTTCTTCCTCTCGCTGTTCATCTGGCTCGGCACAGGTTTCTACACCGTCGGACCAGACCAGCAGGCAGCGCTCAGGACATTCGGTGAGTTCCAGCGCTTCGAATCTGAAGGGCTGCACTGGCACTACCCAGCGCCCATCGGCACGAGGAACGTCGTTTCAGTCACCACAACTCGCCAGCTTGAGCTGGGATTCCGTAGTGGTGACGATGGCAACGCGGCTCCCCGTTCAGTCGCCGACGAAGCGCTGATGATCACCGGTGATGAAAACATCGTAGACGTTCAGGTCGTCGTTCAGTACCGCATCGGCAGTCTGCGCGACTTCCTGTTCTCGGTTGATGACCCGGGCGACAGCGACCGGGGAGTATCGTCCGGTCAACCCGACGGACTTACGCTCCGAGATATTGCTGAAACAGCCGTCAGGCAGGTTGTTGGTGCGAGAAACATCGACGACGTGCTGACCACCGAGAAGGAACAGGTACAGACCGACATCCTCCTCAAGATGACGGCGTTGACCGATTTCTACAACACAGGAATCGAAATCCAGAACGTGCTGCTCCAGAACGTCAATCCTCCTCGCGAGGTGCAGGCGGCGTTCGAGGATGTTGTTCGCGCACGTGAGGACCGGGAGACCACCATCAACCTGGCCCAGGCCTACGAGGCGGCTCAGATCCCGGAAGCAGAGGGTAGGGCGGCGCAGATCGTCGAAGAAGCCCAGGGTTTCAGGGACGGTCGAATCGCCAAGGCCCAGGGTGAGGCCGCCGGTTTCCTAGCAATTCTCGAAGGCTACCAGGGCTCCCCGGACGTGACCCGACGGCGCCTCTATCTCGAGGCGATGGAAGAGATCCTGCCCGGTATCCACAAGTTCATACTTTCTAGCGAAAACGGAGTACTGCCGTTCCTCCCGCTTGATGGCTCAAATCCGACCTTACCGTCGCCAGCGTCAACAGGAGGGGGAACGTAACCATGGCAAAAGTATTCATTCCAACCATCGTCGTTTTAATCGTTGCGCTCATCGTCCTGCCGCAAACATTCTTCACGGTTGACGAGACTCAGCTTGCGATCGTCACGCGCTTCGGTCAGTTCAGGCGCGACCACACAAACCCTGGCCTCCGGGTCAAGGTGCCGTTCGTCGACTCGGTCACGAAGTTCGATAAGAGGCTGCTGCGGGCGGACGCCCCGGCCGCATCCCTGCTTACTTCAGACAAGCGCAACCTCGTGATCGACTCGTACGCCAGGTATCGCATCGTCGAACCGCTCCTGTTCTTCAGGAGCCTGCGAAGTGAACGAGAAGCGGCAAGCAGAGTATCGAACATCGTCAACTCCCAGTTGCGGAGTGAAGTGGCGCTCGACCTGCAATCGGACATCATCTCCGAAACGCGCGAAACGGTGATGCAGCGTGTGACATTCGCCAGCAACCGCGCAGAGATCTCACGAGATGAGGCAACGGAGTTCCCTGGCGGCTTGCGGAATGCCGACGTCGCAATCCAGATCGACCCACTGGTCCAGGACAGTGAAAACCCGATACGCGGAAGGCCGCCGACACCGGCCGAATTAGAGGCGCTTGTTGCCAGCGAAAGCCCACCGGAGCTCGCCGACTTCAAGGTCACCTACTTCCAGCCACTGGCCCGCCAGTTTGGTGTGGAGATAGTAGACGTGCGAATCAAGGGCGCTGACTTCCCTGTCGATATCGCTACCAGCGTCTTCAGCCGCATGCAGGCTGAACGTGAGCGAATCGCCAGCGGTCTGCGTGCTGAGGGAACTCAGCGAGACGCCGAGATCAGGGCTGACGTGGACAGGCAGGTGGAGATCACTCTCGAGACCGCACGCGGTCAGTCATCGCTGCTGCGTGGTGAGGGGGAAGGTCAGGCGATCGCGATCCTGGCAGATGCACTTCAACGGGATCCTGAATTCTACGACTTCCAGCGAACGCTTGAGGCGTACCGCGTGGCTCTGGCTGCAGACACGACCGTCTTGTTGGACGCGAATAGCGACCTGTTCAAGTTCCTCCAGGACCCGTTCGGCGGCGACAGCTCAAGTTCGAACTAGAACTCTGAATCCGTTAACGATCGAGAAGGCCCCGGCAATGACCGGGGCCTTCTTGTTGAACCGATCATCTCGGCCAGTGTTGCCTGTAGAACAGCAATCGTCAGGCGGCTTGCTAAATGAGATTGCGGAGCCGAGAGCCGAGGACAACGCGCGCGACTGCAACGATGACCGCTGCCGTGACGATGAACAGCACGGCCTCCCACGGCGCACCGCGCATCGCCAGTCCCAACGCAGTACCCGCCGCCGGCGCATGCTCGGTATTTGAGACGCTCATTAGCAACACGACGAGACCCACCGCCAGTGCGCCCAACAGGTCATTGAACCATGTAGCGTCGACTATCGAATCAGGAAACAGCAGCGCAAAGCCGATCACGATGTAAGCGGCGATAACCGCTGAGACGTGACCGCCGATAATTCTGACCGGTGACGAGGCGACGGAGTGCGGGACAAAAAAGACGATCGCAACTGAGGATGCGATGGCGGCTACGATTGCGCCGTTCGCAATGACATCCTCTCCCAGGAGTATCACCCAGAGGAGCAAAGCGGCCACCGCAGACTGGCCAACGTATGTCCGCCAGCGGTGCGTAAAATGCGGGTCGATCCACCGTAAAATCCAGGCGTGCCGGGCCGCCTGAAGCCTTGTTCGGCGCGGGCCGGTACGTTTCGAAGGTGTATTACCCGGCGGCTCTGGGACTGTTCTCATTGGATTCCGAACTCATGAGACCTGATAGCTCAGTAGCAAGGCACGGGTACACACCAGTATTCACACTGAGTACAAACCAGAGCCTAAACCAGATGAATTCAGTGCGACAGCAACTGTTTGCGCCTGAATTCACGTATCTCTACCATGTGCTTACTCAATTAATGTCTTGGACCACTAATGGCAACTAAAACGCATCTAGATCACGAAACACGCTTAAACCAAATTCTCACCGCTGGCAGGGAGTTGATCGCATCAGGCGGAGTAACCGCTCTGACGGTGCGCGCCATCGCCCGTAAAGTTGGCGTGACCGAGGCCGCCATCTATCGGCATGTCGAGAGCAAAGAGCAAGTGCTCGTAATGCTGCTCGAGGATGTGCGCCAGTCTGTCATCGGCACAATCGAGCAGACAACGGCTCCAGATTCGAGCGCGTTGGACAAGCTTGAGCACGTTCTGCAACATCACCTGTCGTTCATCGAATCCCGCCGCGGCATCTCATTCGTCGTCATAGCTGAGGCCGCCCAGTTCCAGGAACCGACTGTGCGGGCGGCCGGTATGAAGCTGGTGGAAGACTATCTAACCGTGGTTGCAGGGTTTATCGAAGAAGGCATTAAATCGGGCGAAGTTGAGCCCTCGATCAACCCCGCGGCAGCCGCCACCATGTTCTTCGGAATAATCCAGGCTTCCGTCACAAGATGGCTATTCGACTCAACTGCTCATCCCCTAACGGAGAACGTTCTGAGCCTGTGGCGGATGTACAGGGCTTCGCTTGCGCCCGTTAACAGTGTAAGATTCTCGGCAAATCCGGACCAGGCAACCACCTGACCCCCATTTTCGGGAGCAGTCTATGACGCTCGTTACGATAGACGGTCACATTGGCGCAGGCAGCGCCGACCTCGGTCGCCGCGTTGCGAAGATGCTGGACCACGACTACGTGGACCGCCTCGTGCTCCCGGGTCACATAGGCACGTTCCAGCCTGCTGACGAAGCCGCCAGTCGCCCGCGTCTCTCGGACCGCATATGGGCCCTCGTCGAGAAAGCGGTGCGAGGCGTTGCACTTGGCAATGCAGCCGGAGATCCTTACTTCGCAACTGCGGAGTTAATGATGTATCCACTCACCTGGGATTCGTCTCCCGGTGCGCCGATGACCCCGGACATTAGTGACGAAGTCGACCACCCGCACTCAATCCAGACACTGGTAAGCAGAGGCCAGAGCGTGCTTGTGCAGCGGGCCGGCGCCGTCGCTCTCAAAGGGCACGAACAGGTGTTGAAGATAGGTGTATTCGCATCCTGGGAAGATCGCATTGCCAGGATGATGAAATCACAGGGCCTGTCCAGGACCTCTGACGCCGAACGCGTGATCCGTGAGCGTGAAAAGGCCCAGGAAGAGTATTTCGGCGCCTACCACTCAGCCCATCCGGAAGACGAAAATCTGTACGACCTGTGCGTAAACACCTCCCAGGAGCAGATCAGCCTCGCTGCGGTGAAGATCTCCAGGGCGGCACATACCACTACTCTCGCGCCGGCCTGATCGCAAAGACCCGTCCAAGACCGTTGGCCCGCGTGCTCATCATGTTTCGCGTTTGAAGAAAAGTCATCCTGGAGCGATACCCACTTGGCAGATACCGATTCAGAGTCAAAAAAGACCGTCACGGCCGCTGAGCTGATGACATCGCCAGTCCTCACAGTCAGCGATCGCGCAACCGTTGCAGAGGCCGCCAGTATGATGCTCCTGAACCGCATCGGCTCCGTCATCGTCCTTGATGAGAACGATCACTACGCAGGAATACTGACTGAACGCATGATGCTGCCGGAAGAGGCGATGGTCCCGTTCATGAGAGGCCGAGTTTTCCGCCTTCTCGGGCATGAAATTGGAGAGTTCGAGAACATCGAAGAGACGATGGATGAAGTCCGCTCAGTCAAAGTCGGTGATGCAATGAGCACAACCAGCACCCTCGTTGAGAAGGACGCTCATATATCCGACGTGGTCGAGGCGATGGTCGCAAAAGACGCCCATCACGTCTGTGTCGTTGAGGACCGAAAGCCGATCGGGATCATCTCACGACATGACCTGCTCAGACTGTTCTTCGATCGTGAGCACCCGTCAACCGTGTCTGACGCGCTGCCTGCGCGGTAATCAACCATACATCCGCGCTAGCTTCTCTTCGCAGGCGGCAATATCCTTCTGGCTGTCAACAGTGATCCACACGGCTTCAGACTGTAGCGCAGACATCCGACGTTCGGCCGCAAGCTCCTGAAACGTCGTCGTCTCGTGGTCTCCTATCTCCGGAAGCCGCTGTTCCAGCGATCTCTCGAACAGGTAGACACCGGCATTGACCCATTGCGGCAGGCGACCTTTCTCAACGAACCGGAGCACAGTCCCATCGTCTTCTGTCTCTACCGTGCCGTACTGGCTGATGTACGGAGAAAGCATGATCGTCGCCAGAGCATCGTTACGCTCATGCAACTCTCGCATCTCTGCGAGCTTCAGGTCCGTCACATTGTCGCCATTGGTCACAAGAACGGTGCCCCCATTAGCCGGGACCTGAGACATTCCCTTTCGAACCGCGCCGCCGCGCCCGAGCGGTGTGTCCTCATATGAGTAGTGCGCCGTGACGCCATACTGGCTGCCATCGCCAAAGTAGTCTTTTATCGTTTCGCCAAGGTAACCGCACAGGAACACGACATCCGTCACGCCCTGTGAGCGCATCCACTCAACTTGGAAGGAAAGCATTGGCCGACCGTTCAGCCGGATCATCGGCTTCGGCACAGTGTCCGTCAGAGGCCGTAGCCGTTCGCCCCGGCCACCAGCAATGATCAGCGCGTAGAACTTTTCGCTCAAATCTCCCCCGGTTTGACGGCACCAGAACGGCCGAGCCGAATGTCAGTGTGAATCACCTGGAAAATGCACCGTTCGTTGCGGCACCGAGCATAGCACGCGCCTGCTATCTGGTTCCTGTCAAACAACGCCGGAGGCAATGACGGGAGCTCGGATCAATCACTACCCAGGGAGGTGGTAATAGTTCCGTTCTTAAGTTGAGTCCAGACACGGTCGATCGATTCGACTCCGGTTGCCTGCTGCTGGCCGATCACGCGCTTACCGCCGCTGGTGAAGACAACTGCCCCGAAGGTGATCCCAACGACGTTGCCCTGCAGATCCAGAACAGGACCGCCGCTGTCTCCGGGGTCGGCATCAGCATCGAATATGACGACGCCCACCCCGGCCGTATCGTTGCCCTCGTCAGCCCTCTGAGAAGATGTCACGAGGACCGTACCAAGATGGCGAATGACCGTCGTAACCACACCTGAGTGAACAACCGGGAATCCACCGGTGGAACTGACCGAATAGCCGAGTTGAATGATTGCTGTGCCTGCATCCTCCGCCTCGATGATTCGTCGCGGCAAGATCGGGGCGCTGTGAGCAACCTGTATCGCAGCGAGGTCACGCTTCTTATCAAAGCCACGCACCGTGCCGGTAAGAATCTCCACACCCCCGTTTGTGTTTGGCACCTCAACACTCACCGTGCCAGAACCTGCAATGACGTGCTCATTGGTGATGATCCAGCCATCTTCTATTGCCCATCCGGACCCGGTCGTACTCCCATTTCGGATCTTCACAACCGAAAGTCGAACTTCCGAATATAGATCGACAGGAACGGCCATCGGCGTTGACGTCGGCGGAAACGGCTCTTGCGGAGTGGCTGTTGGCGCCGGGGTTGATGTGGGCTGTGGCGTGGCCGTCGAGGGAGGCGTCGGTGCGGGAGCAAGAGTCGCCGTCGGCTGCGGAGTGACTGTGGGCGCCGGTGTTGGCGTTGGGAGCGGTGTCGGAACTGTCAGAGGTGTGGGAACCGGCTGTGGAGTAGAGGTCGGTTGTGGCGTTACGGTCGGCTGTGCCGCCAGTGCCTGCAACACCCTGACATCAATGGTGCCTTCGAGGTCTATATCACTGCCGCACGCGAACGTAGCAACTACCGTAATTGCAACCGCGAAGGGCATGAATCGCCGTATGTTTAGTGAACTCAGGCTCATCTAGAACTCTCTGATGCAGTAAATGCGGCAACACACATTCTCCCAGCACAGAATTGAGCGCGGGCGTGTGCCAGCCCCAACATCTCGGCGCACCGTGCTCACACGCATAGTTACGCCAGTTCGTCCCGACCGGCTTCTACTCGCCGCCCCGAAGGTCATTGTTTCGCCCGCTGCCGGTTTTTAACGCACCGCTTCAGCGATGAGCTCAAGAAGTGGGCCGCCCTGCGAAGGGTCGTTCTGCTCATAGGTGCCCGGGCTTCGCACGACGATCAGGTCGAGTGAAGGACAGACCCAGATGTGCTGCATGCCGTTGCCGCTTGCCGCAAACGAATCTCGCGGCAGGTCCGGCCACATCTTGCCTCGGTCATTGCACCAGAAACCAAGGCCGTAGCGATGATTCGCCTCCGGTTTACTGACCAGTACGTCAGCGTTGACCCGCGTCGCCTCTCGCATCCACTCCCCAGGCACAACCTGCCTGCCTGCCCATCGCCCTTCGTGCAACCACAGCATGCCACAGCGGGCCATATCGCGTGGCGTCATGTCATAGCCGGTGAAGTAGCCGAACACTCCCAGCCGCGCCTCAGGCGGCAGCTCAAAGTTTCGATACGCCCATGACCACGTCCCGCCAATCGGGTCGCGCACCTTCCAGTCAGTCAGTGTGCCGAAGCCTGCGCCGCGCTCAGGATGGGCCGTCTTGTACAGGCTGTAAGCAGACGCCACCGCATGAGTCAGGATGTTCATACCGAACGTCTGGTAATTGAACACCTTGCCCGGTGCCTCGCCCGGTTTCATATAGCCAGACGTGTTGCCAATCAGCTGCCGGAACGTAATTCCCTCGTTCTCAGGGAAAGCGTGCCTGCCCGATTTCGGCCCCTGTCCGGGTCTAACGTCCATCATCTCCGGGTAGTAGTCGACAACCCTGTCGTCTGCCGTCTTAATGACGCCTTCGTGAACCGCTACTCCCAGCACGCTGGAGAATGTGGACTTGGACGCCGAAGCCTGTGAAGCCTTCTCCAGCGGGTCGATGCGAAAATTCCACTCGGCAGCGATTCGCCCATGCCTCGCGATCAGCACTCTGTACGGCAGATTGTCTGATTCGGTAGCCTCCCAGCTTCCTGCGGCCGTCAGCCGTTCACGGTCGAACCCCAGTTCTTCTGGCTCCGCGGTCTGCCAACTCTCAGCGGGCCATGCGGTCTCAGTAATAGACGTCATGTCGCCCTCGAAGATCAGTCTTACGAACTAAAGGTCTTTCTCGAATGGTAGCGGTCGATGTCGATTCTTGCCGACATGGTGCGTCGTGAATGTGAGAGAGAAGTGTTACGACGTTTTGTCTCACCCTGGAAAATTTGCAACGACATTCTAGCGCTGACCGACCAGTCAGACCGGCCAACGGGGAGACCCAGACATATGCGATACCTGGCAATGATATTTCCTGGTGAACCTGACCTGTCGTCGTCTGACGAAGAACGCCGCCACGTTTTTGACCAGTACGTGCGATTCAACAGGGATGCCAAACATGCCGGGGTGTTTCTCGGCGGCGAGGCCCTGCAGCCGGGTGAGACCGCAACCGTTGTGAGGATGATGGAGGACGGCGCCAGTGTCACGGACGGTCCATTCACAGAATCCAGGGAAGCCATAGCCGGCTTCTATATGTTTGAGTGTGAAAACCTGGATCAGGCGATAGAGTGGGCGGCCAGGATTCCCGCGGCCCGCCACGGCGCAATTGAGGTTCGCCCTATCCTTGAACTGAGCATGTAAGTCCAGGCAACAGCACTCGAGAGAGAAAACATTGAACCGGTACATGATTCTGATTTATGGCGACGACGAAGCGTTCGCCGCTCTGCCTTCCGATCAGGCACAGCAGATGATCGACGCTCTCCGTCCGTTCGAAGAAACTGTTGCGTGTGAAGGTGTGCTGATCGGCACTCACAGGCTGCACCCGGCAAGCAGCTCAACCCTGTTGAAGATCAGAAACGGCAAGGCCAGGGTCGTCGACGGACCCTTCACCGAGACGAAGGAGCAGCTCGGCGGCTACTACCTGGTCGAAGCCGCAGATGAGGCACAGGTGCTGGAGTGGATGAAGTTAATACCATCGCTGATGGACTCAACCCTGGAGGTCAGGCAGGTCGTCAGCGAAGAGCGAAGCGTGCCTTGAGCAGCCGAGGGCAGAACACCGGAAGCGAGACGACGCCGTCTGCCGCGATCGAGCGGGTGTTTCGAGAAGAGCACGGTCTCATCATCGCGACGCTAATTCGGTCGCTCGGCGACTTCGATCTTGCAGAAGAAGCGCTGCAAGATGCCATGACGGTCGCATTGGACCGCTGGGTCAGAGACGGCGTTCCCAACAGTCCCGGCGCGTGGCTCACAACGGCTGCTCGCAGGAAAGCCATCGACCGCATCAGGCGAGAGAAGGTGCGGGATGTGAAACAGTCTTCGCTGGCAATCGACAATGACCTGGAGACGGAGTTCGAAATGCCAGAAACCTCGCCAGATTCCGTGCTCGAAGATGACAGGCTGCGGCTCATATTCACCTGCTGTCACCCGGCGATAAATGTCGAGGCTCAACTGGCTCTGACACTTCGCACTCTGGGCGGGCTGACAACCCCTGAGATCGCCCGCGCGTTCCTGGTCCCGGAAACTACCCTGGCACAGCGATTGGTCCGGGCAAAGCGGAAGATCAAAGACGCCGGTATACCGTACAGGGTGCCACCTGATCACCTGCTTCCAGCGCGCGTTCCGTCCGTGCTGGCCGTGATCTACCTGGTCTTCAACGAGGGCTACTCGGCCAGCGCTGGCGACGACCTTATCCGGCTGGAACTGTGTGCGGAAGCGATCAGGCTCGGACGAGTCCTGTGTCTGCTCATGCCGGACGAGCCGGAAGCGGCCGGACTTCTTGCCCTCATGCTCCTCCAGGACTCCCGGAAAACCGCGCGGGTGGCCGAGAACGGTGACCAGGTGCTACTTGAGGACCAGGACCGTGCTTTGTGGAATCGGGAGCAGATTGATGAAGGTACAGGTATCCTCGAAGATGTGCTCAAACGGGGAGCGCCGGGTGTGTACCAGCTTCAAGCGGCAATAGCAGCGGTCCACTGCGAGGCTCAGTCTCCCGGCGAAACGGACTGGCCTCAAATTGTGCTGCTTTACGAAGCACTTGAGATGGCGCAACCTTCGCCTGTAGTGACACTGAACCGATCGGTCGCGATGGCGATGGCAGGAGATGTGGGGCAGGCACTAACGATCGTCGAAGGGCTGTCACAGGACCCTCGGATGGACCGGTACCTTTTCTTGCATTCGACCCGCGCTGACCTGCTGCGACGGCTTGGCAGGATGAGAGAAGCGGCTGTGTCGTATGAAAGAGCACTCGCCCTGGCCGACAGTGCCCCCGAGCAACGGTTCCTGCGGCGACGACTTGAAGAGGTAGCGGTTGGCGATTGAGTGACGGCGTCGCAGTTGAGTTCGATCTGTTCAGGACATTGGCACAGGACGACCGCGACGAGTCAGGATTTGAAAACCATGAAATACATGTTCCTGCTCTACGGTGATGAGCTAATCGGTGAAACTCCATCGAGGATCTCCGAAGAGCGCTCGGCTCAATGGGCCGAATTTCATCAACTGGCAGAATCGTCAGGGAAGCTGGTTGGCTGGCACGCACTGGTCCCGTCAGATGAAGCGAAGACTGTTCAGCCCGAGGGCAGTTCACTTGTAGAGACCGATGGACCTTACGCAGAGACCAAGGAACAGCTTGGTGGCGTTTACATACTCGAGTGTACTGACATGAATGAAGCGGTCAGCTTCGCAAACAGGATGCCGTGTGCTGCCCACGGTGTCGTTGAAATCCGCCAGATGCTGCCTGATTGAGCCGATCCACGAGTTTCAATCGGCCAGGTACGGAATCGTCTGCGGACCTTGCGGCAGAACGCACAGGCTGGCATCGGCTCCAGCCTGCGAAAGAGCCTCTTCGACAGCCACCGTAACGTCCCTGGCCGGCTCGAAATGAGCAGCCCGCAACTGCTCATCTGTCAGCGTCCCCGCCTTGACCTGCACATTGGCCTTCGCCTGCACCATCGCCTGGATCTGCACCTGCCACTGGTCAGGTACACGGTAACCGGGCGAGTTAATCATTCGAAGCAGCTCGGCTGGCGAGTCCGCTGAAGCTAATATTTCGGCATACGAGCCATGATTCGGAATCCCGTCCCTGCACTCAGCGGCGCAGATGATGGTGCCGCCGGGCTTCACAACCTTGGCGGCCGCCGACATTCCCTTCACAGCCTGATACAGGTTCTGGTCCAGAGGAAATCCTGAGTTTGTCGTCAATACCACGTCGAAAGGCTTGGACACCGGCTGCATGGCCGTCTGCTTTACAACCGCGCAAGCGGCGGCATGCTCGGTAAAAAGCTCACCCGCAAAGACCGCCGTGATCTCCTTGTCCCGGTTCAGCGTCACGTCCACCGCGAAGTCGACACCGGTCATTCGAGCGATCTCGCGCACGTCATCGTGGACCGGATTGCCATGAGTCACACCCCACGTGGCATTCGGGCTGCCGATATGCTCCGCATCATGCAGCGTCATTACCGTTTCCAGTCCGGCCAGACCCGGCGCAGCCATCTTCGGACCGCCACTGAATCCTGCAAAAAAATGCGGCTCGACGAATCCGGTGGTAATACGCACATCGCAGTCCAGCCACTTTGCGTTCATCAGCACATCGACCCCGTTCGCCGTGGCACCGACCCGGCGCAGAGTCGACTCCTCTCTCGCATCGTGATTCACAACCCGGTACCTGTTGAGAATATCGGCCCCGAGCATCTCCTCCAGCTCAGCGTCCGAATTGGCGCGATGAGTTCCGGTCGCAACGAAGATCGTGAACGCGTCGACGCTTACGCCATCGAGCTCTTCGAGGATCGCCTCAAGCATCTGCTTGCGAGGTTGCGGTCGAGTGAAGTCACAGATGGAGATGCCGACCGTCTGCGAAGGACCAACTAGCCCTCTGAGCCTCTGAACGCCACTCGGACGGCGAAATGCGTCCATCAGCGTCGCATGCGGATCCGGGAGGGCAGGTGAGCGTGCAGGCTCAATAACCGCGGAGCCGTCCGGCACCTCAACGTGTAGTCCGTCTGTTCCGTAATCCAGCCGTAATTTCATGCTCAGTAGGGTCAGCTAAGGCGGCAGACGTTTCAAGCCCGTGGCTCACAGTTACCGCAGTCCCTTCGACCCCACTTGTTCGGTCGGAATTCGGACCGGCTCCGGCTCGGACCGACTCGAACGAGTGGGAAACACAGCGATTGGCATGGAACGGCTGCCGCTTAACTCTTTCAGCGTAGTTGCGCGCTGCCAAAGTGTGTCACAATACGCTGCCTCTCAGCACTGCCAAGCTGGGAAACGCCCGGTCGGGAACCAGGTCCGTATTCCCCTGTAGTCGAGCTGAGGCTGTGTACCTCCCCTGCTCCTCTTCAGACAGTCAGCTCCGGAGCAATGGAATGTGTCACGATCTCAAATCAGAGGCCGATGAACTGATTCGCACGCTCGGTGCCCTTGCACTGGCACAGGAGAGTTTGCCGGCTTCATCTGAGGTGTTCGAGTTGACGCAGCGGGCGCAGGAGCTCACAGACTCACTGGCCTCGATCGGACACGCCGGTTAGAGATCGTCCCGAGTTCTCGTAATATCCAGACCGACCGACCTGCCAAGCCGGAGCGCTCCCGGCTTCATCAATCGCACATCAACTCGCTGCACTCGCTCGTCTTGCAGACACAGTCTCGCAACGCCGTCAGACAGCTTCTCCACCAGACCGAAGCTTGAGCCTTCGACGAAGTCTCGGACGTTCTGACTGACAGTCCGGTAGTTGACTGTATGTTCAACATCATCGCTTTCAGCGGCCTTCGCAAGATCGACGTACAGCGTTAGGTCAATCTCGATTGGCTGCTTCGCAACGCGCTCCCAGTCGTTGATGCCAATGATGCACTGGAACCGAAGTCCCTCGATCAAGATCCTGTCCAGGCTTCTCGATTCTGGCCCGTTCATGCGCGGTTCCAGACGGGAATAGTCGCACCGTTGATGTTGCCGCCCGCCTCCGTGCAGAGAAACGCCATCGCCTCGGCAACATGTTCCGGCTTCACCCAGCTCGAGAAGTCCGAATCCGGCATGCCGTCACGGTTCGCAGGTGTATCCATGACCGAAGGCACGACCGCGTTGCAGGTGACGCCTTGATCGCCCGACTCTTCGGCTATCGACTCCGTCAGAGCGATCACCGCAGCCTTAGCCGCGCCGTATGCTGAGTTGCCTGCCGTGTTCTTGAGAGCCTGTTTAGCGCCCACGTTAACTATCCGGCCCCAGCCGTTTCCGGTCATGTGCGGCAGGGCAGCGCGTGACATGTTGAGCACGCTCGTGAAGTTCACAGCCATCAGCGTGTCCACCGTAGCGTCGTCAATCTCACCGACCGGCGGCTGAGGCGCCCACGTGCCAACCACATTCAACAGGATATCTATCTTGCCGTGGTCTCTCACAGCTCGGCCAACTGCTGCAGCCGCCTGCTCCGGATCAGTCACGTCAACGCGGATCTCGACATCTCCCACCAGGTCACACGAACAGATCGTCGCTCTTGCGTCAGTGAACACCCTCACCGCAGCGCTGCCAAGTGAGCCGGACGCACCGGTAATAAGCGCAACACGACCCTCCAACCCGGTTATCGAAGTCATCGGATTTCTCCCACCGAATTCAGCCTACGGTAGTGGACTAACGGACATGCCGGCCACCATCGATGTGCAAAGTCTCACCAGTTATGAAGTCGTTCTCGATCAGTGAAATCACGGCCGCCGACACCTCGTTCAGCGTTCCCATACGCCCCGCAAGGCTGGCCTTAGAGACAGCCTCGCCAGGAGTTTGGCCGGGGATTTCAACAACAAGGTCAGCGGGCGGCAGGATAGCGCCAAGCGCAACTTCGTTCACCTGCACATTCGGCGCCATTGCAACGGCCAGCGAACGAGTTAGACCAGAGAGCGCCGCCTTGCTGACGCCGTAAGTGAACCGCTTCGCCCGTGCCGTTCGCCAGTCGTTCAGACTGATCACCTTCCCTGTTTCGTCGCCAGGTAGAGAGCTGCCCATTGCCTGTGCAAGCAAGAACGGAGCGCGGAAGTTGACCGCCATGTACTGATCCCACTCATCGAGCGATGTCTCGTAGATGGTGCCCATCGAGAACATCGACGCATTGTTGACCAGGATGTTCACCGCACCAATAGAGGAGTTGACGGCATCGATCAGTCGAACGGTCTCACCAGGATCTGCCAGGTCAGCGGAGAATAGTTCAGACCGAACGCCGAACGAGCGAGCGATCTCGACGGTCTCCGCAGCATCGGTCTTGGAGTGGTTGTAATGCACGGCAACGTTTGCTCCACCCTGAGCCAGCGCCAGGGCGATTGAACGCCCAACCCGTCTGCCGCCGCCTGTGACAAGTGCAGTGCTGCCGGAAATCTGCAAGAAATCTTCCCGTTGAAACTAGCTGTGGCTTGACCGCAGGTGGGACATGAATTCGTCTCGCGTTGATGAGTTGTCACGGAACTGGCCGCGCACAGAGCTGGTGGTCATGATCGAGCCCGGCTTGCGAACGCCCCGCATGGCAGCGCACAGGTGGTGCGCCTCAACGACGACACCGACGCCCTTTGGCATCACCAGTTCGTCGATCACCCCGGCGATCTGCTGAGTCATGCGCTCCTGCACCTGCAGGCGCTTCGAGTACATGTCCACGAGGCGCGGTATCTTGCTCAGCCCGATCACTCTTTTGTCCGGCAAATAACCCACGTGGGCCTTCCCGTAAAAAGGCAACATGTGGTGTTCACACAGACTGTAGAAGTCTATGTCCTTGACCACAACCATCTCGTCGTACTCGACGTCGAACAGAGCGTTGTTGAGTATCTTCCCCGCATCGAGTGAGTAGCCGGACAATAACTCGTCGTACATGTTGGCGACCCGCTTCGGGGTGTCAGCAGTGCCCTGCGGATCAGCGTGCTCTCCAACAGTCGCCAGGATTCCACTAACGCCTGCGGCAATCTTGTTCTTACACTCTATGCTGAGCTGTACGCCGTCTTCAAAACCGATCTCGGCAGACGGCCTGCCGTTCATAGCTGTCTTGTCAACCATAGTCAGCCTTCCTTGGCTATCGGTCACTTGTGGCAGCGCGCCGCCACCGGCCACGCACCGCCCTGGCAGACCTGATCTGCTTAGCCGCCGGACACGGCCGGAACGAAATGGACCTCGGTGTCCTCATCAAGTTTCTGTAAAAGCCCCTGGCGCGTAGCTGCGTGTCCACACACGGCAGCCAGTCCCGGCTTCAGCCTGCCATCTTTCAGCAGGGTGTCGCTGAAGCCAGGATAAGACGCTTCAAGGTTTTCGATCAGCTTGCCAAGCGTGGCCCCGGGCATCTCAACCTCGGACTCGCCGCCGGTCAGCTTACGCAAGTTGTATGGAACGAACACTTTCGCCAATTCACAGTTCTCCAGTCAGTTAATTCTAACCGTTAGATGCAGCAGCGATGCGGGAAGGCGAACTTGCTCCAGTTGCGGCCACCCTTCGACCGTCTCAGGATGGCGAGATTTTGCCCGTAGATCGAGACGTCAGGTGTGTCCTGAGCGAGGTCGAAGGATCTCTCGTGCGGCCTCTTGCCGTGCCAGGATCACTGGTCTCCCACAGCGCCAGTCACGTCAAGACGACTGCACTCCATTGCGAACCACTTCGACAGGACTACCCGACTCCGAGAGAGACCTTTCGACTTCGCTCAGGGAACACCGCCGACTCAAATCGCAATAAAAACATCGGGCCGGTCACCTGTTTGCCTGTGACCGGCCCGATCTATCTAACTTTCTCATCTACTGCCGGAACTACTCTGCGAGTGCTACCAGGATCCTGCCCGGCTTAATCGGGAGGTCTAAAATCCTCCTCCCAATAGCGTCCTTAACAGCATTTGCTGCGGCAGGAAGCGGCGGTGCGAGAGGAACTTCGCCCACTCCGCGCACGCCATACGGATGCAGCGGGTTCGGCACCTCGACAAGGATGCATTCGATCATCGGCAGATCAAGCGAGGTCGGCATCCTGTAGTCCAGGAACGTGTGGTTCGCCATCTCGCCGCTGTCGGTGATGAAGTACTCCTCATTCAGCGCCCAGCCGAGGCCCTGCGCCGCCCCTCCCTGGATCTGGCCCTCCACGTACGAAGGGTGAATCGCCGTTCCGACATCCTGTATCGCGGTGTATCGAATCACGTCGGTCTTGCCTGTATCCGGGTCTATCTCCAGGTCGCAGATATTTACCGCATAGGCAGCACCCGCATTAGCAAGGTTCACTGATGACGTGGTACTGAGCGGGCCGCCCGTGTCACCGATCCTCGCCGCAAGGTCCTTGAAGCCAATACTCAGCTCGGGGTCTGAGCCAGAGCTGAACTTGCCTGAACTGAATCTCACATCTGATGCATCGATGCCCCACAGAAGCGCAGCCCGGTTGCTCATCTCCTCGATCAGCTTGTTCGCAGCCTCCCACGCGGCATATCCCGTCGCATAGGTAGTGCGAGAGCCGCCGGTCGTCGCCGTGAAGCCGATGCTGTCCGTGCTCGGGATGTACGGGTGCACATCCTCGGCCGGCAGTCCCAGGACCTCAGCCGCCTGCATCGCGATCGATGCACGAGTGCCGCCGATGTCCGCAGAGCCTTCATTCATCACCACCGTGCCATCGTCCTGCAGCATCAGGTCAACGGTCGACTTGTTTCCGCCGTTCATCCAGTAACCGGACGCAATTCCGCGGCCGCGCAGTTTGCCAGTGGGAGAAGGCTCAAGCGGCGTGTTCCAGTGCTCGGAATCACGCGCCGCCTCAAGTGTCTCGGTCAGGCCGATGCTGCCAAACATCACGCCATCGCCGCGACGGGTTCCCTCCTGTGAAGCGTTGTCCAGTCGAAACTGGATCTTGTCCCAACCCTTCTGGTCACAGATCTCGTCCACCACCTGCTCAATGGCGAAGGCGGCCTGCGGAGAGCCAGGAGCCCGGTACGCAGCAGACTTCGGCTTGTTGACAACGATGTCGAAACCGTCGATGCGGCTGTTCGGGATGTTGTAACAACCGTAGATGCAGATCGCCCCGGCGCCGACAGCCGATCCGGGGAACGCGCCCGCCTCATACATCAGATCGGATGCGCAGGCCGTGATCTTGCCATCATTCGTCACGCCCATCTTCACAATGATCTTGCCGCCCGGCGCCGGGCCTGAGGCCTCGAAGACAGCGTTGCGGTCCATCACCATCTTGACCGGGCGTCCACCGGACTTTTTCGAAAGAATTGCCGCTACGGGAGCGAGATACACCTTTGTCTTGCCGCCGAACCCTCCGCCTATCTCGACCGGGTGAACGGTCACCTGCGACTCCGGGATGCGGAGCATTCCGGCGGTCTGGTCGCGCACGGCGAACATACCCTGCGTGCTGGACCATGCCGTCACGTGACCGGACTCGTCCCAGATTGCGGTGGCGTTGTGCGGCTCAATGTAGCCCTGGTGCACCATCTGCAGCGTGAACGTCTTCTCAACGATCAGGTCAGCCTCGGCAAAGCCTCGTTCCATATCACCGAACTCATGCCGGAACTGCCTTGCGATGTTGGTGTTGGGCACCTCCTCACCGAGATGGTCTCCGATCAGGTCTTCGAGCAGGATCGGCGCGTCGGCCGCCATCGCCTCATCAACACTGCGGACCGGCGTCAACGGCTCGTACTCCACCTCAATGAGCTTCGTCGCCTCGATCGCAGCATTTCGATCAGCGGCGGCCACTGCCGCAACGGCATGTCCCTTGTAGAGCACCCGATCTTTGGCGAGAAGGTTCTTGGTGTCACGCTCAAAGTTGACGACATCCTCGCCGGTGTCAATCTCACCTTCCCGAGGTTCAGGGAAGTCTGCGTTCGTAGCTACCGCAAACACACCGGGCGCATTTTCAGCCGCCGAAGTGTCGATGCTCTTGATGCGAGCATGCGAATGCGGGCTCCGCAACACCTCGCCCCAGATCAGGCCAGGAACCTTCACGTCACCGCCGTACACCGCACGGCCGGTCACCTTATCCAGTCCGTCATGGCGAATCGGTCGTGTTCCCACGACCTTGTAGTCGCTCTTCGGCTCGAATGTCTGGACCATCAGCGTCTCCTGGTCTTTTGCAAATTGCGTTCGACGATCATAAAGCCCTGTAAAACTGCGCCAGTCACCGGGCTACGAAGCGTGCCTATCTTAAACCAGAAGACCGGGAGTCTGCTTTCCAGACTGCCCGGTTCTCGTTATTCCTCTGTTTCAGCCAGGTGCCCGGCCGCCCTAACCATCAAGTGCGGACATGATCCGCCCGGGATTCATTGGCGTCTCGTAAACCCTGGCTCCTACCGCGTTCTCAATGGCGTTCGCCACCGCTGCGATCGGTGGGCAGATTGGCACCTCACCGACGCCTCGCACACCGAACGGGTGAATCGGGTTCGGCACCTCAACGATCACCGTCTCGATGTCAGGCAGGTCCAGCGCCGTAGGCATGCGGTAGTCAAGGTAGGTCGAGTTGACCATCGTGCCTTCATCGTTCATGAAGTACTCCTCGTTCAGCGCCCAGCCAATGCCCTGCGCCGCGCCACCCTGCATCTGACCCTCGACATACGACGGGTGAATCGCCGTCCCTACGTCCTGTACCGCTGTATATCTGACAACGTCGGTCTTGCCGGTCTCAGGGTCGATCTCGAGATCGCAGATGTGCGTACCGTACGCGCCGCCTGCAGCTTCAAGGTCAACGGAACCGGTCGTGTTGACCGGACCGCCGGTGTCGTTCAGCTTGCCAGCAAGATCCTTGAACGAGATCTTCAACTCCGAATCGGTGGTTGAGCTGAACACACCGCTATCGAACTGCACGCCGTCTTCAGGGATGTCCCACAGTAAGGCAGCGCGCTTCTTCAGCTCGTCCACCATCGAATTTGCGGCCTTCCACGCGGCGTAGCCGGT
Source organism: Chloroflexota bacterium (assembly GCA_029262735.1). Classification (GTDB taxonomy): domain Bacteria; phylum Chloroflexota; class Dehalococcoidia; order Lucifugimonadales; family Lucifugimonadaceae; genus JAJCYX01. The sequence continues at coordinate 6,193 of JAJCYY010000112.1, read as the reverse complement.
TGCGTAAGTCGTGCGTGAGCCACCTGTCACATCGGTGTAGCCAACGGAATCCGTGTCGACCACGGTCGGGATCAGATCTTCGGCCGGAATGCCGAGCACCTCAGCCGCCTGCATCGAGATCGAGGCCCTGGTGCCTCCGATGTCCGTCGAGCCTTCCACGAGCTGAACATATCCATCGCTGTTCAACGCAAGGTTCACGCTCGACTTGAGACCAACATTGAACCAGTAACCGGAAGCAATGCCGCGGCCGCGCTTGTTGCCAGGCTTTGAAGGCGTGCCAATATCAGAGTTCCAGTGGTCCGAAGCCTTCGTAGCTTCGAGGACCTCCTGCATTCCGACGCGTGGGAAGATCACACCGTCGCCGCGGCGGGTTCCCTCGTGGGCGGCGTTATCGACGCGGAACTGCATCTTGTCGAAACCTGCTACTTCGCATAGCTCGTCAACCGCCGACTCCATGGCGAATGCAGCCTGCGGAGAGCCGGGAGCGCGGTAAGCCGCAGACTTCGGCTTGTTTACGACCACATCCCAGCCGTCAATGCGGGTGTTCGGAATGTCGTAGCAGGAGAAGACACACATCGCAGCGGGGCCGACAGCCGCGCCAGGGTATGCGCCGGCCTCAAGCTTGATGTCGGTTTCAGCAGCAACCAGCTTGCCATCTTTTGTAGCGCCGAGCTTCACGGTCAAGACGCCGCCCGGCGCTGGGCCGCTGGCCTCGAAGACCGAACGACGGTCCATGATGCCCTTCACCGGATGGCCACCGGATTTCCTCGAAAGAATGGCGACGATCGGCTCAAGATAGATCGAAATCTTGCCGCCAAATCCTCCGCCGATCTCCAGCGGAGTCACCTTGACTCGTGACTCAGACATGCCCAGGATTCCGGCCGTCTGTGTCCGCACAGGGAACGCGCCCTGCGTGCTTGTCCAGATGCGGATTCTGTCTTCCTGGTCCCAGATCGCAGTTGCGTTGTGCGGCTCGATGTAGCCCTGGTGGACCATCTGCATCGAGTACTCGCTTTCGATTACGTGGTCCGCCTGGCCGAAACCGCCTTCAAGGTCGCCAAACTCGTGCCTGAAGTGCGAAGCCATGTTGGTGTTCTTAACGTCGTCGCCGAGATCGTCACCAACGAGATCGTCAAGGATTACCTGGGCACCGTCAGCCAGTGCATCGCGCACATTCGTAACGTTCGGAAGAACCTCGTACTCAACCTTGATTGCATCCGCAGCAATCTCCGCGATGTATCGGTCACTGGCCGCGACAGCAGCCACGGCGTGGCCCCTGTAGAGCGCCTTCTCATCGGCCATGATGTTGTCTGCGGCCCACTTGAAGTTCGTTGAGCCCTCGCCAAGGTCGACAATCTCGTCCTCGTGCTTCGGGATGTCTGCACCGGTCGTTACGGCGTAAACACCGTCCATCGCCTCGGCTGCAGACGTGTCTATGCTCTTGATGATGGCGTGTGCATGCGGGCTTCTGACAACAGCCGCCCAGAGCATCCCCGGCAGCCTGATGTCTGCGCCGTAAACTGCCCGACCCGTTACCTTGTCCAGTCCATCATGGCGAATCGGCCGCGTGCCGATCACCTTGTAGTCAGACTTCGGCTCAAAAGTGCTAACCATTCACTTCGTCCTTTGGCTTATGTGCTACCGGGCGCCCCGAAGGCGACGCAACCCTGGTCTTCCTGTCCGGTCCTCAAGTTAGTTAGCTTGAAGCAGCGGCCTTCTGTACCGCTCTGACGATCTTGTCGTAGCCCGTGCAGCGGCAGAGGTTTCCTGCCAGCCAGTGGCGGATTCGGCCCTCGCTCGGGTGCGGCTCATTGTCCAGCAGCCCTTTTGAAGCCACCAGGAAGCCGGGTGTGCAGATACCGCACTGGAGAGCGGCCTCTTCGAGGAACGCCTGCTGTAACGGGTGCAGCCCCTCGGACGTGGCCATACCCTCAACAGTCGTGATGCTCTTGCCATCGACCTCTGCGCCGAGAACAAGGCATGAATCGACGATACGACCGTCAATGTTGACCGTGCACGCTCCGCAATTACCGTCGAGACACCCTTCCTTGGTTCCGGTCAGCCCGGCGATCTCGCGGATTGTGTCCAGCAGGCTCATGTACGGCGGCACAAGAAATTCCTGTGGCTGGCCGTTGATCGTGGTCCTTACGTGAACTCTCTGTGGCAGGTCCATGCTAGCTCCTCGCCCTCTCGACGGCCTTCTTGATCATTCTCTTCGTCAGCACCTCAACAAGGTGCTTGCGCTGCTCAATCGTCCCTCGCATATCGCTGATGGGACTGGCTGCTGCTGCTGCTGCTGCGCCCGCCGCAGCTATCGCGGCTTCGTCATCGGCGCTTTTGCCAACCAGTTCGCTCGCCGCAGCTTCAGCCAGGACCGGCGTCGGTGCGACCGACGCAAGCGCGATACGAGCCTTTTCTATCGTCTTCCCGTCTGAACTCAACTCCACCGAAGCTGCAACACCGGCCACTGCAATGTCCATCTCGTTTCTCGGGATGAACCGCTCGTAGGCCGCGCCGAAGCTCGAAGACGGCTTCGGGAACTTCAGGCTGACCAGCAACTCGCCATTTTTCAGGTCATTGCGTCCGGGGCCTGTGCAGAAACTCTCGACCGCAAGCTCTCGACGTCCGCCCGGTCCGGCGATCACAGCCGTACCGTAGTGGACGATCAGCGGGCCGATGCCGTCTCCGCTGGGAGTGGCGTTGCAGAGGTTTCCGCCGAGACCGGCCCGTGACTGGATCTGGATTCCGCCGATGAGCGACGCGGCGTCCATGATGCCCGGGTACTCAGTCGAAAGTTCGGCGTTCTCATATAGCTGGTAGCAGGGCACCGCAGCGCCAAACTCCAGTCCTGAGCTATGGTTTTTGATGGCGACCAACTCAGGAATCTTCTTGATGTCGACAACTGCGTCGAGATCAAAGCGACCGCCCCTGGCCTGAACCAACAGGTCGGTGCCGCCTGCAATGGGACGCGCTCTTTCGCCGTGCTTTTCTAGGACCGCCACGGCTTCGTCAACGGTCTTGGGTGCAACATACGCGAACGGATGCAAAAACCCGCTCCTTTCATCTCGTCGCGTTGACCGGCGATGAGGGAACCGCCGGCAAGGATCGGTTTGGAAACCGGCTACCAGTTTGGCAGCGTGATAGGACCGCCGGAGTGGTAAGCGGCCTCATTATGGGCGCTGCGCTACTGCTTCGCAACCTTAACGAGCCGGCCAAAGTACCGTTGCGTTACGGGTCAAAAACACAGCTCCGACGAGAGCCCGAAATACTCAGCCCTCGGTGCCGGTGCTCGTCTCACCGATCGGATACAGGTTCTGGCCGCCCATCACATGCACATGCAGGTGGTCGAGCACCTGACCTGCGTCTGCGCCCTGGTTGATGACGACCCGGTAGCCGCTCTCGGCAATTCCCATTTTCAGCGCGACATTTGCAGCTACTCGAAGCAGCTTGCCCATCAGAGCGTCGTCCACTTCAGATGCCTCGACCAGCCGCGTGACGTGCAGTTTCGGTATCACCAGGATGTGAACCTTTGCGACCGGTGTCACGTCATGAAACGCAATGATTTCATCGTCGCTATACACCTGTCGGCTTGGCAATGTGCCTGCGATCACCCGGCAGAAGACGCAGCCGGGGTCGGCAGCCCTATCTTCCTCATCAACATCCTGCCACATGTGAAGTTTCCTTTGTTGCCAGGTGCGTCCCAACTAAAACGGCGGGATCTGCTCCGTATGAAACCCTGCCGGTCTCTTAAAGATCCAGCTCACCTGCAAGCATGTCAGCGTGGTCGTTCGAGTTTCCGAACTCTGCGGCCCATGATAGAGCGTGCCGCGTGTACAGGTGCAGATCGTGTTCCCAGGTAAATCCTATCGCGCCGTGACACTGATGCGCCGTCCAGCACACCTGCGGAATATGCTCACTTGCGGCCTGCTTGGCCCGTGCAACATGCAAGACCGCGTCAGTGTCGTTTTGTGCGACGCTCCAGATGGCCCGCCGGGCAAGGTGCTCGACACGCCTGACTGAAACCGCCATGTCGGCGAGGTGATGCTGCACCGCCTGAAACGAGCCGATTGGAACGCCGAACTGCTTGCGCTCCTTGACGTATGCCGCCGTGATATCCAGCATGCGCCGGCCAAGACCCGCCATCTGGGCAGACCTGAACGCGGCGCCCCTGAGCATCATCGACTCAACGAGCGGCCAGCCGTCGTTTTCCGAACCGATCAAACGCGCTTCGCTCACCGACGATTCGTTGAAGCTCAACACCGTTGTGGGAGTGCCTGATGCCTGGTCGAGCTGTTCGCTATCGATCCCTTCAGCGCCTCGGTCGATCAGAAACAGCGATATGTCCTGCGCTCCGTCACCAGTTCGTGCCGCCACGAGCACCTGCGATGATTCGTCGCCGTAGCTGACAAAGTGCTTGGTCCCGGTTATTGCCCAGCCGTTAGCGGTCTTCACGGCACTTGTTCGGATCTCTTCGGGCTGCCACGAAGCCGACCGTTCAAGGATCGCGATGGTCGCCGTACTGCTCCCATCTGCCAGCCGCGGCAAGATCTCTTTCTTCAGGCGTTCATCGGCAGCGCTCTCGAGCAACGGAGCGACGAGCACTGCCGATTCAAACAACGGACCTTGCGCCAGGTGCGCGCCCCACTGTTCCATCAGCACACCAAGCGCCATCAACCCCATGTCGGCGCCGCCGTGCTGCTCTGCGACCGCGAGGCCCGGCCAACCCATCTCGGCAACCTGCTGCCAGAACGTGCCGGAATCGCCGTCGCGCGCAAGCACCGGGCCAGCCTCACGCTCCAGGAACTCCCGGGCGCTGGCTCGCACCATCTCTTCAGTTTCGTCAAATCCCAGGTCCATTTTTTTCAGCGGGCTACTGGACGAGCATTCGTATTTTTATCATTCTGAACTTGATTCAGAATCTCTCGGGCGTCCTCACATAGACGGTGGAGTGGTTCGCATATCGCTCGGTTCAACGGGTTCACTCCAAAGCCCAGTAAGATCCCTCCGCTGCGGTCGGGATGACACCGCCGGGCGCTCGACCCCGCCTAAACCCGTGGCAACTCCAATCCTCTCCATGCAATCAGGTTCTTCTGAATCTCCGTAGTTCCGGCAAGTATCTCGCCGGATGTGTAGTACATCCGCATCTTGAACCACCTGCCCTGCAGCTTCGCGTGCGCAGATCCCTTTTCGAGCACGCCGTACATCCCGAGCAACTGCAGTCCGTAGTCCAGCACATTCCTGTTCGCCAGCGTCCCCGAGAGCTTGCTCATAGATGCGACATCCGCCGGTGCCTCGCCCTGTTGTTGCTGCCATGCAACCTCGTAGGTCAAAAGCCTCGCACCCTCAAGCTCCGCGTCCAACTCAGCCATTTTCCGCCTGACAGTCGGATCGGCTGACAGCGGCAATCCGTTTGGCCCCGTCTCCTCGCGGCAGAATTGCGCCAGCTCATCCCATGCTCGCTGTCCCCATCCGACGTAGTCGACACCAGACCGCTCATAGTTCAGCACGGACATGCCGACTCGCCAGCCATTGTTCAGATCGCCAACCAGATTCTCCGCAGGGACCTCCACATCATCGAACATCACCTGGTTGAAGCTGTGTGATCCGGACATGTTCACTATCGGCCGGACTTCGACTCCGGGTGCCTTCATGTCTACAAGCAGCATCGAGATGCCACGGTGCTTTGGCGCTTCTGTATCGGTGCGAACCAGCATGAACATCATGTCCGCCCGGTGTGCCAGCGAGGTCCAGATCTTTGCGCCGTTGACTATGAACCGGTCGCCGTCCTGCACAGCGCGGGTCTTTAGTGCGGCGAGGTCTGATCCTGCGTCCGGCTCCGAATAGCCCTGGCACCACTGGATACCGCCCGCCGCTATATCAGACAGATACTTCGCTTTTTGCGCTTCGGAGCCGTAGTACATCAGCACCGGACCGATCATACGCGTCCCGAAACGGTCGTTACCGGGAGCGCGGTTGTACGCCATCTCCTCGGCAAAAATGATGTTGCGTAGCGGGGATGCGTCTTGACCGCCGTACCGTTCCGGCCAGTGCATCACCAGCCAGCCGCGCTCAGCCAGGGCCCTCCGCATGCGCTGGTTCAGCGCCCAGTCGGCATCATCTGCCTCATCGGCAGGTCCAATCCATCCGTCAGGAAGATTCTCTGCAAGAAAATGCCGCAGGTCGGCACGGAACT
>JAJCYY010000111.1 GCA_029262735.1 Chloroflexota bacterium | reverse complement strand
CGCTGGCTATCGGCTGCTGGTTGTTGAGCCGGGTACACAGGTGGTCAATGACGTTGTACCGCAGTGGAACGATCTTGAGCGCGACTTCGATCAGGTCGAGGTTTCCGGAAAGGTGATCGACGCAGAGACGCGTGAACCGCTGATGGATGTAGAGGTCACGATCGCAGGGCTTCATGTCGCAACTAACTATGACGGCACCTTCACGGTTCCCGGTATCGCTCCGGGATCCCAACGTGTGTCCGTGTACACCGTAAAGGGCGACTATTCAACGGTACAAATCGAGTTTGATCTGGGAGCGGAGGGCCTCAGGGACCTGGAGATTCGTCTCCAGCCCACGCTGACTCAGCGCGTAGAGTTCATAGTGCAGCTTCCTTCCGGAACACCCTCTGACGCAGGGGTTTTCATTGCCGGAAACCTCTGGCAACTCGGCGGCCGGCCGGCCGGCACAAACAGTCCCTCGGTTCCGAGCGGCATCAGCATGCCGCAGATGAAACGCAACAGTGACACGGCGAACATTTCGCTCGATCTACCGGTTGGTGCTTATATCGAGTATTTCTATACGCTCGGTTCTGATCTGGTTACTGAGGGCGCCGACAACACCCGCAGGTATCGTAGCTTCGTTGTCGGTGCCGATCAGCCATCGCGATCAGACGCCGTTCAGTACTGGGGCAACGAAGGCTGGCCACTCGTCACGCTCCGAGTAGATGTACCCGCGAATACTCCGGAAGGCGTACCGGTTTTTCTGACAAACGGGCCGACATACAGAATGGCGCAGACAGGTCCTCATCAATGGGTGACCGTTGTCGGTTCTCATCCCCCCGGGGGTGAGTTTCGCTACGGATTCTCGCTCGCCGACGACATGTTCGGCTTTGATGGATCGCCTGACCTGAGCGATGAAGGTGACCGTGTCCTCACATTCCCGGATACGTCGTCCGAGATCAGCGTCAAGGTGAGCAAGTGGGCGAGCCTGCCTGACCCAACGCTTCGTGACGAAAGCAACGGACTGACCGTTACATTCAGACTTTCGGTTCCGCCTGATACGCCTGAGGGCGCAACGATCGTCATAACAGGCGATCGACCGGCGGTCGGCGCGAACGGCACCGTGATGCGGATCGTTCCTGGTAATCCCTGGCTCTACGAGGCCGATATCAACTTCGGCCACGATGGTCCATTGCGGTACCGCTACACGGTAACGGAATCCGGTTTCAGTACTGGTGAGTTCACGATAGGCACCGATTTCCACGGCCAGGAAGTCAACGATTATGTGCCAGCGTGGGGCGATGAGCCGCCGGCAAGAGACGGCTGGATTTCCGGAATCTTTACACCGGACTTCTGGTCGGAGGGTTTCTTGCCGGCGTCGGCGTCGGCCTTTGAGGCGGCGACCGAAGCAAACGGTGAGTGGGTTACGATCTCGTCGGTATGGAGCTTCGGACAGATACACCCCGAACCGTTTGTGGAATCACGGCCCGTTCGCGTATGGACCGTTCTGACACCGATCGACGACATTCGGGCGCAGGCGAAGATAGCCCGCGAAAAGGGTCTGAAGATCTTCCTTGCGCCCCAGATGAACCCGGAGGTCCAGCCAGACTGGCAACGTCAGACGGTTACGGCCGGTAGCCGTGAGTGGTGGGAGCAATGGCTTGTCCAGGCTGAGGCGCAGTGGATGTGGAATGCGGTTGTGGCTGAGGAGATCGGTGCCGAAATGCTGATGCTGCCCGGCTACGTTTTTCACGTGTTTCCTCCGCCAATGTTCTTCCAGGACCAGGACTATGCGCCTGAGTTCGATTTCGCTGTGCAGGGGCTGATCGGGAAAGTTCGCGAGGTTTACCCGGGCAAGATCATGATCAGTGGCAGCCAGATCGACTACGATTTTCCGGGGCTGGCTGACTATGTTGGCGTCACCACGTTTGATGTCGGTGAGCCCGAACTACCTGCGGATGCAAGCTTTGCAGACCTTCAAGCCCACTACGCGGGTCGTTTCGAGGAGAAGGTCGACACGCTCTGGGAGCGGTGGGGCAAGCCGGTGATGTTTTACACGATTCATGCTCCAGGAAGGACGCAGCCAGGCGATGAGTTCGGACAGCTTTTCCAGGCTGCTGCCTACGAAGCGATGTTCCAGCAGATAGCAGCCCGACCGTTCGTGACCGGCTCGTTCACGTGGGCGTTCGACATGGTTGGAGCCTGGCAGTTCGATACGTCCGGTGTGCGTGATCGGGCTGCTGGAGCGGTGATGGCGAAATGGTACGAACGGCTTGCAGGCCGATAAATTGCTGGCCCACAACGGGGACTATTGCTTGAGCAGGCTCAGGAAGACCGTCGCAAGTCCGAGATAGAACGCCCCGCCTGCAACGTCCGTGAATGTTGTCAGCACTACTCCAGAGGCTGTAGCAGGGTCGATCCTGTATTTACTCATTGCCATCGGCACCAGCACACCCACCGATGCCGCAACGAAGTAGCTGCCAAGCATGGCGGCGAACACGACGATCCCCAGATACAGATCGAGTCTCCACACTCCGACGACCAATGCCATCACCCCGGAAACGGCACCGCCGTTTAGCCCGGCCAGCAAGTACTCACGCTTCAGCAGGCGGACGGTTGATCCGGCCGTTATTTCGTCAAGTGCCAGTGAGCGAACGACAACCGTTGTTATCTGTGTGCCCGCGACTCCCGCCTGGTTCATGACCATCGGAATGTAGACGGCGAGTATGGCGATGGTGTTGAGCGTGTTCTCAAACAGGGACAGGATCGCAGCCACGGCCAGCACAGTGCCTATGTTCCCCATCAACCACGGCAGCCTGCTGCGCACCGAGACCATTACCGGACCCTGTACGGTGTCCGCACGGCCGGTGCTGGCCAAACGGAACATGTCCTCGGTCGCCTCCTGCTCCACTACCTGGACCAGGTCTTCAACGGAGATCGCACCTTCGAGGCGGCCGCTTATGTCCACGACCGGGATGCTGCGTAACTCGTAGCGCGCCATCAGCCTCGCCGCCTCTTCCTGGTCGGTGCCGGTCTGTACCGAGATGACGTCGGTGTCCATCACATCACTGACCAGGGAGCCCGGAGGGGCGAACACCAACGTTGGTAGTTCAAGGGTGCCGACGAGCTGCTGGGACTCTGAGACGACGAACAACTGGCGCATTCGGGCCGTATCGAGTCCGGATGTTCGGATCATGTTTATGGCGTGCGGCGTTGGCCAGACGTCCCTGAGCGCGACGAAACTGGTCGTCATCAGTCCACCGGCATCGTCGTCCCGATACAGCAACAGGTTGCCGATACCGGACCGGTCGGCCATGCGCATCAGTATTCGGCTCGCCTCGTCCCAGCCCATTCCTCGAAGAATGTCAGCGGCCACGTCCGGCTCAGTTCGGTCCAGAACATCGGCCAGTTTTCGGGGCTGAACAAGTCCGGCGAACTCGACTGCGTCTTCAGCGCTCATGTGTTCCATGAACTCTGCTACCTGATCGCTCGATAGCGACGGGAGCAGGGCTTTGCAGACCTCGGGGTCGAGTTGGGAGACGATGGTTGCCTGATCCGGAGGACGAAGCGCGTTGATGCGTGCTGCGATTTCGGGAGGATCTGCGCCGGTCTCGACCTGCTCTTCTATCCAATGGCGCAGTGCGTCGAGCTCATCCGCGGTAGGCGCGGGTATCTCTCGATCTTTGTCGTCAAGATCGAATTCCGGCCCTGATGTGCCGGCGCGCTCGTCAAGAGCGGCATTTTGTTGATTGACGGGATCGACCACGAATTTCCGATACCGGGCAGAGTGGTGGATAAATGGACTCACGCTGTCGACAGGTCCGCACGAAGGGGATTGCGTTCAACGCCAGGTTCCGCTTCAAAATTGTCGCAGGTCGCGGCAACTACATGCTATCGAGCGTTTCTAAGCCTGACACGTAAACCAGACCGGCAGTCCAGTTGGTGTTCATAGGCTCCATCGAACCAGCCATGGACGGTGCGGACGCGCCCAGTTGAAGTGAAGGCCGTCTCCTGACGGAACGAGCGTGTCTACCAGGGCTGCTTTGAGGTTATGGATGTGATTGGGGCTGGCTTTTTCTTCGGAAATGAACAGGCGGGCGAGGGACTCTTGATACGCAGATTCGAAGTCGGCAAATGGCCTGGACGCCCATTCAGGCAGCGGCTCGGTCACAAACTCGATCTGCATCTCTTTCAGCACGTCTTTGAGCTCTGGTAGCGACGGTAGAGATATGCGCGCTTCACTGTAGACCAGCTTCCACAACGGGAAGTAGTTCGCCATTGCAGGCTCCTCGAACGCCACCACCAGCACGTCACGCTTTGAGCTTGCGGCTAGTTTCCTGAGGAACGGTTCGATCTGCTCCACCGTGTAGATGACGTGGGCGCAGATCACAACGTCTGACAGCTCTACGACCGCCTCTTCCCAGGTTGAGCCGATGATAGCGAGGTTCTCCAATCCCCACGCCGTTACCTGCTCACCTAGTCGGTTTTGCATGGTCTTCGACGGCTCCACCGCCGTCACACTGGCGCACCTCTCTGCCAGTGGGACTGCAAGCCTACCGGCACCTGCGCCGACGTCCAGCACCGAGTCGTCTGTTTTCACGTATTTACTGACCGCGACGAATGTCTCGTCCTGGAACGCCTGTTCACGGTTTGCGGGCGCGAACCGGTGCGCAAGCTTTTTCCAGTGGTCTGTGTTTGGCTCGTCGGTGCGGACACTATCTGCCTGCTCATGCTCTTTACGGACCGTTTCGGCCCAGTTTTCAATGGCAGACCGTGCCCCAACGTCAGAGTTTTCGACCATGACATCTCCAGTGATGCAATCCAGGGATGGCTCGCAATATGCGACCGAAAGCAACCGAGACTGCGGTTGCGACCTCTAATAGTTTAGAGTGCGGGTCGCTAATTCTGATCTAGCTCGGAAAATAGCGACCGGTTTGATCTGAGTCCCGGGATCGATTCACTGGCCGTTTAGTACCAGGTGTTGGCCGCGTGAAATGCTGAATACATATCGACCCGCTTTCAAGGCGGAATACAACATCAAGATATTCGCTCCACCTGAACTGGTCTGGGACTGGCTTAGCCGTGTTGATTTGTGGACCAGCTGGCGTCAGGACGTTTCGTGCGCCTACTGGGTTCGTGGCGAGGGTCAGAACGGTACGCTGAAGTGGAGACTCAGAAAGTTCCTTGGCTTCACAGCCGATGTGGTCGTATGGAGGCATGAGCGCGAGATGCGTTGGGACGCAGTGAGTTATGGGACTCGTGTCAGCTACGCACTAACGATCGATGGCGATCTCAAGGGCACTCAGGTAAGGCTGGAAGTGACGGGACAGGGCGGACTGCTGCGGAACTTTGCCACCCGAGCTCTGTTTGCCCATCAGCTGAACCGGTCAAATGAGATATGGCTTGGCGCGCTCAAGACCAAGTTGGAAGCCGGTAAAGACGACTCGATATATCCACCATCCGGCTTCTAGGGACCGTTGGTGCGATAGGTTTCTTGCTGTCTCGGTCCGGTGAGACTGGCCGTCTATCGCCGACGCGCTCTGGCGCTCGCTGCTCCTGTAACCTTTGCGCTGGCTGGCGAGTACCTGCAAACGCGGGCGGTTATCGCCAACTGGTAGCGGTTAGTGCGAGCGGTGTTCGAGAGATTCGACTGCGAAGGGCGGAAAATGATTCTTGGAGTGGCCGGGCTTGTTGACGGTGACTGGCGGAGCATAGACAGAGCGACGCTTCAGAGTGCGAGGGACCTGGGTTTCAGAACGGTGCAGATCCGAGCGTCTGATCCGGCTGCCGCCGCGGATGACGAGATCAGCCGAGTTGCCGCACTTTACGAAGAGTTCGGATTTCCGATGGCGCAGTCTGTCGGCAACTACGGCGGAGGTCTGTGCTCGGACGATGATGCGGAGCGTGATGCAGCTATTCAGTTTGTTGTAGATATGGTCAGGTTTAGCGCAAAACTGGGCTGTCCAAACACCTACTTTCGACCCGGAAGCATGAACAGGTCAGGGCCGTGGTTTCCTCATCCTGAAAACAGGTCGGAGGCGGTTTTCGACAGGCTGATCGACAGCGGCAAGCGCGTATGCGAAGTGGCGGAGTCGGAGGGCATCGACCTGGCTATCGAGGGAGGGGTCGTTTCGCCTGTTTACTCTGCGCAGAAGGTCCGTGATCTGATCGATGCCGTTGGGTCTCCTGCGCTGAAGTTCAACATGGACCCTGTGAACTTTGTCGGGTCGATTGAACAGGCTTACGGCACTACCGATCTGCTCAACGAGTTTTACGAGCTGCTGCCGGACCGGATACTCGGTGCCCACGCGAAGGACTTCACTCTGGTCGATTCGTTGCTGCCGCGGTTCGAGGAATCGATCATCGGCCAGCCAGAGAGCATGCTGGACCAGGCGACGTTTCTACAGGGAATGCAGCGAGTCTGCCCGGGCGCGCACATCTTGATTGAGCATCTTCCTGACGACAAGATTCCGCTGGCGGCGGAAGGACTGAAACACGAGGCGAAACTTGCCGAGATCATCTGGGAGTGACTGTTGGCAACTTGTGAATGAACGAAGAGTGTTATTTTCTGCTTGCGATGTCCGATCTTCATGGGAGTGTTTGAATGCCGGTTGACCTGAGTGGAAAGCGCATGATCGTGACGGGAGGAGCGACCGGAATTGGCCGCGCCGTTGCGATTCGCTCCGTTTTATACGGGGCGAAGGTGGCTGTCTTTGATGTCAACGATGGCAACGGACACGAGACCGTGAACGACATCGTTGAGTCCGGGGGAGACGCCCGATACTGGCACGTCGACGTCCGGGAGGGTGAAGAGGTTTCGCAGGCGGTCGCGTCTGCCAGCGAATGGATGGGCGGCACCGATGTCCTCGTCCACCTGGCAGGTGTGCTCCAGGGCGCATCGGTTGAGCTGGACGAGTTCCCGGAAGAGACGTGGGACACGGTGCTCGATATCAACCTGCGCGGCACCTTCCTGATCGCTAAGCACGTCTCCGCCATCATGAAATCCCAGAACAGCGGAACCATCATCCTGGCTTCTTCGGGAGCGGGCGTTACCGGCGGATCATCGTCGTTCGCCTATGGCTCCTCAAAGGGCGGTGTCCACGGCCTGACACTGGTGATGCAGAACGCGCTTGAGAAGTACGGAATACGCGTTAACGACGTGCTGCCCGGCTCGGTAGACACTCCGCTCAAAGTGGCCCAGGTTAAGTTGACCTACGACGCAACCGGCGATAAAGAGACGTTCGATCGAGTGATGGACAGTCTCGTCTCGCCGGACGATGTTGCGAAGGTGATCACGTTCATGGCCTCCGATGAGGCGAAGGTGTTGCGCGGCAGCGTTCGCACGGCATGAGGGGCAGGCCCAGAGAATGAGTCTGAAAGACAGAATCGGTTTTGACGCCGGTGGCACGAAGCTGGAGGACGCGCTCGAATGGGCGATCGCGAACGATTTCTACTACCTGGATTTCAACGCCGATTCCGGGCCAAACCACATGGAAAGTTGGAGTCGAGAACGCGTCAAGTCGGTCAGGGAGACGTGCGAGAGGAGTGGCATCTCTATCGGCCTGCACACGCTCTCGGCTGTGAACATCGCAGAGACCTCTCCGTACGTTTCACGTGCCGTGGACGAGTACCTGCGGGCCAGCGTCGACCTGGCGAACAGCCTTGGGTGCCAGTGGACGGTCGTGCACGCCGGATACCACTTTTCGAACGACGTTTCGGCGAGGATGAAGGCTTCGCTTGAGCGGCTCCAGAGAATTTCCAAGTATGCGGCTGACACCGGCGCGCGCATTCTGCTGGAGAACCTGAACTTCGAGCCGGAGCGCGCCGAGGTTCACTACATGGCGCACACGGTCGAGGAGTGCTCTGCATTTTTCGATGCGATTCCAGCTGATCGACTTGGCTGGGCCTTTACGGTGAACCACTCCCATCTTGTGCCGGAGGGAGTTGGAGGTTTCATCGCTGCGTTCGGAATTGAACGGATTGGTGAGGTGCGGCTGGCCGACAACACCGGTGAGTATGAGGTCCACATGATCCCCGGTGAAGGGACGCTGGACTTCGCGGCGATGCTCGAAA
>JAJCYY010000110.1 GCA_029262735.1 Chloroflexota bacterium | reverse complement strand
CCGAACGTGGGAGTTCCGCTTCGCGCCTCTGGTGAGTACCAATCTTCGTACCAGGCGAAGAGGGAGGGCAGGACCATCCTGGTATCTGGACGAAACGTACGTGAAAGTCAGCGGCCGATGGCATTACCTGTACCGGGCATTGGTTCTGTCAGAACTCAGGGCACGAGCTGATTTGTTGCCGAATTGAACAGGGACTGTAGCTCATGTTTATGCAGCCAACTCGGCCATAAGAGTCGTCCATTTGTCGCTGAAGATCCGTCGTCTGTCTGATGCCGATACTTGCTCTCCTTTCGACTTCCGTACCCTCAGATAGTTGCGTAACTCGTCGAATGCTGTGCAGAAACGACTGGCTGAATCGAACTGTTTGAACCCGAGCATCGGATAGTAACGCTGCTTGATATGCCGGTGATCCTGCTCCATCCGGTTGTTCAGATACTGGCTGTGCCGGTGCGTTATTCTGCGGCCGATGATCCAACGAACTGCCTTCGTGTAGGCAGGATGCTTGTCTGTCGTGACGCGTAGAGGTTTCAGCTCTGCACTATCGAGCAGTCGTCTCAGGAATCGACGGGCTGCATGCTTATCGCGCTTCTCGCTGAGCATTGAGTCCAGAAGGTTTCCGTCTCTGTCTATAGCCCGATACAGATAGCACCATCGTCCGCCGACCTTCACATAAGTCTCATCCAGGTACCAGGAGCGGCCAACCCTACCGCGGCGCTTTGATCTGAGTTTCGTGCTGACCAACGGAGCAAATTGATACTCCCAGGAACGAATGGTTTCGTAGCTGACCTCGAAGCCCCGTTGGAGGAGAAGCTCTGCCACGTCACGGAAACCAAGCTTGTACCGCAGTCTCCAGAGAACAGCCATAAGCACAACGTCTGTCGGAAACTGAAGGTGGTTATAGGGCGAGCTGGTACGTTCGTTGAACCGGCGTTTACAGTTCCGGCAGTAGTAGATCCGAAAGCCCAGACAGGTTCTGTCCCTCCTTCTCAGGGTGGACTCGGACCAGCAACGCGGGCATGACATCGGCAACTCCTCAGTTGGTTTCAGAGGATGTTATTTTGCCCGTGCCCTGAGTTCTGACAGAACCCCCGCCTCGTGGCTCTACCGGGGATGTTCAGCCGTTTTCTGATAGTGACAGGCATTCTGGCGATCGCCGGAGCGGCGATCTCTCTCGACGTTTTCCTGTTGCTGCCCTCAGTGTTGCTCATAGTTGCAACGCTTCAGCCGCTGCTTTTCAAGGGACAAAACGCCGTCCGCCACTTTGCTTTCGCAGTCCTCGGCTGGGGCTACATCGCATGGTTCCTCGGACACCTCCTGTTGATCCAGCGAGAGATTGATGGAGGAGAAGGTCTGCTGCTCGCACTGGCACTGGGTGTCGGTCTCAGCGATGTCATGGCATTCACGGTTGGCAAGGCAGTTGGTGGTCCCAAGCTTGCACCACGACTCAGCCCTAACAAGACGTGGGCCGGGTTTTCCGGCAACTTCCTGGGGGCATATGCAGGCGTTGCCCTGATGTTCTTCGCGATTCCTGACCGCATGGACTGGCAGGTCATGGCGTTCATGCCGATAGTCATCGCGCTGGGTTCTGTTTGGGGTGACCTGTTGGAGTCATCGATCAAGCGAGAGTTCGAGGTAAAGGATGCCGGCACCTGGTTGCCAGGGTTCGGAGGGCTGCTGGACCGAATCGACAGCCTGATCATCGTCGGACCGCTCGCCTTCTACTTCATACGCCTGGTTGAAGGCTGGCCTCCGTCGTTGCTTGGCATCAACTAGTTAAGGCGCACACTTCCCGCGCACGTCACATCGCGAGACCAACTCCTCACGCCGTGCTCACGCGGTGCCGCGTAGAGTTTCTGCCAATCCGTCAGTTAGAAATACTTGAACTGTGCGTCTCTGAGTAAACCCGGGATCATCATGGCAAAACCAATCGAGATTCCACTGGCCGTTGTTTCACCGGACAGGCTGGCTCCGATCATCGGCCCCGAACGAATGCGCATCTTCGTGGACCTTGCTGAGTCCGTTAGGGATTTCTTCACCGATCGCAACGTTTACAACATCAGCTCTACGGCGCAGGGTGGCGGCGTGGCGGAGATGGTCGTGGTCCTGCTCGCCTATGTTCAGGGTTTGCAGATAAGCAATCACTGGCTGGTGATTGAAGGTAACCTGGAATTCTTCGAGACCACGAAGCGGCTTCACAACTTGCTTCACGGAACACCGGGAAATGGAGGTGAACTGGGAGCCGATCAGCGTAATGGCTACGAGTCTGTGTTGGCCGACAACGCTGACGACCTGGAGACGCGGGTCAAGGAAGGCGACATTGTCCTGCTCCATGACCCACAGACCGCCGGTCTGGCGGTTCCGATGAAGAAGCTCGGGGCGACCGTGCTATGGCGTTGTCACATCGGAACCGACGAGGCCAATGACTACGTTCGCAAAGGCTGGGACTTCCTGGAGCCTTACCTGGCCGATGTCGATCTGTTCATATTCAGCCGTCCGGACTACGTGCCCGGCATAGTGGACATGGACCGCACCCACATTATCCAGCCGTCACTCGATCCATTCTCATCCAAGAACCTGCACATGGCCGAGGACCAGGCAAGGGCGATTATGGTCGCAGCGGGTCTTGCCACGGGAACACCGGTTGAGCCGGCAATTTTCACGCGCACTGATGGAAAGCCGGGCGAGATCACGCGCAAGGCTGACGTCGTTGAAGTCGATTCCATTCCAATCGATGCCCCACTCGTCGTACAAGTATCCCGATGGGACGGGCTGAAAGATATGGAAGGCGTGCTAAATGCCTTCGCGAAGCACGTTCACTTGCCGGTAGAAGCCCACCTGCTGCTTGCTGGCCCCGCGGTGGCTGGAGTAACTGACGACCCAGAGGGTCTCGAGATCTACCAACAGTGCGTTGGCGCCTGGGAATCGCTCGACAAAGACGTTCGTGCGCGAGTACACCTGGCATGTGTTCCCATGGACGACCGTGAAGAGAACGCTGCGATCATCAATGCTATTCAGACACACGCAAACGTTGTGACTCAGAAGAGCCTGGCCGAAGGTTTCGGTCTCACGGTTACTGAAGCAATGTGGAAGGGCAAGCCAATAGTCGCAAGCGCAGTCGGCGGGATTCTCGAACAAATCACGGATGGGCGACATGGGCTTCTGATCAGGGATCCTTCAGATCTCAAGGAGTTCGGAGCTGCTGTTCAGCGTTTGCTCACTGACCCCGTTTTGGCCGATCAACTGGGAGCAAACGCTCGTTACAGGGCGATGGGTGAGTTCCTTGGAGACCGCCACCTCGCTCAGTATGGCCGCCTGATCCGGCACATTCAGCAGCTCACTTAATTGTTGATCCCAATCGAGTTGGTCACCGGAAATAGCGTCACTTCGCAAACCGCTACGCTGACGACCATCGATCTGTTAGCTAACAGCGACATTCGTTCATCGGAGTCTCACGAATCGGACGCACAAAATACACGTTACTCATGGGCGAAGCAGTAACAATGTAAACGAGTGCCGGAGGCTGTTCAGCTTGTTCGGTACTAGCCCGAAACTGAGGCTACTCGAGCTCTCAGGGAGAAGGTCGAGACGTGCAATCCAGTTCGATAAAGTTCGTGGGTATCGTCGGTATAGACGGGAGCGGTAAGTCACAAGCTTTCAACGGCGCTCTCATTGCCCTGGCGCGCGGGCCCCTCATCGGCAGGCCTGATAATGGCTATTATCAGGCCACCAAGCGAATCCCTCTATCGTTGTCCGCTCGTCTCGGTGGGGCTCAGATCCGCCCATAGGCTGGCTAGATGAGAGAACTGGGCTGATAATTGGCTATCTGGAAGGAACTCCTTCCGATATCTTCGCCCAAGCAGCTTCAGTTTCCTGGCCTGGTCCAGGTTCAACCCGCCGTACTCGGTGCGCCAGCGGCAGTACAGCGTGCCCTGAGCGAAGCCGAATCGGTGTGTTGGCTGACGGCTATCTCTCTGACAGCCATGATGACCGGTGTGCCGTTGGACCACGGCTACTTCTACCCTCCGGAGCTTGTTCAAGATCTGTTCCGGCGAATGACCCTTGCTGGGCACGTCGAACCTCCTCTAAAACGTCCAGTTTCGGACTTTTCCACTGGTATCGTTTATGGGGGTCAGGTCACTCGCCTGGCCGGTGGCCAACGATGGGCCATCCGGAGATCGAGCCGACAGATCACTTTCAAGGCACGGAGCCGGTCTCATTTTGGGTCAGACTCGACTCCGGGAAGTCCGGCAACATCATCGCAGTCTCACTTTGCTGACATCCGACACCCGAATGCAGTAGTCATCCGATAACACTACGTCCGCGTTACCGGGGAATTGGATCGTGGGGATTAAGATGATTTCGGCGGGCCGCTGCAGGGGTTAAAGACGCGAGTGGAGCGACCGAAACGAGGCTGGTATGGCTACCGGTGGCAGCATTCGAGCAGCGTTGCCTGCAAGAACTCGCAGGGACAACCAGATACGCCACCCCGGGGTCATTTACCGGATTCTTGCTCTACCCGCGAGTTGACCCCGGTTATTTGCCTCGATCGACTCGAAGATCTTGTCGAACGCGTCAACCGATATGACGTAGGTACACCCCGATTCAGGGCAGTCGCCAGACTTTCCCGTCACCAGGTTAATATCCTGAGTCTGTTGGGGACCCAACGGGCCGATCATCCCTAATGCGGAAGTACCCCTGTCGATTGTGACTGATAGATCGGTCTCAGCTCGCGTGGGTCCTTCGCCGTCGTTGATCACACGTACCGTCACTCCGGAGATCGTGTTGTCCGGCAGCTCCCGGACGTTCGCAACACGGAGGTCCGGAAGAAACAGAGTAGTCCTGGCGTTATTGTTCAACTTGTTGTGCTCCGATAACCGACCTGGAGGGTCGATCTCCGCGACAGGCGAACAGCTCGGAGCGAAGCACGACTGGAAGTTGTTCTGGAACTTGGCGGGAATCACGATCGTCTGGCCCGGCGCGAGCTTCTCCAGGTTTGTCGAAAACTGGACAGCGTTACTAAGTTCCACTACCACTATTGCCGGTCCCGGTAGATCTGCATCACCGACGTTCTCGACCAGCGTGTTTACGGTCAGCGTGCATGTGATCGCAAGTGTGCGATCACATTCGATGTTGAAATCGTTGCTAATCGACACTGCCAGGTCGGGGAGACGAGGTGGACGGATTGGTGGTATGGGCGTCGCCGTCGGTGCTGGTGTGGTGGGCGTGGCAGTCGGATCGATCCCCGGCGTCGATGGCGTGGCAGTCGGATCGATCCTCGGCGTCGATGTGGCAGTTCTGCCTGGGCCGTCATCTCCTCCGGCGGACGAGGCAACGGCGACAATAGCGGCTGTAGCTCCGACGACGATTGAAATGGCAATCGTCTTCTGAACTGCCGATAGCCCCATCAGCCGCTCCAACGGACCAGGCTCAGGTACGTTCGGGCCGACCTCGAAGTCCAATCGCTCCATGATGTCGCACGCCTGGTTGAGCCTTCCAAGGATCTCTCCCGAATCCTGCAGAAAATCATTTAAATCTGCCAGGCCGTCCCGAAGGCTCGTGGCGGCCTGCTCGCCAACGATGTCTTCGAAGCCATCTAATGCGGCGATGTCACGCAGTGCTTTGACCGCGTTTGCTATCTCACTCCGCAGGCTCTCTCCCTTGCTGATATCACCGCAGACTCGTTTCCGTGCTTTGTTGAAGTTGCCCCATAACACGCGAAGTCGCCTTTTGCGGCGCTTCTCTTCTTTTTCACGCTCATCAGAACCACCGAATGGGGCGTTGGAACCTCTGTTGCTCATACGACCGTCCCGTCGCTTCGAGTCCGGTTTCGAGCGATATCTGCATCGATACCGCCTGCTAACTTCGGCGACCCGCCTATCTGAATCTGGTTCGAGCCGGGTGTGTCCAGGCGAACTGCGGACCTTGCGGCGACGGCATGATAACGCAAGAGAACCGGAGGTTTTGGACAAGATCGTCAGGGTAGTACTAGTAGACGAACGGGTTGAACTCTATTAGCAGTAGGTGGGGGCTGGCTGACTTTCTGGCCGGACGAGACTCGCGACAACAGGTTCGGTGACCTTCAATCTGGGATCGAGGTCGCGAAGTGACTTGCGCCTCGTAGCCGAGTGGTTCGCCACGCGCAGGGCCATTGCATCACTGGAATCTTGTAAACTACCCCGACGTGTCGCCAGGACTAGCGGAGAACCGTTGATGGTGACTTCGCCGATAGTGCGGAAATTGTTCGATACTCGTGTGCCGTATGCGGCATTGCTGCTTCTCGCGGTATCGATGTCTAGCACGTTCTTTGCCCCGCACGTGGACTCCGCAACTTTGGACCGCGAGGTGTTCGATATCGCGGGCGAGTCGCATCTCGTTGCACCCCTGTACGCACCGGGATCACCCGAAACGGCGGCCCGAGATTCGGCGAGAGGCGCCAACTCAGCACCCGGCCCCGACTCGATCTTCGCCTCGACCGCTGCGCTCCCCCTGCTTCGTGATTCCGGTCCGCAACTGGAACTGGTCATCGATCGCCCACCCGACGACCCCGGTGAGGTGAAGGGGCCTATCGGCATAACCACAGGCAGCAACGGGAATATCTTCGTGGCGGATCGTGGCAACCGCCGCGTCCAGGAGTTCATACCCGACGGTGAGTTTGTCGCCGCCTGGCCCGCCAGTAGTGGCCCGGGCACGGTGCCTTTCGAACCCTTCTACATCACGTCTGACGGTAAGGGATACCTCTACGTCACACACTCTTGGACCGGCGTGACCAAGTACACGGAGTCCGGGGAGTATGTGTCCGATTGGTTTGTGCAGTCGGCTTTCGGGATCGCCGCGGACGGGGCTGGAAACGTGTTTGTAGCTGACGCAGATGGTGATCGCATATTCCGTTACACAGAGAACGGGGAGTTCGTCGCCTCATGGGGCGAAAGCGGAATTGGGCCAGGGCAATTGAAGTTCCCATATGCCATCGCAGTCGACGGATCAGGCCGGCTCCTCGTCACGTCTTCGCATGAATCCGATAACCAGGTCCAGTTGTTCGATATTGAAGGGAATCACCTCCGCACGATCAGCGGATCCGATACGACGGACGCGCACTACGTTGCCAACAGCACTGGAGTTGCTTTCGCACCTGGCGGTGAGATATTCGTCACCGACCGGTGGAGAGGTGGCGTCCTTAGATTCGATTCTGACGGAGATTTCGTGTCGATGACGTCCGGTAGAGACATCGTAGATCCGTACGGACTGACCTCTGATGAGAGTGGCCGAATCTTCATCGCGGACAACTTCGGGAGAAGCCGGATTGCCGTTTACGATTCCTCGTTGAATTTGCTGTTCGCGTTTGGTGAGCCCGGCGAAGACGATCTCGCGCTGCCAGGCGAGGTCGCTACCACCTCGAGCGGAGACCTGTTCATTGTCGATCGGGCGGTGAACCGCGTGGCCCGATATACGTCATCAGGCGAATACGTGACCTCCTGGGGCGGATACGGAACCGGAGATGGCGAGTTCACATATCCCGAAGGAATCGCCATCGCTGCGGACGGCGCTGTTCTTGTGGCGGATGGCGGGATCCAGGAGTTCGACCAGAACGGTAACTTCCTCTCACGCGCTCCTGTATTTGGCAATCACCTGGATGTAGCCTCCGACGGTTCCATCTTCGTGCTGGGATCCGATTGGCCGTCGCTATCACAGGCCCACGTAACGCACCTGGACAGTAACTGGAACCTGGTCGGGGAATGGGACGCAGTCGAGTCAGGCTCTCCCGACTTCAGTTGGGCAACGGACATTACAGTAGATGACGCCGGGTCAGTATTCGTCCTCGGCAGCTTTGGTTCATTAGGGGACGAGCGTGTCCGGAAATACTCGGCTGATGGAACGCTCCTGGCTGCTTTTGTGGAGCCGGACGAGTTGTGGCAGGCGAATGGTCTCGACACGGACGCCGAAGGCAATCTGTTCGTTGCGCACTCATCCGACATCAACATGTACAGCGGTGACGGTCAGTTTCTCACCACTTGGCACGCAGGAGGACAGCCTCATGACGTCGTGACGTTGACCGATGGAAGGATTGCAGTTAGCGAGTTCACTAACGACACGGTACGGATATTCAGCGGCAACGTACCTGTTCCTCCGCGTGAAACCGAATATGCCGTGCTGGATCCGCGCTGGTCGTACGCGTCGGACCGGCACCTCGGTGAATCCCGTATTGGAAGCGTCGGAACGCTCAACAAGGTGCCCGCGGAGTCCGAGGTAACGCTCGCACCCGTGTTTGGGTCAGCAGGTGATCCGGGAAAACTTCGTCTGCACTACAACTTCCTGAGCAGCGATGCCGAGGAGTTCGCCGGTATCTTCCTGACCTGCGGGCGCCCGGTGATTGAGACGGTCAATCCTGATGGTTCACCGGGACCAATCATCGACCTTACGATGCGCGATACCTGCGATTTCGAGGACTACGTCCGGTCTTCCAGCCTGACAGAAACGATTGATGCGGTTCGCTTCAGACTTGAGGCTACTGGCGTGGAACTCACGCTCAAGTTCGAAGTGAAAGATGCAGCCAATCGTGCTGCGGTCCATAGGCGAACTATCATTCAGGGAGAGCCACAGATCCTCGACATCTCAAGGTCTGATCTCTCGCTCGAATCCGGTTTTGATTTCTCCCGAGTGAAGCAGGTCAGCGTGATCATCGAGGAGACGAACGTTGCGGAAGGGATAGCGAATCCCGGCGAAGGTTCGATCGAATTCAGCACTGTGAGCCTCGTTGACTTCGACGACACATCCCGGACTGTCGAAAGCGTACTTGCCTCCGCGAATGACGAAGAGTTCTTCGACCGGGTCCTCGACGGTGAAATCGAAACGGTGCTGTCACTCATGAACCCGGAGATGGGGACCTGCAGCGACAGGACGCTTTTCCCGGACCTCCTGCATGTTGGTGCGCCGTGCCTGACCGCCCTGGCAGTGGGTGTTGAGAGGGGGATGATTGACAGGCAGATCGTGGTCGACCGTGCCCTGGCCCGGGCCCGATTCCTGGATCGGGACGAAGTATGGGGCAATGACCGGGCCGGCAAAGCCGGTAACGGCCTTGGTGTCCTCTACCGCTTCGCAGGGATAGGTCCCGGGGGATTCGCTGACCCACTGACCGGGACCCGGAAATTGGACGCTGGTGCCGTCAACAACGTCGAAGCCAGCGTGATAGACACGGCCCTTGCCTGGTTCGACCTGATCCTTGTTTCCGAATACCTGGACGATTCGGACTCCCCGCTCGAAATGGAACTCGCCGAACGGGTGGACAGAATCATCAGAAGGACCGACTGGAGCGATCTGGTTGACCCGGTTACAGGGCAGTTCTTCCTGAGCTGGAAGCCCGTCCAGGAGCTCATTGAACCGTTCTATGCGACGCCTGCCACAGGCGGTGGATTCTTCAGTTCCACTGACGCGGCCGGAACGCCGTTGACAATCGACAATCTCACCGACGAAGGGGCGCTAGTTTCGGTCCTTGCCGCGGCACTGACTACGGACTTCGATGCCCGGGTTCCTTTCTACGCTATGAGCAGGAGCTTGGGCACCGGATCGTGCTCCTCAGTGGTAACTACCTGGCCCGGCAGTGTCTTCACCCATTCGTTCTTTACGTCTCTGTTCTTGCCCAGGGGCCTTGGTCCAGATGCCGGCGCCTCTTTCGGATCGCTACCTATGGACTGGCACGACAATGCGTCCGGATTAGTGACTGCAATACAGACTCACCGCGACGCTGATTTCTTCCACCTGCCTGACGCCGTGGAGCTTCCCAACGCCGAATACTTGGCGCAGGGACATCCAGAATGCGCAGGCGACTCAGCAGCGCCGTGGACAGGCACGATCTCCACGTACTCGTACAGCCTCGCCGCCGCATTTGGCGAGGGCGTAGCTACCGATGTCATCAGTGGACTGAAAGAACTGGTCGCGGCACACCCAGGCATCTGGGACCCGCGGTTTGGTGTGCTCGATGCCGTGCACACAGACTTGAGCCAGTTCGATCGTGGTGGTCTCCTGCGAACAGAAGGCGCCTGGATTCAGCAGCAAAAGTTCTCCATCAACGCCGCTCCGGCCGTTCTTGCGGCCTCCAACCAATTGATGGGCGATTTCGTCAGGCGACTGGCGGCACGGAACTCCCTAATATCGTCAGGAATCGATAAGTTGTGGCAGGCTCCGGAGGCTTGCATCCCAGGACTAATGGACACGGACGATTCCGGTTCGATCGATCACTCCGAAGCTGTCGCCGCTGTCGTGTCCTATCTCCTTGCGAGAACGGAACCAGGGCTTGGTCGTCCACTCAACAGGGATGAGGCGATTGAGATCGTCACGATATTCCTTACCGGCGCGACACTGCCGTGCTAGGAACTGTTCGACATGCCGATCACGGTCTCGGGGAACCGATGGAATGCCGTCGGAGGGCGCAAGCGTGCGAATCATCTGAAATCCCGCATCGAGTAGTAACGCTCCTTGATATATCGGTGATCCTGCTGACCTGACCCCCCAAAAGCTGCGCCAGGTTGAATGTTAGAAACTCTGGTCAATCAAGGGGGAAGAGATGCTGAGAAAGAGACACAGCCGGGAGCAGAACCAGGGCAGCTCCTCGAAGTAGTTGCCCTGGCCAGGGAGCAGACGGTAGTCCATGCAGTCAGAGTGTAGTCTGAAACGAGCCAGGAAGGTCCGGGACAGGTCACACCTGATTGATGGCACCTACCCGCCGACCGCTGAGCTTCAGGCAACGGTACTTATCATGCCCAATCTCTTATCAGGCCTCGGATTTGTGGCTTACAGTGCCCGCCTGATGGTTCGACTGAGATTGAGCCATCGCACTGCGGGCTTGATAATTGTCATTATCGTGCCTGCACCCTCGCCGTTACCGGAGATGCACCCGCGGCCGCCGCTCAGGTCGGCTACCAGCCCAGTCGCGGCTCTGAGGTTATTGGGCGGGTATCTTCGACGGAGGACGATAGCTTCACGGCTGAAGGACTCGGACTGCTCGTTGAGTCAGCCGCGCGCGCAGGTAGCTTCTGGCTCCAACAATCGGATGTCTTATTGAGTTACTGCTTGGCTCTGATAAGCCGACCAGAAACAATCACCGTAAATTCAGCATCGGCCCTATCGGCGGGGCTGCGATGAACGGAAAAAGCAACGGTCTTACCAGAGTCAATTAGAAATTTCGTGTTTGCCGTAACTCCGAAGTGGTCTGGTCGCTCCAGAGTAGTACCCCGGATGTTCCGCGTGAGACTGTCAATGAACACTGTAGAGCCATCCAGTTGCAGGAACAGTCCCATTCCACTAACTCGGTCTGAAGCAACTGGAGCAGGAGAACGCGAGGCTAAAGCGAGCCTTCGCCGACCGATCTCTGGATAAGTTGACCCTGAAAGAAGCGGCCGAGGGAAACGTCCCTTCGACAGGCTCAGGACACCGCTAAGCCCTTCATGCCATCGTGTCATCTCAACACCCAGATCAAACACGATGCTGGCACCACATCAAGCTCCTTTTCGTAAGGTAACGCTAAGTTTACGTTCAACCTGAATGTTGGTCCCTTTTTCGCGATGAACTTCCGTTTCAGATTCACCGCCGGGTTCCTCGCCATAAGCATTGCGATATTTTTGATCGCAATTTTTGTTGTAACTCAATCTGTGAGGCGCAGCGAGGAGACGAACCTGGTGGAGGGCACCAATGTGGAGTCAGCCCGGAACGCGGAGCTCATTGCGGGCACTGTTAACGGGTTCTCCTCACCTGGTGCGTTGGTTGGTGCCCCGGCCGATTCCCCTGCCTCAATCGGATTCGAGAGCCTGGTTATGAGCACGCTGATGCAGAGCTCCAGCATCTTCAAACTCTCACTGTATGACTTCGACGGCTCGCTCTTGTGGACTTCGGGCGAAAGCCCGGTTCTAACCGGTGGCCCGGACACCTTGATCTTCGCCAGGGCGGTTGAGGGCCAGACCGTGACCGGTCTCAGCAAGAACGTCGCATTTATCAATTCCGACGGCCAGATTGCCACCGGTGACCTTACATCGACCTACATCCCGCTGGTCAACCAGTCCACTCAAAAACGACCACAGATTCTAGAGGTGTCACGCGAAGTTACGGATGTCCTGGGTGCGAGAGTTGAAACGGCCCAAGGTTCCATACTGCGCGCGTTGTTCCCCATGATGGGTGCTTCGTTCGCAATCTTGTTGGGTGTTGTTGTTTCGGCGGACACAATGCTCCATCGCTCTCGCCGGAAGGCATTGGAACAAGAGCGCGCGGTCGTTGCCAGCCAAATGGCAGCGGAGACGCTTGAACTCCGGAACCAGCAATTGCAACAGATAGCTCTTGAACGAGATAAGTTTCTTTCGATGGTCTCTCATGAGCTTCGCACCCCTCTCACCTCTATGCTGGCGTTCACTGAGGTACTACGGAGGCGTCAGGAGGGTGCCAGTAGAGACGCTAATATCGATCATCTGGACCTGATGCGGCGCAATGGCGATCACCTGAACACGCTCATTGAAGAGTTACTTGAAGTAACGAGGATACACACCGACCACTTCGAGATTGTTAAGGACCGATTCGATCTTCAGGAGCTCATTGACGATGTCGCGAGAACGGCCGCACCGCTGGTTCGAACCCGCAGGCAGACTCTTCGAATCACCGGTTCCGCCGCCAATACGCGACTAGACGCGGACCGCAAACGCATTTTGCAAATGATGATGAACCTGGTGAGCAATGCATCGCTCTACTCACCAGAAGAGACGGCGATCACTGTGGACGCTCAGAAGCAGGGTGCCCTGGTCAAGGTATCGGTCAAAGATGAGGGCTATGGCATTTCAGAAAAGGACCAAAAGCACCTGTTTGAACAGTTTTTCAGGGGCAACAGTGAACACACTCGGTCGCAGTCAGGTCTTGGCCTGGGACTCCCAATAGCGATGGCCATTGTGGATGCGCACGGCGGCAAGTTAAGCCTGAAGTCGCAGGCCGGCTCAGGGACTGAAGTTACCGTACTGATTCCCACAGCCTCAGAATCGGGAGCGAAGTCTGGATCGCATTTCGGAGTCGACGAAACGCCCGCAGCCTGAGCGGTGCACCTAATCTGAAGGGATCTGTCAGATCTCAGTTCAGAATGACAGCATTCCGCCCTACCAGCTTGGAAGGGAGGGTTCTCTTTGCTTTTGGGTGTTGTCATTTTGAACGTGACAGTAAGTCCTTGTTCTGCCTGCGCGGTCTGAATGGCACCGGATATTCCTCAAACCCAACCGACTTCGGTGTCCTGCGGGACACTCTACGCGTTGCGCGGTTCAATTCGGTTCCCAACCGTTTTGTCTGCCGCTCACGCTCAGTCGGAGATCGGTGATGCGAGATAGGCCGCAAGTCCAGCCCCGCCACGTCTTCCCACGAGGCCAGTGTGTAATCCACTCCTGCAACCTTTGCGGGTGGCCGGTCACGTAGCGACTCATGCGGCCTGAAGTAGTTGTAGTGAACCGTCCAACCTTCGAGAAGTTCTTCCGTGGTCTTGCGAGACTTCATTCCACGCAAAACTTTGGTTCGCTCTCGAATCGTGCCGTTCAGCCGTTCAATCAGGTTGTTGTTGGGTGACCCGGCAACCGATCCGCTGACACTGTGCCGGGTTCTCATGCCAAATGTGTCGTCTATCGCCCGCAGGTAGGCCGGTAGACCATCGGTTATCACCGCAAGCGGCTCGCAGCCACCCGCGTTGCGCTTGGCTTCCCTGAATACCTTGCGCGCCTCTGTCAGAGAACGGGTCTTCGATACATGACTGGCGAGTATGAAGCGTGACCGGCCATCCATGACCGTCCATATCCAGAGCTTCTCACCGCCAGCGCGCACCACCATCTCATCAGCAACCCACGTGTTGCCGAGTTTGGTTGGCCGCGTCTCTCTCAGTTTCGTTTCGGCAAGGTTGGAGTAGTCGCGTATCCATTCATAGACGGACGCGGTAGACGGCTGGAAGTCGAACATGGTTCCGAAGTTGCGGCGCACGTCTTCCGTTGAGAGTCCGTCATAGAAGAGTGAGACTGCCGATCCTACCTGTTTGGGTGGAACCTTGCGTCCCGGCTGCGCGCCGTTTTCTGT
The DNA here is from genome assembly GCA_029262735.1 of Chloroflexota bacterium. Classification (GTDB taxonomy): domain Bacteria; phylum Chloroflexota; class Dehalococcoidia; order Lucifugimonadales; family Lucifugimonadaceae; genus JAJCYX01. Next base: position 147,949 of record JAJCYY010000110.1, on the reverse strand, counting down.
GAAGCGCGTCCTGCATGGTTTGCAGAGCCAGATTTGATTGCCGTTGCGCTTGCCATAGCGGGTGAGGTCGGCACTGGAGAACTTAGGGCATCTGGATAGTGATATTGGCGGCGGGATGTTCAGACCACCCGCCACTCGAAAGCAAACTGAACCGTTAACAGTGACCGATGAGTTATCTGTGATTGTGGTGGCTGATGATGTGAAGATGAAGTGAAGCAATGATTGGTTCCACAATGGAATCTGTTGCCACGGTTCTGTCAGAACTCAGGGCATAGACAGAACCAATGAAGGCGGTTCCAGTTCACGATCGGTGTTTTTCGGGCCTCGCGGTCACCATCTCGGAACCGTACCCGCCCGCTGTCTGTCGGGCCACGGACGAGTCGGTTCTACCCGTTCTGCTCACAATGTGTCGCCGGACATTCCGGTAGGTCTGCTAGGGGACGCCGGCGTTCGTTGTGATATGCGCAGACCTCCCCAATTAATCATGGATCCTTCATATGGGTTAGGTGATACTCACCGGCAATCCACACACGGTGGCGCATGCTCTGACGATAGCGGGTGAAGAATTGCGCTCGAGGGATTACTGTATTTGCGCATCCGGATCGGCCCCCATGGTGAATCGACATGCTCTGTGCGAACTGTGGCACCAGCAATCATGACGACGCCAGCTTCTGCGTCCAATGCGGAACTGAGTTGACGGGTGCGGTGGGAGAAGTCCCAGCCCCTGATGTGCGCCGTCTTGAGGCCCAGCTTCGTTCGCTGCGTTCCCAGGTCAACAGGATTCGCACGGCGCTCACGGAAGCCGGCCTGCACATTCCGGGCCCAGAGCCTTCGCCGCCGCCATCGGTGGGATTGCGAGAAGATCCGGCCGGCGAATCTTTAGGGGCAATCCCCTCGGCCGAACCGGTGAGCCCTCCATTCAAAGAACAGGGAGCCGGACGTTCCGATATCTCACCACCGCCGCGGCCTACATTGAAGCCGATAGAAGGTGAGCGTGCGGCCAGGGAACGTGCCCAGGATAGACCGAGAGATTGGACATCGAGTGGGGGAGCACGAAGATCGCCCATTGCCGAAGCAATTTCGAACTTCGACTGGGAGCCGATCATTGGCGGCAACTGGCTCGCCCGTATTGGAGCATTGGCGTTCATCATCGGAGTCGCATTCTTCCTGGCGTTGGCCTTCGAGAACAACTGGATCAACGAACCAGTCCGCGTCGTACTCGGCGTGGTAGCGGGCATCGCGTTTATTGGGACAGGTGAATACTGGCGAGAGAAGTACCCGGCGTACGCGCAGGCTCTGACCGGCACCGGTGTCGCTCTCTTCTACCTCTCGATTTTTGCAGCGTTTGCCAACTATGACCTGATCCATATCTACACCGGTATCGTTCTGCTGCTGTTCATCAGCGTTACGTCCTCGCTCATCGCCATCCGGCACGACTCCGTGAGCCTGGCGATGATTGGCATCGCCGGTGCGTTCTTTGCCCCGTTCATCCTGGGCACTTTTGCTGAAACGGGGCTATCGGCACGCGCAGCAAGCGCCGCAACGGACGCGCCCGCGCTACTCGCCTACATTTTCGTCGTGGACGTTGGCGTGATCGTGCTGTCGACATTCAGAAACTGGTACTGGTTCACAGCACTGGCGTTGCTCGGTTCGCTGTGGACTTTCGGTCTCTGGCACAGCGAGTACATCGCGACCTCCCAGGTCCTGGAGGAACACTATGGCAAAGAAGAGGCACTCCTGATCGCCGAGGCTGGCCTGGCAGGGATCTTTGTCAGCTTCGTTGCGGCGACGACCGTTTTCCACATGGTGTGGCGCCGGGTACCGCGCAGGTTGGATCTTTCGCTGATACTCGCTAATGCAACGCTGTTCATGGGAATTAGTTACGGGCTGTTGTGGACCGACTTCCGGGACTGGATGGGCGGTTTCACTATCGTCGTGGCGGCGGTATACGGCGGGGTGGGCTTCCTTTCTGCTAAGCGGGTTGGACTCACACCGATTGACGTGAAGAACCCGGTGCGAGACATGCTGCTGACCTCGATCCTGCTGGGTGTCAGTCTCCTGTTGATTACGATTGCAGTGCCAATTCAGGTCGGTGGGCCGTGGATAGCGGTCACATGGGCGGCCGAAGGCTTGCTGCTGTTTTGGCTCTCGTTCCGGTACAAGATGCCGGAACTGCGGATGGCCGGCGCCGTCGCATTCACGGGTTCCGCCATCTGGCTCGGCGCAGTTGATACCCCGAAGGCGCTGCAGGAATCCGTTACGCCGTTCTGGAACAGGTACCTGCCTGCGTACCTGCTGGTGATCGGCTCTATGTGGGGCGCAGCTTTCCTGGCTAGACGGAACGAAGGTGTACTGCGCAAGGAAGAGAAAGATCTTTTCTCAGTGATGTCACTCGCCGCAGTTCTGTTCATGGCTCTGCTGACCCCGGTTCAGGTCCGTGGCCCATGGCTGGGTTTTTGGTGGACCCTCGAGGCGGTCCTGCTGCTATTCGTGGCGTTCAACCAGCGATCCAGCGCGATTCGCTACGGAGCACTTGCGGTGCTGGCCGTATCGTCGTTTTGGCTGGCGACCGTCGAGACTCCGGAGCTGTTCGACAGCGCCGATACACCTTTCTGGAACGTGTTGTTCCCGCTGTACCTGGTGGTGCTCACAGGCGTGGCCGCCTCGGCGTACCTGGTGAAACGCAACGAAGACCAGCTGCGTGGCGAGGAGACCGCGCTTTTCCCTGTGCTTGTGTTCGCCGGCATTGTGTTGCTGGCACTGGGAACGCCTGTTCAACTTGAACATGAGTGGAACACAGTCGGGTGGTCGATCGAAGCAGTGCTGCTGACCTGGTTTGCATTGCGACGCAAGGTTTCGGATCTGCATATGATGGCTCCACTGCTTCTCCTTCCGGCCGCATTCCGCGCGCTAGTCCTGGATAGCGTCGTGGACGGCGATGGCTACACCGTCCTGTGGAACACGCGGTTCCTCTCGTTCGGGCCTCTAATCGCTGCAGTCGGTGGTGTTTCGTATCTCTGGGCCGGGTCGAAGCAGCCAACAGGACGAGGGCGGCTACCGCTGACACCACGTCAGGGGATTGTGCCGAGCATCCTGGTGGGTGTGGCCAACTTCCTGGCGCTGTTCTTCCTGAGCGCGGAGGTCATCGGGGCGGTGCAGGCGGATGCCGTGGTGAGCGTTACGGACCGGAACGAGTCTGACACCATTAGCCTTGGCCTTACCGTGCTCTGGGCGGCCTACGGCGGACTGGTTCTGGGCGCAGGGTTCATCGGACGCTGGCGAGCTGTCCGACTCGGCGGCCTCATCCTGTTGGCGATACCGGTCTTTAAGCTATTCCTTGTTGATTCGTTCCAGCTCGACCAGGGCTTCCGCGTCGCGGCGTTCCTTACGCTGGGCGCAATCCTGTTGATAGGCGGCTACGTCTACCAGCGAAACGCTGAACTATTTAATGAGTTGTTCATCGGATCCAGGCGACCGAGAGTCACCTGATCCCGGTCCACACACTGAAGTCACGCACTCTCCACCGGGTGGAGAGAACGCGTCTTCTGGGAATCCTGCGAATGCCATAGCCAGCTGATCTTCGCCGCGCCCGATGAGACACTGCACCCTCGTCCACCCAGTCTTCCTCTTGCCAGACCATGCCACTTCGGCCAGGAACCTTTCGGGCTTCTGGCACCGTTTGCGTGGAGAAGGTCGCTGAGATGGCGTCAGTCAGAAGTGGGCGGCCATTCGTGATCGACATCGTTGGCGTAGCTACCATTTTTGATCAATCACGGGAGGTCTGGTCGCCCCGGTGGGAATCGAACCCACGACCTCGACTTTATAAGAGTCGTGCTCTGTACCACTGAGCTACGGGGCACTCATTGGATTGACCTGGTTGCTCCGGCCTGGTTGCTCCGGCCTGATAGCCCCGGGTGGAGTCGAACCACCGTCTCCCGCATATCAGACTGGCGGACTTGCCGTTGTCCTACGGGGCGCTGCCGGTAACTTGAAAGAATGGCAGGATGATGGGGCCGCCTCCGGGATTCGCACCCGGGACCTGATGTTTAGGAGACACCCGCTCTGTCTGCTGAGCTAAGGCGGCGTGTTGTATCGTGGTTGCCCGGGGAGGACTTGAACCCCCATATCGACGCTCAGAACGTCGCGTCCTACCGTTAGACGACCGGGCATCTCCTGGCGGAGGGTGACGGGATCGAACCGCCGTGGGCCGAAGCCCAGCCACGGGTTAGCAACCCGGCACATTGCCGCTCTGTCAACCCTCAAGGCTCTTTCAGGACGTTGTGGAAGCCCGGGCAGGATTCGAACCCGCATCGCCGAGTCCAAAACTCGGGGTCCTACCGTTAGACGACCGGGCTATCTGGCGGAAGGGAGAGGAGTCGAACCTCCAAGGGCTTGCGCCTCGCCTGTTTTCAAAACAGGTGCCGTCGCCAATCGGCTTGCCCTTCCTGATGGAGCCGCGCCGAGGACTTGCACCCCGCACCTGCCGTTTACAAGACGGCTGCTCTGCTCGATGAGCTACCGCGGCTTTGTGAGTTGCCCATGCCGGAGTACACCGTCGTCAGGCAACGAAATTCCAACTGAATGGTGGTCCGGGCGGAGGGAATCGAACCCCCGACCTCGCGGTTAAAAGCCGCTTGCTCTACCTGGCTAAGCTACGCCCGGACGGGCCGTCTCCCGCTCCCGCGGGGGCGCTGGCCGGAATTGTGATCTTCCGGACTCAGCGCCCCCCGGCATAAGGTCTGTGGCAGTCGTGGCAGGATTCGAACCTGCGCGTCCCGGGTAACAAACGGGTGCTCTACCGGCTGAGCTACACGACTGTGGTGGGTGCGGAAGGACTCGAACCTCCGAAGGTGTTGCACCGCCTGGTTTACAGCCAGGAGCCGTTGCCGCTTGGCTACGCACCCAATGTGGTGGCCGGGGCGGGAATTGAACCCGCTTCGACGGAGTTCTTCAAACTCTCGCTCTACCGGTGAGCTACACCGGCCGCATGCTGAAGTGGATTGGTGGGCCCGCCAGGATTCGAACCTGGAGTGAGTTTCCTCGGCCGCTTTTGAGGCGGGTGCGTATGCCAGTTCCGCCACGGGCCCACATGGCGCCCCCGGAGAGATTCGAACTCCCGAGCCGCTGGGTAGAAACCAGCTGCTCTTGATCCACTGAGCTACGGGGGCGTGATCGAACGAAACAACCTGGACTTGAGTTCTCTGGCTGAGGTGGAGGGAGACGAACTCCCAGTCTTCGGTTTTGGAAACCGGGAAGGCCCCTCGGCCTCACCCCTGTGGCGCCCCCGGAAAGATTCGAACTCCCGACCTGCTGGGCCGAAACCAGCTGCTCTTGATCCGCTGAGCTACGGAGGCATGATGGCCCTGCATGGGCCTCGAGATTTCGTATTGGTCCGGTCGGAGGGCATCGAACCCCCAACCTCCCGGGTAAGAACCGGGTGCGCTGCCGAATTGCGCCACGACCGGACATGGTGGGCCTGCCAGGAGTCGAACCTGGAGTGGGGATTACCCGCCGGTTTCTAAGACCGGTGCGTCAACCATTTGCGCCACAGACCCGTTTTGGTGGACGAGGTCGGATTCGAACCGACATCTGACTCTTTGCAAGAGAGCCGCTTTCCCATTAGAGCTACTCGCCCTTAATTGGTCAGGGTGGCAGGGATCGAACCTGCTACCTCCTGGTTCCAAACCAGGCATGCAGCCGACTGCACCTCACCCTGATCGAAATGCTTTTTGTGGTAGGCGAGGAGGGATTCGAACCCCCGGCATCCTCTTTGTAAGAGAGGCGCTCTATCCGCTGAGCTACTCGCCTATCTGGTAGAAGCGGCGGGATTCAAACCCGCGTCTCCGGAGTGAAGGTCCGGAATCCTGGTTCGCTGGACGACGCTTCCACGTTAAACTTCCAGTGGTAGACCCACCCGGATTTGCACCGAGCTCTGCAGATTGAGAATCTGCGATGTTACTGGCTACACCATGGGTCCGTAGAACTCGAAACTGGACTGGATGGCGGTTCCCACGGGATTCGAACCCGTGACACCTGATCGACAATCAGGCATGTTGCCGCTACACCAGGGAACCTCCTGAGATTGGTCGAGAAGCCAGGACTCGAACCTGGACCTTCCGGGCCACGACCGGACGGGCTGCCTCTACACCACATCTCAACGTTGCTGTTCTTGGAGTGCCCGGCGGGACTCGAACCCGCTCCATCTGTTTGGAAGACAGAGATGCGACCTGTTACACCTCAGGCACCCGTTCCCTTCGACTATTCAGTTTTTAAGGTATTTGGTTGCGGGTCCGGGAGTCGCACCCGGTTCCCAGGCTTATGAGACCCGTGACTTGCTGTCCGTCCCACCCGCACCGCGTTGCCGCCTAATAGCAGCCAAATAAAAAAGCCCCGATCGCATTGCTGCAGTCGGAGCTTCCTGTTGTGGACGGTATTTACTTACGATCTACGTGATCCGACCCCACAGGTTCAGGAAGCTACCGACATGGCTTTCCGGCTCGCGGTTATCGAGCGCGGATTTGCCGCCGAAGTAATCCGGTGTCGTTATCTGCCTTACAGCCATCTGTTGTGAGATTTGTAGAATCATTGCGATTTAACGGTAGACCACCTTGACCATCCCGTCAATACTGAATTCGTAGCATGATCCGCTAATGAGTCACTCGTACAACGTAATTCGTTGAAACACAGGGAGATAACACAGGTATCGGGCTATCTATCAAGACAAGATAGATGTCCGGAAAAAAGTGGTGGAGCTGAAGATGTGGTGAAGATAAAGGCGCCGATGCACATTCAGCACGGGACCGGACCCGTCAACGACCGGCCCGGTCCCACCTTCTATAGCCCCTTGTAGTTGACAAACTGGCTCAAGATCTCCAGCGTCTGCACCAACGGTTCCGCATCCGTCATCACCTGTTCGATCGGCTTGTATGCGCCCGGAGCCTCATCGAGCAGTGCCTCCGCGTCGCGGTCCATCCAGGCCCGGTCTCCCATCTCCTTCTTGAACTGCTCCAGGTCAAGCCTTCGCTTCGCTTCGCCACGGCCCATCAGTCGCCCGGCGCCGTGTGGCGCTGTGGAGTAGGAGTCGGGATTCCCCTTGCCGCGAACGATGTAAGTCGCGGCGCCCATCGACCCCGGTATCACTCCAAAGTCGTCGGCGCCGGCTGCGATTGCTCCCTTTCTCGAGAGCCACGTCCCATCCTGCTGCTCCGAGTAGTTGTGGTGACAGTTGATACGCCGGCCCTCATTGAACGGGAACTGATCCTTCAGGATCTCGAGCATCCGATTCATCATGCTCGCCCGCTGTTCGTATGCATAAGACTGCGCCCACAACATGTCGGCGATGTACGCGTCGAACTCTGGGGTTTCTTCGACAAGGTACGAGAGATCGCGGTGCTCGACCTCGATTCCTTCGGCTTCTACGAACTCCTTCGCCTGCTTGATGTGCTTCTGCGCAAGCAGGTTTCCGGGGCCCCGACTGCCTGAGTGGACGATCGCCCAGACGAAGCCTTCGCGGTCTTCCGAGAACTCAGCGAAGTGGTTCCCGGAGCCGAGCGTGCCAAACTGCCGTCCGACACGCGAAAGGATCCGATCGTCTGCGCCGGGAGCGTCACCGTACTCGGCGTGGAAGCGGCTCCAGTCGGTCGTTGTGCCGTCATGGCCCTGGCCGACACCTGCCGGGATCAGCTTTCTGATGCTCCCGAGCATCTCACGTGCGGCCTTTTCCGTGATCGACTTCCGCCGGATAGAAGTTTCGACCGCGATCATGCCACAGCCGATATCGACACCGACTGCTGAGGGCAGGATGCCGCCCTTTGTGACGATCGCCGACCCAACACATGCGCCGAGCCCGAAGTGGGCGTCAGGCATAAGCGCTACGTGGCCGTCGACAATCGCGGAGCGGCTGATCATCTCGGCCTGGTTCCGTGTCTTCTCTTCGATGATGGAGGCCCATGAAAGAACCTTACCCCTTCGGCCGCCGACCTCTGTTCCGAACTCTTCAAACGCCATTTCGTATCTCTGTTTCTTATCGTTCTCTGTGTTGCTGCAGTCTGGATGCTGGGGTCTAAAAAAAAGCCCCGAACGCATCACTGCGTTCGGGGCTTTTCGATCTTAATTTCGCGTCGTGCGTGTTTTAGGTGACTCGGCTCGATTTCGCGGGGCGTTGCTGCCTAGTATCGGCGCTGGAGTACGCTGCCGTGGCCGGGAGCTGTGTCGGTTTCGTTATCGATATTTGCGACTTGGCTAAATTCATGACGAATCCAAGCTAAGACGAAATGCACACGGCGTCAAGCCCGCTGTATGCACCCACCGGTGGTTATTATTCGTGACCTGTGTTGCAACTTCAGTGATTTGCCTGCCGTGCGCAATAGACCTCGCTGTAGTTCGCCTATGCGACGGGCTTCAGCCAACCGGACATCGTCTCAACCGGCAGAATGCGCTGCTCGGCCCATAGACGAGTCAGGTTCAGGTCAAGGCCTATCCAGGACCGTAGCAGGACGAGTTCATCAACTGCTTATCTTGCTAATTTAGAGGGGATTACAGAATCCTCATGGTACTGGCGAGACGAGGACGCCAGATCTCTCCAGGCAATCAAGTAGTGAATCTCTACGCGCGCAACCCCTTCAGCGGGCAGGCCTGATAATGACAATTATCAAGCCAGCAGCCTGATGGCTCAAACTCAGGCGGCCGCTTATTCGTGCTCTGTAAGCCTCAAATCCGAGGCATGATATTAGTTTAGGCCTCGATAAGGACAGTAACGCTTGTGGCGATGTCGACAATTAGGTGACCGACCATCAAGCAATCCAGCCGATCCACCGGTGTGCGGACTTCAATCCTCGGTATCTAACGCCAACCGGGAATTGCATGGTGGGACTGCCAGCGTGCCCGCTTCGTGCCCGCTTAAGGAAGGAAACTCATGCTCACAGGTAAGGTAGCTATCGTCACTGGTTCAGGCGGCGGTATTGGACGCGCTGTTGCACAGCGCTTCGCTGCATCTGGAGCGAAGGTCATCGTGAACGGACGCACCTCAGATACCGTTGATGAAACCGTGCGGATCATTGAATCGACGGGAGGCGAGGCGGCGGCTGTCACCGGCGATGTTTCGGAAATAGGAATAGCCGAGCAGATAATCGGAGCGGCGGTCGAACGCTGGGGCATGGTCGATATTCTCGTCAACAACGCCGCCATCTCAGGTCCGATCGCACCGATCGGCGAAGAGGACCTTGACTGGTGGCTCTCAACGCTGCACATAAATGTGTTCGGACCATACCTGATGACGCGCGCTGCACTACCGGTGATGCGCAAGGCGGGACGCGGCAAAGTGGTAGATGTCTCTTCCGGTGCAGGACGCGGCACTGCGGCTGACCTTGTGCCGGTTCTGTCAGAACTCAGTTTCCATGGAAGGTAGCATCATCTGAAACAAGACGAGGAGCTACCCATGGCCTGTCCACATTGCCAATCGAAATCGGTTGCGAAACGGAGACGGCGCACTGCCCTCGGCTATCGCATCTATTTCTGTAACTCATGTCGACGACAGATCAATGAGCGCACCGGCACGCCATTCAACGATCTGCAGTTCCCAACTGATGTCGTTCTCCTCGCCGTACTCTGGCGACTCCGCTACAAGCTCGGATTTCGTGACGTCGCCGAGCTTCTTCTCCAACGAGGATTCGTAGTCAGCTACGAAACGATACGAACGTGGGAGTTCCGCTTTGCGCCTCTGGTGAGTTCGAACCTCCGTACCAGGCGACGAGGATATGCGGGACGTTCCTGGTATCTCGACGAGACGTATGTGAAGGTCGGCGGAAGATGGTGCTACCTGTATCGAGCCATTGATCGAGACGGCACCCTGCTTGACTCGATGCTCAGCGAGAAGCGTGACAAGTATGCAGCTCGACGCTTCTTGCGAAGGCTTCTCGACTGTGTGGACCAGCGACCGCTACGCGTGACCACGGACAAGCATGCTTCGTACACAAAAGCTATTCGATGGATCGTTGGCCGAAAGGCCTTGCATCGACATAACCGGTACCTGAACAACCGGATCGAGCAGAATCACCGCCACATCAAGCAGCGCTACTACCCGATGCTAGGATTCAAAAGATTCGAGTCCGCGAGCCGGTTCTGCACCGCATTCGACGAGTTAAGAAACTATCTGAGGGATAAAAGACCTGGAGACCAGACGACGACGGCGTCAAACAAACGGGAGATGTTCAGGGCAAAATGGTCGACATTAATGGCCGAGCTATCTGTGTAATTATGGGTGCGGATCCCGCTTCACATCGTCCCTCGTTTAACTCGTGAACTGAGCCCTGACAGAACCGTTCCAAGGTGCCTGGGACGAAGCAGCAGAGCAGGCGGCCCTGGCTCGCGAGAGGTTATCGAAACCGTTTGGAGACCCAGCGGTTGGTGCCGCCTACTATCAGATCGGTGAGCTGCACCGGTTGCGCGGCCGGTCCGCGGATGCCGAAGCGAGCTACCGTAAGGCGAGTGAACACGGCCACAACCCCGAGCCTGGCATGGCTCTATTAAGCTCAGCCGAGGGGCGACACGAAGATGCAGCGGCAACGATCCGGCGCGCTCTGAACGAGAAGCAGTCGCAGGACAGCCGGATCCGGCTGTTGCTGGCGGCAGTCGAGATATTTCTGGATGCGGGCGAAGTGGAAGAGGCGAGTTTCGTCCTGGAAGAACTGAACGAGCGCTACGTGAAATCCGGTTCGCCGTTGATGCTGGCGCTTGTACACCGGGCGGCGGCCACACTACACCTGGCAAATGAAAGGCCGGCGGAGGCACTGGCCGAGGCGCGCCTGGCTGAGAACATGCTTTCCCAAATTCCGTCACCCTTCGACCGGGCCAGAGTCAAGACGTTGCTCGGACGCGCATGTATTCTGCTGGGTGATCACCGGACTGCCGAAGTCGAGCTATCCGCCGCGAGAAGAGTTTTCGAGGAACTGGGCGCGACGCCAGAGATAGCGAAGCTGGGCATGGGCGACTCGCGAACGGCCGGTGGAACGACTGAACATGCGTTGACAGAGCGAGAGGTCGATGTGACCAGGCTCGTGGCAGCCGGTCTCAGAAACCGGATGATCGCGGATGAGCTGGTGATTAGTGAGAAGACGGTGGCCCGTCATCTCAGCAATATCTTCACCAAGCTGGGGATCTCTTCGCGATCGGCGTTGACCGCCTACGCGTACGAACACGGTCTCACCAGTCCAACGCCGTCTGCACAGAAATACCCACATCCTTAAATCCCAGTTTGCATAGTTCGCCCGATTTGGGCACTCCATCCCGCTGGTTATTCTCCTTCTCATCGGACCACAAGTTTTGCCCAGAGGAGTTGATTCCATGACTAGCACAGCAGTTAAGGCCATAGACACACTCGTTATCGGTGGTGGTCAGGCCGGCCTGTGTATCGGATATGCCCTCAAGCAGCGGGGCATTGAATTCGTGATCGTCGACGCCAACGAACGGGTTGGTGATGCGTGGAGGAACCGTTGGGACTCGCTGCGGCTATTCACTCCGGCCCGCATGAACGGTCTGCCGGGTATGCCATTCCCGGGACCGGGCAACACGTTCATCGGCAAAGATCAGATCGCCGATTACCTCGATTACTATGCCAGGCAGATGGAGATCCCGGTCCGCTGCGGAGTGCGCGTTAACCGGCTGAGCAAGAAAGACGACCTGTTCGCCGTGGCAACCTCTGCCGGCAAGATCATGGCTCGAAACGTGATCGTGGCGATGGCCGACAACCAGGATCCGAAGGTCCCAGAATTCGCAAGGGATCTGGACGCAGATATCGTCCAACTCCACTCGTCCGACTACAAGAATCCAACGCAGCTGAGTGACGGACCTACGTTGGTAGTGGGGCTAGGAAACTCCGGCGCCGACATTGCGTACGAGCTCGCCAGCTCACGGAAGACGGTAGTGGCTGGACAGGAATCAAGCGCGATACCATTCAAGCTCGAATCATGGTTCGGGCGGCACATCGGAACTCGGCTAGTGAGCTTCGCGATGATCAAGGTCCTCAACACGTCAACACCGATCGGCCGCAAGGTACGGCCCAAGATGCTTCCTAAAGCGGCGCCGCTGGTCCGCATCCGTCCAAAAGAGCTGACACAAGCGGGTGTGGAGCGCGTTTCACGAATCACGGCTGTTAAGGACGGAAAACCGGTGACCGCGGACGGTCAGGCTATCGACGTGCAGAACGTTGTCTGGTGCACCGGGTTCAAGCCGGGCTTAGAGTGGATCGACCTGCCCATCTTCGACGAGTCAGGCAGGCCGCGTCATCACCGCGGAATTGCGGAGGATGTCCCTGGACTTTACTTCCTGGGTCACTTCTTCCTGCACGCGGTTTGGTCGGAAACGCTTCCTGGAGTGCAACCCGATGTTCGCCACGTAGCCAAACATCTTGCGCGACATCGGGCGGCTCAGCCAGTAGCAGTGTGACCCATCTGGTTGCTGCCTCGTGTTTCGGTGGTGCTACCAGCGACGTCGACCGCAGCCGGTCCATCCTGTTCTTCAAATGAAGTCCAGAGTGAGTTCATCGTGAAAAATTCTGCCTATCATCCCTCCAGCTCCATCAGCTGAACTAACAGAACGCCAGAAGAGACGGTAGACAGAATTGGTATCGACTCATGTGGCGATGAAGTTGAATATTGGTCGTTTGTCACCACCTTTGGTGACACTTCGCACCACTCAGGCAACGACGCTCAGGCCCGAACCGCACAACCTGAACTCAACAAAATGGTGCCGAGGGGCGGACTCGAACCGCCGACACATGGATTTTCAGTCCCCCCGCAGGACCCGATAGCGGCCTTCCTAGACGACCGTCGTGCAAGAGGGCTTTCAGTTGCAACTATTAAGTTCTATAGAGCCACAATACACCTCCTGAGTTCGATGATGTCAACGAAGCGCACCCGGGCTGAAAATGGCGACTAGCTAACGATATATTTTCGTTGTTTCCACATTTGATGCCCAGTCAATATCCAAGCTAAGCCAATGACCAGAAGTGGAATTTCTAAAAACCGTTCTCCAAGAGTCGCTTCTAAAATGGCTCCTACGATGAGTGCAGGGATTGTTCCCAAGCCGAGAGCAACCGGCAAAAATCGCCAACTGCCAGCCAATGATCGAGTGATCATCACCAAGCGACCGAGATATATCAATAAAGCCATCGGGCCGAGGCCTGCAACAACATCGAATAACGATGAAAGTCCTTCATTGACAGCGGTTCCAGTCGTAATGCCAGCAATTGCGGAAATCACAGTAGCAATGATGACCGATTGGACAATTGTTCGCCTAAATCCAGCCGGTTTCACCAACACAAGCAAACCTTGGAATGCCAAAGCAAGTGCGATCGGAGCGACCTCGAACAACAGTGGTGGTTGATTTCCTGTCGTAAGAATTGCAACAGCTTTAGCTATTAATAACGTGCCGCCCAATACAGCAGCGGCACCGGAAACCAATTGCAATTGGTTGTTCACTAAAACCGACTCACTTCGGAATCACCTCGTCGCAGTTCCAGTCGACTACCACTTGCAATCGCTGGACCATCGCCATATCTCGGGCGCGAACTTCTTCGCTCGACTGAATTGCTTCGGATTTCCGCACCACGCTGTTAATCTGCTTCGCCATACTCACCAATAAAGACAGTCGAACGTCGTTCAAGAACTGATCGTGCGAATAGTCCGTTACCCCACCTTCCAGCAGTACCGAGTGGTATTCCGCTAACAGTTGTTGCTCATACGCCCTTCTGGAAGCCACATCGAAGCTGGTGGACATGAAAATTGATACGTCTTCAGAACACCTGACCAGACCAGGCGACTGCCAGTCGAATACCACGATCCGGTTTTCGATATCCAGTGAATCATCGAAAAACATGTTGCTTAACTGGAAATCACCATGCGAAAGTGTGACCGGAGCTGTGACGATTTCAGCAGCGACATCTATGAGCTTCGGTAGGAACTTACGAGCAATGCTTTCGAGACCTTTTGGAACACTGTTCCCACCCAATTCAAAAAATGAATCGATTCTCTGTGCAAGCCACTGCTGCACGACTTTCGGTGAAGCATTCGTCCCGTAATTGCGAATCCAGGGCTGCCTGGCCAGTTGCTCGCTTTCCCAAGAAGTCCGGTGCATGTTCGCCAGCGACAGAAAAACGGCCCGCCCGTCATCGAGACTACAACCATCCGCCCTGTCGACAGCCCTGAGATGGCCGATGTCTCCCAGCAGGTATATTGCCTCTGCTGTTTCCGGGTCATGGGCAGAGAAATAGTGCTTCGGAGTGTTTAAACCGCAGCCGGCGGCGAAATCCTGGTAGAACCGGGCTTCACGCTCATAAGCTACAGCCACTTCATGGCGAATAGCTGGGTTCTGAATAATCTCTTCGGATTGGAGTCCTATTTTTGCGATCATCGATCGCGGACCGTCTGGCTCCGGTGCGGAGTATTCCGGAACCAATCGTCGAACCTCGCTCCAGTTACCTTGTCCGTCGAACTCTTCGAGAACGAACGATTCGACTACGGAGTTCGATATAGCGCCGTTCTCGCGCAACACGTTTGTCAGCCACTCAGGCGTGATTTCGTCAACCGTTCGTGGAAAGTCCATATGCCAGCCCTCAGCGATCTAGTAGTCGCGACACGGCGGCATCATAGTTCATCTAGGATGCAGCATCCGAAAGAGCAGTTCCGCCCTTCAACGGATTGTCGGCACGTGCGGAATTGGTGGGCCCGGCAGGGATCGAACCTGCGACAGGTCGGTTATGAGCCGATTGTTGAACCCGTTGATCTACAAACCGACCGGCCTGTGTTCATGGTGGAGACGGGGGAGGGCCGATCTCCCCGGCCAGCGCCGTGCTAAACCGAATTGGCACCGAAATTGGCACATTTACCTATGCAACGGCGGCGATGTGTGATCTCAACGCGCTGGGTTGAACTGGAAATGCTGGTGGGGCCCGAGGGATTCGAACCCTCGACCTGCGGATTAAAAGGCAGTGTGGGTGGGCTATGATGCTGACATCGTTGGAGATGCTGAAGACGTGGGAGATTCACGCGTGAGAGAACTGGAAGGAAAAGTTGCGGTTGTGACCGGGGCGGCCAGTGGAATTGGGTTCGGCATGGCGACTCGATTTGCCGAGGCCGGTCTCAACGTCGTGATGGCAGATGTTGAGAAATCGGCCCTAGACAGAGCAGTCGCCAGTCTAAAAAACCGGGAACACAACGTTGTCGGGATCACGACCGATGTCTCTCACTGGGAGTCAGTGGCCGAGTTGGCAAGTGAGTCGCGGAGTCGATACGGGTCCGTGCATATCCTCTGTAATAACGCGGGCGTCACCAGCAGCGGGTTGGCGTCGAAGATATGGGAGCATCCTCAGAGTGACTGGGACTGGGTGTTCGGCGTGAATTTTTGGGGCGTGCTGCATGGGCTTCGAGCCTTCGTACCATTGATGCTTGAGATGGACGAAGAGTGCCATATTGTCAACACTGCGTCAGTGGCGGGTCTGGTCGCATATGGATCGATCTACGGGGCTACAAAGACTGGCGTCGTAGATGTTTCGGAGACCCTCATCATGCAATTGCGCGCCATCGACTCAAACATCGGTGTGTCCGTCCTGTGTCCAGGTGCCGTCAATACCCAGTTATTGAATTCATCTCGAAATCGCCCCCCGGAGTATCCTTCCAACCCATCCTCAGAAGATGCCCCTGCAGACCTACAACGTGTCCGAGATGCAACCTCAGACCTGCTTCGCAATGGCAGAGATCCACTTGAAGTCGGAGATATCGTAGTTGAAGCCATCAAACAGAATCGCTTTTACGTTCTGACGGATGATGTCTGGAACCACCTGATCGAATCTCGTCCTCGGGACATTCTTTCAGGAAATCCTCCAGCGCATGACAAAGAGATCGCGAAAATCCTTGGCCTGAATTCGGACGCGAATGACTAATCAGGAAACGTGTCGTCTGAACGCACTCGACGGACGCCGCTGCCCCTCGTGAATCATAGGGATGAAGCACCCTGTCTAACAGGTAGGTTCGTTAGGGTCGAAGAGCTGTTGGAGCAGCGGGAGAATTGGACTCGAGCAGATGTCATCCGTGAGGTGAAATATCGAGTTTGGTGGGCCCTGTGGGGATCGAACCCACGACCTGCGGATTAAAAGTCCGTTGCTCCATGTATCAGCAATGCCCACTCCGTTGGCGACAAAGTGACAGCAGATGATTCGAGACTCTTCTCTGACAACCGACAAGCACCTCGTGCGCTAGATCAGATTGCAAGGACCCGGGATGCTCCCGATCTGCAGCGTGACCCAAGAATCGGAGGTGGCTGCGGAGGTGGCTCAACAAGCGACGCGAAATCGGGTCAGATCCGAAGATCTGACCCGCTTTCTAGTTGCAATCTGGAGCGGAAGACGGGATTCGAACCCGCGACCTTCTCCTTGGCAAGGAGATGCTCTACCAGCTGAGCCACTTCCGCATATCTTCACATTATGCCGAGATGTCGGGAGCGGTCAAGATCTGCGTTGTGCAGATGGCCGGTCGCACAGGTCCGGTTTCTATCCTGGAACAGCGAGCAAGGACAGGACTGCATCGCGCAATTTCAGGTTCAGCCGACCGCAGAGCTTTGCCAATTGGACTGGAGAATCACTGGTTTGCGGGCTCCTGCCGTCCGAAATCGTCTTCGAGCCGAACAATGTCGTCCTCCCCGAGATAGTCACCAAGCTGCACCTCGATGATAGTCAGGTCTCCCTCCGCTGCAGGATTCGCGATGCGATGCTTGGCCTCTATCGGCACATGGAACGCGTCACCGGCAGATCCGCGGTTTATCTCGTCTCCAATCGTCACATCTACCTCGCCGGTCGCCACAATCCAGTCCTCTGAGCGCTGGTGGTGGTATTGCAGTGAGAGGCGCTTGCCGGGTTTCACGATGAGTCGTTTCACCTGATATCCGGGGCCGCCTGTCAACACCTCATATGTGCCCCAGGGACGTTCAAATACCTGACTCATGCCGTGCCTTTCCTGCTGATACTGCAACCGTGCTCGTTGCTGGCTCACACCGACCGAACTTGGTCCGCGTTGGCGTTCCCTATTCTCGCTACCGCAGTTTATAAGGACCGGCACACCGGACGCGACGTAAATCGGCGCAGATAGTCCGGCCTAAACGTGCAAATCTGTTGGTGCTTGCGGCTCGCAGCGAACTAACGTGCCGTTCAGTACGATTTGCCAACCTGAACACGCCTGTGACGACCGTAAGGCCAGAATTCGGGCTATCCCCCTGTTGAGCGTAGTCTCACGCTGCTAGCCTGTGCGAATGTCTCTGCCATCTCCCAGACGCAGCTGGTTCAGGCCTACTCGCCGACGTGTCGTGCTTGCTGCCGCGCTGCTGGGCATGCTGATGCTCATGTCAGCAGAACCTGACCCGATAATCCGGTTCAACGGCACGGGTGAGCCGATCTCGCTTGAAGGTGTTTCCAACCCGATTTTCCGCCCGGTCAGCCCGGAAGAAGCGGCTGAGTACGCCCAGGAGCTGACAACCAAACTCGAAGAGGCGCGAATACCGGTTGTCAGTGAGTTGAAGAGCACTCTGACACAGCAGCAAAATCAGCGATCAGGTGTGATGCTGCGGACCATGTGGGCGCTCACACTTGTCGGGCTGTTTATGCTCGCAGCGCCATTTGTTCTCGTGCGGAGATACGGGTTGCGCCGGTTCCCAACCCTTGCCTGGTACAGCGCAATTTCGACCGGACTCTTCATGTTGGTGGGCAGCATTCTCGTAGGACTGTATGCGCTGACTCGTTTCACCAGCGGACTGGTCTCGACCGCATACAACCCACAGCTATCGATCACCGAGTCGCTGTTCAACTTCCTGATCTCCCGCGCCGATGCCCTGGCTGAGATAGGCCCGACGATCATCGAGCCGTCTGTACAGGCGATGCAAGAGGGGCCGACATCGCCTGCGCTGCAAATCATCCTGGAGAATGCCGAGAGCTTCTCAGACTCTCTGAATGTGTTCTTCATCCTGGCCCGGCTTGCCCAGGTCTTGAACGTCCTGTTCTCGTTCTTGCCTCTGCTGCTACTCGGTGTAGCGTTCGTCTTGTTTATCCGTAACGCGATCCCGACGATGAAGGAGATCATCAAGCTTCCCGGCAGGGCTGCGCAGGGCCAGGAGCGAGCGGCGAGAGAGACGATTAGCGCGACGGTAAGGAGCCTGAGAAAGGAGCTGCTGTACGCGCTGGCGATTGTCGGTGTACTTCTCGTGCTGACGGTCGTGGTTTCGTCGCTGGGCCGAGGGGCGATCGAGCCCGCTCTGGAGATCATCCTGAACTATGTGATCGCCACGATGATCTACGCTCAGACGGAGGCGGGGGCGCAGCCGGGGCTGATCCTGTTCTGTACCGCCGTCGCTATGTTGTTCCTGGTGATGGTGCTGACAATTTCTACCCTGGTAGCGGTGGTGTTCCTGTGGCGTGCGAGTTTTGTGCTTCGCACAGTCACTCGTACGGGTGTCGGAATACGCAGTGAGCGCCAGTTCTGGCTGCGAGGGACGGGCGGACTGTTGTGGGCGATGGTCGTGCCGGTGATATACGCCCTGGCCGCGAGTCCTGCGATCAGCCTGTGGGGCCAGTGGGCGGTGGACACCCGGACATGGGGTGTGATGTTCGGATTGATGCCTATCGCGTTGGTGGCGGGATTCTTCGTGGCTTTCTGGGCAGGAAACGGCTTCAAGACGCTCATGTTCGTGCGCCGATACCAGCCGATGGCTCTTGCGGCGGGTGCAGCGGGCACTGCCGCGGTTGCCGCTGGTGCGATGGATGGCGCTGGTGAGGCAGGAATTGCAGATGTAGGCGAGCAGTTGAGACTGGTGAGCGAGACCGGGGATTCACTGGATCCCGGCAGTTTTGATATCAGCGCTTAGGTGCGACCGAGTGGGCAGTCTTGTGTCATGTTCGGTGAACCGTCCGGTCGCCATGGTTACTGCGACGGTCGTCGTTAAAGAACTGCACTCGTCGATGTGAGATAGCTTGAGAGATGTGATATCAAGTTCAGTGTCCCAAGCGGATCACCGTCGCCCTACCCGGAATCGCCCGCCAGAACAGGAGTTGGTACCGAGGGCGGGATTCGAACCCGCATGAGGTTTCCCTCACCGCATTTTGAGTGCGGCGCGTCTGCCATTCCGCCACCCCGGCACAAAGTAGTGCGGGTCAAGATGACTGAAAGAAAGCATAGACCCGCCACCTGTACATGTTAGACCGATTTCTTTCACCGGCAGCACGATCTGCCAGTACGTTTTGAGCAGGTCAGCCCGTTGCGTCTATCTAACTTTGCTCACGCCGCTCCATGCCATGTTCATGTAGATGTCGCCTTGCGTAAGTTCATCCAGCATCTGCGATAGCCGCTTTTCACGTGTCTGCGGTCGTTTCGCACAGGTGATCCAGCCGATGTAGTCGTTTTGCTGGTAGGCAGGCCTGGCACGGTACGACTCAAGTAGACCTCGTTCTTCCAGACGGCGGATGATGTCATCCGGCATCTCGTGTCGAGGCCGTTTCAGTCGCGACCAGTCTGTTTCGTTGCTCACTGAGGCAGTCCGATTCGTCGCGTCGAGAGGATCCTGGGACATAGCAGACGCGTGTTGGCGGCAGATCGATGATAATGCTCCGGAACAGATCCAGACGAACTGGCATGTGATTGCATATGAGCGAACCGAACGGTATCCCGAACGAAGCGGGTGGGCGCGAACTGGCGCTTGAGAGGCCGCTGGCGGTGATCGACACCGAGTCTACGGGCCTCAACCCTGACACGGCACGCATCGTCAGCATAAGCGTGTTGCGGGTCGAGCCCGACGGCCGGCGAAACCTGCGCTCGGAGTTAGTAAACCCTGGCATGCCTATACCGGCCGGTGCGACGGCTGTTCACCGCGTAACCGACGATGACGTGGCCGAGAAACCCCTGTTCAGGGCATATGCACGGGCGCTTGCAGAGTCGATCGAGGACTGTGACCTTGCCGGGTTCGCAATCGAGCGCTTCCATCTGCCGTTGTTGATGGCAGAGTTCAGACGCGCCGGAGTCGGCTTTTCACTGGACAATCGGTCGGTGATCGACTTGATGTCTATCTATCACCGGCTGGAGCCGAGGGATTTTGATTCGGCTCACCGGTTGTACGCGGGTCCTGACGAAGCGCCTGATCGCAGCTCAGGACGCAGGAGCGAGGCGGCATTCGAGATCCTGCTGGGGCAGCTTCACTCAAGCTCCGAACTACCAGTTGATCCGCATCGGCTTGCTCGCTGGAGCCGCGGCGTTCCGGAGTCGGCAGCGGACGACGGTGGCCGCTTCACGTACCTGGACTCTGGCGATCTTGCGTTCAACTTCGGGAAGTACTCCGGGGAGGAGTTGGCAAAGGTTGCGGAGAGCGATGCGGGCTACGTTGCGTGGGTGGCCTCAAACGACAGCTTTTCGTCAGATTCCCGGAAGATCGCAGCGGATGCGCTGATCGAGGCCGGTCATGAGCCGGAGTTTGAACAAGACTAAAAAGGTCTGTCCTGCTGCTCTGAGAGAGCAGGTGGAAGTCCGGGGCGCTCGACCGGTTCGCCGGTGAGGGTGACCAGAACGCATGGCATCTGGTCGAAGATACGGCGGGCAAGAATGAACGGGCCCCACCACGGCAACCGCATCTTTCTGTTCAGTTTCACCGCTCCCAGCAGGAACTGGAACTTTTTGCGCGGGAAGCCGGGACGCAAAGCCCAGTTCTCGATGAAGTTGATCAGGTATGGAAGGCGCTCGTCTCGGTCACGCAAAACACGGGCCGTGGCGGCGATGTCATAACGCGGCTCGAACTCGACGGTGTGAACGGAGATTTCCGGGTTTCGAGAAATGCTGGCGACCCAGTCACGCTTGCCCGGATAGCCCGACAGCACGATGTGGTCAGCCCCGTCCCAGTAGTATGTGGTCTCGATGACGCGTAGCGAGCCGTCACGCCTGTGCAGCGTTGTGCGCAGGTAGAAGCTTTCGCTCAGGATCTTCTTCAGGGGCTCGGGAAGGTTCGGCATGCTGAGACGGTACATTGCCGGGCCGCGGGACGCCAGCGGTTGACGCAGTAAGGAGCGCAGGAGAGCTGGGAACTCCAATCGACGGTGATGAAACAACACCACAACTGACCGTGTTCTACGACGGCGGGTGAGCGGTTTGACACGCATTCAGCCGCTGGGTCCAGCGGAGAGACGGGGATGGCGTAGTACGCCTGCTGACGAACGACGCGGAGGCGGTTCGCTCTGTGACGGACGCCGTGGATCCTGTGCTAGCCGCCAGAACGATAGTCGCACTGGATGATAGGGGCAGGGTGTTGACGGGGGCGCAAGCGATTTTCACAATTGCCGGGCAGACCGGGGGAATGATCGGGCTCGGTGGCCGGATGCTTTCGCCACGGCCGATTAGCCTGCTGTTCGAGCCCGGATACGGTCTGTTCGCGCGTCACAGGGGCAGGTTTGCCAGGTTTTTCGAGGATCCAGAGTGAGTAGTGCAAGTCGGATGAGTTCATATGTGGTCAGAACGGCTACAGATAAAATGTTGTGTTAATCAAACGAATCTAGTGAATGTCGCTGAAGCTTGGCTCGAACTGCCCTTGAATTCATCGTGATGGACCCCGAATACGCACTCACACCGAACGAACTTGAGTCTCTGATGAAGCGGCTTCGAGTTCCACGCGATGAGATTCCCACGGAGCTCGAGGGAACCGGCACATGGTTGTTGCACAAGTGGCGTCAGACCGGAAAATTTTGCTGCATAGGGATTCATTCAGACTACGACTTTGTGTGGGACATATGGTCGGCCTACCACGAGTCTTCATCAATCGATTCAGATCACCTTGAGCATCGGTTTGGCTGGTCGCTGCAGTACTTTGACGACGCGGTCTACGTGGCCGCGGCGGCCGCGCTTGGTGTCAAACCGGCCGAAATGATTGTTCGGAAGAAGAAGTTCAATTACTCGGACGTAGCGCAGGCTTCAGTCGAGGCGATTCGAAAAAACGCCTCTGAATTCTTTGAAAAAATCGAACGCGAATTTGGCGAATAGAAACTAGCCGGCTGGAACGAAATTGCGCTACGGCACTCGGCCTAAGTTCGGTTATGCAACGAGAGAACGCCTGACGAATCCAACCTGGCATGGAAATTTTCAGCGCGGGTAACACCGGCAAATCGAGCAGGCGGATTGCAGCCGTCTCTTTACTCTCCACAATGCTGCTACTGGGTGTTGCCTGTAGTTCGGGAGCAACACCAACGGCAACTCCGACTCTGGAACCAACTGCTACGCCGCCTGCAACTATCTCCCAACGCAGTGGGTCTCCCGTTCCCGTTGCCAGCTACTCGTTTGACGGTGACGCAACCGATGACTCCGGCAACAGGAACAGCGGCACCGTAGTCAACGTGACCGCGGTACCGGACAGGCTGGGAGCGCCCAGTTCGGCGCTCTTTTTCGACGGCCAATCAGGCCACATCGTGATTCCCGACTCCCCAACGCTCGATCTCGGCATCCGCGTTTCATTCTCCGTCTGGTTGAATCACGAGCCGGTCGATACCGGCCGCTTTTTCACGATCTTTGAGAAGAGCGGCGATTCCGGCGGGCACGCCCGCTACGGAGCGTGGCTGTTCGATGGCGGTGTTGAGGTGTGCGTGGAACCGGCGACAAATGCGCCGTTGGTCGGGCCGCAGAGCTGCCTCGACTCCGAGATCAAGCTGCGACCTGGCGAATGGCACCATGTGGTGGGTGTCTACGACGGCTCTGCGATCTCGATCTTTGTGGATGGTGAGCCAGCCGGGTCACGACTGTTCGAGGGCAGCGGTATATCGATCAACAACGCGCCGTTGTTTGTCGCAACGGACCTGTTCGCGTCTTCCCCCGTCTACACACCGATCACTCTGGACGACCTGCAAATCTTCGATTCAGCTCTGACAGAAGAGCACGTGAGACTGCTGTACGAGGTCGACTAGATCGGTATCGTGTGCGGAGCCGAAAAAGCGCTGGCGCTGACGTTCGGCGCGGTGATGGAGTATTGTTTGCCGGGTTGAACGGAGCACAGATCTGGCTGTCATTTCGATTTCGATCAGGAACATCTCATCAACCGGCCTAAAAAGAGATGTTGATTCGAGTTCAACATGGCCAGTTCGAATCACTCTTTCCGTTCATCCTCCTCCCGCAGGGCTCCCGATCAAGGGCAGCGGGCGCACGCTAGAAATCAATCTGGAGTAACGAATGACGAAGCAGTACAAGGCGATCATCGTTGGCGCCGGTTCGATTGGCAACGCGCATATGGACGGCTACAACCGTGTTGACGAGGTCGATGTCGTTGCGGTGGTCGACCCTATCGCTCCCGCTCGCCAGACGTACATGGATGAGTACGGCATCCCGCGCGGCTATGCCACCCTTACAGAGGCGCTGGAGAGGGAGAACCCGGACATCGTGAGCGTGTGCGTCTGGCACCTGCTGCATGACCCTGTGACGGTTGAGGCGGCGGCGTGGCCGAGCGTGCAGGGCATCATTTGCGAGAAGCCGATGGCTATCGGCATGGCGGGAGCTGACCGGATGGTTGAGGCGTGCGAGGCGAACGATACGAAACTGGTCATCAGCCACCAACGTCGCTTCACTCCGGGCTGGGAGAAGGCGAAGGAGCTGGTTGAAGATGGTGCGATCGGCGAGGTGCTGCGGGCCGATCTCAGGGTGATAGACGGCCTCGCCAACTGGGGCACGCATTCGATAGACGGCGCACGGTTCGTTACCGGAGACCCGAAGGCGCAGTGGGTTATGGGCGCTGTCGAGCGCAGGACTGACAAGCACGAACGGGACACGGCCATCGAGGACTCCTGCATGGGGCTGATTCACTTCGGGCCGAGCCTGCAGTTCTTCATCCAGTCGGACCTGTGGGATAGAGACTGTGATGCCGGGAAGTTTCTGCTGCGAGGCACAGAGGGCTTGCTACACGTTACCGAGACGAAGGTGAAGCTGTTCAACGCCTCTACGGCGGGCTGGAGCAACGTACCGCTGGGTCTGCAGGACGGTGACCAGGCGATTGGTGGAAACACGAATGCAGCGCAGACGCGTGAGCTGATCGAGTGGATAGAGGGCGGGCCGGAGCACCGCGGCTCTGGCCGGAACGCTCGGGACACAGTCGAGGTGATGATGGCGATGTACGAGTCGGCACGAAACAACAGGGTGATCCATCTGCCGCTCGATGAGAAAGAGTACCCGCTTGCGATGATGATCGAGGAGGGGAAGCTGCCGGTTGAGGTGGAGGGCCGTTACGATATTCGCGGCTTCTTAAACCGTGAGGGGATTGACGAGGCGCGTTACAAGGCACTGAGAGACGATGGTGTGCCGCATCACCAGGCGATGCGTACGGTGCACGAAGAGATGGCTGCCGAACGATAACGGTGGTCAGGTCGGGCTTTCCCGAAACTAGCCCTCTACCGGTGCCTCAGTCTGCGGCTGTTCCTCTTCCGCAGGCGGATTGAGTCTCGGTGTCCGCGTCAGCGTGAGGTTGAAGGTCACGACCTGCTGTGTTTCGATCTCTTCGTCCCCCGGCGCCGCAAGAGGGCCACCTGGAATCTGGCCATTCCCTCCGCCCGATCCACTGGTGCCAACGGAGCCACTACCGCCCTCTTCTTCATCGGGAACAATCTCTTCGTCGCGGGAACTGACGGTACGGATGCGAACATCGGTGAATCCGGACTTTTCTTCGAGTAGTCTGACGAACCTGAGAACGCTGGTGAAGTCGACACCGGTGATGCTGACGTCGACGACTTTACCGTCGTCATCGATCTCAAGAAGTTCCACATCCGCAATTGACGCCATGCTATCGGTAATCACGTCGACCACAGTAGCGAAACCACGCTCGCGATCCTTGACCAGATTGATCTTGTCCTGCAAGTCCTCGGTCTGAATTCGCAACTCGGTTATCTCGGCGCGCTGATCGGCTGCTCGGCGTACACGCAGCTCCTTTAGACCGACATTACGTTCCAGAGCCGCCAGTTCGTCCTGCGACCTGACGACCGAATTCTGTTGAGCCGTTGACATCTGGAATATTCCGCCGAGGCCCAACACCAGCACTCCGACCATAGATGCTGTCAGTGTGGCCTGGATTGGGAACGGCTTGGGCTTGAACTCCGTCGGACGGAAATCGAGCATCGGCCTGTCGATGATCGATACTCGGGTCCGCTGCCACCAGTGCTTACCTGTTACCAGTGCGAGACCGACGTTTGCGGCATATCGGGCGAAAGGGAACTCTTCTGGCGCACGCAGCGTCGGAGGAAGGCTCCTCCGCCGGTAAGGAATTGAGCCGGCCGCTATGTCGGCGGAGCCTACAGTCGAGTCCGCGGCTCCTGTGAAGAACAGGCTCGAATCGTCTGGCAGTGGGCTGTCAGGGTACATCGAGTCGTGGAAGGCCACGGTCCGGCTGACCTGGGTGGTGACAGACTGCTGCCATTGCTCCGGGGTCAGCTTCTGGTCGATTCCGACCTCTCTGACAACCTCTGGCAGGCCGTCCCGCAGCACGATGACCGTGATGCTGTTCGACTCGATATCGAGCACGATGCCCGAGCGTTCATTGACCGCAGCGGCAAGAGCTATCGCCTTCGGCTGGACGGTCGAGAATTTCGCACCGGTGTCAGAGAGTGTACGAAGGTTCCTGCGCAGGACGTGGCGGTACATTCCGAAGGCGTACACATCGTACGGATCGCCATCGAGGTCGGAATCCAGTTCAGCTTCCAGATCTTCGAAGACGTTGTCGTCTCCGTCGTCATCATCATCCATTGCGGGCGCGTCGTAGTCGGCCTTTGCGGCATCCCAAGCCAGTTGCAGCTCTTCCGGCCTGATCGACATGCGCTCCGCGCTGGCATCAATGATCGCCTCGGTCAGGTTCTCACCGGGCTCCAGGAACACCGTGAATCGGCGTTGTACGACATTGCGGCCAGTGATGGCGATCGATACTTTTGCGCCGCTTAGCTTGGCGCCCTTGCCAATCTCCTCGATCACCCTGCTCATCGCCTCGGTGAAGGTGGTCTCATCCACAATGAGGCCGTCCTGAACGACTCCTACCGGCAGATGCGCCTCAGCCCAGCTCCGGACACGGTTTCCCCGTGCCACCAGCACCCTGATCGCCGAGTCTCCAACTGTAATTGTGATGAACGCACCGAACGGTGAAGCTGCAACTCGTCCTGCTGCAACTGCGCCGGTGCGAACAGTCGCAATGCTCCTGGGGCCGATCTGGCCAAACGGTCCGTGGTCCTCCGACTCCTGAGGGAGTTTGAAGGACTGCTGGTTCATCTCATGCCATAGAAATGTCCGGCCTAAAAACAGAAGCCTGTCTTTGAGCCAGCGGTCGGCACGATCAAGCCAGTTCATGTCCTGGTCTGCAGCGCTTGCGCGCTTCCAGCGACGGTTGATCATCTTCCGCCCCCGGCAGCTGCGTCTAGTTCTTCGTCAGAAACCCGGCGTGAAAGCTCCTCGAGCTCCTCTTCGTCGAGTTCTGAGGGATCGACAGGTCTGTTGAATACAAGCACTCGCACGGTGGCAGTGAATCCTTCTTCGTCTGGGGCGACGAGAGAGTTTCGGATTTCGAGGGCTTCAATGGCATCTCCTTCGAGGAGATTGATGAAGCTTTCGATGGATGGCAAGTCACCGCGAACACGCAGCAGCACCGGTGTGACCTCATAGGCCTCGACGCCAACCGGGACAACTTCATTCTCGGAAGTAGATACCGACTCGATCTCGATTCCGGTGGTGGTTGCGGCAGCGATCAGCCGCTCAACCAGGCTGGAGTCGGCGAGTTCTAAGACCTGGGCTTGCGTAGCAGTTTCCAGTGCCGCGGTCCACGAGGTGAGACCTTTCGCGATGTCGCTCGTAAGTGGCTCCGGCAGCGCCAGGACCGCCTCTTGCGCACTGATGCGTGTTTGCAATGTGGTGTAGTCCTGGTAGGCGCCCATGAACGAAACACCAAACGGCACGTAAGCAAGTATGAAGAGGGCGAGAAGGACCCACCTGTTCTTCAGGCGCGCAAGCAAGGGCGCCATCTGACTGTTCAGTTTTTCTCGCAGACCGGACTCTAATGCGTCCTCGTCATTGACGGGGCGCTGAGCGGCAGATCTGTCAATGGCCTTAGCAACCATGGTCCGGTTTAGAACTCCTTCCAGGATAGGACTTCGATACCGTTCGCAGTGATATTGCCGATCACTTCAACGGTGGTGCCTTCGTGCACGGCAGTGATTGTGAATCCCTGGTAGATCTCAATCGGGGCTGTCTCCCCGCTTGTTGAGGTTGAGAGGTCCAACAGTGCGAAGATGCCGCCCGGCGCCTCGGACACGTAGGCTGAGGCCCGCGAGAAATATGTTCCCGGCTCCAAACTAGCCTGCAACTGGTACGTCAGATCAACACTGGAGCCAGGGTTGATTGTGGTTGGCGGCACGTTCCAGAAGTACCTTGAGCGGTCATCCAGCGTGATGAACTCGAAGAACCATCCGGTCGACGTAATGGTCGGATCGGCAAAGGAGCTTTGAGAACTGCCAACGGTGAACTCAGTCGAGCCCGCGACGTAGGAGAAATCCTGCGTCGACCAGTTCCTGATCCACTCAAGCGTCAGCGGCGTGGCCCCGTCGTTGTGGGCGCGGATGGTGTAGTCATAAGTAACCGTCTCGCCGGCTGCTCCGAAACCGGGAGTGACGAACTGCTCAACCCTGAGGGCGTTGTCGTTCTGGAACCGGACGCGAGCTGAGTTCGGCGCGTCTATTGTGCCAACGCCATCGAACCTGACTTCGGCCCCGGTAAAGTGCGAACCGAACGAACGGTTGTCTTCGGCCGTGAAGGTCAGGCTGACCTCACCACCAAATGGCGGGACTTCAACGTACGGGAATAGGTCCCATTGGAATCGGCAGTAGCCGAAGAAGCAACCCGTCTCGATCGGATCTGCGGTTGTGATGCCGGACGTGGTACCGGCAACGGCGTCCGGTTTGAAGAACCATTTTGGATCGATGATGACCCGGCTGATGTCGTGGGGAACGATGTCATCGTTCGTGACTGTCAGCGTGTAGGTGAATTCGACATCTGTGTTCTGCGGGTGAACGTCCGGAGTAACGGTCAGAGCCACATCGAAACGGTCATCTCCGGTCGGCGGATCATCGAGCGCGCCCACATCGATGTCGGCATCGGAGAGAACGCCGCAGGCCGGGTGCTGATACGAGGTTGATGGCGGTGAGCCGCTCATGCTGGACCAGAGTGTCGGGTCGTTCTCCAGCCGCCAGAGGGCGTGCTCAGCAGCGCAGGCTGCGCCAGACTGGTCCACCGGGCTGGTGTCAGAGGCGTTCAGCGAGCCGACAATCCTGTTCAGGACGGGTGTTGCCGCGGCGGCGCCACCGAACAGACCAATTGCAGCAAGTGAGATGACGACGTAGCCGCCCTGGCGGCGAACTCGGTCAGCCTTCTGGTCAATCCGGAAGGTCCTTGCGATGCGCTTGAAAAGCCTATTCATTATCCGCCTCCCAATGCGATATTCAGGTCTACCGTCTGTGTTCGGTCAACTGCTCTTGGCGGCACGATCTGGTAGTTAGCCGTGATCAGATTGCCGCTTCGGACAAAGGTAAGATTGCTGATCAATTTGCCGATTGCTACCTGTGGTCCTCCGCAGTCTCGGATGAACTGTGAACCCACGAGCGAGAAGGTGCATGTGACAGGACCGCCGTCGTCCCAACTGAAACTGGCCGTTGTGACGGCAGGAGCCAGGTCTACGATGTTTGTTGTCTCCGCCCTGTGAACGTCTCTCACGAGCCAGCGTGTCGTGGTTGCCGTCTCCACTGCAACGTCCGCCACCGCGCCGGCCTCCGTGCCCGTCCTGATCGAAAGAAATGTGCTTCCCGATATCAGCCCGGCCAGCAATGCCATGAATCCGATCGACACCATGAATTCCAGCAGAGTGAAACCCCTCTGCTTTTCCTGGTCTTCAAGCTGTTTGCGTTCCAGATTCATTCCCCTCACCGGTTGATTTTCACTATCGTCTGTTCTTGAACCGTCTCTCCGGCGAACGAGACCGTTACGGTGACGTTCTGAATGTCCGAGTTGCCACCCGGGTACGCGGTGGTGGTGTTCGCTACCGCGTAGCCAGGCTGTGGAGTGATCGATGTATACGAACCTCCGGTGGCCACGTACGGCAGGGTTCGGATGAGTTCGAGCTGTGACACAGCGATCACAGCGCCCTGGGTGGCTTCGTCAACCTGTTTCGTGGCAATCGATGCTGTTGAGAGCGCGACGAGTCCCGCCAGCACTGTGGTGCTGATGACCGAGATTCCGACGAGCGTTTCGATCAGGATCACGCCGCTCTGGCGCAACTTGCCTCGATCGCGAGCCGATTTCCGGCGAACTCGTAGCATTAAGGTCACCATCCCCATTAGTTGAAAATCACAACCACTTACATCATCTCGCCGCGGAGGAATTCAGGCGGGCTGGTAAGGGTGTGCTAACGGTGTGCGTCGAGTACCACAGGTATCGATTGGCGAGCCAACCGGTTCGCCCAATCGAGAGTGCACGGCACTGGAGAAGTGTCGCGGCAGGCGCTGTTCAGCCCTAATCCTGGAGAGCACCTAGGGCTGAATACATGGGCATGATCACGGACATGGCAATGAATCCCACTGCAAGAGCCACGATCACTGTGGACAGCGGCTCAATCAGGCCCACCATGCTCTTCACCTTTTCCTGGGCATCGTGCTGGTAAAACTCGGACATGCGCTTCAGGTTGGCATCGAGCGTGCCGGTGTCTTCTGCCACCCTGAGTGTCTGTATGAAGGTAGGTGGGAATAGCCCTGATTTGTCGAGCGGACCTGCAAGGCCTTCACCTGCGATCAGTCCCTGTCTTGCTTCGGTCAGAGCAGCACGGATGATGTCGTTACCCACCGTCTCACGGGCCACGTCCAGTGCATCCGGCACCGGCATTCCCACCTCTGTGAGTGCGGCCAGAGCGCCTGAAGCCCGGGCAATGTCGCTTGAGAGCACAACGCCGCTCATTAGAGGCAACTTGAGCATGCCGTGGTGTGTGATCCGCCTGCCTCTTTCCGTTCCCTTGAACCTCAGCAACCCCATAACCCCCACGACAAGTCCGGCGAGTATGAATAGCGGATATGTGCGGAGAAACCCTGAGAATGCGATCAGGATCCTTGTCGGCAACGGCAGCTGGGTTTCGAGGTTTTCAAAAAGCCCGATCATCTGCGGTAGCGACACGGTCAGCAGCAGGATTGTGACACCGATACCCACTGTGAGGATCATTGCCGGATATACCATCGCCCGCTTTGCCTGCGCCATCGCGGAGGCTGCGGTGTCCATGAAGTCAGCAGCCTGCTTCAGAGAGGTTGTGAGTGGCGCGCCGCGGTCTGCCGCGGAAACCGTTCTTACATATATCTTCGGGAAGACGTCCGGGTGCTTGGTCATTGACTCGGCAATAGTCAGTCCTGCGTTGAGGTCTTCCGCCATTCCATTCACGGCGTCACCCAGCATGGTGCCCTTGCGCTGCTCTCCCAGCATTAGCAGGGCCGGTCCCATGCCAATTCCGGAGTCGAGCAGCGTGGTGAGCTCGCGCGTGAATGCGATCACTTCCGTTTTCTTCGGCTTCTTCTTTGAGAAAATCTCGTTGTCGTTGAACCTCTGCCAGAGAGACTTCTTTACCTGCGCCTTTCTGCGACGGCGACGTCTGGCGTTGTCAGCTGTGCGACGACGAGGGGTGGATGTGGTCATAGTGAATAGACACTCCGCATCACCTCGGAGGGTGAAGTTAAGCCCTTTTCAACCTTTTCCAGTCCGTCGTCCCTCATCGAGCGAAATCCGTTGGATTTCGCAGTCGTAAGCAGCTTCGAGTTGTCTGTCTCAACCAGGATCTGCTGGCGGAACTCCTCTGTTGCGACGAGAATCTCGTACAGTCCGGTCCGGCCGCGGTAGCCGGTGAATGAGCAGAAGTAACAGCCTTCACCGATCCTCATTGGCTTTTCAGCGTCAAATCCCATCTCGAGGGTCGCTGTGGCGTCGTCTCCCTCGGGCGGCTTTTCCGTTACGCAGTGGTCGCAGATCATCCGGACCATGCGTTGCGAAACCACTCCGAGCAGAGCTGATGAGAGCAAGAAGGGCTCGACTCCAAGGTCAACCATGCGGCTGACGGCCCGAACGGCGTCGTTGGCGTGAACGGATGACATAACGAGGTGACCGGTGAGTGCGGCCTGTACTGCGATGCGGGCCGTTTCAGCATCACGGATCTCACCGACGAGCACCGTGTCCGGGTCCATACGAAGAACAGCTCGCAGGCTTGCGGGGAACGTCAGCCCCGCTTTGTCATTTATCTGGATCGAGTTCACACCGGGAAAGCGGTATTCGACCGGGTCCTCGATTGTGATGATGTTGGTGCGGCCAGAGTCCATTTCGTTGAGCGCCGCGTAGAGCGTGGTGGTCTTGCCTGCACCGGTAGGACCAGACACGAGCAAGATGCCGTAGGGCGCTCCAAGAAGCCTGCGCATGGCGGTCCGCGAATGGTCGAGCATGCCCAGGTCGTCCAGTGAGAAGAGTTTGAGACTCTTGTTCAGGATTCTGAGCACTGCCATCTCGCCGTGTACGGTGTCTGACGTTGCGCTGCGGACCTCAATGCTGGATTCGCCCACCTTGACGGAGAAGTGTCCGTCCTGCGGTCTGCGGCGCTCTGCAATGTCCATTCCGGACATGATCTTGAGTCGTGATATCAGTGCGCTATGAGCTGCCAGGGGGAGCTTGGCCACCTCCTGCAGGAAACCGTCAATCCTGAACCTCACACGCACGCGGTCTTCCATTGGCTCGATGTGAATATCGGTTGAACGAGCCTTCACTGCCTGCGAAATCAGCGAGTCGATGGCCTGGATGACCGGGCTAGAGTCCGAGTCTTCCTCATCTTCGGATGCGAGGACGAGAGGAATCTCCCGGACCTCTTCATGCTCGCCCGCCTTCGCAATATAGCGGTTGTCCATTGCAGACGAGATTGCGTCCGGCATGGAGGCCGAGTAGTGAATATCTATGGCGTTGATGATGTCATTGGCCGGGCTGGGCACCGGGATGACTTCCATCCGCGCACGCATCTCGAGTGACTGGAGAGCCCGATAGTCCTTCGGGTTCGCCATGACAATCAACAGCTTGCCAGCTTCGACCCTGGCGGGGAATGCGACGTACTTTCGTGCGAGTGACTCGGGGATCAGCGACGTTGCGGCTGAATCAGCCTCAAGCGTGGTCCAGTCGAACTCCGTGTCGAGCGGCTGGCTCTTCACATCTTCTTCCTGGTCCCCGGACTCAGACTCTTTTCTCTGAGTAGTCGTCATTATGCAGCCCTCACAGCCGGACTCGGGACCATGCGGGTGACGATTGCCGGCTCCCACTGGTCTCGGCAGATCCAGGAGTTCTGAATACCGATCCGAACTGCGTGCGCCCGATCTCGTGCGCTGAGCTTGGCAAGAATGTTCGTCATGTGATTCTTGACGGTTCGCTCTGAGATGCCCAGCTCGAAGGCGATCTGCTTGTTGGCGTTCCCCGAAGCTACAAGCTCAAGGATGGTCCGCTCACGTTCGGTGAGTGGGCACTGAGCTGATGTTGAGGGACCGGTGCCGCGCAGCCTGCGTTGAAATTCCGAAATCAGGTGCTTCAGCAGATCGGGGCGCTCTGCGATGTCTCGCTGTATCGGCAATGCCCCGGACGATGCTTCAAGGACGATGCCGCGAACCTGTTTCGGCGGCGATATGCGTGTGAGGACGGCACATGCGCCGGCACCGACCGCATAGCCGACGTGACCGTCATCCAGCGGCTCGCAGATCGCAACAACCGGCACAGGTGAGGTGGTTGTGGAAAGCCGGTGCAGCAGCTCGCTCGTCGCAGGCGATGGAACGGTCATATCAACTATGGCAACGGACGGCCTTGCCGAGTGGAGCTTCATGAGCGCCTGCTCTGCGGAGACTGCCCTGCTCACCTGTTCGAAGCGCGGGTCAGATGCGAACTCCAGTTCAGCTTCTCGCCAGTAACGGTCCTCTGCATCGACTATCAACAACCTGATGGCGGACATCTGGCGATCTCCTGACGGAAAGTTGGGGCGCTCTGCCGGACCTTCGGAAGACCGGCGCGCTCAATCACAGATACATCTGCAATAGAGATCAGTTTGCCTGCCCGGTGTTGGGAGACAGGGTTGTGGCTGGAGTGCCGGACGTAGAGGGCAAGGTGCGGGGCGGTGTGAGACAGGTGTGCGCCTGTGACTTGAGTACGGTATGACCTGTCCTTGACACCTCAGCCGCCGGACGCCGCGTCCTGGGTCAAATGGCTCATCGGCGGAGTCGAGCGGCTCAACCTCAGTGAGACCCTCGCGCGTGTATCTCTCTTAATTCAGGGAGCCACTCGTCTCACGATTGCCCCAAAGTCCTATGCGGTATAGGACTCCGGTACGGTGCGTCCGGTCTCCGATGTCTCCATTGTTCGAGTGATGGCCGAATGGCGGCCTTGTTTCGGATTACTGGTCGAGAAACGATGGAGGTTTCCAAAATGACCAAGATGAACCAGAAGGGTTTTACCCTTGTTGAGCTGCTGGTCGTGATCGGCATTATTGCCGCTCTGGCCGCAGTTGTTATACCGAACGTGAGCCGATTCGTTGGCTCTGGTGAGACTGAAGCGAACAACACCGAGATGCAGACGATGCAGGCGGCGATCGACCTTCTGATGGCGGACAACGCCCTGACGACGGTTGCCCCGAGCACCGCTCCGCTGGCTACATTCGCAGCTTTCGACTTTGATGCAGGCGCGGGCACGGTCAACCTGTACTCGGCAACGGGTACAACGTATCTGCGGCAGAACCCCACAAAGTGCTCTTACGAGTGGGTTGCGTCTGGCCAGATCTCTACCCAGACACTCTGCTAGCCCCTTCTCGACCAGGGGGTTTTCCGGAGCTGGCCGTCAGATGCTTTCGCATCTGACGGCCTTTTCCTTTTATGGCCTGATCTGAATGGTCGCGAGTCACCCAGCGGGGTCTACAAGCGGCACTGAGAAAGTGCGTTAGGTAGGCTCGCCCATGCTGATTGAACCTATTGACAGGCGCATCCGGTGGGTTGCCCGAAGCACCGGTACAGCCTGTCAGACAACACTGAATATGTGCCGGTGTACCCATTAGTCAGTTTTACAGGTGGACTTGGAAATGGCTGCTCACAAAATCCTCGTAGTTGAAGATTCTGCCGATGTTCGCGAGGCTCTCGAAGAGGGACTGACCGAAGAGGGTTACTCGATTCGGGCGGTCGGCGACGGCGATGAAGCACTACGGGTCTTCTATGAGTTCCAACCAGACCTGGTCCTGCTGGATGTACTCCTCCCCGGCACCACCGGTTTCGACCTGTGCGAGCGCATCCGTTCAATGTCAAATGTTCCGGTGATAATCCTCAGCGGCCTGGCCGATGAGCGAGAGAAGATCCGAGCCTTCGAAAAGGGTGCGGACGACTATGTGGTCAAGGGCACCGGAATGGGTGAGCTGTTGGCCCGTGTCTCGGCCGGACTCAGGCGGGCATCCAGCCCGACCGGCCCGGCCACGGTCGACAAGTTCAGTGACAGTGTCATCGAGATCGACTTTGGACGCAGGACGGTGAGCGTCCGCGGCGACGATGTCGACCTGACACCGACCGAGTACAAGCTGCTTTCGATGCTTGTTCGGCAGAAGGGTCAACCGGTCCCAGCAGAGCAGTTGCTGCACAGCGTCTGGGGCCGAGAGTATGACACCGAAGAGCTTGTGAAGTGGCACGTTGGACACCTCCGCCGCAAGGTTGAGGAAGACGCAGCGAACCCCAAGTTGATCATCACACGACGCGGCTTCGGCTACGTATATATCGAACAGCGCTCCAGCTCTGCTGCTGCCTGATAGTCGTCTGCATCAGATCGATGCCCAATTGACCCGGCCCGACCAATTGGTCAAGTTGAATCTCACCAAGGTATGCAATTGATGTCAGACGGCTCTAAAAGTTTCTCCTCGCTCGTTCACAGCATTGCCATTTCGGCGCAATCCGCTATCCAGGCTGACTGGGCTGCGGTGCTGCTGAGATCAGAGGACGGCGAATGGCTTGTGACTTCGGCGGATACCCGCCAGGACGCTCCGTTCGTAAGGCTGCGTCACAACAGCCAGGTTCCGAAGTGGCTCGAATCACAGGACGCGGTCCTGCGCTCGGCCGATCCGTTCCTTGATGAACCGGCGGTGCAGTTCGACGAGTGGGATAAGGCTCTGTTCGGAGAGCATGGCGTGAAACTCGCCGCACCGATCAGTGACGGCTCAAACCTGATTGGCCTGCTGGTCGCCGGTAACGGTGTGGCAGGAGATGTATACCCGGTCTCTGCGCTCAACTATTTGAAATCGATATCGCATGTCGCCGGACTGGCCGTTTCGGGGCACTCGGATGCTGGTGCGGACGACAGATCGGACCCCCACGCAGACGACCAGCTTCTTCGCAGGATGGCCCACGACTTGAAGGGTCCACTCGCCACCGTGATGACGTATCTCGATCTTCTCCGCCAGAACAAGCCGGGCAATCTGAATGACGATCAGCTGACAAGAGTCGACAAGGCCGGGCTCTCCGGTCGCAGGCTTCTCAGGCTGCTGAACGATTTCGTTGACTTCGCAAGGCTTCGTTCGGGGAGCATTGGACTCGAACGTACTGAGTTCGAGCTGATGTCGCTGGTTTCCGAGATTTCAGACAAGCTGGAGCCGACGCTGGCCGGGCGCAGCCAGAATCTCCGGTGCACTACTCCAGCCACAGACGCGACTATCTGGGCGGATCGCGCCCGCGTGACGCAGATGATCTCGATTCTGGTTGCGAACGCCTCTCGATACTCAGCCGATGGTATGCCGGTCGACCTGGAGATCTGGCCTGAAGGCAACCACCTTCGTGTCCGGGTTGTCGATCAGGGCCGGGGCATGAGCAAAGACCAGGTTGCCAAGGCGTTCGAGCCTTTCGACCCTGATCAGCCGTCACGCCGCAGTGAGAACGACCAGACTGAGGCCGGCTCCGGGCTTGGACTTGTGCTCGCGCGGGGTCTTGCCAAACTGCATGGCGGTGAGTTGACCCTGAAGAGCAACACCGGAGAAGGGACGATCGCAGAGATCGACATGCCGGTCATACTGGCAGGCGAAGGCAGCCAGCTTCTTGAACCGCCGCTACAGGACTAGTAGTCTCGAGTGGGAGATTTTTCGACCGTGCCCGGGGCCATTCGCTCCTATGAGCGGTGGATTATGACCATCTTCAGTTCTGTCATCTCCTCAACGGCGTAGCGCGGTCCCTCTTTGCCCATTCCGCTGTCCTTCAGGCCACCGTACGGCATCAGGTCCGCCCGGAACTGAGTCCCGCCATTGATGTTTAGATTTCCTGAGTCCACTTCAAGCGCAAATTTCAATGCGTTGTCAATGTTCTCGGTGAAGATCGCAGCAGACAGCCCGAAGCGTGTGTCGTTAGCGTAGGCGATCGCCTCTTCGATTCCTGCTACCGGTGTCACTCCAACAGCCGGCCCGAACAGTTCATCTCGTGAAAATCGCATCTCTGGACCTACATCCGCCAGTACCGCGGGCTTCACAATCGCGCCATCACGGTCACCACCGGCAACAACCCTCGCACCGGCTCCTACCGCCTCCTTGATCCAGCTCTGAACCCGCTCTGCGTCGCTCTCGCGCACCATTGGACCGACGTTCACCGTGTCGCCCATCGGGTCACCAGTCGATAGTGCCTCGACCTTCGGCATCAGCACGTCCAGGTAGTCTGCATATACAGACCGATCAACGATTACTCGTTGCGTCGAAATGCAGACCTGGCCAGCGTTGGAATAGCCGCTCTGCACTGTGGCGTCAGCAACCTTTGACAGATCGGCGTCCGGCAAGACGATGAGTGGCGAGTTGGAGCCAAGTTCCATCGTCACCTTCTTCAGGCCGGCCGCATGCATGATGTGTTCGCCAACCTCCTGGCTGCCTGTGAAGGTCACCTTGCGAACCAACGGGTGCGAAACGAGTGCGTCACCAATAGTTCCACCGGAGCCGGTCACACACTGGATCGCCTCTGCCGGGAGACCGGCGTCCAGGAGCGCTTCGGTAAGTTTGAGGGCAGATAGGGGTGTGTCGCTGGCGGGTTTGATAACCACTGCGTTGCCACCGGCGAGTGCGGGACCGACCTTGTGCGCAACGAGGTTGAGCGGGAAGTTGAACGGTGCAATGGCAGCGACTATGCCCACTGGCACGCGCACGGTAAACCCGAACTTCATCTCGTTGCCAGGAGCCGCGTCGAGAGGGATGGTCTCACCGAACAGTCGCTTCGCCTCTTCTGCCGACCAGGTCATGGTCTGAATGCAGCGATCCACTTCGAGCAGACCTTCGCTCAGGATCTTTCCCTCTTCACGCGTGATGGTCTCGCCAATGTCCTGCCTGCGCTCTCCAATAATCGCAACTGCACGGGTCAGGATTTCGTAGCGGTCGTGGGCGCTGAGCGCGCGCATTGCCTGGGCGCCTCGCTCTGCGCTCTTCACGGCCATGTCAATCTCTTCAACGGTTGCGGCCGGGACGGTGTCGAATGGCTGTCCGGTGTACGGGTTACGCACCTCCATCTGGGCGTTGCCAGATGTCCAATCTCCGTTTATGTACATCTTCATGGCGGTGTCTCCCTCCAAATTCAAGAGGCTGATCCAGGCAGGTCGGCTTGATGGGCGCAGTATAGACCCGCGAAGGGAGTGACGATTATCGAACTGTGACGATTTCGTATTGGCGGTGAACGCAGTTCGGTGCGATCTGTTCATTTTGTTGGCGAGTAGTCGCGTCCCTTCGGCCTGAGCTAGAGCGAAGGACGGGAATTGTTCGCCTCTCGCGGGATCATCTGCTGCTCAGCACCCTGGCTTGCACGGCATCGAAGGTCATCGCCGGGAAGTCTCTCCTGAAGCCTGCTTCCTCCAGTACCTTTTCACCGTCTGAGCCCAGTACATCGCGGCCTGCCCAGCTCACGACGCTGATGCGGTTGCCGTAGGAGCCCGATGTTGGAACCAGGTGGTCTCGCAGCGCCATCACAGCAGCCGCTATAGCCGGGGGCGAAGCATCTGTGGCAGGTGTGATGCGCTCTCCGTTCGACTCCGACCGCAGTACCGGGAACTCTCCTCCGAACACGACGTGGTTCGATGGAATTCGAGATAGGCCGGTCAGCAGGCTGGCATCATGATCTGCGGCGTCGATCAGAGATTGGTCGAGAACGTAGGCGAAGTCGGCGGCTGAAACGACGGCGAAGCTGTCTTTACCGCCTTTGTGCCCGGAGCGGAGTCGCTCGACAGTTTCGGGCAGAGCGAACTGGACTCCGGGCAGGCCGAGAACGAAGTAACCACGGCGCACCGTGCCGCGAAGCTCCATCAGGGAGAGGGCATTGACGATTGGCGCCCATTCCCACCGGTTGCCTTCGGTGCCGGTGACGTGACGGCTCACGACTCCGTGGCGGTTGAGCAACGCATCAGCCCTGGCACTGGCTACCGCTGAAGCGTCTGCAGCGTTGCCCATCACAGAGAAGCGTCCTGCCGCAAACCATGTTGCGCCGTCCGGGAGGCTGGCGGTCAGTTCTCTCATTCGGCGTCCGGCCTGCCTGCGAGCGAGGGTGCGGTGCCGAGTTGTGGAACGAGACGATCCCGCCGTCGTGGGCTCCAGGACTTGCGAGTCTGCGACTGGCTCGGTTTGCAACATTGCCAGGAAAGCCACCCAGGAGTCCGTAGTCAGCAGTCCGGCCTTGAGCAAAGAAGAAAGCGCTTCTTTGAGTTGGCTGATGCGGAGGGCCGAGAAGGCGGAGCGCAAGTCGGCTGATGTGACGCTTCCCTCGTCCTTGATGAAGCTCATCACCTGTCCGGCGACATCTATTAGCTGTTCGTCGAATGTCCCTGTGCGTTCGACTACCGCATCGGCAAGATAGGTCCTGCCTTCGCCGCGCGGCACGAAGCTGATCCTCTGCCTGGCATCGCCACTATCCGAGACAAGCACTGGCACGAACTCGCCGCTTCGCAGAACCTGGTCGAGCATCCCGGTCGTGAAGCCCTCTAGGCGTGCCGGTAGCGTTCTTGATGTCCACTCAGCCGGTGCGAGAGCGACGCCCCGCATCTCGTGAAGCACTCTTTTCAGGCCGTCTGAGCCTCTGACCCTGCGTTCTGGCGCAAGTCTTTGAAGATGGAGGAGTTCGGCCTGGTATCGCAGCGGCGACGCCGGCCTGATCTCGGAGCGCAAAATCGACAACGTGCGAGCCTGAACGCGCTCAAGGTTTCGCCGAACCGCCCATTCACGCTCGCCAGCCTCGGCGGTGAAGTAGCCCCATGCAAGCTCGTCGTCCGCCGCCATCGCCTCTAGCTCTTCGCTCAGGAGTGAGGCAGGGATTTCATATCGTTCGCAGATTTCGCTTTCGGTAACCGGTCCGCTACGGCCCAGCAGGCGACGCAGGACGTTACGCAACGCTTCACGATCTGAAGGAGCTGGCTCAGCCGGGATGCCCGTAACTGCCCGGTACTCACTGGCCTGGGACGGCGAAACCCATGCGGTTGCGGCTGGCAGCTCAAAGCGCTCGGCCCGCCTCTCGGACTCAAGCCTGGTAATCCATTCAGCGAAGTCGCCGTCTGAACGGGCTTCTATCTCTGCCGGTGTGAGGTCACCAAGGTCTTCGAGCAGCTGCGCCAGCTCTGTTGCGGAGCGGGCTCGCCGGCCGGACACGGTGTGGGCGACCTGCCCTGAAATCTCTTCGAGCGCCTCCTGCCTGAGCGTGCCGGCGAACGAAGGATCTCGCATAAGCGCCGCGAGCTGGCCGCGGTCTAGGCCGAGCTGCTGGATAGACCGTTCGGCCTTCGGTGCGTCCCACTGGTACATGTACCACGCTTCGAGTGCGAAACTCAGGGCGCGGGCGACCGGGCTGGGCGCGGCGGAACTGTGACGGTTGACCGTGATCTCGCCTGCCTGGAGCGACTCCACGACCTGCATCAGGCCGGGCAGATCCATGGCGTCTTCGAGGCAGTCACGAAACGTCTCAAGCATGACTGGAAAGTCAGGAAATCCGCGAGAGACGGCGAGGAGGTCTTTTGACCTTAGCCGCTGGAGCCAGAACGGTGTGCGTCGGCCTCTCCGCGTCCCCGGCAGCAGCAGGGCGCGCTGCGCGTTCTGTCTGAACAGCGCGCCGAACAGGGCCGAGTCTGTCAGCCCCGCGAGGACTCGCTCACGAGTCTGTTCGGGCGTGAGCGCAGTGAGCAAGTCTTCCGGGAACTCGCCGTCCGCTCCGGGCAGCCGGAACAGGATGCCATCGTCATTCACCTCGACCTCTGGCTCGACGCCGGTCCGCTCCTTGATGACGGAAGACAGCGCTACCGACCACGGGCCGTTGACCTTGCCGCCGAATGAGGAGTGGACTACGACGCGGCGGTCGCCGACGGAGTCGCTGAACGTCTCAACGAGTAGAGAGCGGTCGGAAGCGATGCTGCCGACTTCGCCAACACTTCGCAGCTGGCGCCGAACGTAGTTAATGATCTGTCGAGCTGCAGGTTCGTCGCAGAAATAGTCGTGTTGCAGCCAATCTCGGACTTCGGGCGGATCGGACTCATCGTCAACGTATGGCTGGAGGCGCACGGCCACTTCAGCCTTGAACTGCGCCAGCGTCTGTGAAAGCTGGAGTGGACGCCACTGGGACTCTCCGCGCCAGAACGGCATACGGGGCGCAGCGCCCGGAGCAGGCTCCACAATAACCCGGTCGTCGTCGATGTCAGCAGCGCGCCAGACCTGGCTGCCGAGCACGAACACATCGCCCGGCTTCGATTCGTAGACGAACTCCTCGTCCAGCTCGCCGATGCGGGTTTTTCGGTCGGGCAGGTAGACCGGGAAAGCGCCACGGTCGACTATCGCCCCACCGTTGTCGACTGCGTGCATTCGCGTGCCGGGCAGCGCTCTCAGCATGCCGCCAACTTCGTCCCAATTTACGCGGGCGCGCAATGTGCTGAAGACGTGGCGGGGGTACTTGCCGGACACCAGCTTGAGAACGGTGTCGAAGCTGGAGCGTTCGAGCCGATGATAGGGATATGCACCCCTGAAAACTCGGAACAGGTCATCTGCGGGCCAGTTGTCCAGCGCCACCGCTGCGACCACCTGTTGCGCAAGCACGTCCAGCGGATTCTGGGGCGTGTAGACCTCTTCGACATCACCGTTAGCCATGCCGCGGGCGATGACGGCAGACTCGATAAGGTCCTCCTCGTGCGTGGCGTAGATGCGATAGCGGCTGGTCTCGCCGACCCGGTGGCCGGAGCGGCCGACGCGCTGGAGACCCTGCGTCACGGTCTTCGGGGACTGGAGCTGAACGACGAGATCGACGGTGCCTATGTCGATGCCCAGTTCAAGCGAACTCGTGCCGACAAGCGCAGGAAGCTCACCGGCCTTGAGCGCCTCTTCCAGCATGTGACGGTTCTCATTCGAAATGGAGCCGTGGTGGGCATAGAACGGCCCTTCAGCCTCGTCTTGATCCGTGGTCGCGCCGTCCAGCACAGCGTTCATTTGCGGCGGCTCTACCGGGAAGTCTTGCCCGGATTGTTGCTCGGCGAAGTGCGCGTTCAGGCGATCGGTTGTCTGCTCTGCCTGCCGGCGGGAGTTTGCGAAGACGAGTGTGGTGCGGTTGGCCCTGATGTCTTCGAGTACCGAAGGGATTATCTGGGGCCAAACGGACTCAACGCTTTCGCCCGATCCTTGCCCGATTGGACGGTCAGGCATGCCGAGCACTTCGACCTCGAGCCGCTTTTCGTACTGCGCGTCGATGATTGTGACCGGACGAGGCTCGGAGATGAGGCCGTCTGGCGACTCCTTGGCCAGCTGGCCGCCGAGGAAGCGTGCGACCTCGTCGAGTGGCTTTTGCGTGGCAGAGAGGCCGATGCGCTGAAAGTTCGGTGACAGCTGTTCCAGCCGTTCGAGGCTGAGTGACAGGTGAACTCCCCGCTTTGTGCCCGAGATCGAGTGAATCTCGTCGACGATGACGGTCTTGACGGTGCGCAGGATGTTGCGGGCTTGCGGAGAGGTAAGTAGCAGGTAGAGCGATTCCGGGGTGGTGATCAGGATGTGCGGTGGGCGACGCACCATACGGGCGCGGGCGGATTGAGGAGTATCACCGGTGCGGACTTCAGCGGTGATCTCTGGCAGGTCATTGCCTTGCGCAGAGGCGGTACTGCGAATGCCGGTCAGCGGCTGGCGCAGGTTGCGTTCGATGTCGTTGTTGAGAGCCTTGAGCGGTGAGATGTAGAGGGTTTCGACGCCTGTGTTGCGTTTGCCGGATTTCGTCGTGGCGAAGAGACGGTCGATTGCGGCGAGGAAGGCGGCGAGCGTTTTGCCGGAACCGGTGGGCGCATGGATGAGGACGTTTTCGCCTGTGGTGATGTGCGGCCATGCCTGCACCTGCGGGGGCGACGGTTCTCCAAAGGCTTCGATGAACCAGTGCCGGACGGCTGGTAGGAAGTTTTCCAACGGATCGATTCCGCCGGTGGATCTCTTCGCTGAGACCGTCGAATTTGCCTCAGTTTTACGTTTGGCAGCCATCTGGCAATTATGCGCCGAGAGTTGAATGAGGGCCAAGTTTGGCGGCGGGATATGTTCGGGTTGGATCACATGTCATTCTGAACTTGAACCTTGACCCGCAATCGGGCACCCCGGCTCAGGCTGGCAATGGCCCTGTATAAATCCTCCTCCCTCGATGGGAGAGGAATAAAAGGAGAGGGTGAATGCTTTTACCATCCTGAGCTTGTCGAATGGTGGCAACTGTCGACCGTCCCGGCCGACAGTTGCCACCGGGGAATACAATGTTGCGTGTAACTAGATTCAGGGTGCCAGCCGGAAATACCATGTACGTCAGAGGTGTCAAGAACGGCAGTGAGTCTGTAGTACAGATGTGGGTAGAAGACATTTCGGTGCTCAAAAATGGGCAAGTTTTGCTATGGCCACAATCAAATGCCAAAATATACACAACAATATGTGCTAGAGATCGTAGACAAACTAACGCAGCACCTTGAAAAATACGGTGTCACTTTGTGGGCTGAAAAATTTTCAAGATACGGAGACCAGCTTCGCTCAATACAAGAGAATGACGTCGACTCATTACACGATGTTGCTAGTCAGATCAAAAAGGGATGTTTTACTGGAACAATGGGGTCATTGGGAGACCTGGCAATCTCGCGCGCGAACGAACATCATGTTGTCTATGAGCGCGATGCGAAGAGAGCAAATAAGGTTTTATTAGAGTTGTCGGGAGAACTGTACTTCGCAACGTATAGTTTGCTCGGTCTCGACCCGTATCCGTATTACATAGACTGAGCTCGGCATCACGGGGCAGACAGCAGACGCCAGCACTATTCTGTATCAACGAAACCGACTACTCCGGCGTCCCTGTTGCCAGCCTGTATGCGTAGTCGATGGCTGACTTCATGTTGGCCGGGTTGGCGATACCCTGTCCCGCGATATCGAACGCCGTTCCGTGATCGACGGATGTGCGGATGATTGGCAGGCCAACGGTGACATTCACACCCTCGTCGAAGGCGATCAGCTTCATCGGCACGTGGCCCTGGTCGTGATACATGACGACCATTACGTCCCACTTGCCCTCGTAGGCCTGCCGAAAAGCGGAGTCGGCGGGCAGCGGTCCGACGGCATTGATGCCTTGAGCAATGGCGTCTTCACAGGCAGGTCTTATCTCATCCTCGTCCTCGGCGCCGAAGAGCCGGTTCTCACCGGCGTGCGGGTTGAGACCGCACACGCCAATGCGCGGTTCGGCGATGCCAAGCTGCTTCAGGTGGTCGTTCGCGGCACCAATGGTTGCAAGGACGCGATCACGCTTGACCCGCTTCACCGCCTCGCCAACAGAAACGTGTGTGGAGACATGAATCGCCCGCAGCTTCGGTGAACCGAGCAGCATGAAGTAGTTTTTCGTGCCGCAGAGGTGGCCGAGAAGTCCTGTGTGGCCGTCGAACTTGTGGCCTGCCAGGTGCATCGCCTCTTTGTTGAGCGGTGCGGTCACGATGGCGTCGATCTGGCCTGCCTTCGCCATCTCGGTGGCCTGCACGACGGCCTGATAGGCCGCTTCGCCCGTGTAAGCATCGACCTTGCCGGTCGTGACCTTCGCAGGGTCGCAGTTGTTCAGGTCGAGAACATCGATCACGCCATGCCGCGGTGATGAGTCGTGAGGGTCGGATATCGCCCGGACCGTCCAACCGTCGAGCCACCGGTTTGCCGCTTCTTGAACAACGCGTGCGTCGCCGAAGACCACTGGGCGGCTGCGGTTGAGCGCGATCTCGTCCGGTAGCGCCTTGACGGTTACTTCGGGTCCGACGCCAGCCGGGTCGCCGAGTGT
The DNA here is from genome assembly GCA_029262735.1 of Chloroflexota bacterium. Taxonomy (GTDB): domain Bacteria; phylum Chloroflexota; class Dehalococcoidia; order Lucifugimonadales; family Lucifugimonadaceae; genus JAJCYX01. Next base: position 103,569 of record JAJCYY010000110.1, on the reverse strand, counting down.
TATGCCGATTATGGGGTTTGAGGTCATTTGTTTGGGATCAGTTTGTTGAAGAGTTCGACGAGGGTCTGGCTGTCTCCGAATGCACCAGCTTTTGTGGCGATGGTCACGCGGTCAAGCTTGCCGCCCGAGACGGTTCCCACCGCGACGCCCGGCAGCGGCTCTGCGGCCAGAACGATACCATCAGCTTCCATTGAGAGCAGGGTTTCCCTAGCGGTATCGCCACCAATGATGACGATGCCGCCGATCTGGTGCTGGCTGACGAGTGAGGCGACCAATTGGCCCAGCTGCTCGGCGATGGAGTCCGCCGCTTTTCTTACCGCTGATAGCGACATCGAGTTGAGGTCGCCCGACGCCACGGCTCGGATGGCGATGTCCCGCCGCGACTCAAGCGCAGCACTCATAGTCTCTCGGTCGAGGGTAGCTGGGCTGCTGGTTCCGTCTGGCGTAACGTCAATGGAAATATAGTGTGATTCGACGTCGAGCGTCGCGCTGAGCGCTTCGATCTGCTTTTCTGCCAGAGTGCGTTGGCTCGCGGTGATCAGCAGGATGGGTGAGGTGAAGTTCGGTGACTCAACACGGCCTGACGCCCCTGCTGAAACCGTTTGACGAGCCAGCGCCGATGCGAGGCCGGCCGAACCGGCAAAGACGACGCCCTTGCGTTCGCCCGCGCCAACTGAAATCTCAAACGATTCGAAACGAAGCCCAGCCTCTACAACAGAGTCAAGGTCTTCATCGGTTTCTGCGTCACAAACAACGAGAAACGGTCCGTCACGATCGCTCGTCAGTTCCGCGAGCCGGCTATGTAATCGTCCCGACCTGATCTCATCGAGAGCAATCTTGGAGATGGGCAGCCGTGAGTGCTCTGCCAGCACATCTACGACGCTACTCGAACTGACCGGTGAGAGAGGGTCCTTTCCAACCTCGGTGGCGGCGAGCGGCACCCCGCGGACGTCGAGCAGGCCGTAGCGAACGGTGCGCCCGGTCGCCGGGAACGAAGGTGCGATCAGCGTGATCGCTGCGCTACTGGCTGCTGCAGTGGCACCAATCTCAATCCCCGGATGGCCTCGTAGGGTTGAGTCGATCTTCACGAACCTGACCCGTCTGTCGAGGCGGCTTAGGTGAAGCACTCCCACGTAGACCATGTTCGACGCTATCTCGGGCCGCAGCCTCCGAGTGTCCATATCGATAGAAACGACATCGTAACCGGTCGGGTCGTGAGACTTGTAACCGGGCACTACGATCGTTCTGTTTCCATTTGATGCAAACGCGGCGGCGCAGTCCAGGGCACCGGTCAGGTCGTCCGCAAAGATGGTTAGGCGAGCTTGTTCAGCCATCGCCGCCTTTCACGTTTCAACAGTGGCTGGCGCTAGTAAGTCAGCCGTTCGTTTTCTTCCACTCCTCGTACTCGGAGCGCGCCTCATCTGTCAGCGGATAGTACTTTCGCAGGTCACCGCCCTCGGCCAGCTTCATGCGGCTGAAGACCTCCCATTCGGAGTGCTCACCGCCCTTTTCTGCCAGCTCAGCGGCCAGTGCCTGAGGTACAACAACGGCGCCATCGTCGTCTGCCACAATCACGTCGCCCGGGAACACCAGGACGCCTCCGCAGGCGATCGGGACTGCGTGCGCCATTGGGAACTGGTCGGTTTGCGTGTGGAAGTTTGGCGTTGTGCCGCGTATCCACATCGGCAGGTTCAGCTTTTGCACTTCAGGGAAGTCTCGGATGCAGCCGTCGACAACAATGCCTGCGCCACCTTTACCCCGGAAGTAGGTCAGCATCATCTCGCCGAAGGTACCGCTCGACATGCTGCCGCGGGCATCGACAACCACAACGTCACCGGGCTGCGCCTCGATCAGCGCGTGGCGGTGGACCTGCACATCGGGCTCAACGTACTCGCCTTCCGGGTAGATGTCCTCACGTTTGGGCATGAACAGCAGCGTCATGGCGGGACCGGCGATTGCCTTGCCCGGAGTTCGGGCAACTGGGCCGATGATGTGCGGATTGCGGATGCCGAGCTTCTTCAGCTCACCGCTGGCGGTCGCACTGCCGATTTTGGCGAGTTTGTCTACGATCTCTTTTGGCGGTCGTTTGAAGTCTGCCATATATTTTCCTGGTCTCTGCGTGGGTTGGTTGGCTGGAGCCATGGCTCGAAACGATCTGGCCGGATTACTGAACGGCCGGTAGATCACGCATTCTAGCCCGGCGGGCGACGGAGTGGGCGGACGAAGCTGATGGCAGGAGAGCGGGAGAGTGAGGTGATAACCGGCACGGCACGCGCATGCCCTGTGAGGTCAGCTCCAGGAGTTTCATCCGTTACCAAAGCGTTTCTGCAAGTGAAGGAAACGAAGCAGCTACGCCATTGGCGAACCAGGTTGTGCCCAAAATAAACGAAAAATAATGGTTAGACCGCGCAGTGTTGTTGACGTACCAGCATCCCGGCAACCGGTGAAAAGAATCTCCCGTTCGACGGCTCTGACGAGTCGCATGTAGAAGAGGGAACAAGGAGTACGTCTATGAGGAAGAGACTTGCAGCTTTCCTGGCTGTAGTTATGTTGGCAGCACTGGGGACTCAGATTGTCTCGAGCGACGGTACAGAGCAGCTCGGTACACCCAGCATTGCTATTGCGGATGGCACCGATGTCATCGCTGCTGGTACCGGAATGCTAAGTCAACCGGGAACGATAGATTTAACTGTCCCTGCGGGTGCAAGTGTTGCTCTACTGGGAAGGTCAGTTCCAGAGGACTGACGACGACACGATTTCGATCAACGGGAATTCGGTCACCGGGACTCTGATCGGTGGGCCGACGACGTTTTTCAGCAGAATCAATAGCGAGACTTTCCGGGCCGATATCACCGCGCTCGGCCTGGTTGGACCAGGTCTGAATTCGCTATCGGTGTCGGATATGGCGTTTGATTTTGCCAACAACGGTGCCGGTGTAATGGTGATCCTCGATGATGGCTCGGCACAAACCATCGAACTTCGAGATGGAAACGACCTGGTGTTCTTCGACTTCAAAGCGCCCCTCGACACTACTGTGGCACAGACTTTCAACTTCGCTGCGACGCCAGGGGACCGGACGGCAACGCTGGACATGTTCTTCTCCAGCGTGACTGGCTCAGCCAGTGGTTCAGGCGTATTACGTCCGTCATCTATCGAGGTTGAGAGCGGCGGTGTTACAACCGTGTACTCAAACCTGCTGGATAGTGGTGACGGTGGCGAGTGGGACACTGTTGAGATCACTGCGAACGTTCCCGCTGGAGCCACTTCGCTGACGGTGCAAGCGCTTTCACGAGACGACTTCGCTTCTGGAGACCTTCCCGCTTCCTTTGCATGGAACGCGGCCGCGCTGGCGTTGCCGGTACCGGCTAACGGCGCGATAGACATCGAGAAGTACACCAAAGTGGGCATCGATGCGCAGCAGGGTGAAAGCTGCGACAGGCTCGGTAAGCCGGTTGTGCTTACGATGGTCTACACCGGCGATGGCCCTGATGGCTCTTCCAACTCGCAGGACCCCTCGAAGGCCACCGTCACAGGTGACCCGAACGATGCCGCCAGCGTGCGGATTATCGCCCTGGACAAGAGCGACCCGAACGACAACAAGGCCAAGATCTGGTTCGATGGCACTGTGGCACTCGACGGATCATTCGACATCGACGCCGCTGCCGAGGACAAAGACAGGCTGAGTTCAAACACGTTCGTGCTTGTCTTCGACCTGAGCGACAACCTGCTGCAAGAGGTGCAATTCCACACTTCATGCTCGCAGCCGTTAGCCCTGGGCGACCAGTTCGGCTCCGCGCTGCTCACAGGGTGGATCGGACAGAACTAGGCTCCCATGCCGAATTCGAATAGAGGGCGGCTCATGCGAGCCGCCCTCTTTCATTACTTATATGCGTTTTGTGACTCAGGCTGATTGGATTGCACGGTTTCAGGGTAGACCTGGGCTGGACATTGCCCGGTTCCTGCAAAAACCCCTGGGAGGAGTACCGGTCATCCAACCAAACGCTCGGTTGATGAGTTGCATACCGAGAGACGTTGCCGCAAAACATTGTCATGCGTGGCGACAGGTCCTCGCCGTTCAGCTAGCGGCTTGTCGCGTTGCAGTCCAACGACAGATCGAGTGTGATCACTGGCGACGGTGCGGATGAGGCTGTCTGGTCGTTTTAATGGCGAAACTGGCTCAGGCCGCCTCGGAAACGTCGTCCGAAACACGAAGACCATGCCTGATTGCGCCACAGGTGCAGTACTGGTTCACGGTGTAGTCGCATTTGCAGCGCATGCTCTGTTGCTGCCACCACCTGATGCAGCTGCCGCAAAGATCGGTCAAACCGCCTCGTGATCTCCTGTCGCAACCGCACGCACAGGCGCAACGGTCTTCGAATGCAAGTTCGGGTGGCGCGACCGGTTGAGCAGCGGGAACAGTCTTCTCCTCTTCCGCAGGGTCGAAGTTCAGAATATTGTTGGATTGGGCGATCTCGGTTGGCTCAGGCTCAGTGGCAGGCGGCTGATCGATCTGCACTTCGTCTAACGATCGCTCACCTTGATCTGAGATTTCGACAACCGACTCACGATAGGCATCCTGGTCGCTCAGACCATTCATGTCACCGGTTTCGCCATCGGCTTCGGGTTCGCTGTGCTCATCGGGTACGCCGAGGCTGGTGGTGGTTGTAGTGATACTGGGCGTACTGGGAATTCCGGGTGAACCTGGGACAGTCGGTGTGATCGAGGTGGCCGTAACACCCGGTCCCGTCGGGTCGCCTGGCGGACTGCTTGAACTGTCGGGCGGACTTAAGGGATTTTCGTCAACCGGAGCGTTCGGAGGGTTGTGGAAATCAAGGAATACGTCTTCATCAGGCCTGGTGTCGCCGAGTTCCGCTATACGCAACATGTAGATTGCGATCAGTACTCCGATAGTTAGACCTGCGGAGAACGTGCCGATCCTGGGATCTACATTCAACGGTGTGAGGAGCGAGCCGACAGCGCCTGCAAGAAGTAGAACCGACAGAATCAGATATTGCCGCTGAATCTTTCTCATGAGGATCAACATGGCACCAAATCTGAACTGACGCATGAAGGATTACTCGCACCGCGTGTTCGCATTCCTTACCAGAATTCGGCGATCAACCGGACTCGTAGTCGATGGAGGTTCTGACTCCATATGCAGGAGGTTTTCGCAGGTAGAGCCACGCGGGCCGTCCAGATTGCTTTTCCAAAGCAACAGGCTCGGACATCGGGACATCGGGACATCGGGACATCGAACGACAATACGATGTTAAGGTCCCGGTTCTTCAAGTCGACGGCGGCGCTGTCCTTGTCGCATCAACGGAACGGCACGAACAAATGGCGCAGTAGGCTGAGCGCATCGGCTTCGACTCGGTCACGCTGGCCAGAGATGGTACCGGAACCGAAGCCGGTGCCCGAACCGGGTTCCGGCGCCGCTTGACCGCTGGGTAAAGCCGCTGGGGTAGAGACGCGTCGGCCACATACCCGAGCGGCATCAACTTCACGCGCACAGATCGAATGCTCTGTTTTCTATATGATGCCGTTAATCATCGATCCCATTACACGCACGTCACGATCAAACTGTGCGGGCGAAAATACAGCTTGCGATCTCACATCAGCCATGAAAGCCGATTGAGAATTTTTTAGAGATGTTCGGTATGCGTCATTCCATGGTGAGTGCAATTGGGTGGACTCTGGCGGGTCGGAGTACAGTCCGTTTTCATCGAACGTGTCTCTAGGCGTGTAGAGATTTACGCTGGTGCCACCATAAACCACATAGCCATCCGTGCCGGTGATCTGGAAATGAACTTTGAATGCTGAGGCGTAACTGGTCAACACATTCACGATGAATCCATCATCCCAAATCAGTTGGGCCGTACCACTGTCGTCTGCCCGACTACCAGCATGATTAGAAGTTCGGACGATTGTTTCCACCGGATTGTCAAAGTGTTCCGTCATCCATTGGACGTAGTGGATTCCAACCGTAAAAATCGAACCGGTAAATTGGTTGTCGGTTCGCCAACCCTTATCCCAATCATTTCGGAATGCACCGCCATGATTAGTCTCAAATGATGCGTGAATTGGTTTACCAAGCGCTCCACTCTCAATCACTTCAGCCAGAACCATTGCCACTGGATTGTATTTGAAATTGAAATTCACTCTGATCCGAGATTTTCTGTCGTCGGTAATATCGAGAAGATGCTGAATATCAGATTGACTCTCAACTGCCGGTTTTTCGAGCATAATATGGCCCGGGTAGTCAGCAAGTCGTTTCAATTGGGGGAGATGCTCGGAAGTTGGCGATGAAATGATGATCGCATCTGAGTTCATACACCGCTTAAAATCGTCAGTGATTGGCAGTTCCGAATTGGCCTCTAACTTCATTCTGTCAGGGTCAGGATGGTAGACATGCTGTAGTTTGACAGCAGGATCAGCTTCGATCATCTGTATGTGGCGGTCGGCCTGCCCGCGCACGCCTACAACTGACACTTGCAGCGGTTGCCATGAACCGGTTACAGCGGACATCGGTCGCACGGGTTCAGTTCTGACCGCCGCATGTTTTCGTGAAGCTTGCGATACCGAGTGTATCGTTCACCTTTCCAAATATCGGCGATGCTTTGTTCGTTTGCGTTGCCGACTTGTAGCAACGATTTGTAGTCGAAGTCGCAAGGGTTGCAAGTGCCATCCCACCAGACATACATTCTGGAGTAAAGAATGTTGCATACTTCTTTGCGGTTGAAACGCGGGTTGTTGTAAGAGTCCCAGCGTTGGATATTCGGAACTATCGTAACCTCATCTACAAATTCAGACCAGAAACTCTGCATTTCAGCAGGGTTTTGGTCGGGATCAACAGCGACTCCAGAAATCCGGGTCGTGGTCACGCTATTCAGATAGTCGGTTGCGCGAATTCGATTAAACATCTTGATGTTGCTAAGAACTTCATCAAACTTACCTCCGACGCGGATTTTTTCGTACGATTCCGCTGTAGTGGCGTCGAGTGAGAAGGTTACGTTTGATACTTCAGAACTGAGGATGTCATGTATGAGTTTTTCATTCAGTCTGGTCGCGTTGGTGTTGATCTTGGTATCGAAGAGCCCTTTCAATTTGATGTAATGCAGCATTTCACCAAATCTCTTGTGGAGAGTCGGCTCGCCTCGTGATGCCATCGTGATCGCCTGGCAACCGTTGTCTGCTGCCTGATCCACCACCGACGTAAACAACTCCCATGACATGAGGCCCATAGCGGATTTGTCCCGTGTGAATGTTTCATCGATCTGGAAGCACATTACGCATCGCAAATTGCACACGGAAGTTGGTTCTATCAGCAGGTAGGAAGGGAAGTCTGAAACTTTCTGCGACTGCGGAAACATCCTGAACTTATAGCGATGAATCAGGTAGTCGACCCAGCTTGATTCGTCATGCTTTTCCAGCCAGTGCAACTCCTGTAACGTCATTCGAAATTGCTTTGACTCAGCTTGAACTGCCGAAGATACCTGACTCTGAGAAACTACATTCTTCAGATCATTTAGTACTCCAATATCTTCAGAAGATTTCGAGCCGGGATTCTGGATTTCGGACGCGAGCAATTGTCCGAGGCGTTCGTTGACGCGCGACGGCTGCGTAAAATCCTCTGATAAAAACTGAAGTATGTTGACCATTGCGAAACTATCCACCTTGGACATTGAAATTCAGACTATATTAACTCAATAAAATATCGGAACAACGCAATAAAGTCTGGATATTTCTACATTAGGGTTCGTCGCAATCTGATTTCTGATGTCGATGACATGCAGATGGCGTAATGTCCGGGCAGGCTTTATCTTGGCCCAAGCCGACGTGCCCCCTCAAACGTATCCAGTTGAAAAACCGGATAGTAGACATGCAGCGATTCCACTTATACCACGTAACGTACCGGTGCGCCGGAGTAAATGTAGGCCACCTTGGAGCAGTCACGAAGCGTGAGCGAGGATATCTCTAGATTGGAGCGGCGGATGGGATTCGAACCCACGACATTCTGCCTGGAAGGCAGATCGCCGATATTTTCTTTTGAAATCGCGTACCTGAACTCAACTTCGTCCGAATTACTCGGATTTTTACCACCAGGCACAGTGTCGGCTTTTAGCCGGACCGTCCGCTTGCTTGTCTAATATTACATGTATGTCTGGTGGGCGGTCACATTACGGTTTCGGAGCCTAACGTGAAAGAGACGGTATGTAGCTGTCCGTCGGAAACACGTGAGATGAACCGCCACAATTCGAATCCGGCGAGGTCGCTTCAAAACGTAGGCTAGCGGATTAAGAGTCACTTGCTCCGCCCTCTTGGCTGCATCGAAATCTGGAGCGAGAACCGAGAGGACGACTTAGATCCTCGCCCGAGGTAGCTAGGGTCGCCAGAATCACCAACTTAGCGCGGACTCAACAGCTTATGTTCGCCGACGCGAGTAGTAAGCCCCACCGCCAGTTCGTACTACGCCATCCGTTTCAGGCGGTCTATTCAGTGAGCTCTGAACGGAGTTTAGGCATGCTGCCGTCGAAGAAAAATCGACAGAGATTTCTCTCAAGATCCTAAGCTGAGTGACGCAGCTACCAGAGCCAGAGAATTTTGCAGACTATGGGCGAATATCACGGGCCAGAGCGACTTAGTCCGAACATAAATGAATGCAAATGCCAGACCGAGAAAAAAAGTGGGAATAATTGCGCCGGGTGCGACGTGAACCGCACCGAAGAGCACCGAACTTAGTAACACCGAGGTCTTCAATCCGAATCTGTTTCGCAAACCACTGAGGACGAATCCTCGAAAGAAGACTTCCTCTCCAATGGGTCCCCAGATTCCGACGAGAGCGATGGCGAGCGGCAGACTGCCGCCTGCAATGTCCAGAGCATCCTCAGCACTATCAGATTCAAATATCTGATTGAATCCGAGTAACCGCATCGCTACGGCCCACAGGCCAATTGCCAGGATGGCCAAAAGCCAATAGCCGATTGCTACCCCATACGGTCGTACTCCGCGTGTGCGGACAAAGCCGATTGCTGCCAGTGAAGCCCCGTACTTGTATCGGGTGAAAATCAGTCCTGTTGCAAGCAGCGTACCCTCGACAAGCGCAAAGAAGAAAACGACGGTGGGAACGCCGGCTACATCGCCGTTTTGCTCGTCCAAGATGCCGCCGCCCGCCAATGAAAGAACTACTGCGAACGCTGCTACCGCAAGAACCGCGGTGACCACGGGCACGGTACGTAAACGTGAAATCCGCGCCATTACTCCGACAATCAGCAGTGTGAGCCCTGCGGTGACAGCGCCGCCGACGATGAGTTCAGCACTATCACCTTCTTTTGCGCTTCTGGCAGTTTCCCCGAAGGCGAGGGCCGTAATGACTGTAATTGCGAAAAAGAAAACCGCGGCGACCAAGTCGCGGATGTTCCAGGGGACGAATGTCGAGGGGGCCTGAAGTACCGGCTGTTCGTTCTTTTCCTGTGGAAGTAAGACTCTATGTGGATCGGTGAGGTCACTTTTCATGGTCGAGGTTCGGGATAGCTGCGAGACAGTTGAACATCATTGAGGAGATCTCACGGTCCGGGCCGGTGGCCCATTCGGATCTGCGCCCTAAATATTGTCGACTGTTTGGCTACGTCAGGAAGGCAAGTACTCAAAAAAAAGATGTTTTATTAACAACACGACCTTGCTCACCGTCGTGGAACTAGCGTTTGATGACCATTCGGTGAGTGAACATGTCTCCGAAGCACGGTGCCTGCCACTTCTGTCACTCCCGCGAGTGCCAGCAGGTCAGGCGAAAACAGGCGAAGAGGAACACCATCTGATGCGCGATCTATTAGTCGATATTCGATCACTACGTTGGTTCGTACTTGCGGTCATCGCAGTTGCCATAGCTGCTAACCCGGTTCTCACAGGGCTATCTTCGGCTCATGCTCGAGACATCGAGGCTCAGGTTTATCTTGAACAGGTCATAGGTTCTGGAGATAACTCTCTAGCTGCGAACGTGGAAACTCAGCAACCGGATGCTGAACAGAGAATTGCTTTCTCTAGTGACTCTTTTCGTGGCCACAGAGGCAACTCAAAAGTTCTGTTTTCAACGTTTTCGAACGGTCTAAGTGACCCTAGCGACGCTGTCCATTTTCTACCAGGGATTGGTGAAACCGCACCGTTCAATGCGAAGGGTGACCCGGAATTCGGATTTGACGGCTCACTACTGCCACTCCTTTCCGTGAACGTTTGTGACGGTGCGATTATCGGTTGCCCGAATCTTGCAACCATGGACGCGGGGTCATCGGGAGCAAGTCGACTAAAAATTGCTGGCAACAAGGAACCCCAGTACAGCACAAACTGGCAGCCTGAAAAGGGAAATACCCTGACTCAGGTCCGGGTTGAGGTTGGCATCGGTGGAATGCTCATCGCAGAGCAGGATGTAACTCTAAGCTCAAACAGTTCGGCGTTGCCAATTCGTTTCCAGGTTGAAAACCACCCGGTAATTCGTGTTCGGTCCATGCATGAACAGGGCTACTCGGCCACTGAGATTGCCCAGGTCTTGATGGATGAGTTCGGGCTAAGCGCTCAAGAAGCAGCCCAGTTCCTTCACGACGATCTTCGTTCAACCCCAGATTTCGAACTTGTTGCGCTGACGAGTTCGGGCAAAGTGCGCGGGCTTGCTGCACCGCTGGCGGCCCACACAGTTCCGTTCACATCGAGTGAAATTGGACTTGCGCTCAACATTGTTTACAGCACAGCGGCGCAGGCGACCGCACAGATTCTGAAGACCGTCGGATTCCTTTCAGTCGCGGTTGGGCAAGCGCTTCTGGATGTGTTTTCACTGGCAGCTCAAGCTTCGGCAACGATCCTCAAAGCGATCGGTTTTATTGCCACTGAAGTGATGCTGGCGCTCAAGGATGTGTTCGCCCAGGCTGCTCAAGCTGCCGCGCTGATACTGAAAACCATCGGCTTTCTGGTCACCGGGATTATGGAGGGCTTGAAGGTTGTCTTCTCCCTCGCTGCTCAGGCTGCAGCGGCCATCGCGAAGGCAGTAGGATTCATCGCAAGCGCGGTGATGGAAGGCCTAAAGGTGGTCTTCTCGCTCGCAGCTCAGGCTGCGGCTGCGATTGCAAAGGCAATTGGATTCCTCGCAACCGCAATCATGGATGGCCTGAGGGTCGTCTTCTCACTCGTTGCCCAGGCTGCGGCGGCAATTGCAAAGGCAATTGGATTCCTCGCAACCGCTGTGATGGAAGGATTGAAACTCGCGTTCGGTCTGCTGGCTGAAGCCGCGGCTGCGATTGCGAAGGTGATTGGTTACGCAGTAGCAGCGATCATGGAAGGCCTGAAGCTTGCATTCGGTCTCCTAGCCGAAGCCGCAGCTGCGATTGCGAAAGCGATTGGGTTCGCTGTACTAGCCGTGATGGAAGGTCTGAAGCTTGCCTTCGGACTCCTCGCTGAAGCGGCCGCTGCAATTGCGAAAGCGATTGGATTCGCGGTACTAGCTGTGATGGAAGGATTGAAAATTGTATTCGGCCTGCTGGCTGAAGCTGCGGCGACGATCCTCAAGGCGATTGGCTTTGCTGTCTTAGCTGTGATGGAAGGGCTGAAGGTCGTCTTTGGGCTCCTCGCCGAAGCGGCCGCTGCAATTGCCAAAGCAATCGGGTTTGCGGTAACCGCGGTCATTGAGGGTCTGAAGGTCGTATTCGGGTTACTGGCGGAAGCTGCTGCAACGATCCTCAAGGCGATCGGCTTTGCTGTAGCAGCCGTTCTTGATGGCTTGAAGATCGTATTCGGCCTGGCGGCACAGGCGGCCGCGGCGATCGTTAAAGCGATCGGCTACGCCGCGGCAGCTATTGCGAGTGCATTGGCAACAGTGTTCAGCATTGCCGCTGACGCTGTAGCGATCATCTTCGATGCGATCGGATACACAGCCCAGGTAATTGCTGACATCTTGACGAACGTCTTCAACTGGGCGCTTGATGCCATAGTTGAGTTCATGAACGGGGTACTGGGCATCGCTGAAGACATACTCGAAGGGATTCTCGAAGCCGTCGGATGGGCTGCTGACTTGATCTCAGACTTCTTCGACTGCTTCTTCGGGCTCTTCTGCTAAACGTAACTCTGCACGAAACAAGACTAATAAATCGGGGTGGCTATTCGCAGCCACCCCGATTTATTACGCGTCTGTCTGCGGCGTTTTCGTCCGTAGAGCGCACTTCCAACTTCGACAGTGAATCACCCGCCTGAGCTAACCGGACTGGCAAGTCCGAAAGCACTCGGAATCGGCGGACCATAGCGCGAACGACCAGCGTCCCTGATGGGAATATACGAACGCCCGATCCGCAGTGCTAAGAACTAAACGAACGAAGTCGAAAGTCGATCAAGACGAGTGGACGGGACTGGGAGTAGTCCGGAAAAGAATCAGTTGAACATTGGTGACGCGCCGGGGGCTCGAACCCCGAACCTAGTGATTAAGAGTCACCTTGACAGGCTCATTTAGGTCACTAAGCCTACCTGCCGACTTCTCGGATGTCCTGCGTTCCTGCGATCAACGTTTCCGACGGTATTTTCACGCCGCTATCGACGAGGCACTTCGGGACTTCTAATGCCATTTCATCGTCGTCGTAGCACCCGGTGGTGTGCGGCAGGCGGACATCATGTTGGAAGGCAGATCGCCCATTTTCGCTATTGAAATTGCTAATCTGAACTCAACTTCATCCGAAATACTCGGACTTTTTACCGCCAGACAGAGATTGGACGTGAAGAATAAAGCCGCGCACGTTGCTCTCATTCAGTTCGGACACCGTTGCCGGAATTCCTTCACTGCCCAGCCACCGCTCGAACAAATCAAGGACTTCTTTGTACCAGGCGGCCGTACGTTGAGACTTTCCTTCCGTCAGGTTGTGGATCTCAAAGTGTCGACTCAGCTTCGAAAGCTCAGTCGCCGCTTCTGACACTGGAGTTGAATCGGTCATCGTGATCGCCATGATGGATACTTGCCCCACTTTCAGTAAGTGTTTGCTAGGCAAGCGGTTGGGTCGTGGCGTCACAATCACCGACGAGGCAGAATGTCGAAATCCACCGCGGCGATAAACCGATTGAACCAAAAAAGCCGCCCGTGTGGCGGCAATTTCAGTTCAAGGTTGCTGTCTCAAAGAGGAAAATGGAGCGGCGGATGGGATTCGAACCCACGACATTCTGCTTGGAAGGCAGATGCTCTACCAGCTGAGCTACCGCCGCTCGGACTATTGATTTTAGCGGTTGTTCAGGGATGTTGCAGTGGTGCATCCTGCCCGGGGCGATCGGTTCCGTGGTTTATGGTCCCGAGAGCCACACTCTCCCGAGGAGTCACTGGCCTGATGGTGCGCGGATTCGGGCGTCTCAGGGTAACGTTACAACCGTTTTGCCGTTGTTCGGGCCGTCTCTACAGTTCAGATTGCCTCACCGCACCACATGGATGCTTCTCCCTCTTGAGGCCGCTGCGGTGACCTGCGGCACTACCGGCCACGCCAGAACTCCCACCCTTTCGGCCCACGATTCGTAGATGCCGGTCATCTCTCGCAGCCGTTTGGCCTCACCTTCTGACAGGTCGTTCAGCTCGGTGCGATCCTCGGCCATGTTGTACAGCTCCCAGTCTCCGGGATGGCGGCTCACCAGCTTCCATTCGCCAATGCGAACCGCCCGGTTGCCCTCGTGCTCCCAGAGAATCGGTAAATCCCTGGACCATTCCCCGTGGTCCTCTCGTTCGCATGCCTCGAGGAGGCTCTCGCCTTCGGGTGGCAGCACCGCCCTGCCGTCGACCTCACCGTTCGTCCGCACTCCGGCCGCAGCAAAACAGGTCGCAGCAAGGTCGATCAGGTGCGCCGGTTCGTCCACAGTCACAGCGTGCTTTATCTTCTCAGGCCAGTTGATGATAAGCGGAGTTGCGATGCCGCCTTCATGCACCCAGTGCTTGAACTCACGGAACGGCGTGTTTGAGACGTTTGACCACGGCAGGTCGTAGCTCATGAAGGTGTCGGCGGGGCCGGGCCTGATGTCGGGACTGTTGCCCATGCGCATTCGACCACCGTTCAGTGTGGGAGTGTCGAACTTGAGCGGGTCAGGCGTTCCGGAGTCTTCGGCAAGGAACTCCGCGCAGCCGCCGTTGTCCGAGAGGAACATGACGAGCGTGTTGTCTGCAACGCCGCCGTTTTCCAGCGCCGAAAGTACTCGGCCGATTGCCTGGTCCATGCGGTCGATCTGCGCTGCGTAGACCGCCATGCGCAAATCTTCCCAGTCTTTGTGCTGGACAGACTCCCACGGCGGCGCGTCCTCATCACGAGGTGTGATCTGCCAGCGGTCGCTCAGTACGCCTTTTGCGATCGCCTCTTCGTGTCGAGCGGTGCGTGTGGCGTCCCAGCCGTTCCGATAGCGGCCTTCGTAGCGTGCGATGTCTTCTTCTGGCGCGTGCAGAGGCCAGTGCGGAGCAGTAAACGCGACGTACTGGAAAAATGGTGCTTCTTCAGCGACCGCTTCGTCGATCATCGAGACTGCATGATCGGCGATGGCGTCTGTGTAGTAGAACTCCTCGGACTCGGGCGTGTAGAACGAATCGCCCTTCATCAGGGTTGGCGGGTTGTAGAAGGTCCCGGCGCCGGTGAGCGTGCCGAAGAAGTGCTGAAATCCTCGCTGTGTCGGGAGCGGATGTGTGGCGTCGCCGGGAGTCCAGGAATCGGGATTGAGCAGGTCGTAGTCGCCGCCGACATGCCACTTGCCCGACATCTGCGTGCGGTAGCCGTCGGCTGCCAGCACCTCTGCGATGGTCGCAGACGATTCACTGAGGAAGCCCCGATATCCGGGCTGGCCGTAGTCGGCGACCATGTGGCCGACGCCGGCCTGGTGCGGGTAGACGCCGGTCAGCAGGGATGCTCGGGACGGGCAGCAGCGGGCGGCGTTGTACATCTGGGTGAAGCGCGCTCCAGTTGCCGCCAGGCGATCGAGGTTAGGCGTGCGGATCTCGGAGCCGAAGCAGCCAATGTCCGAGAAGCCCATATCGTCGACGAGGATGAGCACGATGTTGGGGCGGGTTTGGCCGGGATTCTCAAGGTTGCTGGGAGGCATTCTGTTCACAGTCGGTTACGGGTGTGGGGAGCTGAGTTGCTGTGCGCCGGATTGTGGAGTTTACCCACATTGGGGGTGTCGTTCACGGTCAGTGTCGCGCGTAGGTCTGTTGGCTGAAACTCGGCAACAGTTAGAACAGCCACCAGGTCGAGTCATCGGCTCTCAGCCAGATTCCGTTCCACTGCATTGACACAGATGTACATCGTCACCGGTTGCGCCGGCTTCATCGGCTCTCATGTTGCGCGCCGCCTGCTTGAGTCCGGTGAGGAGGTGCTTGGCATCGACGAGGTCAACAGCACGACGGACACGCGCTTGAAGCGCTGGCGACTGGAGGCTCTGCGCACTCACAGCGGTTTCAAGATCCTCACCGCCGATATTACGAGCCGCGATACGGTGACCGGCGTGACCAAATTGGTGAGCGATTCCGGTATTAGACCGGCGGCGTTGCTGAATCTAGCGGGACGCGCAGGCGTTCAACCCTCTGTAAAAGATCCGCAGTTGTTTCTCGACACCAACCTGACCGGCACGCTGAACATGATGGATCTTTGCCATGAACTCAGGATTTCGAAGTTCGTCTCGGCGTCCTCATCAAGCGTGTACGGCAACTCGAGCATCGGTCCTGTGAGCGAAGACAATCCGACAGACAGTCCGCTGTCGCCCTACGCCGCATCGAAGAAGGCCGCCGAGGTGCTGGCGCACAGCTATCACCATCTGCACGGTCTCGACATCTCGATGCTGCGGTTCTTTACGGTGTACGGGCCAGCGGGAAGGCCAGACATGAGTGTGTTGCGGTTCATCAGATGGATCGCACATGGCGAGCCGGTAATTGTCTATGGAGACGGCTCGCAGGAGCGTGATTTCACTTACGTGGACGATGTTGCGCGCGGTGTATTGACGGCTTTGAAGCCTGTTGGTTACGAGGCGATAAACCTGGGATCCAACAGTCCGGCGGCGATAAACGAGCTAATTGCGATAATCGAGTCCGCCGTGGGACGGGAGGCAATCGTCGAACAGCAACCTCCGAGTCGCGCAGAGGTGAGGTCGACGTGGGCGAACATATCGAAGGCACACAGGGTTCTGAACTGGGAGCCAAGGGTTTCGCTTGAACGCGGCATTCAGGAGACGGTCGCGTGGTACTTAATGAACCGGGAGCTTGTCGATTCGCTTGACCCTGGCTTGCAGACAAGTGTTCAGAAGAAACTGCAACGGCAAATCAGGCCAGAGTCACCAGGCAAGGCGGCGGCTTAGGCTCAGGGCAGGGGCTTAAGTGAGGTTGCTACCGCATCGACGGCGTCGCATGCTCCGGTGACGTCTGACGGGCAGCCGGTTTCAACGAAGTATGTGAAGTCCCCGGCAACGAGCACGGTAACGGCGCTGCTCCATAGTTGATGCTCCGGGCTCAAGATGTGGCGAAGGGCGGCCACTCCGCCGACCGATGTCTCCTCCGTCATTGCGACGCTGCCCTGCTGGGTGACGAGTGCTGTGAACCGGCTGCTGGCCTGCAGGGCCGTGATTGGCTCCGGATTACGCAGACGTCTGATTCTGACTGCGGAGCCGATTTGCCACCTCTCGGGTCCGAGACCGCTGCGGTCCGGCCGGTTCAGTTCGAACGGCGCCAGTAAGAGTGGGCTAAGACCGTCGGCAGATATCAGCCAGCCAACTTCGACAGCAACCTCTATTCCTATCGCGGAGTCAGACAGCATCAGCGATTCCCTTGTTGACGCGTCGTATTGTTGAATGAGAGCTGCCGATTCGACGGGCAGCTGGGCAACTACTTTTAAGGTGTCAGAGTTGCCGATATCGGTCTCTGTCGAGACTCCATTGCCGCAGCATACAAGTTGCTCAATGGCGGATCCGGCCCACGCATGACGGACTCTTATCGCTTCTCGCAATAGAGCATCGAAACCGGCTGCCTCTATCGGCACATTCGCGATCCTGGCTACTGCGTCACAGGCAAGCGAAGCCCGGCTTCCGAGCACCTGCAACACCTCGGCCTGTTCACTCGGTTTCAGAGATGCTGACCACTCTGAGTTGAACGCATCGTTCCAGTCGACCACATGGTTTACGACCGGAATAGCTTCGCTGAAGTATTCGGATAATTCGCTGCTGACCAACTCGGCATCCCTTGAGCCGATATCCGGGACCGGTGTTGGAGTAGGGCCGGGGGCGGTGCCGAGCGAGCCAGATGTGTGCCTGCTGCCGGTGTCGCAAGACGGATACGACACGTCTGCAACGGTGAATGTTGCAACCGGTGTGGTTGGTGAGGGTTCTGGTGCAATCGCCGTCGTTGCAGTCGCAGTTGGCTGAGGGTTCGCCGTCACAGGCACCGGTGTCGAGTCCGTCGTGCCAGAACTACATGCGGCGAACAACAGCACAGCGAGAGATACGGCAACCGCGATTGAGCCGCGACGAACGTCTATCGGCGAGCAAAAACTCGAAATGGCGGCTAGGTGCCTTTGAACGTCCATACGCGACGGAATGTGCGCAGAATTAACCGAATATCAACGATGAATGACGCGGCCTTAATGTAAACGATGTCATGTCGAAGCTTATTGCGCGCCTCAAGCATAGTGTTCGTGTACCGGTAGTTGATCTGCGCAACGCCGGTTATGCCGGGCTTCGCCTTCAATCTGTCGTTGAAGTTGGGGACGAAGTCGAGAATCTGGATCGCAAGCTCCGGCCTCTCCGGCCTTGGACCCACGACGCTCATGTCGCCTTTGACCACATTCCACCACTGCGGGAACTCATCGATATAGAGCCTTCGAAGGATGCGACCAACTGAAGTCTTGCGCGGGTCATTTCTTTTTGCCCAGACTGCACCGTGTTCCGCCTCGGCGTCCTGCATCATGGTGCGGAACTTGACCACCATGAACTCGGTGCCGTTCAGGCCCATTCGACGCTGCCGGTAGAAAACGGGTCCCGGCGACGTGAGCTTTATCACGAGCGCAACAGGCAGGAACATCACGGCCAGTATGGCGACGCCGATTGAACCGATAAATAGATCCAGCGCGCGCTTACGTCGTGATGTCAGGTAAACAATCGAGGCAGGGACAGGTTGTGCAGATTCCAGAATACGAAGATGCGGAACTGTCAGATTCAAGTTCTGTTCAGATCGGTTGAGTGCCATATTCTCGCCGTCGTTATCCGGCTGGGGATATCTTGCCACAGCGCCACATTTATCGTGCGCGCCAACCACGAGTGTGCTCCATTCCCGGCTGGCAAAGCAATAGTTGCTGCCGCACCGTTACGCGCAAATTACAAGCGCGTTCTGTTTGTGGCGTCGCCCGTGGTTGGCGATTTTTAGTCCGGCTTCATTTTCGACCATAGCAACAAGCTTGTTGCAGGCATGGAAGACTGACTCGCCTCGCAAGGCTTGTCAGACTCATGTCGAACAGACCGAATGATACTTCGGTCAGGCGATCTATAGTATGACTCTGCTCGCTACGGAAGTCATCATCTAGAGGTAGGAGCAGCACGACTGTTTCGGCCTTCAAGCGCCGCTTTTACCGAGACGAGCCGATCATGAATGCGAAGTTCAAGAGGAGCCAGTTTGTTCTGGAAATGAGTGTGGGACAGGATGTTTTCGGACGGTGGCTCGTTAGCGCAATCGCCCCGAAACCGCATCCAGCGGAATCTGCGATGCGTACCACTTAGCGAGGGAGTCGTGCCCAGTCCCCCTGCGCACACTTGATCCGGGAGCCGCCCCGCTCCTGGTGTTCTTCTACTCAGGCACGGCTCCCTTCTCACTTTTTGAAGGGTTGTCCGGCAAGTCCCGCCTCAGGCAGCCTCGTCCGATCCGTTCTGGCTCTCAGGAAGATCGCAGCGCCGCGAGAACTGTATGTTGACCGTAGTTCCTTTACCGTACTCGCTCTCGATCCAGATCCTCCCGCGGTGCATTTCGACAATGCCCTTGACGATAACCAGACCGAGACCGGTGCCGGGTGCGGCTCGCGTCGCTTCGTTGTCAGCGCGGAAGAACGATGTGAAGAGCTGTTTCTGATCCTGCTCCGAAATGCCTATGCCAGCGTCCTTCACAGACATGTAGATCGTGTCTTTGTCGGCGCTCATGGTCACCAGGATCTCGCTCGACTCCGGTGAGTACTTGGAGGCGTTGCTCATCAGGTTTGAGACGACCTGCGCCATCCTGTCCCTGTCAGCGAAGCATGTCACTATCTCTGACGGCAGGTCCATCGAGAGCCTCTGGCTCTTAACCTCTACCAGCGGGTCGAAACTCTCGTGAAGCTCTTCGACCATCTGGTTCATCTCGAACTCCGCGATTTCCAGCTTCAATGCCCCGGATTCGATGCGCGACACATCAAGCAGGTCGCCGATGAGCAGGGAAAGCCGGCGGCCGTTCCTTCGGATCACATCAAGCCGAGAGACATCTTTTTCGACCAGGTTTCCCTGCTTGTTGGTGCGCATGATGTCAGCAAACGCCATCATGCTGGTGAGTGGCGTGCGAAGCTCGTGAGAGACCATTGACAGGAACTGGATCTTCACTTCGTTGATACGTTGTAGTTCACGGTTTTCCGCGTCGAGCGTCGCCCTTGCCTCTCGCTCCTCAGCAAGCTGCAGCGCCTGCTCGTAGAGGAGGGAGTTCGCGATGGCATTGGTGACCTGTGCGCCGACGCGCTCGGCAAGCTCAAGGTCGTCTGGTGCATATGCGTCAGGCTCCCGAGATATCACGTTCAGTGTGCCGATGATCTTCTCTTTACTGATGAGTGGGATCGAGATCATCGACCTGAGACCGGCGGAGACGGCCGAATTCGCGGCGGGAGAATGAGAAGAGTCTGCTGACGCCAGATCTACCAGTTCGCCGCGGCGATAGTCAAGCGCAGCCTGGAAGTGGGCCTCCTCAGTGCTGGCCTCGGTTCCCTGCTCCCAACCAGGGATCTCCAGACCCTCAACGTGAGCGATGCTGAAGATGCGCTCATCATCGTGGACCCGGGTGATCTCTACCCGGTCTGCGTTGAGCACCGCCAGCACCTGGAATGCACATCGAGCCATGACGTCGTCTATCTCAAGCGTTGAGCTTACGACCCGGGCCAGCTCAGCTACCGCAGCCCGTTCGTCAGCTTCGCGACGGGTGTTCGCATATAGCCTTGCGTTCTCAACCGCTATCGAAGCCTGATCTGCAGCCGCAACGAGTAGATCTCGGTCCTCGGAGTCATAGTCTTTGCCTACGAGGCGATCTCCGAGGATCATGACGCCTGTCAGCTTGCCACCGACGTCCATTGGAACCAGCAGGCGGGCGCCAGCGTCGCGCAGGGCTTTCAGATCCGCACCGTCATCGCCTTCGGCGGACTCCTCAAATCGTGGAGATTCCCCGCTCGCCAGGTCCGAGACAACGGCGATTGACCGGGTTCGGCGCAGATAAGAGATGACGCCTCCGCGGCGGGGCAGGTTGAGCGGTGTTGCGAGCGACTTTGCATTTGTGACAGGAACGTATCCGCCGCGCCTGTCCTCTGGCAACGCAATCACAGCCCAGTCTGCCTGGACCATGCCTCGCACCGTTTCCGTAATTCCTTCGGCAACCGCCGAGAAGTCAGTGATGTCCTTCGTCAGCTCGTTCAACCGTGCGAGACCTGCAAGGCGATCGCCGCGCTCTCGGAAGAACATCCTGTCTATCGCCGCCTGCAACCTGGCCATAATCGGCTGGAAGATCACACCGACCAGGATGATGGCGCCAATTGTGGTCATGATCAGCGCCGGTGTGCTGAGGCTGTCGGCGAGCAGAAATACGGCGCTAAAAGTGGCTCCATAGACGGCGAAGAGTGTTGAGCTGATTGCCGAGTATGCGATTCCGCGGCGTAGCACGAGCCGCAGTTCCATCAGTCGGTATCGCGTGACTCCCCATGTGGCGAGGCCAACGAAGAACAGGTTCCCTACGATGCCCATCGGGTAGATGTTGATGCCGAGCGAAGGGATGAAGTCGCTGGTGCCCCCGAGAACTAGGGCGACTATGCCCAGCCTGAGTAGATTTAACTGCCGACGAACCCGAATGTCTTCTTCGGTCCGTTTCACCGATGTGAGACGGGCGTACGAAGCGATGATTGGAGGGTAAGAGGCAAGCAGGAGAATCCCAAAAGCCCAGCCGAGTTCCGGTGCAAAGCCGTAGAACTTGACCGTCATTCCGGTCGCCACATGGTTGGTCAACGTCAGCGCGAGCGAGACTACTACCAGGCCGTAAAACAGGAGCAGAGTGCGGGTCCTGGTTGCACCGCCCGTATAGCGAAGGGTGAAGTGATAGAACAGCACGCTGGACAGCGGGATCATCGTTAGCGCGATCTTCTCTCGCGTGAACGCAAGCGCCTCGTCTGGAAAGGCGTCGCGCATACCGAATATGGCAACTCCCCAGCCGGCCATTGCCATTAGGAACAGAGTGAAAAGGCGGTTGACCCTGTTCGATGGATCGCTTGCAACAACGATGTTGGCCAGGAAGAGACTGAGCGCAAACTGCACGAATGGGAGTGCTATGTAAACTGCGTTCATACCTGTCCTGTCAGGCGGCGCGCCGTTCGCCGATATCCCGGCTCAGAGCAAGTAGCCTGTCGACGATCGCGTCCGGTGCATTGATGCGCTGCGGTCGGCGGGCCATCAGATCTTCACCGGCCTTCCGCATCTCGTCGTAGAACAGCTTGAATGTGCCTGTGCCCAACAGAGTTACACGCAGCGGTTTCCACCCGAGCATAGATTCGAGTTCCGCGTAGAGCGGATCGCTTTTTACGAGCGCTGCATCGAGCTCTTCTGCCAGGCCTTCTTTATTAGCCGGAGCCGGACGGTTCAGTTCTGCGTACAAACTGAGCACCGGCCTGCCTTCGCCTGTCTCCCGGCGGGCTATCCAGTCACTCACGCCCAGGCCTGAGCTGGAAACGGCCTTCCATATAGTTGCTTCGTCAATGCGTGTGAAGCCGCCGATGTCCAGCCTGTCATCAGCTCTGCCAACATACTCAAGGTCGGCTCCATACCCCAACTGGCCCGCTGAGAACCGCACCATGTGGCCGGTCCTGTATCGAACAAACGGCATTCCGTAGAAGCTGGTAGTGATGACCTCATACCGACCTTCAGTGGTCACTTCAGGCAGGAGGGCAGTCTTCGGTGTGTACCCGGGGTCGTTGCGCATTGATTCCAACTCAGACTCTGGTAGGAACTCGAAGAAGCAGACCTCTGGATTCAGCGCTATTCCGCGGTCAAAACGGTACTGGAGCCCCATACTGCCGGTCTCGGTTGAGGCGTACATCTCAAAAGGGTGCCGTCCCCAGTCCTGTGCGAGCTGATCGCTGAAGTACCGCGTGTCCAGGCCCCAACCCAGGACCGCCTTCGGCTTCCAGAGGTCATACGGTCGCATGTCGCGACGCGACAACTTCGCCTTGCCTCTTGCGGTCAGGTAGCGAACGGTGGCACGCATACCCAGCGGACCTGATGATGAAGCGCTGCCAGATGACAAGCCTTCGTCAAATCGTTCGCTGATCCGCCTCAGCACGCTGGTCATCGAGATCATGAGATCGACTCCGGTCGCCAGGGCAGCTTTCAGTTCTGCGCGTGTCCGCTCCTCGAACTCCATCTCTTCTGCCACGATCGGGTCGATAACGCCCTTGAGCCCAAATCGTCGTGAGAGTTCGACTGCTGCGATCCCGGCGAGGTATGGACGCGGCGGAACGTTGTAGACGACCCGTGCGCCCGGCCGGATATCCACTCGATCTGCGGGAATTGTTGTAGACGCCATTCCGAGTGCGCCCACAACATTATCTGTGAAAACCTTGAGCCCACGCATCGTGTACGGAATCCATTTTGCGCGACCTGCGCCGTACTGTGTGTAGGCCCATGTGTAGGACCGGCTATGGGATGAGATGCGGAGAGCACTCAATTCCGAAGCGTAATCTTCGATAGATGTCAGAGGGACGCGACGCATGAACTCTGCAGCAGATTTCGGAGCGGCTCCGTTCATTAAGGAGCCTGCAAGTGGAACCGAACCAAGATCCTGAAGTTGGTCACGGAGGTGACTTTCCTGGACGGCGATGAACCTGGAGCCTGTGTAGTCGAGAAAACGGAACCGATCTCCCCAAAACCCTTCACCATATGGTTCACGTGACTGGCGGTGAATGAATTTAAACAGAATTTCGGGTGCCTCTTTGCTCTGATTGTTCCGGAGACGAGAGTCCACGCCACACTCTCGAATGTGAGCGCGTCAAGACCGCGTTCCGTGGCTGCTGTACCCATTCCCCGCTGCCATTTAAAGCTATCTCGCTGGCATCACGACCGAATCGGGAGATTCCGCAACTGGGATCGATTTCGAGTGAACCCTTTGGCTCACTGGCGCTGGTCTATTGACCCACTAGATGTGCGTCGACTGGGGTTTCGAAACTGGCTAACGTTAGGAAATCGAGATCAGGTAGTGCGAACTGGGCAAGAGAGCAAAACGGTTCGGAGCCTGCCCACATGACTCGGCACATAGTTGAAGCAGATCATCCAGGAATTACTCGACCTGTCGGAACAATGCCTGGCGGTGCCACTGGCATAACAACGACCGGCAGATCTTCAAAATCAACCTGATCACAAACAACTGGAGGCGACTCTTGCACAGGACGAAACACGCTCTGAAGGCGCGCAGGCTGGCAATTTCCACTGTCGTCGCAATATCGATGGTGCTGGTGCTCACCGCCGCGGTCTCTGCAAGCTCGCAGACCGCCGTGTGGAGCGGCATCGGCCAGGTGGTTCTTATCGGCGCCTCGCCAGATCCGGCAAACCCGACGCTCACGCAGTCCGAGTTCACATTGAGGCGTGACGGCACAGTCCGGTCGGTCAAGATCAAAACTTCTAACGAAGCCTTTGCGGCGGTGCTCGGGGGCGGTCCAGACGGGAGCGCAATAACCCGGTGTCGTGACCGTCGAGGCAGCAGTGCCTGTGAGAATCTCGACTCAATCCTCACCGGCTCTCAACTCCTGAGTGTCCACAACTCAAAGGCCACGTTGAGCAGGGTCAAACACGGCAAGGTGCAGGTTCCGACTGGTCCAGCGCCTGGATCACCAACGTTTACCGTGCCAACTCTCAGCGGATCACTGCGCGGGAAGCTTGAGGGCCAGTTCACGCTCAGCAACGACCTGGGTGCGGCCACCGGCACAGCTTCGCTCCGAATTGGCAGAGGGAGCACAGGAACATACGCCTGTTTTGGACTCTTGCCGTCTGGCCAGCTGGCTCCTCTCCCGTCTCTGCAGCCATGCATCGACCACGATGGCGCCCTGCTCTTCCCGATCGTGTTGGACGTTAACGACAAAGGGAAGTTCGAGATTGGCCCCGGATCAGGCTCAATGTCCGACATCCTGGGCCTGAAGGGTATGGTCCACGTGAAGGCACAAGCGAATCTGCTCACACAGCAGTTCGCCGGTACGGTGGTCATCTCCAAATCGAAGGCCAGCCTGGTGGGTGAAGACGGTAAACCCGTCGGCGATTCGCACGGTATCGATGACGATGATGATAAGAAAAACGACCGCCGTTAGAGAGGTGTCCACGAGCAGGGACGTGATCCCAACGGCGTCAACATAAATACGTCTGAATCAGTAAAGAGGGCAGAGCATCCGGGTACACCGGCCTCTGCCCTCTTTCGCGTCCTGTGCCAACGAAGGCTTTACGTCCTTCGCCAGGTGGCTAAACTGCGATTTGCAAGCTGAGACGCAGATGTACAGGGGAAGCCAGAAATGAAGACGAATCCAATTCGCGCGGCAGTTTCCGATGGCAGGGTCCAGATCGGCACGTGGATCAACATGGTCCGCAACACTGCAGTTCTGCCGCTGCTCAAGGCGGCCGGAATGGACTTCGCACGGATCGATATCGAGCACGCTTCGCCGTCCATTGAAACGGTCGCTGACATGGCGCTACTGGCCAGGGCGCTCGATTTTCCGATTGTGGTGCGGCCACCGAAGGCGAATCGGGAGTGGATCACCCGGCTGCTCGATGCCGGGGTGTGGAACCTGCATTGCCCACAGGTGGACACGGCGGAACAGGCTGCGGAGATCGTGGCGGTGTCACGCTATGCGCCGATGGGTTCCCGAGGGATGACTGGAGCCAGCGGGGGCACGGATTTCGAGTCAGGCGGGACTCCGAAGGAGCGGCTGGCTTTTGCGAACGAGCAGGTGTTCGTGACGGTGATGCTCGAGAGTGGCGGCGCGTTTGATCACCTGGAGGAGATTGCTGCGATGCCAGGGATTGACGCGCTGACTCTGGGACCGACGGACCTGGCGCAGGACCTTGGTGTGTACGGCACTCCTGAGATGGGGCCGGAGCTGGACGAGCGCAGGAACAGGGTTATCGAAGCGGCAAAGCGGAACGGAAAGACGGTTGCGATGATGGTGAACGACGTTGCCGAGGCAAGGAAGTGGAAGGAAGCGGGGGTGCTGCTACTGGGATACACATCGGAAGTGAATGTGCTGCAGGATGGCTACAGGCAGGTGGTGAAGGATATTCACGCGTAAGTGGGCGTGGCGACAGTCGTCTCGGAAGCGCCGGGGCAGTCTGCCGGTCCAACATCACACCGGCTGGTACGGCAGACTGTTCACTTAAAATCTTCGGGATCCCGGGATCCCTGAAAAGCAACTTCTAGATTAGGGTTGCGGGCATCTCAGGAGGAGTTATGGCCGGCACAACGGACTACAGCGAACATATGGTGGCGATGAGGGATGGCCACGAGTTATTGACGCGCATCTGGCGTCCCGAAGGCAAGCCTCCGTTCAACACGATTTTGGAAAGGGGCTACGAGGCCGGGTGGCCGACCCATCCGGAGCGGTTCACGGAGGCTGGATACGCCTACGTTGGCCAGCAGAGCCGTGGAAACCTCGAAGGCGGGATGTTTCGCCAGGACCATGTCGACGGGTACGACTGCATCGATTGGATCGTTAACCAGGACTGGTCGAATGGCAAGGTTGCCATGTACGGTCGCTCTTTCATGGGCGCCACGCAGTGGCTCGTTGCCCCGGAGCAGCATCCGAACCTGGTTGCGATCGTTCCGCAAGTTGTGAATCCAGACCTCTGGGAACGTGGTTACTGGGACCACGGCGCCCTTCAACTATCGCACACGGCACGACGTATCTACAGAACCCGCGTGTCCAATGACATGACCCACAAGGTTGCTGAGTTCGGCGGCTGGGATGCTTTTTACCGCCATTTGCCCTTGATCACACTGGACCAGGCCGTCGTCGGAGCTAAAAACAACCTGTGGCAGGAGTACCTGACCCACTCAGAGTACGGTCCCTACTGGAGCGATATCTCGATCACCGACCGGTTCGATCGGATCAACATCCCGACTTATATCCATGCCGGCTGGTATGACAACTACCCGGGAGCCTTACTAAAGACCTACGTCATCCTGAAAGAGCTCGGAAACATAGACAAGCTAAGAGTCTATGTCGATCCGACTGATCATGACGGTCGTGTTGTCGGCGACCGCGACTTCGGAGATAACCCTTCGATCGACCGGTTCGATGTCGCGCTGCGGTGGTTGAACTGGGTGGTGCGAGGCATTGACGACGGAATCGCGTCTGAGCCGCCGATCAAGTTCTACACGATGGGTGCTAATGAGTGGCGCACAGCGGCAGACTGGCCGTTACCCGGGACCAGGTTTGCCCCTTATTACTTCCATACCCGGGGTTCTCGACACGGCGAACTGAGTACCGTGAGTCCTGGTGACGAGATTGCATCGGAATACACCTACGATCCGGATGATCCCGTGCCCACTCACGGTGGCAACCATTCCGGGCCGCAGGACCACCCGGAGATCATTCGCGTTGGTGCACTCGATCAGCGGCCGAACTGGGACCGACGGGACGTCATGTCCTTCGAGACTGATCCACTGTCAACCGATTTCGAGGTCACCGGTCCGGTCAGCGCCAGGCTGTGGGCATCTACGTCCGGACGGGACACGGACTGGATCGTGCGACTGATGGATGTCGAACCAGACGGCACTGCCTGGAATCTTTGCGAGGGGATCATTCGTGCCAGGTTTCGGAAATCGGTCTTTGAGCCGCCGGAACTACTTGAGCCGGGCATAGTCTACGAATATGAGATCGAACTCCAGCCGACCAGCAACGTGTTTCTGAAAGGCCACAAAATCGCTGTGCATGTGACAAGCAGCAGTTTCCCGATGTACGACCGGAATCCGAATACCGGCAAGCCCCAGGGCATGGACTCTGACCTGCAGGTGGCTCATCAGGCGATTTATCACGATGTGCCGCGACCATCCCACATATTGCTGCCGGTTATTCCTCGCTAACTGGTTTGGCCCCGCGAAATCGGTTGGGGCTCTCGTTGAGATCTACCCGAAGTACCTGCAGCGGAAATTACCGCCGATGTAGAGCTCAGTTTGGGTGCGTTGAAACGACCCGCCCTCTAACTCGCTCCGTTGAGAACAGAGGGAGAACATGGCTTCCGCCTGATTTGGTTAATTCCTCGAGCACCAGCTGAGTCGGGCGAAGAAAAAAGGCGAAGAAAAAACTATGGCACCAACACTGACTGGATGTCGTCCTGCGGCGTCATCAGCCGGGTTAGAGTCGCCTGCATCTGGTCGAAGCCGATGAAACTGTCCTTGCCAATCATGGGACCGGATTCGATCTTACCCTGCTCCATCAAGCCAATCACAATCTGCCAGTCTTCGGGTGCCGCGCCGTAAGAGGCCTTCATCTCCACCTCACGGCCGATCCATTCGACTGTCAGCAGCGGCACTTCCTCCCATGCCATTGAGACCACAGTGACCTGCCCGCCGCGGCGCACCATTTCAAACCCCTGCTGAAGGGTCGGTTTTGCAGCAGCGCAGTCGAACACAAGCGGTGCGCCGAGGCCGTCTGTCAGTTCGACAACTCGTGACACAACGTCTTCACTGACGGGGTCGAACACCTCTGTGGCGCCCAGCTTTCGCGCGGCTTCTGCACGTGCCGGCGCGGGCTCCGACACATAAACGGCACGCGCTCCACCCGCCTGCAAGACCTGCTGGGTGAGAAGGCCGATTGGGCCTGCACCAAGAACGACGACCTGATCGCCTACTCGGAATGCCGAGCGCCGAACGGCGTGAACCGCGATGGCGCATGGCTCGGCAAGGACAGCGGTCTCCCAGGACACGTTGTCGGGGAGTTTGAGCGGACGCCAGCCATCCATGACGGCGTACTCGGCGAAGCCGCCCCAACCTGGCGTTTTGAAGCCGACGGTTCGGGCACTGTAGCGAGGTCCGCTGGTCGGCCTCGGGATGCCATCAGGGTTTGACCCGCCGCCGCCTACAACGCGGTCTCCTTCTTTCCATTCAGTGACGTTCGCCCCAACTGCTGCGATCTCGCCGCAGAACTCGTGGCCCATGATGGAGCCAGGCTCTGCCATGCCGTACTGAAAGCGGTGGACGTCTGAGCCACAGAGCCCTGAATACTTGATCTTGATGAGGACCTCGTCCGGCCCTGGCTCAGGAGTCGGCACATCTTCGATCTCGATCTGTTGCTCGCCTCGAATCACAGCTGCCTTCATTGCTTTTTCCGTTGGGCTTTTTTCTCGTTGGGTGATCGGTGGTCGGTTCGGACG
The DNA here is from genome assembly GCA_029262735.1 of Chloroflexota bacterium. Classification (GTDB taxonomy): domain Bacteria; phylum Chloroflexota; class Dehalococcoidia; order Lucifugimonadales; family Lucifugimonadaceae; genus JAJCYX01. The sequence goes on along the minus strand of JAJCYY010000110.1, from coordinate 74,934 downwards.
GGATGAGACCGCCATCGAGCCAGCGGCTGGCCGCTAATTCTCGTCCGTGTAGTGGTGGACGATGTCTGGCGCGGTCACGGTCAGGCGCACGGACGGCTCGTTGCCGACCGTACGTATTTCATGAACCTCTTCTGAGCGCACGAGTACTACGTCGCCCGGCCCAGCCTCGACCTTCTCGTCGTCGCCAATGCTCCACTCCAGTCGGCCTTGCAGCACAACCCACCACTTGTGCATGTCCGGATGCCACATGCGGCGGTTCACCGTGCCCGGAAGCTCGTGCGTCACGAGTGCCCGGTTACGTTCGTTGAGCACCACGATGTGTTTCCAGTTTTCCGCAGTCCCGTAGTGGGACTTCAGGTCGGCGAAGCGAGTGTGGATGAGGTTCGGGGCCGAGAGATCACGCTCGACGGGGATCAGGCGGCATGGCGCGATGCCCTTGATATCGTGATTGCTCTCGGGATGAGTCACGCCGACACGGATCGCGCCTCGGTCGTCGGCGGGGCCTTCAACTGGCCGAATGTCGTGGGCGAATCCCGCTGGCGCCATGACAATATCGCCCCACTCGGCTTCAATCGGCTCGTACTGGCCTATCTGGTAGCGGGTTTTGCCGTCCAGAATGAACCACCATTCGTTGAAGTCGGGGTGGATGTGCGGGTCCGGCGGATGGCCAGCAGGACCGGAGATCCATACGATGCGATTTCGGCCATCTTCGAGGATCACCTCGGCCCACGGACCTGACCCGTCGTGGTCGCTAATGATCTCGTTATGCCGTGTGACCCGCAGGTTGGTCTTTTCCGGTACGCGAGCCATGTTGGTGTCTCCGTTTGGTGAGGTTTAGCCGGGTCGAGGTGTTTAGCTGGGCGAGATTGTATCCTCAGCGGCGAGCCAGGGGAGAAGGACGGTAAAGCCTGTCATTCTGTAATTGACCCTTCGACATGGTCAGGATGGCATTGGCTCCGTTGACATGACCGCCAAATCCCCTCTCCCGTTGGCCGGGTGCCGACATGTTGGCGCGGGTCAGGGTGAGGGTCGTTTCGGCTTTCTGTCATTCCGAACTTGATTCGGAATCTCTCCGGCGGGTTCCAGAGACGGCAAGGTTCCTCGACTGCGGTTGGGATGACAGCCAACTTTCCTCGAACACCGCGTCGAGCAATATTTGCTCGCCATGACGGCCTTCGACGGGTAAAGTCTGCAGTCAACGGGCAACATCGCCCGGGCGCCCAACAGGAGCGGAATTATGTCACCCGAGAGACGCCAGGATATGTGGCGAATGCCGGTCGTTTTCGGACCTGCGACCGGTCCGAGGCGTGGACCGGACGGCCGAATATTCGATGGCGTTAGCAGCCCGAAAATGACACAGGTCGCCGTGGCGTTCATGTCGAACGCCGACCAGCTGAACGCGCTTCTGCCGGACCACTTCGAGGTCGCCGGAGATCCGATCGTGACTGTGAGCGGGGGATACATGAAGGAGATCGAGTGGCTGGCCGGGCACGGCTACAACACGCTCGGTGTTTCGTTCCCTGCAACGTTCAATGGCAAGCGAGACGCTGCAACGGGCTCGTTCTTGACCGTGCTGTGGGAGAATCTTACCGACCCGATCCTGACAGGACGGGAGGAGCTGGGTTTCTCGAAAATCTACTGTGCCCTGCCCGACCCGCAGATTGTCGGGACGACGGCTACCGCGACCGCCAACTGGCTGGGATTCCAGTTCATGCAGATGGACCTGACCGATCTTGCTGAGGGCACCGAATACGCGCCGCCGGAGTTGGCTAAATCGGACGGCACTCTGCACTACAAGTACATTCCCAGGACGGGCGAGTGGGGTAAGGCAGACGTCGAGTACGCGGTGCTAACGCCTTCGACCGGCTCCAACGCCAGGGTGCTGGAGAGGTGGTCAGGGCACGGGACTGTGAAGTGGAATCGTGCGCGCTGGGAGGACCTGCCGACGCAGTACAACATCGTGAACGGAATTGCCGATCTCGAGGTCAAGGAGTGGCTCGGGGCTTCAGTAACGAGGACGGTTGGTGGCAAGGACCTGAGCGACCAGCGAATTTTATGCTGAGTTTCCCCTAAATCATTGCTGAGCCGCCGGAGAGGATTATCGACTCACCGGTGATGTACTCGGACTCTTCTGAGGCTAGCCATGCGGCTGTCCGTGCAGCATCTTCGGCCTGGGCGATGCGGCCAAGTGGCACGTTCGTGTTAGATGTCTCGACCATCGCGTCGCCGTACTCCGCGGCAGTCATGCCGTCCGGTCTCAAAACGGTCGCCATGTCCATGACCCGCTCTGTCTCCACCAGCGAGGGGCAGATTGCGTTCACATTCACTTTATGAGGCGCAAGCTCCTGCGCCAGCACCTGTGTAAATCCGATGACGCCGAACTTGGATGAGCAATAGGCGGCGAAACGCGCGCTGCCCTTCTTCCCCGAGACTGACGAGATGTTGATTATCTTGCCGCCCGGCTCGCGGGTGAGCATGTGCCGCGCAACGGCTCGGGACATGAGGAACGTACCTTTGAGGTTGACGGAGATGATGCGGTCGAACTCGCTCTCCTCAAGTTCGACGACCGGGACGCGGTCAGCACCGGCCAGCGCGCCGGCGTTGTTGACAAGAATGTCGATGCGGCCAAAGCGTTCCAGGGCGGCATCAACGATTGCGTCTACCTGGTTCGAGTCGGCGACGCTCCCGGTAACGCCTATCGCGTCTTTGCCAAGTGACTTGATTTCGTCAACGACGGCTGGCATTCCGCCCCAGGAACCGCGCCCATTGTTCGAGATGTCGTTAACAACGACGTTTGCGCCTTCTTGAGCGAGCCGGACAGCTATGGCCCGGCCTATGCCGCGCTCACCGCCCGCGCCGGTTACGAGAGCGATCTTGCCTTCGAGGTTGTACATACTCAGCCGTCCAGGCCCATTCTCTGGCGCACGGCGCCCAGCACGTCACCGGCAACCTCCAACGCACGCTCAGAGTCTGCATGCTCATACGCTTCGGCCGGTACACCGCCCGGCAGGCTTTCCGGATAGCGCGCGCCCAGAAAGTGCTTGTCCAGCAGCACGGCGATCGACTTCACGAGGTCGAAAGACTGGTCGAATGCGACGGCGTCTTCGCAGAGGTCGGCAAGAGCGTGTCCCCAGACCTGTTCGGCTCCTTTGGCGTAAAGGAATGCCGTGACTGCTTTCTCGGCCGACTGGTGGCACAGGAAGCAGCCAAGTGCATGACGGCCGTCTGCGGCGTTCGCCCTGGCGGCATCAAGGTCGTACTGGGCTTGTGAGAGCCACGCGTTTGCACGTTTTTCTGGCTGGCTAACCAAAGACGAGCTCTCCCTCATTCGCTGCCAAGATCAGCATAGGATCGGATTCGCTCACTTCATCGAACTCTTCGGATGTGAAGACGCTGAACCGAGTGCCGACGCGTGGCCTGAGATGAACGTTCCAGAAGTCGGCCCGGCGCTGCCACATCTCCTCGGTCTCCTGGATCAGCACAAGATCGAGCATCGACTCTGTAGTGACGCGTCCCAGTGCGAGGTCGCCGATGACCCACATCCTGAGGAGGCCAAGCTGCGGCATCTCGGCAACGAGCCGCTCAAGCTCGGCATCGAGCATTTTACGGCGTTGTGTTGCGAAGCCGAACATTATCGGCATGAGAGCACTGGCCCGGTGAGGTTGGGGTTGAGAGCCATCAGACGGTGTAGAGGAAGGGCGACTTCGGCTCTGCCCAGATCTCGTCCGGCGTCAGTTCGTACGCCTCTTTCCGGTACACCTGGACCCTGTGAGAACCGAAGTCCGGGATGTACATGAGGCCGTCAGCGCCGTTGAACCTGACCGATACCGGGCCACGCAGCCGTTTCGCCTCTTCCAGCGTGGTCATCTCTCGAGCTCGCAGAACCTTCGCATTGGACATGATGTAGGTTCGCGCGCTCTTCGAGAGGGTGGCGTCACCAATGAACTGATCGACGTATCGTCCGGTGGTATCGAACTGTGCAACACGGTTATTGTTGCGGTCTGCGACGTAGATGTCGCCCTGGTGATCGACGGCGATACCTGCCGGTCGATTGAGACGGGTGATCTCCGGTCCGCCGTTGCCGAACTCCGCAATGAACTCGCCCACAGGCGAAACCCGCTGAACTCGGTCGTTGCGCCAGTCAACAACGAGAATGTTGCCGTCTTCTTCGACTGCCAGACCCCACGGCATGTTGAACTGACCGGCGGCGTCTCCGAACAAGCCGAACTTGCTGATGAACTTGCCGTCAGGAGTGAACTTCTGGACGCGGTGGTTGAGCGTGTCTGCGACGAGCAGGTTGCCATCAGAGTCGAATGCCATACCGGACGGCCGGTTTAGCTGACCATCTTCCGATCCCTGCTCGCCCCATTTTCCCTTGCTAGTGCCATCACGGTCCCATTTTGTGATGGTGTGGTTCCCCTCATCGGAGACGTAGAAGATCTCGTCTGCGTCACGGACCATGTGGACGGGCCAGACGAAACCGCTGCCGATGGTGTCCAGGTCCTCATCGTCCCAGTTCGTGCGCCTGATCTCGCCACCGGCGCCATCGGTGCGGTTCAGGGTGAAAATCATGCCGTCGTCGCCGAAGGCAATATCCGTGGGATAGGTAGTGACGCGGCGCATACCGATCGTCTGGTGAAACGGGAAGCCTGCTCTAAGCAGCGCGTATGGCATGGTCATGTCATCACTCCGTGTACGTTTTTTATTCGTTCCGCTGCCCGAGACGGGAAATTGTCATTCTGAACTTGACCCTTCGACGGGCTCACGATGGCATTCAGAAACTCCCGGTTTCCTCGTGTCGCCCATTAGGACCCTTCCGCTGCGGTTGAGATCACAAACGTGTGCCGACTTCGTCGGCACCGGGCGCGGCAAGCAGCGCCCCTACCAGAGGGAGTCTAAAACCCACCCTCTAACTCCCACCCTGGCAGGGAGGGAGTAATCGTCACACCAGTGTCTTTTCGAACGGCTTTATCTGCTCGAACTCTCCTCCGACGATCTCCTGCGGGTCGAGACCCATCCACTGTTGCAGCAGAGTGCTGTAGATGGATCGGAAGTCGATGGTGTGGTTCATGTCCTCGCCGTACAGCCAGTCGGCCGGAGCCAGTGACGGGTACTCCGAATACAGGCCACCTTTCACGTTCTCACCAATGAGGAACGCGCCGCCGCCTGAGCCATGATCGGTGCCGGAACCGTTGTCCTTAATACGGCGACCGAACTCGGTGAAGACCAGTATCGTCACCTCTTCATCTGCATCGTGTTCTCGCAGGTCCGCGCGGAAGTCTGCGATAGCCTGCGAAAGCTCTGTCAGTAGCTTCGCATGCGACGGCACCTCTTGCGCGTGGTGGTCGTAGCCGATGTGATTGGTGTAGAAGATGCGAGTGCCGAGTCCGGCTGTGTGTATGCGGGCAACATCACGAAGTGACTTCGCGATCGAATTGTCTGCATATTCAACCGTTGACGTGTACATCTGCGGAGCGACGGACAGCATGTCTGCGCCCTTGAGCACGTCCTGCCCGGTGTGCGCCAGGTAGTCCATCACAAGACCGGAGCCGACCGCTGGTGTGTACATGCGCTTGAAGACGTCGAGGTCTTTAGCGCGTTCCTCTTCTACCTGCACGGGTGACATCAGCCCGTAGCTATCGAGATCACCTATGGATGTTGCTGCGACGCCGGGCGCTGCGAGTGCCCTTGGAAGGCCTCGCCCCATTGATACTGCGGTCAGCGGGTTCTCTCCGCCCGGGTCGATCTCCCGCACGACCTTTGCCAGCCAGCCCTCGGTTGCGATCTTGTCCGGCTCGCAGGTGTGCCAGATGTCCATTGCCCTGAAGTGCGACCGGCTGGAGTTCTCGTAGCCGATGCCCTGAATCACGGCCATCTTGCCGTCATTAAACATGTCTCTGAACGGAGCGGCTGAAGGATGGAAGCCGAGGGTGTCCGTGATTGGCAGCACCTTGTCATCCGGAATGTGCACAAGCGGACGTGAGTCGTGGTAGATGCCCTCCGTAAACGGGACAACGGTGTTCATGAAGTCGTTGCCGCCGCTCAACTGCACAACAACCAGGACCGGTTCCTTCATTATTCCGTTTGAGTGGCCGTTAGTCGCTGCCAATATGGCTCTCCCTATGGTGCCTTTTAAATGCCTGTAATAACTGGATTCTGATCTTCTTTGAGGTGACTATCAGGCGAACTGGAATTCCCTGGACGCTACGATGAGTTGCAGCATGCGGACGATGCGCTTCTCCGATAGCTCCGAGTCGTGATCGCTTCCGAAAACGAGAGCGCCCTCTTCGTCGGCAGTATCGATCAGCGACTGCCTGGTCATATCTGCCACGTTGACCGGACCCATCAACTCCACTGCCCTGTCGACAAATGTCTCTGGCTCAACCGGTGAACCATCCTCTTTTATGCCGTCGATGATATCCCGAACACCAGCATTTGCCGTGTTGGCGAAGAGCTCGACGGCAAAGTTGACTCGCTCTGTAAGTGTCCCACCGTCAATCCACTCTTTTCCGGTGTGCCAGCCTTCCACGCTCGGCGGATCCATCAGCTTCTGGCCCATCGCAATCATCGTTCCCTCGAGCGATTGGAGACCCGGCGCTACCTCGCGGTATGCGCCTGATAGTTTGAGCGATCCGGCGACAAACTCGGCGGGCGATTTCACGTGGGTGAAGCGGGCCTTCTTGAAGAATTCAGAGTTGAAAAGAGTCCGCATGACGTGTCGAATGTCGGCGTCCGACTCCTGGAAGGCGTCGACGAGGATCTGAACCGCCTCAGGATCGTTCGGGGGCTGGATGCTCCACGCCGGCACCTGCGGTTCGTCTGCGACAAAGAAGTTGTAGATGTGGCGGCAGATGAAACGTGCCGCGGCTTCCTGTTTGGCGATGATGTCAATGATGTCTTCGCCGTTGAAGTTGCCGGTGTGGCCGAGGAATGTCTTCTCGCCGTCGTCATGGTCTTCGGGCAGGTAGCGGAACTCGCTCCCGTAGTGGCCCCAGGGATAGAGCGGGAGCGGCTGCCGGAACGACCAGCCAGTAAATGCTCGAGCAGCACTCTTGATGTCATCTTCGGTGTAGGCGCCGATTCCCATCGAGAATAGTTCGAGGATCTCCCGGCCGTAGTTCTCGTTGATCGAATCTCCGTGATTCTCGGAGTTGTCCAGCCAGTAGATCATGGCCGGGTCTTTGGATATCTGCAGCAGAAGATTGCGGAAGTTTTCGAGGCAGTTATCGCGCAGCATCTGGATGTGGTCGACCATCGATGGCGTGTGCTCGCTCTTGGTCCAACCGGTTGCAAATACGCTGTGCCAGAAGAGCGTCATCTTCTCTTCAAGGGGCCGCCCGGAGTTGATCATCCTGAAGAACCAGCGACCGTTCCAGACGCCGGGATTGTCCTTGTTGGCCTGCAGATGCGGATAGAAGCGTGTGAGCAGATCATCGTCCGGCTCAGGAAACCTCTCCGGATTGACGAGGTCTTCGACTACATCTTCGTAAGAGCGGCTCGCCTGCTTGACCAGTTCGGCGCGTGTGGCACCGAAGCCTGCTCGCCTATAGAGATGGGCCAGCAGTCCGATGTCGGTCTTAGCTTCTGTAACCATTTACTGCTCCAACGTGGAATACGCCTGCAAAAAACGAAATAGAGCGTTCGGTCCGATGTGATCGTGCCGAACAAGAATTCTACCTGACAGAGATTCGCTGGACTATATCGCAGATTGAGCTGTGAGGGGAATCGATAGGGCTTGTTACAGAAGCCTGGAGCCGAGCCGTCTAGCCCGTCGCAACCGCCATGTCGGCGGCTTTTTCGCCGATCGCTATCACCGTCACGTTGGTATTGGCGCGAATGCAGTCCGGCATGATCGAGGCGTCGGCAACCCGCAGCCCCTGGATGCCGTGCACTCGCAACTCTGGATCGACGACCGCCAACTTGTCTGACACCGGGCCCATCTTGCAGGTGCCAGAGACGTGATGGCTCGTGCGCGCCGTGCGCAGCAGCCAGTTGTCGAGCGCCGCGTCCGATGCAAGGTCATCGGGAGTCGGGCTGATCAGATCCTCAACGATTTCACTAAACGCTTCGTTCTCCGCAAGCTCCAGGCAGAGGCGGACCGCCTCCCGAAAACGGCTGCGATCGACATCCTCTGTCAGGTAGTTGAGGTTGATGTCGGGCTGATCGGCCGGGTCAGCCGACCTCAGCCTCACTGTGCCAGAGCCCTTCGCAAGGTACAGAGCGATGACCATGCCAATTCCTGGCTCCTCTCCAGACGAGACGGTGTAGATGCCAGAGGTGACCGCATGCGACATTGGGTGGATGAAGATGTCGTTTCGAAGGTTTGAGCCTGCGGCCGTGTACTGCAGGGAAACCTGGATTCGAGGTGCGATTGGGTCCTGTTGATGGCCCGGCTTCGTGCTCCAGGTCAGCTGCACCTGCGGATGGTCTCTCAGGTTTCCGCCAACGCCGGGAAGGTCCTTCACAACCGAAATACCATGTTCGTTCAGGTGATCGGCAGGGCCAATGCCGGACAGCATGAGCAACTGCGGTGAAGCGTACGCGCCCGCGCAGAGGAACACTTCTTCAGCGGCCAACTGAAACGTCTCGCCTCCTGACTCGGCGATCACGCCCGTCGCCCGGCCATCTTCGATCATGATGCGTTTGACCGATGTGTTCGGCCGAATGGTCAGGTTCAGCCTGTGGCGTGCGGGATCAAGATATCCGAGCGATGTGCTCCAGCGAATACCCTCAGGATTGTTCATTGGGGTTGGGCCGACGCCGCCAGAGTCTGGAGTGTTGGCGTCAGCATTGTTTGCATAGCCGAGAGATCGACAGGCATCGAAGAACGCAGACTGCTCAGGGTTGAACTCTTCATGCGGGAACCTGCGGACGGGAATCGGACCGTCTGAGCCGTGGAAATCGCCCGCCTCCGGGTCCGCCTCGATCTCTCTCAAGTAGGGAAGGAAGTCACGGTATCCCCACCCGGTGTTGCCGCGGCTCGCCCAGTCGTCATAGTCCTCCGGGATGCCCCGCAGGAATATCTGGGCATTGACTGCGCTGGAGCCGCCGACAACTTTGCCACGAGGAACCATGATGTCTTCGGACTCGGAGGAGGCGCGGGCATGATAGCCCCAGTTGTGAGTGCTTGCATCGCCGAACGCCTTCGCCCAGAGGTCGCGGTCGACTCCGTAACCGTGCTTTAACTCTGGCGGGAGCTCACTGAAATCGGGGTAGTCAGGACCGGCTTCGAGTAAGAGGACGGTGCGTGATGGATCTTCGGTGAGGCGGGCTGCGATGACCGCGCCTGCAGAGCCTGCGCCAATTACGATAGCGTCGTACTTCACGTGACCAGCCTTTACACTTTGGCAAAATCGGAACCGAGCCTTGTGATCGGCGGCATCATAGCGCAGAGGACGGCAGCTCGTGCCAGTGCCAAGCGCCAATTGGAGAACCAGATTGAACAACGATCAGTCAAACCCGCTGGCGACCGCCCGCAGACTTGCAAGGGTCTACGGCCATGGGCTGGAGTATCCGGTCGTCTACACGCAGGGTGTGGCGCTAAGCGGACGCCTCAGGCTGCACGAGTTGGGCGGGCCCAACGGCGGCAATAGTCCGGTACCGGATATCGAGAAGATCATTCAGCCGCGGCTGACTGAAGGTGCTGAGATGTTTGACGATGGCGGCGGCACCGCAAACTTCGCAGGTATCTGCTGGGCCGATGAGTTGTACGCTGCAACTGGCGACCGCAGATACCTGGACCTGCTGATCACCGTCGCTGACAGGTTCGAGTCGCCGTCAGATGACATGCCGATCGCGCCGCCGCTGGACACGGATGTTCGTGTCGAGGACTTTTTCTTTGGAGGGACGGTTCTGGGACGTGCGTTCGCGCAGACAGGTGACGAGCGTTACCTGGACGTGCTGGTGACGTTTTTGCTGGCTTGCGACACGCAGCAGGACGATGGCCTGTGGTGGCACTGCAAGGAGTCGCCCTTCTACTGGGGACGCGGCAACGCTTTTGCTGCGATGGGATTTGCAGAGACACTGACGTATCTGCCGGCCGATCATCCAGATCGGAGCCGGTTGTTGGCGTCGCACGTAAAGCACCTCGAAGCTTTGAAGCGATTCCAGGACGAGTCCGGGATGTGGCGGCAGGTTGTCGACCGGCCGGATTCGTACCTGGAGCACAGCGCGACTTCAATGATCGGCTACACGATCGCACGGGGGCTGCGACTGGACTGGCTCGGCGACGCGTGGAGTGAGGTGGCGGAACGGGCATGGAACGGGATTGCACAACGCATTGGTCCAGGTTGTGAGCTTGAGCATGTGTGCGTTGGGACAGGGCCGCAGCCCGACATTGCCGCATATCTCGAGCGCCCGTACTCAGACGGCCTGGACGATCGCGGCGGCTCGATGGCGCTGTGGTTTGCGGTGGAGATGGCACGTCTCGGAAAAAGCTGAGTGCCTGTCAGCGCGACAAACATCGACTGGCTCAACCCCTTATTCTGCCGACCGCGTAGAAGGCGCCGCGAAGGACCACGAGACCGAGTATTCCTGACATTAGCCAGGTGACTGCCGAGGTTCCGCCACCGCCGGAGTCGGGAAGTACGGGCGCCCCAGGCGTTGCCTCTGGCGCCAGGGTTGGAGCGATTTCGGCGGTGGCGACAGGGCCGGGTGATGGCAGCGCCGCGACCGTTGGGGTCGGCTCCTCGACAACAACCAGAGACGGCGAAGGGATTGGAGTAGGTTCGGTTGGTGCGGCGAGCTGCGTCGGCTGTTGGGTCGGCTCTGGCTGCTTCGTCGGTTCCGGCGCCGGCGACGGAAGGTCGAACACTGAGAGCAGCGCGTAGTGCACATCTCCGCCAGCTCCCGCTTCTGCTACACCTGCACATTTAATATCGGCAGAGTCAACAACAGGCTCGCATGTCACTGGCGCGTTCACTATCAGCCCGTCGTTGCCAACGCTCGCCACGGCGATGCTGCCCCCAGCCGCTATCTGAGATTCATGCCATGCACCGCTCACCGTGAACCCGAAGCGCATCTGCGCAGCTTCCGACAGGCTCATTCCTGACGTCGAAACTTGAACCAGGCCGGCAATTTCGCTGAGGAACGGCCCTGCAAGCGCTTCACTCACGTGTAGAGGAACCTCGTCCGAAACGCTGGCCTGAAACAGGAAACCGGGCGACAGCGATACTGGCAAGTAGGCGATTTCGAATCCTGTGGCTGATTGGCCTGAGCCGGACAACGAATGTCGGAGTGCCAGCCCTGGCACAGGCAGGCTAAGCAGGATGCCCGTCCGGTCGATCAACACTTCAGTCGCACCTGATAGGCGAAGGTCGCTTGCAATATCGAGTTCCAGGTGTGTGCCGGTCTCGAGTTCGGTCCCAATCGCCAGTTGGACCGATTCGACACTGAACCCGGGTGGCAGAGTCAGAGCACGGTGCAGATCGTCGATACCCACGAACATCGCCGCCACGCCGTCCCGGATGGTGAGCACGGCGGGTACGTCCAGCACCGTTCCGACTCCACCGGCGGCCGATCTGAGTGAAATTTGCAGCTCTGCGCGTGCTTCTTCTGTGAGTGGAACAAGAATGGCGTCGTCAGGAAGCGGTTCGTAGTCGGCCGCGAGGGTGGGCGGCAGGAATACAGGATCCGACACCCCGGCGGCGATCAGTCCGCCGTCTTGGTCCGATGCGGTCACGCGGAAGGAGTGCCACACGTCACCTTCCAAGTCGCTCACATTGACGATCAGCGGATCACCGGGAGAGAGGGTTGCAACTACCGCGCCACCCTCTGCCCACAATGTGTAAAGAGACACGGGGTTTAGCCGGTCGCCTTCGGGCGGGAACCACCAGACCGTGACTGTGTCGTCAGGGTGAGCCGAAGCCTGCACGTCCAGCAAGACAGGTTCGCCAGTGAGCGGCGTAACGGGACCAACCAGCGCGCCTTCACCATAGCCTGCTGCATTGAGAGCGCGAACCTGGAACAGGTAGGGAATCCCGTTTTCGAGGCCGAGAACAGAGCCATCCAGCACATCACCGGTTACAAATGTTGGTTGCGCCGTGTGAATGTTGAAGATGCGATATCCGAGGATTGGCACACCACCGTCTGAAAGTGGCCGCTGCCAGGTGAATGCAACGGATTCGTCTCCGGCTTTTGCCCTGAGGAAACGAGGCGCGCTCGGTGTTGTGACGGCGTCCTGCGGATCGCCGAACGGCGTCGGAGGCGGAGGATTGCCCCCGCCCGGACTCGGCACCGTAGTACGGCCAGGCGAGAGCGGAGTTGCCGTTGGGATCGTGGGGTCAGGTGTCGGCGTCTCAACCGGTGGAGCCACCGGCGTCGGGGTCGGAACGGCAGATGGGTCGTCAATGACGGTGATGGTCACCGTTGCAGGCACGCTGGCTGTCAGACCGTCATTTGCAGCGAACGTGAACGTGTCTGTGCCCACGAAGCCGGGCGCCGGTGTGTAGACAACGGTCGCGGAGGTCGTGCTTCCCGAGATTGGATCGCTGACCGAGCCGTTGGCGGGCTGAGAAACGATGCTCATCGCAAGCAGTTGCGCCGGGTCGATATCCGCGTCCGTTCCGTTAAGTGTCACTGCCACGGCCAAACCCGGTGAAGTCGTAGCGAAACCGTCAAGGGCGATCGGTGAATTGTCGTTGACACCACTCAGGTTGATCGCGATCCCTACCAGTGATGCCGAGATTCCATCGGTGACTCCAATCCAGTAGATGAGTGAACTCGCGGTCTCCCGGTCGAGCGCAGCCGGATCTTCGACCGTGATCGCTCCCGTCTGGGCGTGGACCTGGAACGAGGTCTGTCCGGCCGCGGGCTCCAGTTCGAAGAAAGTCAGCGGATCAGACTGTGGATCCGTAGCCGTCACAGTACCGACTGTCGATCCGGTGGCAGAGTTCTCTGAAATCGAGAACGGACCGGAGAATTCGAACGTCGGTGCGCCGTCTTGCCCTTCCAGTGGCGGGCCGTCGGTGCCGTGTTCCAGGAAGGTAGAACTGCCTGTCAGGACGCTGAGACGCAGCAGGCCGGGATTTCCTCTGCCGGAGCGTCTGCCGATGCGGATTCCGGCAACGGCCGGCGCGGAGCCGATGTTACGTACCTGGGGCGTAATCTCAAGCAGTTCTCCGGTGTAGGCGTTGCTGTTGAAAGAGCTGGTCAGGAGAGCAGAGCCGGTGCAAGCCGAGTCCAGGTAGATGTACAGGTCGAGGTCACCCGCTCCGGGCAGGCCATCGAAGATCGCCTCCCAGGTGAGCGAAAGAGTGAAGGTATCTCCGGGCGGGACGTTCAGGCTGAGACAGGTGTCGATACCTGAGGTGGTGTCGAAGTCGTGCGCTGATGGGTAGACGATCTCACCGACGTTAAATGACGAACCCGGAATGAAGACCGTTTCGTGAACTGTGTCCGCTGACTGCCAGTGCGTGTTCGCTGAGACGTTTTTTGTATTGGCGAACGGCGCGCCAGCCAGAATGATGAATGCGAGAGTGGAAACGAGTACGGCTATCTTGAAGAGAGCAGCCTGCACGTTGTTACGAGGCCGACCGCGCACTGGCCAGACGCGTCCGATGTGGCTTGCTGCTACCAGGTTGCTGGCTGTTTTTGAAAGGCTCAAGGTTGCTCATACAGTTGGCTCTAGTCTCTCCACTCTGAGCGCCCGGATTCCCGCACACATGCGTGCTCGCCCAGTTCGGTAGCGTCGGTTGCGCGGGTACGCTGCATTCGTAGTTGTTCGTTTCCAGTGCTTCCCAATGCTCCGATAAACCGTCGAACGTCTTGCCCGACGGATTTTCCGGATGGACGAGCCGCTTAAACGGCGCTGCTGAAGATCAGCGGTGACTGAATACCCGTAGCCAGATAGAGCGCATGCTGGGGATCATCGATCAAAACGGATAGCCTGTTTGCGTAAGTGGGACCAGGATGACCGGAGACAGGCAGCCAGTTGAACCTTTTCGGGCCATCGATCACGGCTTTGTCAGTAAAGTTGTCAGCCAAACAGGGAAGCATTCGCGTGCGCCTTCGCGAACGCTGGCGGCTGGTATCAGCAGTAACGGCAGTGCTGTTTATCGTCGTATTCGCATATGCAGCCTGGACATACTCGGCCGCCAGAAGCGTCGAGCGGTTGCTTGACGAGGCTGAGGCTCTGGACGTTGCGGCGATCGCAACTGGCGAAGAGAGTGCGCTCGAGTCTGCCCGACTACTTGTCGAGCAGTCTGACAACAAGGTGGATTCGTTGTCAGGGAGGCTGGGACCGATTCAAGTGGCAGCCGCAACGCTTGGATGGCTCCCCTGGGTTGGAGACCAGTTGCGCGCTCCGGGTCAACTGACGAGCCGCGCCGAGGCCGATCTGCGAGCGACGAGGCGGCTGATCTCCGCTGCTGATGGTCTGTTTGAGCTGCAGGAACTGATCAACGATGGCGGTCTGGCAGCTGCGGCAGGCTCGGATGAGGTGACCGAGCTTGTTCGTTCTCTTCAGGAACACGCGGATCAGTCTGCTGTCGAGGTTGCCGAAGTCCGTTCAGAGGCCGCCAGGATGGAAGGCGTCTCGCTGCTCGGGGTGTTCGATTCCCGCATTTCACGAGTTGCCTCGCTGGAAGAGAAGCTGCTGGCAGGCGGCGAGGTTCTTGCCGCTGCGCCATCGGCTATCGACGCGGCCCGCGATGTTGGTGATTCCGCATCCGAGTTGCTGGCATTGCTCGGAGATGCGGGCGATGGCTTCAGCGTTGGCGGCTTGTCCGCCAGGCTGGACCAACTCGCCGCAGATTCTCGTGTGGCCGCCGATTCGATGGCCGTGTTTGAAACGTCAGTCGCTCAACTGTTGCCGAACTCCGACCTGGCGAACCTTGTTTCCGATCTATCTACCTCTCTGGACGCAGTTGCCGAGTTGAGCGAAGGGCTGAATGTGATTGGCGGGAGCATCGTCTCAGCGTTCGCCGTTCTCCAGGAATCAGGCAAACCGCTTCTATCTGACGGCGATGCGCTCCAGGGAGCGCTGTCCGTCCTGGTAACCGAGCGCGAGTCCCTGGGCGATGCCGCCAAGCAGGCAAATTTAGCTTTAGCGACCATCAGCCAGCTGATCTCAACGGGCAAGGTTGACTTCCTTACGGAAGATCTGAAGGATGCCCTCGTCGATCAGACAGCGTCGCTGGTTGATGCCGGCGAACTGCTGTCAGCCGGTCCGTCGCTGTTCCTCGATCTGATCGCACCCGGCTCGACGAAGACTTACCTGGTTCTTGGCCAGACTTCCGATGAGCTGCGGGCAGCAGGGGGCTTCACATCCAGCGCGTGGACTCTCACATTTTCAAATGGAGCGCTGACTGGCACTGAGTACATCCCGGTCCTCGAGTTCGATGATCCTGAATCGCTTGGTTCGGCGCCTGCTCCACCAGAACCGCTCCGCCACTTCATGGACACCGGTGCACTGTACCTGCGGGACGTTGGATGGGACCCCGACTTCGCATCTGTCGGCAGACTTGCTTCGGAGCTTTATCGAATCGGTCAGGCTCGAGAAATCGATGGCGTGATCTCGGTCACGCAGTGGGGAATCATCCGACTTGTCGAGGCTGTCGGCGGTCTCGAGGTGGCGGGCCAGTACGTGTCACCCGATGACGTTCTCAGGGTGATCGAAGAACGAACAGATTCGGAGGGTACGGGATTCTTGCAGCAGCTGTTCGTTGCCTTGCTGGATTCGCTCCAGGGTGACGCCCCTGCTCGAACCCAGTTTGAACTACTGCAAGCGATCACGGAGATTGTCGCCCGCAAAGACCTGATGCTGTTCAGCAACGACGCAGACGAGCAACGTCAGATCGAGAGCGTCGGCCTTGCTGGACGCTTTCCGCTGAGCGGTCACGACAGGCTGGCAGTCGTCGACTCCAACATTGGCTGGTCGAAATCTGACCGGAGCATCGTTCGGAACGCCCGATACATGCTGGACCTGACGAATATCGACCGGCCCGCCGCGAGCCTGACTCTGGACTATCGAAACACCGGGTCGGAAGTCGGGCGTGACTGTGATTCACACAGTTCCCCGACAAGCGATTTCAAGATTTACCGGATCTCCGTCAATTCCTGCTACTGGAATTTGGTGCGTGCGTATGTGGCGACGGGGTCTGAGGTTGTTGTGGCGCCGGAGTTGCCGTTGCCTGCGAACAGCGTTCCCACAGTACTTGGCTCGCAAGCCGCAGGAACGCCGACGTTTTCGCACGACTTCGATGAGCACGGTGACCTGTTTTCCGGACTGTTGACTGTGCCACCGGCCAGTGATTCCGGATTCACTGTCAAGTACGAACTTCCGGCCTCGATTCTTGAGCATGTAGATGCAGGATTTGTCTATGTGCTGGACCTCGTGGCGCAACCGGGCGCTCGCGGACGGAACGTCGTTGTCGAACTCCTGCTGCCAGGTGGACACTCGCTTGCGAGTTCATCTCATGTTCCGGTAGCGATCGATGAATCCACACTGCGCTTCGAGTTCGATCTCCAGTCTGACGAGCAGTTGCGGCTTGAGATAAACGGGACTAGCTGAAACGCGCACTATCACCTGGCGCCAGGAGGGTGTGCTGCGCTATCAGGTACGTTTCCAGCCCCCTGAGATTGACCGCCACCCTTTTGCCCGTCCAGACACACCTTGAGGCCAACCCTGGGCACACGATACGGGGCGTCCCGGTGTCTAAAGTTGCACTACTGATCGCCGTGTTCAGATCAAGACACAGAACGTCACGGCATCAGCAAGTTCGTTACCCGGCCCGCTGGCGCGCATCCTGCGTTCCAAATCTTCATAGCAGTGGGTCTCGCAAATTCGACCGGACATCTGTTTGCGAGAAACACGTAGTGATCTATCTGCATCGGGAGTAGTAATGAAGAACTATCTGACCTTTCTCCGAGATTTTCATCCCGGCACGAGCAGGCTTCGAGCCGTTCAACTGGCAACAGCTGCCGCCGCAATAGGGCTCCTGTTTCTGCAGTCGAACGGACCGACGTCGGTCAGTGCAAACAGTGCGTCCCAATCGCTAAATCAGCCGCCGGTTGCTGTTGATGACAGCTACTCGACGCCAACGGGAGTGCCGTTCATCGTTTCAGCGCCTGGAGTTCTTGGCAATGACACGGATGCTGAAAACGACCCGCTAACCGTGGTTTCCAGCACGGGCCTGCAACCGGCGACTCCGGCACCGGGCACTTTCATGATCGATCCTGACGGCTCGCTCATGTTCGACCCTGCGCCCGGCTTCATTGGAACAGTGACGTTCACGTATCGCGCCGGGGACCAGGCCGGAGCGTCTTCACTGAACAACGGTGTTGTGACAATTGATGTCACTCCACCAAACAATCCGCCGGTTGCGGATGCCGGAGGTCCTTATGTAGTGGCGGCCGGCGGCACTGTCACACTCGATGCCAGCGCCAGCGTTGACCCTGATGGCGATCCCCTTGTCTACTTCTGGAACCTCGACAACGATGGTTTCTATGGTGGCGCTGGTGACGCAACCGGGATCGCGCCGATTTTTGACACGGGATCATTGGTTCCGCCATTGGTGTGGACCGTCTTCCTGCTGGTACAGGACCCGAACGGCGGCTACGACACCGCCAGTGCCATCGTGAACATCACAAGCGATGTTCCTTCGGTCACTGTGTTCGGCGAGACGATCGACGAGGGAGATTCGGCTACCCTGCAGATCACCTTTGCCGACAGCACCCCGAACGACACCCACTCGGTCATGATCGACTGGGGTGACGGAACTCCAGTTGAGGACCTCGGTGAGGTTACCTCCCCTGTCAGCCCGTCACGTGTCTACGTAGACAACGGTGACTTCACCGCTCAGGTGACCGTGACTGACGCCGATGGGAATGTTGCGACAGGCTCGGCACCTGTGACCGTAAACAACGTCGCTCCGGTTGTTGATGCTGGAGCGGATGCCGCAATTGCGGTCGGAGCGACGTTTTCACTTTCGGCTGCAAGTTTCACCGATGCCGGAATTGCCGATACTCACACTGCGACGATCTACTGGGGTGATGGTTCGAACTCCCCGGGTGTGATTGCTGGCTCAGCCGGAAGCGGTTCGGTTTCTGGATCGCATCAGTTCACGGCCGCAGGTGACTACCTGGTAACCGTGACAGTGGCTGACGATGAAGGCGACTCGGGTGTAGGCAGGATTCACGTCGTCGTTGGGGCGACCGAACCGACCGACCCGACGGACCCGAACGAGCCAACTGAGCCGACGGAGCCAACTGAGCCCAACGAGCCAACTGACCCGAACGAGCCGACCGAGCCCAATGAGCCGACCGAGCCCACTGAGCCAACCGACCCGACGGACCCCACAGAGCCGACTGAGCCCAGTGAGCCGACCGACCCGATCGAGCCTGCGGACTCGCCTCTGATCTTCCAGGAGGCTCCAGTGGAAGCGCCGTCCGATTCCCCAGCCCCGACTCCGGAGCGGTTCCGCACCTCGTTCATGAAGATGCTGATCGCACTGATCAGCTGGTGGCAGAGAATGCTTGCCAGCATGGGAGGGTAGGACGAAAACCCGGACACACTGATCCAAATAGACACGGGCGGGAATGGCTAAACAGCCTCCCGCCCGTGTTTTTTTTTGCAACAACGATCGGACCGACGTTCCGTCCAGGACTACAGTTGGAGCAGACATTTATCCTGGCTACCGGCCAGTCATGTCACACCGGAATCTCCTGCACGTGCCTGACTAATTCAAACACCCTCTGGTCGTCATCCGGCGAATCACTGACGGGATCCAGAGTCACACGGGTTGCATAGCTCAATTTGTTCTTGATCTCGCCCGGCATCGAATCAAATGTCCCGGCTGTCACGAAATCTCGCACCACCTCCAGCGGCACTGCGTCGGGCATCTCGTCCCAGCGTTCCGCTACCGACATCTCATGCAGTCGCCTTCCGAGAGCCTCCTGTCCGTGAGTCGCAAACACCGGCTGGTACGTGCGAGTCGAGCCATAGAACGCAACACGGCTGCGCAGTTCGATCAACTGTTTCTCAACGGCGCTCTCGGAATCCGCAAGCGCCATCATTCCACCCGCGGCAATCTCTATCTCACCAACGTCCCGCCCTGCCTCTCGCGCTCCCTGCTGAAGATTCGGAAGCGTGACTTCACGTACGTACTTCCCGGTCGTAAATGAGTGCGGCAGCAGCCCATCTGCGACTCTTCCGGCCACGCGTGTCATAGCAGGTCCCACGGCGGCCACGAAGATCTTTGGAGCCGGGAAGCTGATCGGTCCCGCGTTGAAAGCGGGCGGACACAGCGTGAACTGGTACTGCTTGCCCTTGAATGGCACAAGCTCACCAGTCTGGAAGGTCTGCCAAACGGCACGCATCACACGCACATACTCCTCCATACGCGGTGCGGGAGGGACCCACAGGCCGGTGCTAAACCGGCGTTCGTTGTGGCCTTTAACCTGCGACCCGAGGCCGATCGAGATGCGGCCGCCGGTCATCCGTTGCAGCTCCCAGGCCATCTGCGCCATCACGAACGGGCTGCGCGCGAAGGCGATCATGACCGAAGTGCTGATCTCAGCTCGCCTGCTCGCGTACGCTGCTAGCGTCAAGCGCGCTGTTGCCCCGTGTCGAAGCTCCGAAGTCGTCAGCACGTCGAAGCCGAGCCGCTCCAGCCGTTCGGCTCTCTTTGGAACCTCTTCCAGGACTGATCCGTCATAGCGGCCGACTACTTTCATGGTGATCCGGAACCTCGGTCGGCGCTACTGCTTGATCTCTGTCTCTACGTCGCTACATGCGCAGCCGTGACAGTTTGAAAAGAACGGCACCAGTATAAGATGCTGCCGCACCGCAAATTGCACCTGCCAAACATCTCCCAGCGGACGAACACCGGGTAACAGCAACCCCGGGTATCGGTCTCGACATGGACGAAAAGGCGCTGCTGGCTAGCCCGCCGATCGAGACGAGTCCGCCGAAAGGCTACGTGAAGGAAGCACGCGGACTGTTCGGCTCGAAGCAGGAGACCTACTGGTCCTGATGGGCGAAGCGAACAGCGCGCCGTTTCTTGAAGGTGTATCTTCTGCGACGAACCGGACGTGAGGCATCGCTACACCGGTGTCCACCAGCAGGAGGACTAACTCATGACAACCGTTGGCGAAGGCGATTTCAAATACGAGGTTGATCGAGACTGGCTGCTGCGAAATGTCCCGCGCTACTGGGATCTCGGCCAGTGCGCTGACGTAGCGGTCGACTCCGAGGACATCGTCTGGGTCTTCAGCCGCAGCGATCATCCCGTCACCTGCTGGACGACCGAAGGAGAGTTCGTCGGCTCATGGGCAGACAGAGGCCCGCTGGAAGGTGAGTTTCGGGTCCCGCACGGCATCTACATAGATCCGAAAGACAACATCTGGCTCGCCGATCACCAGACACATACCATCACGAAGCACCGTAAGAATGGCGAGGTGCTGATGACTCTCGGCACCTTCGGCTACGCAAACATCACGGTCACGACAACAGGAGCGCAGGGCACGCCGTTCAACATGCCGACGGGTATCGCCGAAGCGCCGGATGGAAGGCTGTTCGCAGCAGACGGCTACGCCAACCGCCGTGTCCACCGCTTCTCAGCCAGCGGGGAGCTGGAGCATTCCTGGGGCGAGGCAGGCAAAGGGCCCGGCCAGTTCTCGATACTTCACAAGGTGGCGGTCGACCCGGACGGTCTCGTCTACATATGTGACCGGGAGAACAACCGCATCCAGATCTTCGATGCGGACGGGAACTATCAGAGCGAATGGAACGACGTGGTCGGCCCCGGAGATATCTACTTCGCGCCGGACGGCTACTTGTACGTTGTGGAACAGGGCGGAGGCAACGGCGTCTCGATCTGGACACGAGGCGGAGATCTGCTCACCCGCTGGCGTGGCAATGCCGACGCCTGTGTGGCGGCTCACGGACTATGGCTCGACTCGCAACGCAACATCTATGTGGCGGAGATCGGCGACGCAGGTAAGGGCCAACGGGTCACCAAGTTCAGCCGACTGTAGCAAGGAGAAATTGAAACCGCCTTGTGTCATCCCGACCGCAGCGGAGGGATCTGACCGTTGATGCGCAGTCACCGGGAGATTCTGAATCAAGTTCAGGATGATGTGTATGCAATGACGATATGGTAGCCGGTGCCGTAGGCGGATCGATCACCGTAGTGATCCTGACCGTGTCTTCCTCCACGTGAACCTTTTCTACAACGAGCTGAAGTAATCGACGGCGCTCCTCATCAGTCAGTGAGTCGATGCCCAGCCCGACCGTCGACGCAAAGTCGTGGAAAGCCTCTGCCGTCGATCGAAGCGCTACAGATTCGTCTTTACCCTTCTGAGTCGCTTCGAGCTGAGCCTGAAGCTCCGATTGCTGGGCGTTCAAGGTATCCATTCGCGACTTGAACGATTCGAGCTCTATCGCTCCTGCCAGGTACCCGTCGGTCAGCCGGTCTTTCTGTTTGCCTAGGGCACCGATGGATCTTCGGAAACCTGTCAGCTTCCTCTCGGTTGCAGATCCATCCTGAGTCTCTCGAATGCGTTGCTCAATCTCCCGACCGACCAGACTCGTGTCCTCCATCAGGTCAGAGATTGCTGTCCATACCGCATCCTCCACTGGCCTGGCAGCGAAGGAAGGCGACTTGCAATGCAAGCCGTTGCCGGAGATGGAGTGGTCGTAGTTGGCACAGCGGTACCGAGTTATTCCGTTCTTCGCCTGGCCTGAGTACTTGCCTCCGCATACGGTGCATCGAATGAGACCACGAAGAAGGTAGAAGTTGACGCCGTTGTTGCGCTTCGCGTTTTCGTAGTTGTGGTCCAACTGATCCTGTGCGGCTAACCATGTCGCTTCATCCACTACCGGCTCAACGGGGATCGTCACGACCCGGCCATCGTTCGGCTCTTTCCCGCGACTCCGCTTTCCGGCCGACTGCCGAAAGCGGAGCTGTCCGATGTAGATCGTGTTGCGCAGGATGTTGCGAACCGTAGTTGGCCTCCATCGTGGCGCTCCTCGAGGCGTCGCCACGCCACGCTCTGTCAGGGCATCCGCAATGCGTCGGAGACTCTTCTCTTCCTCAACCAGCAATCTATAGATCAACCTAATGATCGCAGCCTCCCCTTCGACTACCTTCAATGTAGCTCGGGCATCACCGGTCCGCAGGGTCATCTTGTATCCGTAGGCTCGTACGCCGACAGGTACGTTGCCCTGCCTTGCCCAGTACAGCTTGCCGCGACGCGTTCGTTCTGCCGTCTTGGCCCGTTCGTAGTCTCCGACACCAGCTTGAACGTGAAGCAGGAGCCTGCCCTCCGGAGTGTCCTCAATGTCACCGTGAAGGAAAACGACCTCTACATATTGGTCAGTGAACTCCTCGTACAGCACGACCAGAGCTGTGCCCGAGGCGAGTCGATCTACCGCGTGAACGTAGATCCTGTCTATTCGCCCTTCTCTGACCGCATCTCTCAAGTTATCAAGTCGCGGACGCGCAAGATCAGAGCGCGAGTAACCTTCGTCGACGTACTCGGTGTATTCGTCGTGGCCGTCTGACTGAACGGTAGACCTGAGGTCGACCAGCTGACTCTCGATGGTGTGCTCGCGTTCCTGTCGGTTGGAACTGACCCGAGCGTAGATCGCAGTTCTTGATTCTTCGACGTTCATCTCAGTCACCTCCTCATGGCAACGACCGTGCACCCGAGGTCACTGTCATGGCGTGGGACACATCGCTAGTCATCTGCGACGCATCTGGTTTCGCTCGCGCCTGCGTGCACTCTCTGCTTTCCTCTCCTCGGCCTGCTTCTTCCGCCGTTCTCGACCTCTTCGCCAGAGTGCGGGGAGACCCAGGGCGTTGTAGTGACGTTTCAGTCGGCCAGGCGCCCTAATCGGGTTCATCCGGCCAGACTGTACCTTCTGACGAAGACCGAACTCGTAGTCGGACTGCAGATCTTGAACCTCCTCAGACCTTGGCTTGAGGATCTGTGCATAGTTCGGTGATCGATACCGGCCGCGCTTTGCGTTGAGCGCTGCGAGCCCCAGGTTGGAGACCGTCGGTACACCGACCAACATCAGCAATGGTGCTGTGGTCGTCCAGTACCAGTCGATCATTCCCAGGTACCCGGCACCTAACACGAGGATGCCAACCAGTCTCGACATGTTAACGAGAGTCGACCCCAGTCGGGTCGTTTTACGGTCTGCTGATTCAACTGCACGATCGGCGACCAGTAGTTGGCTGACAACCAGTATGACGCCCAGACCGGCGAAGCCGATGCCTACGAACAGCGGTTGAACAACCTCGATCCGAGATACCGGTCCAATCAGAGCAAATAGGATCATGAGTCCGGTTACGAGTGCCGTCCACGCTAGTTGCCGGTATGCGGGATGATCCCTGGCCCTCCTTTCTCTCTTGTGGACCTTCTGATGAGCCCTCAGGCTCTGCTTACCTGAAAACCCGGTCTTGGTTGTAACGAATGAGCATTTTCGGCAAGCCAGTCCAGCAGCCCGAAACTGCCCCTTGTTTCGATCAGCTACGACGTCTTCATGTATCGGTTCGGCTTTCCACTGTTCGCCGAAATCGTCGTCGTCCCAATCGTTGCTTCTTCGTCTCTTCTTGGCCATTGATCATGGTCCTAACTTGTTTACTGTGGGCCAGGGTGTGTGCGCAGGCAGTTCCCATGGCAATTGCGAAAGCGTTACCGCACGTAGTTGCGGAACGCCGGTCTTACCGGATTGAAGGTGGAGGGCCCGATCGATCTCGAGCCCTCCACCCAGACGACTAGTCCATGTCTTCATCGTCGTCTTCTGGGTCGGTCTCTGCTTCTTCTGGCTCTACTTCAACGGATGCCTCACAGAGGGGACAGGTCACCTCTTGCACTTCATCGTGGAGGGCAGCCGATTCAACTGCGAATTGCGCCCGGCAATCCGGGCATTTCAGCGTCTCGAACGTTGTCATGGTTATCACCTCCTCTCTGTCCGCCGGGTTCGTTCCGGGCTATCGGGTGTAGGTTGCGTGCGATCCTCCGCACCATCTCGCAGATCGTTCCCCGCGACTGAGTTCGCCTGCCCCGCTCGGTCAGCGGCGCTGAGTAGAAGCGCGAAGGCGCGCCGAATTCGCTCCACTGAATCAGGGACCGGTTTGAACTCGATCACTGAAGAGATCGGTCTGCTGTTTTGGTCTTTAGGTGTGGGCATCGCTCTAATAGCAGACCATCTGTTGGGCATGCTGAGTGGCCCGCATCAGGCGTAGAATCCGCAAATAGAAAGGAGACGGCATGGGTCGAAAGTCGCGTTGGCCGGATGAACTGTGGAGCTACTGCGCAGGATGGCGGGCCAAGTCCTGGACGTACGAGAAGATTCACCGCGAGCTGTACTCCCCAGAGAACAAGAAGCGGTTCGGTTACGACGATCCGCCGTCGACCGACACGATCAGCAGGCAGATCAAAGGAAGAGGACTCGTTGCTGAAACTGGATCGCCACTACCGCGCGGTGAACTGGAGGTCCATTACCGTGAGCTCAGGTTCTTACTGCTTGGGATCCGGGAGCGAATCGAACTGCCACACAGACTGACATTTGAGATGAGCTCACGTTATTCACCGAGGCGACGGAAATGGTGCGGGTTTGGGGCGCCTCACGGGCGAAGATACGAACCCAGAACACCGGAGGAAGAGGACGTCGACGATTCTTGGATTACGATCGATCCTCAAGATCACCCGCAATACCCGGATCTGCTCGATCATCTACTTACATCGCTTGACGGTTCGAAGATCGTCCACTCCCTGACCGAAGTCATCAGGGCTTCGAAACGTTTCATTGAGCTACAGGGCCAAATCTACTCTGGGATCGCCAGGCGATTCGGCATTGATGATGTTTCTGCCACAGAACCCGAAATGATCAGTGCAATCTGGTCCGTGTTCGATTACCTCGATCGAACTGTTCGGCAACCCAGTTCCAACCTCAGGGTGAGATTCATGCCGCACATTCCGAGCGAGGAGTTGAAAGTGAAGGCCCGTGACCTATCTGCCGATCTTAAGCAGGACTCAGCGGTCGAAGAGCTTTCGGAGATTCTGGACAGAATCGGGAAGACCCAATCGGATCTCAAGACCAAATTAGGATCAGCGACTCAGCTGTGGAGGGTTGTTCAGGCTGGCGAAGGCAAGTGCAAGGTATGTTCTGGTGACGCACTTCGCGGCCCTGACGAGAGTGCCGAAGCTCCTGATTTTTGGAGGCGATGAGTGACATCAGACCGAAGCTAGTCTCTTGGGATTGGAACTCGCCTCAGTGAGTAGAGCAGTCGGCTCATAACCGATCGGTCACAGGTTCGAACCCTGTCGGGCCCACCAATTCCACTATTCACCGATGAGGTCTGGTGTTTCGGTTCCTCCAAATCACGGAGGAATATCGTGAAAAACGCCGTTACACCACTCGGTTCGGAACGCCTCTTTCAGTCATTTCAGCTAGCCCTTGAGGCCGATGGACTGCGCCCACACACCATCGCCTGCTACCTGAGGGACGTACGCCGATTCTGGGCCTACGTAGAGCCGCCAGAGCCCGGTGTAGTGACCTCAGATGATGTACGCAAGTGGGTCAAGCACTTAACAACGTTTCTGTCCCCCAAGACTGTCAAAGAAGCACAGATGGGTCTTGGTCGGTTCTTTAGGTTCCTGATTGCTGAAGGTGAAGTGACCACCAATCCCACAACTACGGTGAAGCTGACGAAGTTCAAAGTTCGACCACAGCCAACTTACACAGCGGATGAGGTCAAGCAGCTCCTACGCTCCTGCCGCATGGATTCTAAAGAGGGTGTCCGTAACGCCGCCATCGTCTCTGTGCTGTTTGACACAGGCGTGAGGGAAGGTGAACTCGTCTCAATGGGCTTGCCGGATTGGTCATCGTCAACGGTGTGGGTGAATGGCAAAACGGGGGACAGGCTGATACCGCTGGGCACTAACTCACTCAGGGCGGTAGACCGCTATGTGCGCCGATGGAAGGTGAACGGTGGGGCCCTATGGCGTGGTAAGTACGGGCCACTTACTCGATGGGGCATCGGACAGCTTATAGAGCGTCAGTGCAAGTCCGCTGGTATCGAGCACAAGGGTGTTCATGCATTCCGGCGTGCAGCGGCAGCCCAGATGAAGCGGTTGGGGATGAACGACTCAGATATTCTCGAAGTGATGGGATGGAAAGACGTGACGATGTTACGGAGATACACCGCTGCAGTTGCGACTGAATTGGCGCAGGCGGCACACGTACGGTACAGTCCTGCCGACCGACTTTGAACAAGTGGGAGCGATGAGATGGCTGAACAGCCGAATCCGTTTGAGTCCATCACTGAGCGCTACATCCAAGCGACCGACCAAGGTGATCCGGTGCTATGGACGGATGTGTATTCGGATGATGCGGTTATTTCCCTTCCAAATCGACCAAATGTCGTCGGTAGGAAGGCGATATTGGAGTTCATAACCGAATTCTTCTCAAACTTCGACGCCCACATGGAAGCGGTGATCGATGAGACCGAGGTCTTTGGTGAAATCGCCTACGGGATGGGACACGCCACATACAAAACGAAAGAAAAGAGTGAAGGTCAGTCAGGCACTTCGCATATGCGGTTCATCAATATCTTGAAACGTGATGGGGAAGGCGTCTGGAGGATTTGGAGAAATCTGTACAACACCTACGAGCCTGACTAAAAGTCGATGTGATGGGATGGAAGGATGTGACGATGCTCAGGCGGTACACGGCTGCCGTTGCATCGGAACTGGCTCAGGCAGCACACGTGAGATACTCCCCTGCAGATCGGCTGTGGACAACAGGACTGTTATGCCGTGGTGAACTGGCTCAACAGCACATCACTCTGCTGTTCGCCATATAGATTAATCACGTTTGCCCCATAAATGGATTATATCTAAAATATACGACCAGCCAAATGCAAGCATGCTAGTTGCCAGTATTGCTATCCCGTCAGCAAATATAAATTGAGCCCAACGAAAACTATCATGTAGATTCCGGCTTGATTCCAAATCAACTGCAAATCCAACCGACCAAACAAGCGATGCTGTTATACAAATAATACCAAAACATACCAGAACTAACGCTTGAAGGTGAAAGAAGGCCCGAAAGTCTGGATCCAACTTTGGCATGGGTTTGACCGGGAATCCACGGGCCTCTTTAACCCATCTAAGCAGCCAATGCACACCTTTGTAGACACCAAGCAACAACAAAAATGACAGGAAGAAAAGAAACCCAGTCTCTGTAACTTTATCTGGCCAGAAGATTCGGGCAACAGTATAGCCAGCGTACAGAGCCACCAGTGAAAGGTTTGCAAATAGTAGCCGTTTTACAACTGTCTTAATCTCTGAGTTGGTCAACCGTTTTAGTGACGATTCAAACAACTTCCATGAAACCGCTGCTAAAACGAAGCTTGCGGTAAGTGCGGCAAGGGCCAATGCAGTCAGTTCTGAAGCAAGTTTCTGGACATTATCGTCCATGTATATGATTCCTAGTCCTTTTTCAGAGTTTGTTTTTGAGGAACCGAAACACCTGACCTCATCGGTGAAAAGCGGAATTGGTGGGCCCGACAGGGTTCGAACCTGTGACCGATCGGTTATGAGCCGACTGCTCTAACTGCGGTGGTGGCTGCGCCACTCCCTACTGCCGTAGAGCAACTTCATTCCGGATTCACCGACTAGCCGAGTGGTCTATCTCGGTTCCATAGCGGTTGCCCAGTCAGATCGCCGAGCATAACTATTTTAACGGGGGACAGACTCCGAAGCTGGCCCTGTGGCACTCAATTCCGGCCGATGGGGGGGTGTCCGGTTTCGGCCATCCCTGCATTAGTGGCGTTTGTCAGACCTGAATTTTTTTGAAGTGGTGTTATATAGCCCGGCTCAGGATCTGTCCCCCGCCACCTAACGGTGCCAACGAGTTTCGGACACTCCTATTAAGGCTAAGAGCCACTGTCCGGAGTGACTGGGATCAGAATGTCTGCGAATCTATGGAACGGAATTCCTGAGATAAAGGGTTGGGAGATTGTGACGATGCTAAGGAGGTGCACGGCGGCCGCAGCTACGGAATTGGCACAGAGGCACATGAGTGAATTCAAGGACATTGCTTAGACATAACCGGTATCTGAACAACCGCATGGAGCAGAATCATCGGCACATCAAGCAGCGTTACTATCCGATGCTCGGGTTCAAACGATTCGAATCGCAAGTCGGTTCTGCACGGTATTCGATAGATTACGAAATTACATGAGGAATCCGCGACCCGAAGAAGGGTTCACAACGCCGGAAAGACGAGCAATCTTCAGCGCTAGATAGTCAACTCTAATGGCCGATCTGGCCGTCTGATCATGGCCCAATGTCCCGCTTCAACTTGCCCAAAAGTCAGCTCGTGACCTGAGTTCTGACAGAACCCCTCGACGGTAACGTCTGCTCCTGATCGTCGTCATCTGATGATCCAGTCAGGTCGCCCTATCACCATCTGGTCAATTGACAGTGGGATTACCCTAACGTACCTTGCGGCTATTCCGACGGAGCGTGGCAATTACAGACATTTTGAAGTCGTCTCGTTGTCGGACAAAAAAGCGGTCGGCGAGGTTCCACTTGCGACACCTCTATCCCCCTCGCGGATTTCACAGTCGGCTCCCAGCGATGCCTCGGATTAGATCGATCTGGTTGATCGCGCTCTTTCTCGTCGCTTTTCTCGTGGTTGCTAACACGTTTGGCAGCGACAATGCGGATGTCACGGTCAACGCCGCTTCCGTTGACTGCGCAACGGTGACCGACATACCGGCCGCGGAATGTGAGGCGCTGGTTGCCCTCTACAGCGCAACCGACGGACTGAACTGGTTGGTCAATACCGGCTGGCTGTCAGACGTCACAGCCTGCGACTGGTACGGCATCTCCTGTGCCGCGGGACACGTGACCCAAGTTGACCTCTCCGACAACCAGCTAAGCGGGAGTATCCCGCCGGAGCTGGGCAACCTGGCCAGCCTGCAGTACCTCGGTCTCTTCAGCAACCAGTTGAGTGGGAGCATCCCCCCGGAGCTCGGCAATCTGGCCAGCCTCGAGTACCTCGTCCTCTACCAGAACCAGCTGACCGGCAGCATCCCACCGGAGTTCGACAATCTGGCCAGTCTGCAGCAGCTCGTCCTCTGGAACAACCAGCTGAGCGGGAGCATCCCCCCGGAGCTCGGCAACCTGGCCAGACTGCAGTACCTCGGTCTCTCCAACAACCAGCTCAGCGGGAGCATCCCGCCGGGGCTGGGCAACCTGGCCAGTCTTTGGAGCCTCGACCTCGCCATCAACCAGCTGAGTGGGAGCATCCCGCCTGAGCTGGGCAACCTGGCCAGTCTGCTGTGGCTGGGCCTCTGGGGCAACCAGCTGAGCGGGAGCATCCCCCCGGAGCTCGGCAACCTGGCCAGCCTGGAGTACCTCGGCCTCTCTATCAACCAACTGAGCGGGAGCATCCCGCCGGAACTCGGCAACCTGGACAGTCTGCAGTATCTCAGCCTCGACAGGAACCAGCTGAGCGGGAGCATCCCACCGGAGCTCGGCAACCTTGCCAGTCTGACGGTACTCGACCTCCGCCAGAACCAGCTGAGCGGGAGCATCCCGCTCTCGTTCACCGGCCTTACGGCCCTAACTTCCTTCCGTTTCTCAGCAACGACCCTTTGCGAGCCCGCCGGCCAAGCCTTTCAGGCATGGCTTGGCGGCGTTACCCACGTCGAGAGCACAGGCGTTCGGTGTATCCCGGAGGTCGATGCTGGTGGTCCGTACACAGTCGATGAAGGCTCGACGGCTGTGCTCGACGGCTCAGGCTCCTCAGACCCTGACGGTGAGATCGTCCTCTACAAGTGGGATCTGGACGGTGATGAGATCTTCAGCGAGACGGGTGTGGACGCAGCCAACGGTGACGAGGTCGGAGTCTCACCGACGTTCGATGCATCGCTCATAGACGGACCTGCGAACCTCACCATCTGCCTCCGGGTGATAGACAACGACGGGCTGGCGGACGAGATCTGCACGCAAGTCGAGGTCGTAAACGTCGACCCTACTGTCTCTGCGACCGGTGACGCTATAGACGATGTTGATACAGCGACCGTCTCCGTCTCCTTCACCGACCCCGCAGTCGACGATACTCACACCGCGATCATCGATTGGGGCGACGGGACTACACCGAAGGACCTCGGTGCTGTCACTTCGCCATTCGAAGCGGCGCACGCTTTCGTGGGAACCGGCACCTATGTCGTCACCGTAACCGTTGAAGATGATGACGGAGGCCTGGGCACTGACACGGCTACGGTCAGCATCGCGGCCAGCGACGCCTTCGATCCGGTGACCGGGCGAAGGCTACTCGAACTTGTTATCGACCGCCCTCCTGATGGTCCCGGCGAGTTGTACAGCCCAATCGGAATCGCGACAGGCAGCAACGGCGATATCTTCGTCGCAGATCGGGGAAACGAGCGAATCCAGCGATTCGACCCAGATGGACAGTTCATCGCCGAATGGCCGACCACCCAGGGGATCACGGCGTCTTCTTTCGAACCGTTCTACATTGCTGCCGATGGGAAGGGCTTTCTCTACATCACCGGGGGGTGGGGGGAGGCTAGCGTCACTAAGTACACGGAGGAAGGCGACTATGTCGACAGTTGGGACACGGGCTTCAGTGGCGCCGGCATCGCGGCAGACGGGATTGACAGCGTATTCGTCGTCGACGCGAACAACGACAAGATATTCCACTACACGGAGGGCGGTGAGTTCGTCTCATCATGGGGAGTAAGCGGCGACGGTCCCGGTCTCCTCGACTTTCCCTACGCAGTCGCGGCAGACGATGGCGGCAGGGTACTTGTCACATTAGGCAACTTTGGCGACCACCGGGTGCAGATGTTTGATGCAGACGGGAACTACGTCCGTTCGATCGGAAGCGACGACCCGTCGGATCCAGGATTCATCAGGTCGAGCACCGGTGTGGCTTTCACGAGCGATGGGGAGATTGTGGTATCCCTCTATTCCTCTGGCAGGGTTGCCAGGTTCACTGGAGATGGCGAGTTCGTTGCGCGTAGCACTGGCGGACCTCGGGGCTATGTGTACGGGGTAACCGAGGGACTGAACGGAAACATTTTCGTTGCCAACTTCATTTTCGCAAGCAGTCTCTCGGTCTATGCACCGACGCTTGAATTCTCGTTTGAGTTTGGCTTGCCGGGAGAAGATGACCTGCTCTCCCCGGGACCGGTCACAGTCGCGGATAACGGAGACATCTTCGTTATCGATCGTACCGTCAACCGCGTCCTCCGCTTCTCTTCAACCGGCGAGTACATCACATCGTGGGGTGGGACCGGGAACGGTGACGGCCAACTGTCAGGCCCAACAGACATCGCCATCGGTTCAGACGGGACTGTGATCGTTGCAGACGGTCAACTCAAGCTTTTCGATGCCGACGGAAATTACCTCGGCACGGCCATTGGTGCATTGGGCCGTTTCCTGACGGTCCACCCGGTAGACGGTTCGGTCTTCGTGCTCGATAGAGAATGGCCATCCCTCGCGACCAGGGTCAGCCATTTCGATGCCGATTGGAACCTGATAGACCAGTGGACGCCGACTGAGCCATATACCAACGAGTTCTACAACCTCCTCGGCATCGCAGTGACTGACGACGGGTCGGTATTTATCGCTGGAGCGATGTCTATCAACTTCGACGACCAGAGGATTCGCAAATTCACTTCAACCGGAGAGTTCCTAACCGCTTTCGGAGAACGCGGCGAACTGTGGCAGTTGCTGGGAATCGACACGGACTCCAGCGGCAATCTGCTCGCCGCGCACGACCACTACATCAACGAATACAGCTCCGACGGCGTGCTTATCGCGAAATGGCCGGCCGGCGGCCAGCCCCACGATGTCGCAGTTGGACCAGACGGGAGAGTTGTCGTAACGGAGTTCACCAACCACACGGTCAGGGTGTTTGGCTCAGAACTCGGCTTCATACCTGTCATCGGGGAGATTGGTGATGATGAGGCCGTTGAAGGGACTCCGTACATTAGCCCCGTGCCGATCGTTGAAGGAACGGCTCCTCTCATGTGGACCCTGGTGCAAGGCCCGGCCGGTATGCGCGTGGACGAAAACACGGGTCGGGTCACCTGGGACGAAGCGACAGGTATCGGTTCCGAGTTCGCGGTGGTCATCAAGGCTGAAAACCGGTTCGGAGAGACAACCGCAGACTGGCACGTGAGTGTTATTTCCGCCGATTTACTGACAGCCGACGCCGGCGGTCCGTACCAGGTGGATGAAGGCGATACCGTCGAATTGGACGGTTCAGGATCCTCATACCCCGACGGTGAGATCGTCCTCTACGAGTGGGACCTGGACGGTGATGAGATCTTCAGCGAGACGGGTGTGGACGCAGCCAACGGTGACGAGACAGGTGTGTCGCCGACCTTTGACGCCAGCAACATGGACGGTCCGCAGACGGTCACGGTCAAGCTCCGAGCGATAGACAACGACGGGTTTACAGCCGAATCTTCTGCCACCGTGGAGGTCCTCAACGTCGCTCCGGATGTCGAAGCCGGACCCAACCACGCCATGGATGTCGGGACAAGTTTTGAGCTATCCACTGGTCACCGCACATCGACCGTGCACGATCCAGGAATCGATGACGTGCTGGAAATAATCGTCGACTGGGGTGATGGAATCCAGGAAGCGGGGTCCTTAGAAAACGGCACTGGAAGGTTGACTAATACACACGAGTACCAGATCCAGGGAACATACGCTGTTTTGATCTCTGCATCTGACGGTGATGGTGGAGAGTCGTCGGATTCCATGACTCTGTTCGTTACGAGACCTGCGGTCGAAGCCTATGATTCCGATGGCTCAGGTTTTATAGAAAAGGATGAGGCGGTCCGTGCCGTGGCTGATTATCTTCTTCAGATTCCGGGCGCCCTTGGAGCCCCGCCAGGATATGAACAGGTAATCGACATCGTTACCTCCTACTTCCTTCAAACACCTGTGAATTGAGCGAGTTAACGTGCCGGCTCGTACGAATAGTTGTTCGATAGGAAGGTATCTTGCGATTGCTCCGGCCAGTACTCCCGATACGGCGAGACAAGGAGGATACTGTAACGTTTCGCACCAATTGCATTCGTTCGATGGAATCCCGCCATTCGCATGTGCCTTACACATGGTATGGATGGGACCGGCGGTTAGGTACACGGCGACCTGTGTTCATCGGATACATTGACCCTGGTCAATCTTCCCATTCAAGGCCCGTAGGCACAATCCATCTACAACTCTTCCTCGTCCCAGATGTGCCCGAACGCGTGATGACACGCGTCACCCCTCTTCGCTTCCGTCCACGCGCAGTACCGGCAGAAGTAGACCGGGCTCAACCTGTTGGGCGGATTCCAGGGCATCACGAAGTCCAGTGTCCTGAATAACTCGGGATCCTCGTACACCCTTCGTAGGTGATATTCAACTGAACTTCTCTTGCACCCCAGCACCTCCGCCAAAGCAGTAACGGAGTCGCCCTGCGCGCGCCGGAACAGGATGTAACGCTGGTGAATCCGCGTCAGTCGTAAACCCTCGCGCACAGCCGGAGGTCCGTTGCGAAACTCGTCTATGAGAAACGGTGGGTGCGGTACCG
The DNA here is from genome assembly GCA_029262735.1 of Chloroflexota bacterium. GTDB lineage: Bacteria > Chloroflexota > Dehalococcoidia > Lucifugimonadales > Lucifugimonadaceae > JAJCYX01. The sequence continues at coordinate 41,351 of JAJCYY010000110.1, read as the reverse complement.
AAAAAACGGGAGAGGGTGCGGATTCTTGGCCAAGAATAACCTCAATGACGTTCTTGAGGGTTTGCTGGATTTATCTTCGCAACGCTCCCGCGAGCACAGTGGCGATCCAGGTCAGGAGGTTTCAAAGGAAAGCCATCCTCCAGACGAACCGTCTCACCTGGGCTTTAATATCAACTAAATCTTGATCTGCCTTCCTCAAGCAGATCTCTTCGACCGACGTGCCGTTTTCGGTCTACTACAAAAAAGGCGTTCCGGTTCTGCATGTCCCTGGTCTCCTCAGGTCCAGGTTCAGCCCGCCGTACTCGGTTCGCCAGCGGTAATACGTGTGCTGGCTGACGCTGATCTCTCTGACGGCCTGTGCGACCTGCTTGCCGTTGGCTACTGCCATTTCTACTTGTCGGAGCTTGGTCAGAATCTGGTCCGGTGAATGACCTTTTCAAGGCATCTTGCCCCCCTTTCAGAACGTCCAGTTTCGCACTTTTCCACTGGTATCGTTCATGGGGGTCAGGTCACAGTCGCGAAGGGCATAGTGAGACCACCTCATCTTCGTTCCTAAACTGACCCAACGGCGACCAGCGGATATGCGGACACGACAGAGAACGCAATATGGAGTTCCTATCACGTTCAACTGGAGCTGTCAGAACTCAGGGCACGAGGCTAGACAAGTCCTGAAATCAATCCATCCGAAGACGGTGTATAAGTTCAAGCTGCCTGTGTATCGAGCCGAGTCGACGGCGAAAATCGGGCTGGTGCCCCGTATCTTCTGCACATACGTTACTTGATCAGTGGGGGAAGAAACAAAGGACTACTTGGCGGTCAATACCGACTCTGCAGGGGCAACTGTTTTCCGTATCTCTGGGTCAGCCCAGTATTGACCTGAAATGATGAAAATTGCGCCTGGCCCGGCGGTAGCCGGGATTCGCACGGTGTAGTCGAACGAGCGCTCTTCGAGTTGAACGAACACGCCATCTCGCAAGGAATCTGCAGAGTGCGACACAAGCTCTAGTTCGCCGATATCTTCATCAACGGCAAAGAAGCCGCCGATTCCAGTCGGTTGCACCGTTATTGTGATCTGCGCACCTGGTTGCCCGCTACTGCCGGACAGGATGCGAGTCAGACTGGCAACTTCAGACTCATCGCTGGATGAACTGCATGCGCCGGCGCCGACTATCGCGGCGACGGCGACCGTGACGGCAAGTTTTCGGTGCCAGCTGCCGTTGAACAGATTCGGTGCACTACTTCGAACCAATCGACCAGCCGAATAAATTGGAATCAAACGCATCCTCTCAGCACGATATCTCTGTCTCGAGGAAGAACGCTGTCACCACTTCGATGGCATCCTGTCGCGACCACTCACTGCCACCCAGCAGGTACGAAGTGACTGCGATGAGCGCTTCAGAGCGCTCGATCCGCCCGCTTTCGTCCGCGTCGGCCCTGCAAGCGGCCAGCGGTGGTGGGATCGAGTTAACAAGCACCCAGTATGCCCGGCCATATGCCAGTCCGACGCCGGGATCATCCGGGCCTACCGGGTCCTTACCGTGCCCAAAGGCATCGGACGCACTCGGCGATCCAGATTGCGGTATACCCGGTATCAACTCCTCTATCCAGTCCCAGTCGTCCGAAAGCACGTTATCCACCGACGCGTGCAGGTGAGAAGACGAAATCGAATCTGCAATCGGACCGACGAAGTTCCACCCTTCCACGAGCGGATTGCCGAAGGCTGATCTCTGAAGTGTCAACGAGAGCACAGTTGGAGCTACCGAATGAACCATCAGGCCGGGACCTGCGCCCACTTGAACCAGCCCGTGTTCCGTGGCCGGTTCAAGCAGACCGGAAATGAAGTCGCGCACGGCGACCTTGAACAGACCAGGAGCCGTTGGATCGAACTCCAAAACCGCGTCCACGAACAGGTCTGTGAACACCACGTTGACGTCTGGGTCCAGCGGGTCGCCGGGTAGTGAGATATAGCTCCAGCCCACGTCCATTTCGATATCGAAATCGAACATATCACCTGCGACATTGCTCACCTGGCCAGCCGGTGCGGACGGGTTTACACCGGGCTGGGCTACAAAGTGCATGAATCCCTGGCTGGCAACCTCAAGGTAGTATCCACGTCCCGCCTGCACCGTTGCCCCGGTGTGCGGAAGGATCTCGAACGCGGTGGCGCTGTTCGCATCCCAGCCCAGCGCCCGCACCCAATTCGTGCCGTGGAACGCGTCATCTGCGAGCATATGGCTCCTTGCAGCCGCATCAAGGCCCCAGAAGCTGTTTGGACCAACGGCGGAGAAGCCGTTCGTGACAAAAACCCTGCTAAATTGGACGTCACTGAACAGGAGTGTGCTCGCCTGGATCGCAACGTCTCCGTCGAGGTGTACCCAGTAAGCCTGGACAGCGCGCACGGTGACCAGGCCGCTCCCCGGCTCCGGCGTCAGGAAGCCACTCACAGGGTCTTGCGTGGCGCTCGGGCACTGGGACAGGTCGGATTCCCACGGCGTGCACAGACCGCTGGCCGGGTCCATGTTCCGTCGTGGTTCGATCACATGGTCAACCTGTCCCGGGAACACAAAGTTTATGTCCGGATCAGCCGGGTGTCCGGGAAATGAGATCAGGTTCCATCCCGGCACAAGATCGAAGACGAAACCCTCCTGCTCCACCACTTCGAATGCCTGCTGGAGGTTGACGGGCGTTGAATCGCTCACACGCCGGGCCGCGGCAGTAACGGTGTGCGGACCAAGGGCGAGATCCGATACTGGAAAATAGAAGTACCTGGCACTGGCAACGAGGACTACGTCCGCAGTGACATCAGAGCCGTCCAGTAAAACCTGCTCAACCAGTACCGGCTCCTGGAAATCGAGTGATATTCCCGGTCGAACCAGTGACGTCGGATCCTCAACGATGATTTGCGGCAACGGATTGAGAAGTGTCACATCGAACGTGGCAACCCCGCTCGATAATCCTCCCCCATCCGTCGCACGCGCAGCCACCATGTGCAAACCAGCCGTGGTAAACGTGTGGGAAGCAAACCTGAAATTGATACCGGAGGAATCAGCAACGAAGTTTGCGCCATCGTATTCGAAGTCCCACTCCACGTTGACACCGTCCCCTGGATTCGGGTCATCGACGATAGCGGAAAATGTCACCGGCACGCCAGTTAGCTCCCCTGTCGCGCTCACAATAACAATCTTCGGGGCCTCATCGGGGGGAGGTAGTGGGTTCAGGTCTTCCACCACCCTGACAGTGGCGATGCCGGAGCGGGTCGAAGCGGGATCGAACTCGTTCGGCTGGATCACTGTCGCCTGCACGATCGCCGTCTCCTCGACCGCTGCCGCCGTGAACAGACCTGTCTGCGGATCGATGGTCGACAGACCCTGCAAGATCGTCCAGGAGACCGATACCTCTCCCGCTCCCAGACCCTGCCCGAGCTCAACTCCGGTTATGTCCCGCGGCAGAGCCTCCAGCAGCAACGTGTCATTGAACACTACCGTTGCCTCTGCTGGATCCATGTCCACTTCGAAAAGAATCCCAGGGTCGGCGGGCAGGATGGGTAATGACAGCACCGGGGGATCGACCTCGAAGTCGAAGACAACTTCAGATTCATGTGCATTGCCGGCTGCATCCTGTGCACCACTGGCCTTAATCACAAGCCGGTGAGGGCCGGTCGCAAGGTCAGCCGCAGGCCGGAAGAAGTGGGAGAGCCCATTCTCATGTGGAGCGAAATCTCCGGCTACCTGCAAGTCATCAATCGTCACATCGAGGAGGCTTACGGTGTGCTGCTCACCGGACTCTTCATAGTCGAGAGTGATCAGTGGAGTGTGTGACGGCGTGAAACTGCTACCGGGAGCACTCTCAGGGTTGAGCCTGAACACCGGATCAGGGATGGTGACGTCTAATGTGAACACGTGGTCGTCGATGCCGCCTGAAGTGGCCACGTTGCCATTGATATCGATTGCGGTAACGATCACTGCCCGCGGACTGTCCGGGGCTCCGCCAGGGTGCGAGTAAGTAGCCTCAAATGTATTAATGCCTGCAGCGAGTGCAATAATGTCGACTTCAGGCTGATTGTCGCCCTGGCGGTGAACGGCGACCTGCGGAGAGGCAGTGAGTTGCTCATCAGAGACTATCGTGATGGTCATGCCGTCGTTTGTCAGCCTGTCCGGGCTCTCGTCCCCGACGCCAGAGCCGGATCCGCCGGAAACCATCACAATGACCGTCGGTGGGATCCCGTCGGATATCTCGACATCGCCGGCAGCTGTAATGTTGCCAGCACGGTCGGCGATTGGGCCGGTTATGGCGACCCTTGGCGTGTCATCGCTCGGAATATCGTTTACAAGTTGCAGGTAAACACGTTCGTCAACCAGGGCCAGGCTGACGGGAGTGTGAATACTGCCATCATCCAGCGTGACCTGGAAATCAGTCACTTGCAGGCTAAAGCCATCCAACGGCTCGCTGAATGTCAGCCTGATTGAGTTCCTGCTGAGAACTTCCATCCACCGACTATGATCGAACCTTTTCCCTGTCAGATGACTTCCAGGGGCCACGTCAAAACTGGGAATAAATTGATCAATGTGGACGACGTGGATCTGATTGCCGCCCGCGATCGTGTCGAATCCGACGCTAATTGGATCATTAGGATCTGCATCGGAGAAGCCAATGTTTCCGGCCATGTCAATTGCGGTTGCTACAAAGTCGACAAAGTGGTCTGGGACGAATACTGACGGGTTCGGCAAGTTTTGAGCAGGAGCTTCCGCCCCTGTGAATACAAGATCGCCGTCAGCAGCGCCGGCTGTCGGGAAGCTCAGTTCAACCGCGCTTGGTGAGACTGTGCCAAATGGACTGACAACGGAAACAACGTTGTCCGGATCGTCTGCTCCGTCGATCAGCACACGTGCGCTGCTTACGACGAGACCAGAAATGTTGTCCGTGAATGTCGCTGCGAAGGTTGGCCGCCGGTTCTGCGTGGCGCTGAAAAGTGCTGGAGACTGAATAGTCGGCTCGGGCGGGGTTACGTCAATCCCTAAGAACGTGCCCCACTGCTCCCCCTCGGAATTCTGATATGCAACAGCGAGAGGACCGGCTGTAACCGTTATCGCAGCACTTTGATCACCCGGCGTATTCGACGATTTCGATTGAGCGTCCGGTGAATCCCCTGCAAGTCGCACGAATCCTTCGAACCGCCCTGTGCTCCTGTTCGTTTCCAGGAGTTGCACCGTAACGCCTACTGTGTCCAGATCGCTTGTAACAGTTACCTCCGCCGCGTCCGGACCAGACGTTTCGTAATCGATCGAGTCGATCACTACATCTCCGGATCCGATATTTCGCTGTACACGGAGTATTGGATCCGATGTTCCATCGCCGTCGAAGCGCGTGACAATGATTAACGTCCCGTTTGCAAGTAAATCAACCCCGCCGCTCATAATTCGGATTGTGCCGTCAGGACCTGTGATTGGCGTCCCCGATTTACCGTTGAGGAATATCACCACCGTCTGACCAATCGGTATCGTCAATAGGTTCGAGTCGTCCCCCGGACCGGTGACATTGTTATCCACACGAATGTCAGGAGGAACAGTGATGACCGGCTCGAGAATGTTACGGCCGGGATCGATCACCACTACCTTCGCAAGGTCCGCTTCCGTTGCGATGATTCGTTCTGAAGGATCCTCGGGCACATATGTAGAGAACACGTGTTGAACGGAGCTGTAGTCGTCAGGCGCCGGGATTTCCGTTGTCGTCCGCGATTGTTCGTTCGCGACGAATACGGACCCGATCGAACCGTTAATCTCAACTGAGTCAGCGGTTCGAACATTCCCGGCAAGGTCCGATATCGAATCAATCAGCTTGACCAGGACTGGATCGAGTGGGGCCATTTCCACGAATAACCCGATGCGAACGATCATGTCGCCTTCGACGACGATGCTCCGTGGAACGGTCGAACTTCCATCTGCCAGTCGGACCACGAAATCGGTCGGATCGATTGATGCCACGTTTAGCGGATCTGAGAAGCGGAGCAGTATGTCAGTCAATCCGCCGCCAGGTGCATTCGTTAGGAAGCTAGCGCCGAAAGTCTTGTCAAAGCCAAAGCTAACATGATCGATCGTCACCTCATGGACCTGGTTGCCTCCGACTATTGATCCCGGGCCGATGCTTGTTGAATCTGCAGGATCAGAGTCCGAAAAGCCGACATTGCCTGCAAGATCATTTGCCGTGGCAACGAAGTCAACAATGTTTTGCTGAACCGGTAAACCGGGCCTTGGCAGGTCGTTGACCGGCCGAGCGGAGAACGACATCGTCAAATCTCCATCCACAGCGCCGTTAGTTGCGATGGGTAGATCCTTTGCGAACGGCGAAACGACGCCGAACGAGTCAACAACATCACTGCCATTTGCCGGATCATCGCTGGAGTCGATCAATATGCGGACGCTACTGACGTCCGATCCGGCGCCGTTATCTGTGAAGCTCCCAAGGAATTCCGGTCGTTGGTCCTGAGTAATCGATTCGTGAAAAGGCGCGTCGATACCAAGGTCTGGTGCCAGCGTATCTACAGCTACGAATGCCTCGCGCTGCGTGCCCTGCGCGTCCATGTACATGGCTACCACCGGTCCGGCAATGGTCCTGATCCTGGCCGACTTGTCACCGGGTGCCAGGGAGGAGGTGGAGCTCTGCTGCACCGGATTGATGACGCGAACCCAACCTTCAAACCGACCGCTGCTGAGGTCAGTCTCAAGCAGGTCAACAATTATCGGCACTGGTTCAATTTCGCTTCTCACCTCGACCGAAACGGTATCTGGCACTGATGTCTGGTAGATGACGGAATGTAGCTGGATATCTGGTCCGGAAATATTCCGAATAACCCTTAGCCAAGGATCAACTCCACGAACATGATCGCCGCTATACCGATCTAGAACGGCGAGTTCAGTCTGCGTCAGGTCAGTAGTTCCGTCTGAACCTATGATCTGAATAGAGTCAACCGAACCGACTATCGGCGAACTGTATTGCCCCGTCAGGAAGATTGTCACCACCTCGGCGATCCCCACGGAGATCACGTTAGTTCCGTCCCCCACCCCGTTATTGTTGTTGTCTACATCCAGGCTCGTCGACGTTACAGTCTTATCCGTCACGATGTCCTGGCTGGGGTCCGTCACCACCAACCTGACCAGGTCAGAGTCGGGCACTATCAGGCGCTCAGCAACAACATCTGATCTATAGGTGGTGAATACCGTCGAAACATTCGTGTACCCGTCCGGAGCCGCGATCTCTGTGGTTATCTTTGTCCCCTCATTGGCTACATGAAGGGTGGCTGTAACGGCAGCGGCCGGCCGTTGTAACAGGGTCGCCGTCAGGAGTGCCATCACGGTTAGCGTGAGCAGTGCCCGGCCAACGTCGCTGGCCGACATTGCGCCGTCTGTTTTCCAGGAACTCATTTGTTTTATCCACCAGCCGATATTTATCCAGCCCGCCCTCGTCACTTCTTGCCCAAGTCGAAATACCGGGTGATCTTTTTGCTATTGGTCACACCCGGCAGGCGCCATCGCAGAACTCGGGTATGCGCAATTTTCCGTTTCTATTGCAATTCAAGATTCCAGTAGTTACCGGTCTTCGAAGTCGAGGATTTGCCCATGTCCCAGGCAGCGATTTTGTTCGGGTTGTAGTACACGTCCTGCGGAATCGTCACCACACCCGGTTGCAGGTTCCAGAAGTACACGTAGTCCAGGTATTCGTTGGCCGCCTGCGTGGCTGTCGCCTGATCTGGAGCGTGTGCCATGCGTAGGTAGAAGTCGGTTATCTCGGGGCTCTCAAATCCGCAACTGAACCCACCACGACTCAATGACGATTGGACAAGTCCCTTCGGCTCATGCCATAGAGTAGACTCCCGCCCTTGATCGCAGCCAGTGATCCATGGGAGCACATTGGTCCGCCCGACAATACCTGGCCGGAACAGCCGATACGTGTACTTCAAGCTGTAGGTCTCAAGGCCCAGGTCAGCCCAGAAACCAGCCACTGCGTCTGCGATTTCTCCTCGAATAGTCGTGTTTCCGCTCTGAGAGTAGATGGGAATCTCGAAAGCATTGCCGTTCAGATTACTGTTATCAGCTGCGCCTCTAAAGTAGTTAGCATCCTGAAGGCCGGAGATGATGCTCCTCGCCTCAGCTGGATCGTAGTAGTAATCCCATTTTGAATCCCAGTTCGGGTGATCCGTCGAAAAGTACTGAACCATGTTCGGCTTGCCGATACCACCAAGTACGCTGTCAACAATGGCATCTCGATCGATGGCAATTGCAAGCGCCCTACGAACCAGGCGCGCCTCTTCCATGTCGCCGGGGTCGTTCGTACTGAACGGATCACCGATCCACGGGAAGTCGTTCACGTAGGTGCCACGGGTCAGCAGCGTTTCGTTCGGCTCACCTTCACCTTCGCCCTCGCGTGCGCTGAACTTTTCCCACAGATTGCCTGAGAAAAAGAGACCTTCCTGTCTCCCATCACCTGTGCTGGCAACACCGAATCCTCCGTTGACGAACTGAGGGGCGTCGGCGGGATCGATATCTGCAACGTCAGCTGCTCCGGTTTGAAGCATTGCAAATCGCGTCGCTGGCTCACCAATTTCCAGGACCCAAATGCGATTCGTCCTGGGTACGAACTTCCAGTGATTAGGCACCGATTCCATGACCAGTTTCGTGTCTCGCAGCCACTCAACCGGCTGATACGGTCCAGTAGCAACAATGTTGTCCCGCACCCAGTCCTCTCCCATGGTGTCGAACGCCGTCTTGGAGAAAACTGAAAACGCTTGACCTGACTGGTTCAGGAAGTCGTCCTTCCACATGATGTCGAACGACTCGAAGTCGAATATGACGGTTCGGTCGTCGACCGCAATCCATTCCTTGAACAAACCGGCAAAATCACCAGCCTGGCCATGGATTGAGTTGGGGTTAGTGGTGGCGTTCGCATCATTCATGCTGAACGCAACGTCGTGGGCCGTCAGATCACCAAAATCGTTACCGTCAACAACATGGAACTTCACGCCCTCCGCGATCGTAAGTGTTGCACCAGACAGGTCGTTTTCAATTGACCATGCGGTAGCAAGCCACGGCAACGCCGTATCGTCCTGCCCGCGGAGGAACATCGTTTCTCCGATACCGTAGTAGTGAACGATCTCAGGCGACTGCGCCTGGTTTCGGCCGTTCTGATCGTTTACTGATCCGGATCCTAGCGCTATGACCGCTTCACCGTTCGGAGTCTGCGGCTCGGGCACGGTGATGCCACCAGGACAGTCGAGCGTGCGACCCAGGAGGAATGCGGCAACTACATCAGTAACCTGCGAACGATCCCAGTCTGGCGAGCCAGTGAGGAAAGCGCTCACAGCCGAAACGGCCTCATCCCTTGAAATTCGCTCATCACCGCTGGTGTCGGCACGACACAGGTGCTCTTCGCTGGCGGCCCGCGCAAAATCGACACCGCCAGTGACCAGAAGCCCGGCCACAACAAGAACCGCGGCATAGGCCGAGATGACCGTGCCCGTAAGCACGGGCCTCAGTGTTCTCACATACATCGGAGTCCCTCCGGTCGTTTTTCCGCAGACCTGTTTTCACGAGTGGTCATGTACGGGGGTTTCGATAGTTGATTAAGCAGGTTCACGGCTTCAACCTCAGGTTCCAAACGCTGTCAATCGGTGACGATGCAGACTTCGCCATCGGCCACTCGGCGATCTTCTTCGGGTTGAAGTAGACATCATTCGGAACTGCAACAACACCCGGCTGCAGGTTCCAGAAGTACACGTAATCCAGGTACTCGTTGGCAGCCTGCGTGGCAGTGGCCACATCAGGCGCGGTGGCCATCCTGGTATAGAAGTCCAGGATTTCAGGTGACTCGAATCCACAGCCGAACCCTCCACGTGTCAAAGTTGTCTGCACGAGGCCCTTCGGGAAGTGCCACGGATTCGACTCCCGACCCTTGTCACACGAAGCGACCCAGGGAATCGTGTTTGTCCTGCTGACGAGACCCGGTCTGAACGTCGCGTACGCATACTTCAACGAAAAGGTCTCGAGGCCGAGTTGCGCCCAGAATCCTGCCACGGCGTCCGTTATTTGTCCGCTGATGCCGCCTCCACCGCCAAGCTCCGGACCGGCATACACCGATATCTCGAATGCGTTGCCGTTCAGGTTCCCGGGACTGGTGTCGGCCCCTCCCTGCTCATAATCGGCCACGATGTCGTCACTCAGTATCCTGCGCGCTTCGTCAGGGTCGAACGGGTAGTTCCACTTCGGGTTCCAGTTCGGGTGCGCAGTCGAGAAGTACTCCACCATCACAGGCCGGCCGAGACCGTCAAGCAGAACCTCGTTGATCGCATCCCTGTCGATGGATATCGCCAGCGCTCGCCTGATCAGACGCGCCTGTTCCATGTCGTCCGCAGGCGCACCGTTGCCGTGCAGACCTGGCGATCCGATCCACGGCCAGTCAAGATCGAACGGTGTTTTCGGAGGCAACGTCTCGCCGGTTCGCGCATCTACGTCTTCCCACAGGTTCCCCGAGAAGAAGACTCCGAGCTGACGATCGAGCTGCGTGCTCGTACTCAGGAACCCGTTCCGAATCGCATCACCGCCGGCTGCCGGCTCGAGCACGCTGGCATCAACCTCGCCCGCTCTCAGCAGCGCTTCACGGGTTGCTGGATCAGGCGTTTGAACGAACCTGACCCTGTCTGTTTTCGGAGTCAGCGATGGCAGATAGTGTTGGCCGCCACCTGCATAGCGACTCACTATCGTTAGCTCGGAATCGGCGACCCAGCTCTCAACCTCAAAGGGTCCCGTCGCAACGATGTTGTTACGCGCCCAGTCAGGTCCCATCGTGTCGAATGCATTCTTGGAGAAGACAGTAAATGCCTGACCGGACTGGTTGAGGAAGTCGGCTTTCCAGGTCGAATCAAACTGGTTGAAGTCAAACGAAACGGTTCCGTCGTCCACTACGATCCACTCACCCCACAGACCTGCGAATTCGCCTGCCTGCCCATGAATGGAGCCCGGATTCGTTGCTGCATTGGCGTCGTTCATGCTCCACGCAACATCCTCGGCGGTCAGGTTTCCGAAGTTATCCCGATTGGTTTGGAACGGAACTCCCGCTCTGATATTGATGGTCGCCTCAGAAAGGTCGCTCGCAATCTCCCACCCCGTTGCCAGCCAGAACTCGGAACTATCATCCTCTGCTCTCAAGAAGAGAGTCTCACCGATGCCCCAGTGGTGAATGTGTTCGGTTGGCTGGGCCTGGTTGCGACCGTTCTCGTTGTGCACGAAATCCACGGCAACAACGGCGGTTCCATTTGGTGTAAGAGGGTCAGGTGGTTCGGCGCAGTTGAAGTCCCGTGGGACCAGGTGCGCGGTAACCACGGACACGACCTCGGGCCGTGTCCAACCGCCGCCGCCTTGTAGCAGATAATCAGCAATCGTCATGACAGCCTCGGAGTGTGAAATGGCTCCGTCACCATCGTGATCGGCTCTGCACTCCGGCGGCAGGGAGTTCGCCTGTGCGAATCCCGTCCCGGTGACGAGCAGGCCACCGAGAACCAGCACGGCTGAATACGCTGCGATAGTAAAAGCTACGGTCCACGTCTTGAAATTGGGCATCGTCTAATCCCTCTTGGTTTTTTGCCCTGGCTGTTGACTAGCTCCTCTTAAGTTGCTGCAAAATCTGCGAACCAAATGTCCGAGCCACGATGCCTCCGAGGACCGCAACTGCCAGTACACCGATGAGGGCGATTATCCAGGCAGGCAGGCCTCCTCCGTCTTCGCCATCTCCGCCCGACGCCTGTGTCGGCAGGATCTGGGGAAGTGCGGTCGGCGTGGGCGCGCTTACTGACGTTGGCGCCAGCGTGGCGGTCGCCGTCGCAACCGGTGTCTGTGTTGCTCCCAGTGCAGTTGTCGGTGTCGGAGGAACTGCAGTGCCAGTGGGCGAAGGCTCTTGAGTCGGCTGATCAACGGGAGCCTGGAATGTTGGGACGCCAGTGGGAATAGGAGAAGGAGAAGGAGTGGGCGTAGGCGTGGGCTCGGTTGTCAGAGTCAGAGCCGCCAGGATGAAGTCAGAAAATCCTCCGGCTTCACCGGAGAACGTCGCTGTACACGAGTACGAGTCCGCCAACTCGGTACAGACCGGCTCGACAACGAACACGCTCCCGTCCTCTGCCACCTTCGAAATCACGATCGACTTACCCGCTGCAACTCGCTCCTCGTACCACGTCTTGCCGACCGTCATCGTGACCGTGTTGTCCTGCAGGTCCTCGTCGTCGATTCCGCTCTTGGTCACAGACACCACGTACGCAACGTCGGCGTCAGGGTCGGCGAGTTGTCCTGTAGTGCCTGGAGCACCGAGTGCGAACGAAGAGCCCGCGAATCCGGAAGGCAGTTCCTTCGTATATTCAGCGGAAACCTGAGTTGATTCACCGACGCCCGTAACTCCCACGTCGAAGGACACCTCGGGAGTACCGACATCTTCGTCGAGGAGCGTTGACTCGGTTTCGTCGATCATCGGGGTGAAATTCAACGTCGCGTCATGGAACTCGACGGCGATGCCGCCTTCGGCCCCAACAACCTGAACCTGGCCGGTAACGGTGAGCTCCTCCCCCAACTTCAACGAGCCGGTTCCTGCGCCTGTGGAGTCTGTGTCAACCGTTAGCTCTTCCGTGTCTATGTCAAACTCGCCGGTTGGTGTCTCACCTTCGCCCACGCCGGTAGCGGGAATCAAGGCCCTGATGCCAGACGAGTCGGTGGAGATCTCGGGATCGGAATCGGTGACTTCTACACCCTCACCGAACGCTCCGCTGGCCGCAGCACCAACTGCTGCGGCACCCCCGGATCCCGCGATTGGCGTGACCGGCCCTACCAACACACTCTCGCCATTGCCGGATGAGTTGATCGCCGAGATCTGGAAGCTGTAGGGAATGCCGTTCGTGAGACCGGTAAAGGTGTGTGATAGTGCCGATTCACCCAGAAGGACCGCAGCGCCAGTGACGGTGTTGAGGATCCTGTATCCAGTGACCGGTGCGCCTTCGATTAGCGGAGGTGGACTCCAGCTGACCGTGACTGAGCCGTCTCCTGGTTCGGCGGTTACAGATTGTGGCGCAGTCGGAACCGCAGGCAGAGGGGTTGAAGTCGGCCCCGATGGTGGTGGCGCGCCTCCACCTCCGCCACCACCACCGCCATCCGAGGGTGCGGTGGTAGCAGTCGGTGGCACCGGAGTGTTGGTCGGAGCCGGAATAACCGTTGGTATCGGTGTGTCTACCGGAGTTGGGGTCGGTGTTACCGGTTCCGCAACTTCGATGACCAGTGGGTCGGGAAGCACAAGGAACTCGACACCGGGATCCTCCCACCAGTTACCCGTTATCGGGAACTGCTGACCCGGCTCGGCGTCTGCTGGAACCCGGACAACATATTCGAAGGGAGTAGCTCCCAGCCTGACGAAAACGCCTTCCGAAAAATTGTCTGGGGTTATCGGGTCTAATAGATCTAATTCCAGCAACTCCAACTCGCCGAGGTTCTCACGAACTGCGTAGAACGGCGGCTGGCCGTCCGGGGTGATCGTTATCGTGACCTCATCACCCGCTTCGACGATCGTGGCGCTGGCCGAGCGACTGACAGTATCACCGTCTTGAACTGAAACGGTCGCACCGGTGAGATCGCCCTGCGCGATCAGCGTGCCGTCACCGAAAAATCCTGTGCTGAATGGGCCGTCTCCCACGAGCTCCAGGTCTGAATCATCAACCGAAATCCCGACCACATCGAATGCCGCAACTATTCCACCGTTGCCCGGGATGGATTCTCCAAGACAGGTGAACGCCGCGGCGCCGTTCTGCACATCCGGGTCGAACACGGGCGGGTGCATGGCGGCCATGTCGCCGAGGCACGAAGGGTTCTCCACGTGGACCTTCGTGTTGTCGTACTGAACGGTCACCTGGAGTGCATTGATATCTGTTGTGTCGAACTCCCCCGACATCACTTCCAGAGTCTGCCGATCGCCGACCCCAACATTAACCACTTCCGGCGAAAGGCTAAAGCCAGGTTCGGCTACTACCTGCGCGTGTACCTCCAGCCCCCGGTTCGGAGATGTGGCAAGCACCAGCGCTAGCAGGGACAGCGTTCCTGCCAGCATCAACCCCAGGCCGGCTACCCGTGCGTACTTCACTCTGTCCGCCAGGCGTTGTAGACATTGAACGGCATGCCAAACTTGGTTTTTGCACCCTGGATGTCTGCCTTCAAGGCCACCGCATAGAACGTGTCGCCGATCGATACGTACGGGATGTCTTCCCAGAACACCTGCTGCATGTCCTTAACGATCTGCAGTTGCTCTGCTGCCGACGTTGCACGAGCCAGCGCATTCATGCCGGCGGCCATGCGACCGGACTCGTCCTGGTACCTGTTCCAGTACCCGTTCTTCCTCAGCGAACTGTTGAGTAGCGGATTCGCACCCCATCTGCCGCCACCGGCGGTATGGAAAACATCCCAGAGCTCGGGCGTCTCCCGCCAGACTGTCTGGGTTGCCCAGTCCGTCACCTTGAAGATGACATTGAAGCCGAGTTCTTCAAGGGTCTGGCGCGAAATCTCAGCAGGACCGGCAAATCGCGGGCGGTCGGCTGGCTGCATGACGATTACGTCCGTGCCGACAAGGCCGAGGTTATGGATGATTTGCTGTGCTGCCTGTAGACCACCGCTACTACGGGCGTTGTAGATGCCCGCAGAGCCGTCGGGGAATCCGCCCCACTTACCACCACAGACCATCATCGACGGGCAGGTCTGCCAGAATCTCTGGTCGCCAACAGCCGCATTCAGTGCCTGTTCGACAGGGTATGCCATGGCGAAAGCCCGGCGAACCCTGGCGTCAGTGAACGGCCCGTCGACGTGGTCGAGCCATGCGCCGTCTCTTGAGGAGTCGTTCTCGATGATCTGGACCCTCAGGTCCGGATCGTTGCTCAACGGATCGACGAAATCACCTGGGATCGCACCCGCGATGATGTCTATCTGTCCAACCTCAAGCGCCGCAATCTGTGTGTTGACATCTGGGATGACGACGTAGTCCACCAAATCGAAGAAAGCTTCCTTCCTACCGGCCATGAATGAGGAAGGCGAGTTAACCGGCTGATACTCTTCGAATCGCTCAACGGTCAGGTGATCGCCTTGGACCCATTCCCTGAACTTGTACGGTCCGGTGCCGATCATCACGTCTGCGCCCGTTGCGGCGGGTACGTTGTACATCTCCGGCGGCATGATGTACGGGGCGTAGCCGCCGATGCTCGCCATTCCTTCGAGAATCAGGGCCGTCGGCTCCACCATGTCGATCTCAAACGTGAGATTTCCGGTGACCCGAATGTCGTCCACGAACCCGAAAATGAGGGAGCCGTAGTTGTCTCGATCCGCCCATCGAGCCCATGACTGCGCTGCATCTTCGGCGGTCACTGACCTGCCGTTGTGGAACTTCAGTCCGTCTCGCAGCGTGAAATCCCATTGCAGCCCGTCGGAACTGACTGACCAGCTCTCCACCAGGAGCGGCTGAGACGTCATCTGATCATCGTACGCGAAGAGGGATTCCTGCACCGCGAATGCGATTTCGTAGGCGGTCGTGCCAGTCGTGCGGTGCACGTCCAGGGTTGAGATCGGCGCACCAAGAGCTACCTTTAAGTTCCCCCCTTGTGGCGGTGTCTCACACGTGAGCGTCTGTCCGGTCAGGTAGACGGTAACTGCATCCACTGCCTCTTCCCGAGTCCAATCACCGATGCCAAAGAGGTACCCGATAACGGCTTGAATCGCCTCCTCTTTGTCGATCTGCTGATCGCCGTTGTTGTCCGCCCGGCATGCAGGGTCGTCCGGAATGGTGGTCGGTGTCGCGGTAGGCGGCACCGAGGTCGGCGTTGGTCCGCCGGTGCCACCCGTCCCGCCGGGAGTGGGCGTCGGAATAAACGGGGTTGGAGTTGGCGTTGGGATAACCGGAGTAGGCGTCGGGCCACCTGTTCCTCCAGTTCCGGTTGGAGTGGGAGTTGGAGTGGCATGCGCCGGCGTTGGCGTCGGTCCACCAGTCCCACCTGTGCCTCCCGTTCCGCCAGGAGTTGGCGTTGGTGTCGAAACTGGGGCTGTTGGGAAATCTAGGTCTAGGCTACGAAGAATTGGCAGCGTCCAAGCACAACCGAGACAAACTTGACCGTTGAGGAGCGGCGCAAAAACAGACACGTTGGACGAGACCACCTGATCATCCAGCCAGAACTCGATTACCCTGCCTTCCGCATTGGGAGCCGGGCCCACAACAAGCGCAGAGTACCTGCTGTCTAACGGCAGACCGACAATGGCTGGGACAGAGGTAAAAAGCACCTGGCCTGTTGTACTGAGGATCTTTGCCGTCAACCGAAACCCATTCGGTGAAAGCTGCCCGCCGATAGTGACTTCGCCTTGAAAGATGATGGATCGAAGTTCAGGTAAACCACCCGTTCCACCTGTTCCGCCCGGAGTCGTCGTGGCCGTTGGACCGGGTCCCGTCCCACCCGTGCCGTCTGTGCCACCTGTTCCGGACTGCGCAGAAACCCATCCGGTGCTCGATGAAGCAACTGCAATGACGGCGGCGACCGTGACGACCAGGGCCATCGCAAATGGCCAGATCCGGTTCACATTTCCTCTTTTAAGATTCATGTCGCACTCACTCCCTCAGTTCGAGCCGCGGTCGGTTCTCGTGAAGCTGACCTCGTTCCATAGCTGTTCACCCGCCCGTGACAACTGCAGGATCGTTCCATTCCTGCAGCCTGGTCTCACCCATGTTGCTCAACACAATCGAAATATCGAACGCCGAAACCCAGAGGTCGCCGTTGAAGTCGACGATTAGCTCCGTGCCCGGTGCGAACCGTCCGTCCAGCTCGCTCGGTCCCAGGCCGAAGGATCCAGCTACGGCCGAGATATCTTGTCCTTCGACAACGTCGTCCTCGGGATTCGAGATACCGCCACGCAACTGCACCGGCTGAAGATCAATATCAACTCCGGCAACCGTGAGGCCGACGAGCCGTCTGCCGAGTGATCCCGGCGCATCCAGGATGACGTCGTAGATCCCGTCCAGCACGCCATGGATAGCGAAGGTGCCATCCGTATTCACATCCACGCTGGCTGCCCTTCCTCCGGATGTCGGTACAAGCGACACGTGTGGTCCAATGACCGCGAACGCCTGCTCATTCCCCGGTGCAACGCCCTGGATGGTCACGGTGCCGCTAACCGTTGTGTCCGGCAGAATCTGCAGCGTGTTCAGCGGCCGCACGGGAGTTCCGATGACCAGACCACCCTTGACAAACTTTGTTCGAGTGACCCCTGTTGTGACCATCTCCAGCACCGGGTTGCCGGGTCCGACGCGGGTTACATCAAATGACAAGACCGCACCGGAGCCTCCGGATATGGCGTCTGTGACGTGGCAGTTGAACCACGAAGCTCCGGCCGCCTCGTCGCGAATTACTCCACTTGGCGTACCGTCCGCAAAGAGACCGATGCAGGACGGATTGGAGATCTCAATAACGGCCGGATCATGAGTGATCTTCAACTGCACAGTGTCGACCTCTTCTCCCAGAAGATCATCCACGTGGAGTTCCACCGTGCCGGTGCTGTTCAGATCGAGCGGGAGTTCGTCGGGCACGAACAGGAGTCCAATCGCCGGTCCTACGAACAGCAGCGTGGTGGGTGGCGTTACAGGCCGGTCAAACCCGGGATCCTCCCAGAAGGTTCCGGAGATCGGGAACTGGTCGCCATCAACCGCGTTGATCGGCACACGCACCGTGTACTCGAACGCATCAGGCGTAAGCATCAAGAAGGCGCCGTCATCGAGACCATCTGCAGTATGCGAGACGAACTCTAGATCGCCGAGGCTCTCCTGGACCGCGTAGAACTGGTCGACATCGGTCGGCGTGATCGTAACTATCATGAATTCGCCTGCGACGACTGATTCCCGATCGACGGTCCGCTCAACCACAGCAGGATTGACCGCGACCCGGACCTGGGTGACTGCGGGCGAGGCATCCAGCTCGAAGCCCGGGTCCTCCCAGAACGTGCCGATGATATTGAACATGGCACCATCAGGAGCGTTCGCGGGCACTCTGACGGTGTAGTTGATCGGCGTTGGGGACAGACGAATGAACACGCCATCTTCGAAGTTATCGGCATCATGCGACAGCAGTTCAAGCCCATCGAGGTTCTCTCGGGCTGCGTAGAAGAGATCGACTCCATCAGGTGTCAACGTGAAGGTGATCTCTTCGCCCGGCGTGGCGGACCTGGAACCCGGCGTTCGCTCAAGGCTCGCGGGACGGCCAACGGTGACAACCGACTCCGATGGGTCGACTACAAATTCGAAGCCCGGGTTCTCCCAGAACCTTCCTGATATCGGAAGTTCTGTCCCAACAGGCGTTTCTGCAGGCACCCGTACCGTGTAATCGAAGGTTCGCGCTGTCAACATGATGAAGACGCCATTGTCAAAGCCATCGGCGGTGTGAGAGAGCAGCTCAAGCCCACCGAGGTGTTCGCGGACCGCGTAAAACAGATCGACGTTTGTTGGCGTCAGAGTCACGGTGACCGTGCCGCCTTGTGGCACGTTTGTTGCACTCAGGGTTCGTTCAACAGATGCACGCGGACCTTGCGAAACGCGGATTGTGCTCACCGCGGGATCAACAGGCCGTTCCTGACCCGGGTCCTCCCAGAACCTCCCTGATATCAGAAGCTCTGCGCCTGTCGGTGTTCCAAACGGCACTCGGACTGTGTACTCGAACGGGTCCGGAGTGAGCATGACGAACGCGCCGTCGTCGAAGCCGTCCGCCGTGTGCGAGATGAGTTCGAGATCAACAAGATGTTCGCGGACCGCGTAAAACAGATCGACGTTCGTTGGCGTCAGAGTCACCGTTACTGTGCCGCCTGCCGGCACGTTTGTTGCACTCAGAGTTCGTTCAACAGATGAAGCCGGGCCCTCCAAATAGTTGACGACGCTCAGTCTTGGCTCAACAATCCTTGTTTGGCCCGGATCTTCCCAGAAAATTCCGGTGATGCGTCCACCCCGGCCATCACCTGGAGATGCGTCGAACGGGACGCGAACCGTGTACTGGAACGGCTCGGGCGTAAGCTGGACGAAAGCGCCGTCAAAGAACTCATCAGCCGTGTGCGAGACCAACTCGAGACCGACAAGGTGCTCTTGGACCGCATAGAACTGCTGTACTCCGGTCGGTGTCACGGTCACCGTAAGTGTGCCGCCCGGACGAGCCTCTGCCGCACTCAACTCGCGGTGAACCCTCGAATTCGGGCCACCGGTGACATCGATTGAGCTGTTACTAGGATCGACAGGCCGTTCCTGTCCCGGGTCCTCCCAGAAAACGCCGCTGATCCAAAACACTGCCCCCGCAGGTGTGCCGTCCGGCACGCGTACCGTGTACTGGAACGGGCTGGGACCGAGCTGAACGAACGCGCCTTCAACGAAGCTGTCCGCGGTGTGCGACACGAGCTCAAGACCGTTGAGTTCTTCTCGAACGGCGTAGAACTGATTGATGCCCGTGGGGGTGACGGTCACGGTCACCGTTTCGCCCGCAGGTGCGCCTGTGGCACCCAGCGACCGGTTGACGGAGGCGTTCGGGTTGACGACCGCAACCTGACTCACGAACGGCGTCACCCGCTCAACTCGACCCGGGTCCTCCCAGAATGTTCCGGATATGTCAAAGACCTGTCCCTGGGAGGCGGTGTTGGGAATCCTTACCCGGTAATGGATCGGGTCGTTGGATATCCGGACGAACACGCCTTCTTCGAGCCGATCTGCATCGTGCGAATCCAGCTCCAAACCGTCCAAGTTTTCCTGCGCCGCGTAGAACTGCCTGATTCCCGAAGGCGTCAGAGTGACGTCGATGATGTCGCCGGCGACTCCGGTACTGGTGCTCAACGTGCGGACCAGCTCAGTGTCCGGCACAACTACGGTTAGAACCGTCTGTGACGGGCTGACCGCCGATTCGTCGCCAGGGTCTTCCCAGAACTGGCCCCAGATGACGAATTGATCGCCGCCCGAAACATTTAGTGGAACTCGAATGACATACGAGATCGGTGACGGTGCAAGGCTAACGAACACGCCCTCTTCGAACGCATCTGCGGTGTGAGAAACCAGCTCGAGGCCGCCGAGATTCTCTCGGACCGCGTAGAAATCACCAATCCCAGAAGGCGTAAGAGTTATCTCGACCTCGTCACCGGGAAGTACCTGATGAACAAGCGAGGATCTCTCAACGGCGGTCCTCGGAGTCATCACGAAGTCGATGCCAGGAGTGTCGCCGGGTGCGAATACCGCGACCGCCGCAGCCTGATCGAACGATGGCACTGCGTCGAAATACTGATCTTGGAAACCGTGACCGAATCCTTGCGCCCAGATCTTGTAGGTTCCGGTGCGAAGACCCTGGACCGCATAGTTGCCTGAGGCGTCCGTCTGATCGCCGTTCACGTGGGCGCCCGTAACCGAATCGAAGGCGGTTACCCAAGCGCCCACCACAGGCGTCAAGCCATCGGGAGCAAAGACAGTCCCGCTGATGGAACCCGCCTCGTCAAGAATCGCATCAATCCCGGTGACCGCCTGCGTGCCGGTGACCTGGATCAGGTCGGCGGAGGAACGGTTGGACTTGTCGTTGTAGAACTCACTTGCAAAGCGGCCTGAGAAATCCCTGAACTGGACTTTGGACTGGCCTTCTGGAATGCCACTGAGGACATAGTTGCCAGATGAGTCTGTGCGTGCGGCCGATGTCAGCCACGTGGAGTGTGTTTCTGAAAACGCCTGTACGAAGATATCGAATACCGGAACTGTCCCGCCCGGCTTGAAGACGGTCCCTGAAATCGACCCTCCCGATGTGAGGGCAAAGTCGATGCCGGGTGTTGTCACTCCGACTGTCACAGAAACGGGCGTGTGGCCGCTAAAGCCGATGCTGTTGTCGTAGTACTCGTCAACGAAGCCGAAACTGAAGGCCCGGCTGCGGACCTCGTAGTCCCCTGCGACCAGTCCGGTGATTTCATAGTTCCCGTCCTGGTCGGACGTCGCACCGTTACCACCACAGCACTGTTCCGGAATTGCTGAAATCCCAACACCGCTAATCGGGTTGCCCGTGGCCTCGTCAGTGATCCTGCCAGTGATGGTCCCGCCCGGACTCATGAGGAAGTTGATGTTCGGGGTATCGCCAGGTGCGGTTACCGTGACGGCATCTGCCAGACCGAAATCGGAGACACCGTTAAAAAACTGATTCGGGAATCCGTGAGCGGAGCTTTGCGCCTCAACCTTGTAGTTCCCGCTGCGGAGGCCACGAATGGTGTAGTTGCCGGATGAGTCCGCTCTGGCATCCTCAGCCCAGTTACCAGTGATCGCATCGAGGGCAATGACCCATACATCACTCACCGGGGTCACGCCATCAGGGGCAAGAACCGTCCCGCTGATGGATCCCGCCGGGTCGAGAATCGCATCGATGCTGGTGACCGCCTGTGTTCCGGTGACCGTAATCAGGTCTGCGGCGGTGAAGTCAGTTCTGTCCTCATAGAACTCTCTTGCGAAACTGCCCGATTGGTCCGCAAACTCAATCCTGTGCTGACCTGCGGGAACGCCTCTGAGAACATAGTTACCGGATGAGTCAGTGGTTGCATCCGAAACCCACACCGAGTGAGTTTCAGAGATTGCACTTACCCAGATGCCCGCTACCGGGACAAGCCCACCCGGTTCGAAGACGGTCCCTGAGATCGAGCCTCCCTGGGCGAGGGCAAAGTCGATGCCGGGTGTTGTCACTCCGCCCGTTACAGAGACGGGCGTGCGGTCGTCCCATGCAATGCTGTTGTCGTAGTACTCATCAACGAAGCCGAGTTCATGAGCCGCGGTTCTCACCCAGTAGTCCCCCGGGGCCAGCCCGGCGATCTGGTAGTTCCCGTCCTGGTCGGTCGTCGCGCTGTTACCACCACAGCACTGTTCCGGGTCTGCTGAAACCCAAACACCACTTATCGGATTACCGGTCGCCTCATCTATCAGTCTTCCGGTGATCGTGCCGCCCGGGCTCATGGTGAAGTCGATGCCTGCCGTGTCGACGGGAGCAGTGACCGTAACGTTGTCTGCAAGATCGAACCTGGTCACGCCATCGAAGTACTGTTCAACAAATCCATGATCGAAATCCCGGGCCCAGACCTTGTAGTCTCCTGAGCGGAGACCGCTGATGCTGTAATTGCCTGCAGCGTCGGTTCGGGCACTATCAATCCAATTCCGATTGATGGGATCCAGCGCGACAACTGTCAGGTCCTGTACAGGTGTAACGCCATCGGGAGCGAGCACAGTCCCACTGATGGAGCCAGCCAAGTCCATGACGGCATCGATCCCGGTGACCGACTGCGTGCCCGTGACCTGGACCAGGTCGGCGTTGAAGAAGCCCTGGCGATCGTTGAAGAACTCGCCTGCAAAGCTGCCCGAATGGTCCGCAAATTCAACTCTGTGCTGTCCTTCGGGAACGCCTCTGAGAATATAGTTACCGGATGAGTCAGTGCTTGCATTCGAAACCCATTCAGAGTGAGTTTCGGAGTATGCATTTACCCAGATATTTGCAATCGGAACGGTCCCGCCGGGTTCGAAGACGGTCCCTGAGATCGAGCCTCCCTGGACGAGGGCAAAGTCGATGCCGGGTGTTGTCACTCCGACTGTAACGGAGACGGGCGTGCGGCCGCTAAAGCCAATGCTGTTGTCGTAGTACTCATCAATGAAGCCGGGTTCACGAGTCTCGGTTCTTACCCGGTAGTCCCCGGCGGCCAGTCCGGTAATCTCGTAGTTCCCGTCCTGGTCCGTCGTCGCTCCGTTACCACCACAGCACTGTTCCAGGTTTGCTGAAACCCGAACGCCACTTATCGGATTACCGCTCGCCTCATCCGTAATCCTGCCGGCAATCGTCCCGCCCGGACTCATGGTTAAGTCGATGTTCGGGGTATCGCCCGGCGCGGTCACCGTGACGACATCTGCCAGTTCGAAATCGGAGACACCGGCAAAATACTGATCCGGGAATCCGTGCCCGGAGGCCCGGGCTCGGATCTTGTAATTTCCTGTGCGGAGACCGATAACGGTGTAATTACCGGCAGCATCCGTGTTAGCCCCGGCAATCCAATCGTTTGTAGTGGGATCACGAGCTTCAATGCCCAATCCCTCCACAGGTGTCACACCATCAGGGGCAAGCACGGTCCCGCTGATTGATCCCGTAAGCTCCAGCACCGCGTTGATACCGGTGACCTCTTCCGTGCCAGTAATTGAGATCAGGTTTGCGGATCCCCATTGGATCTTGTTGTCGTAGAACTCACTTGCAAAGCTGCCTGAGTGATCCCTGAACTCAACTCTGTGCGGACCTTCGGGAACACCTCCGAGTACATAGTTCCCCGAAGAATCAGTAGTCACCCCTGACAACCAGGCATTGTTCAGTTCTGAAAATGCATTGACCCAGATATCTGCGATCGGAATTATCCCACCGGGCTCAAAGACCGTCCCCGAAATCGAGCCACCCAAGACGAGATCGAAGTCGATGCCGCCAGTCGTTTGGCCGGCGGTGACTGAAACCAGGGTTCGGTTGTCCCACACGAGGGTGTCGTCGTAGTACTCGTCAATGAAGCCGAGTTCATCAGCGTCCGTTCTGATCCAATGGTCGCCGTCGAACAGCCCGGTAATCTGGTAGTTCCCGTTCTGATCAGTTGTCGCGAAACCAGCGGTGCAGCAAGAGACATGATTCGCCGCGACCTGTGCACCAACGATTGGGATCCCAGTCAGTTCTTCCGTAAGCCTGCCGGTGATACTCCCCGTTGTTTCTACCTGCGCGGCCGGAGCGTTTGATCCAGCGGCGCCCGCTGAATCTGGAGCCGAGAGAGCGAGCTGGAGAATCCCGAGCGCCGCGATGGCGGCGACTGCTGTGAACAGGGAGCGCGTATTTACCCGAAAAGTTGAGCTGTGCCAGGTGCCCGGAAGCAATCTCATCGGCGTGCTCCCTCAACGGCGAACGGTTCGATGTCCGTCGGTTCCACGAATACTTGTCCGACTTTTTGAACCACGCGATCGGAATTAGCGATCAAATTTTCGGTGGGTCCAGCTGGCTTGCTCGAGCGTGCCAAAATCCGCAGTCGCGCTGATCGGCCTGGAACATTTGAGCAGTGATCACGCTCGACAAGGCTGGACGTCCGACCATAATGAACTGTCGGCAATTCCGACGTGGTTAGTGTCGCAATAAATGGTGGTGTTTCTGCCGCCGACACGGATTTCGAAGGAACGACGGAAAGAGAATGCCAGCTACGAACTAGCTCGGGACGGCAGCAGTTTTCAGGTGCTGGTGACGCGCTCGATTTTGGAGAATTCCAATCAGCTTTTAGCGCGGAAACTCCGGGCGCTGGAATATCCGCCTTCCAAGGCATCAACCAGGTGCCAGGTTTGAGATTCGCTGCCTCAAGTGCCCCGCGCACGCGTCCCCCAACGTGTTAGTCAGCCACGTAGGGCAGGAACTTATAGCTCAAATAGGAAGGGGTCAAGTCCTTTCCGTGAACACAGCGTTAAAACCAAAAAAATAGCTTAAGAAACAAGTAGAGGATTATCTGACCTTCGTGTGGGTTCTCGTCCAGCAAGAAAATAGTGGATCTGGGGTGGTGAACCGCACCGGGTTTTTGGAGACTCATTGGTTTGAGTCCCGGCCAGCGCCAGGACGGGTGAACTGTAGCAATCTTCGTCATGCTCTGGGCGGCGCGCTTCCTCGTACTCTGCAGGCGGCACGTAGCCGATCACGCTTAAGAGCCTTCTGTTGTTGAACCAGTCGACCCATTCCAGGGTTGCGAACTCCAGGTCTTCAAGACCCTTCCACGGTCCTCGTCTACGCACCAGTTCGGCCTTGTACAGTGCGTTCACTGATTCTGCGAGAGCGTTGTCGTAGGAGTCGCCCCGGCTTCCCACAGGTGTGACGGCACCCGCCTCGGCAAGCCGCTCCGTGTAGCGGATCGAGAGGTACTGCACACCACGGTCCGAGTGATGGACGAGCCCTTCTGCGGGCCTGCGGTTCCAGAGCGCCTGCTCTAAGGCATCGAGGGCAAGGCCGCTGCGCAGTGAGCGTGATACCTGCCATCCAACGATGTGCCTGGAGTATGCATCCACAACGAAAGCTGTGTACACGAAGCCTGACCAGGTCCGCACGTATGTCAGGTCTGCGACCCACAGGCGGTTGGGTGCAGGCGCTTTGAAGTCCCTCTTCACCAGGTCTCGAGGCCTTTCCGCAGTCTCATCCGGCACCGTGGTTCGCACGCGCTTTCCACGCACCACCCCTTTTAGCCCCATCTCTCTCATCAGCCGCTCCACCGTGCAGCGGGCTACCTGCACGCCTTCCCTGCACAGCTGCCGCCAGAGCTTGCGCACCCCGTAGACCCCGAAGTGCTCCTGGTGAACGTGCCTGATCTTCACCCTCAGGGCTTCATCACGCACAGACCTGGCAGATACCTCCCGCTTGCGGGAGGCGTAGTACGTGGAAGGTGCGAACCGCATGACATGGCAGATGGGCTCGACCCCGAGACGATCCTTGTAAGTGTTAATGAACCGGGTCATCTCGGCGGTCCTGGGTCGAGCTCCCTTGCGAAAAAAGCCGATGCCGCCTTGAGGATCTCGTTGGCCCGGCGTAGCTCACGGTTCTCACGCTCAAGTTCACGCAGCCGCTCTCGCTCATCAGCAGTAAGACCAGCACGCCCACCTGCATCAATCTGAGCTTGCCTGACCCACTTACGCAGCGTCTCAGTCGTCATCCCGCACTTCGCCGCAATCGAACTCAGCGCAGCCCATTCAGACGAATACTCGTCCCGGTGTTCGAGCGCCAGCCGCACCGCCCGGTCCCGAACCTCCGCCGGATACTTGCCTCTTCTTGTCATCGCTCCATCCTCTCAAGGAATGGAGTCTCCAACTTTCCCGGGGCAGTTCATGGTGCGCCTGTATTCAAGGAAAAGTCGAGTAGTTGCTGAATCACATATCAAAAAAACTGCGCGCGTTCTGAAGCTGTTTCTTGACGAACGGGATCTGTGTCCGCGTAGAACTTAATCATTCCTCGACTCATGTATTGCTGAAATCCGAATCCCAATTTATCCATCAGCAACGAGGCGCTCTCTCTTCCAGCGTGAATTCTTCTCCGATCCTTACCCCGCTTCATTGACTGGTAAACACGAGATCGTTCATCTGTTCGAGCAGTCCTGCCTCCGTCGCTCTACCGCTGAGCTCCTCGACTTGAGATATGTGCCGACAGCGTTACTCGAACTGGAGTACTTTTAGATGGTTCTGTCAGAACTCAGGTCACATGCTGATTCGTGGACGAGTTGAAGCGCCGGTGGAGCCGCTGATCAAGCAGACATCTCGGCCACTAGTGTCGACCATTTCGTCCTGAAGACTTCTCGTCTTTCCGACGCTATGAACCTTTTTTTGGATCGCTGATTCCTCAGGTAGTTTCGTAACTCATCGAACGTAGTGCAGAACCTACTGGCTGACTCGATTTAGCAAATCCAAGCATCGGATAGTCACACTGTTTGACGTGTCGATGATTCTGCTCTATCCGTTTGTTCAGATACTGATTGTGTCAATGGAGAACCTTACGGCCAACGATCCACCGATCGCCTTTGTGAATGCAGGATGTTTATCGGTTGTAAGACTCAGATCGTTGAACGGCGTTCCGGTGCGCTCATTGAATCGATGCCTGCATGCCCTGCATAGTGGATCCGGTAGCTGAGCGAGGTTCTCGCTGTCCTCTTGATGGTTGATCGAGATCGGCAGTGCGGGCACGGCATGAGCCACTCCTCAACTCGTTTTAGAGGATGCTATTTCGCCCGTGCTCTGAGTCCTGACAGAACCGCATCAGACAGGCGGCAGTACCAGGGTCAATGTGTCCGATGAACACAGGTCGCCGTGTACCTAACCGCCGGTCCCATCCATCACGCCAGTCGCTCGGGTCTGTCAGAACTCAGTTTCCAGGGCCGTGCACATGGTAGCCAGTAGCTACTGCTACTTCTACCTGCCGGAGCTTGTTCAAGATCTGTTCCGGCGAATGGCCCTTTCTGGGCATGTCTGACCTCCTCTAAAACGTCCAGTGTGGACTTTTCCACTGGCACCGTTTCAAGGGGTCAGGTCGGAAGGGGTCAGTGCGTGGCCTGGTGAGCAGAGGGCTCTGCTGAACGAAGCGTTGGTGACCAGTCTGGCCAAAAACTTGATCCCTGGTCTACCACTGCGGTCTGAGTTCATCGACATCAGGTGTGTTGGTGATGTTCGTAACTGCACCCCCCGCGGCACTCATGACTCCCAGCTCCCGACTCTGGATACCGTCAGCGGTGAATGAAAACACGATTTCAGATCCATCCGGTGACCAGTCTGGCCATACATCGTCACCGGGGCGGCCGGACGTCAGATTGGTCAGATCAGTTCCGTCTGTACCGATGACATACACGTCCCAGTCCCCATCGACGTCAGAGTTAAACAGGATCTTAGATCCATCGGGAGACCAGTCGGGAGACAATCCTTCTGTCAGGGGCTGCGGGTCGGTTCCGTCTGCGTTAGCAATAACGATCAATCCTGCCCATGCGCTAAGTGCGCCCGATGCGAAGGGCGGGACATGAAACGCGATTTTACCGCCGTCTGGCGACCAGTCCGGCCGGTCGGCGAATCCGTCATTTACGATGACATCGACATTACCGCCCGAAGGCGAAACCTCCTGGATACCGGAACCGAATCCGTCGAAAATTATCGACGATCCATCCAGTGACCAGTCCGGGAAGTGGTAATCACCGCCGCCGGTCACACTCCGTAGATTCGAGCCGTAAAATCCCACGATGTGAATATCGCCATTGCGGTCCTCACCTTCTGGCGTGGTCTGGCGAGTAAACGCTATCTCAGACTTGTCCGGCGACCAGGTCGGAAACAGGTCCTGCGTAGCACCTGTTACTACCTGTATCGCGCCCGCGCCGTCCGGGAGAATCCGGGCGATATTCAGGTCCCCATTCGTGCTGGTCTGGTAGACAATCCAGTCCGCCGACGGACCCGGAACGGCATTGCACTCCAACCGAGTCTGCAACAGGTATGCGGTTACCACTTCAACCGCGTCCGCTCTTGTGATCTCCCCTGCTGGCCCCGGCCGTCCTAGCAAGTAATCCGTCACCGCATCGACCGCCTCTGACAGTTCGATGAAGCCGCTGCTATCCGCGTCGTAAATGCAGCTTGCTGCCAGTTCCTCTTGCCACGCTGCCGAGAACTCGGACGTGTCGCCATGTGCGCTGGTGGCTGTCGTAGTGATAAACAGGCCACTTTGCACCGCAGGCAAGTCCATCGAGAAATCGGCATTGCCGAATGCGTCTGTGATCACAATCGCTGACCCGAGGAACGTCTCACCCTCACCGTGACCGGACGGATCCGCGCTCGAGTTCGAGAAAAACTCGATCCGGTACTCTGTGGTCGGCCGACTATTCAAGCTTCCTTCAACAGTTGTGATTCCGCCCACAGTCGCTACCGACCTGATCACCGGGAAGTTCTGAAGGTTGTTCGGACCCGCGTCTGCATCGCCGAGATCGTTCGGCGTCACGCCGTTACCTGCCAGATCGATTCCAAGCTCAAGGTTCGAGTGAATGGAGTTGGCCGATATCGTGTTGCTATTCAAAGCAGCGTCGCCCACCAACACCCCTTGCCCGTTGAACGCGATAATGTTCCCGGTTCCGGGCTGGCTGCCGCCAATCAGGTTGTCACTGGCCCCTGTAGCGATAACCACCCCTGATATCTGGTTACCCAGCGGGCTGAGTCCGGTTGCATCAACTCCTATGAAGTTGCCCTGCACAGTATTAGAGTACGAGTCGTCCCAGATCAGGACTCCGTTGGTCCGCCCACCAGAGATCACGTTCCGCTCAGCAGGGGTTGTTCCACCCAGGACGTTGACGTTTGTCCCCGCCCTGAGCATCACGCCCGCATGCAGGTTCCCGAGGGCTGCTAGACCGGTCACATCTGTGCCAATGTAGTTGCCGACAGCTATGTTGCCGGTGGCTCCGTTGAATCGGATCGACAGCCCTTCACCTTCGTTGCCTGACAGCAAGTTGCACGCCCCGGTGCATGAACCGCCAATCGTCACCCCTTCGGTTCCCCCGATCAGGTTGTTCGGCGAATCGACGATGTTGATTCCCTGATCGTGGTTCGGCACGGCAAACATTCCGGTGACGTCGGTGCCGATGAAGTTGCCCTTTATCTCGGTGCCGGTAGTGTTGGCATCCCGTATCTCGATGCCTTCCCATCGGTTACCTGAGAGCACGTTTCCTTCACCGGGATTCGAACCGCCGATGCGGTTGAAACTTGCACCGTCAACAATCAACACACCGTGGTTCCTGTTCTGAATAGAAGCAGTTCCGGAAATGTCTGTGCCAATGAAGTTTCCCGTGATGATGTTGTGCGACGTGCCCGGACTCACCAACACCATGCCGTTGTCTCGGTTACCGGAGATGATGTTGCGGTGTCCGGGAGTCGGTCCGCCGACCTGGTTGTGCTGCGCGCCTTCCGAGATCTGCACGCCACCCCAGCCGCGGTTGCCAAGCGGCACCGGTCCGTTGATTACTATCGATTCGCGGTACTGCCAGGAACCACTCCAATCGGTCTCGTCAACGAAGAAGGTCCGTCCAACGACACCTGCAAGTCCCACAAAGAATATCTGCCGTGAGTTGCCGCCCCATGTATCGCTTGTGCCGAGTACAGTCATGTTCTCGTCGAGCACGCGAATCTGCGAGCCGTCATCGCTAAACGCCGCACCCGTAACTGCAATTGACTTGAGCTCTGTCACCTGGTCGAACTCCAGTCTGTAGCGATAGACGAGCGGAACGCCGTCGACCGTTTCAAGTCCGCCGCCTTCCCCGTTGCCGCGGAAGTGGACAGAGCCGCCGAACCACGGTGCAGTGGGATCAGCCGAATCCGAAACGAATCCGTCATGGTCGGTTCCGGCGTCCCACGTCGGCGCTGTTCCTGGCTCTGCCGTCACCGTGAAGCCGCTGGTGATCGTGTTGCCGGGTGTGAAACCTGTGGTTCCAGTGTGGTCTGTTCCGATAAGATTGCCAGAGATCACGTTCTCGTTTGATCCTTCGTGCGCGATCTCAATGCCGACCCATTGGTTGGCAGAGACCAGGTTCCCTTCGCCCGGATTCGGACCGCCGATACGGTTGCGGTTGGAACCTTCAACGATCACGACTCCGGCACCGTTGCCAAGGGGCAGCGTGCCTGAAACATCGGTGCCGATGAAGTTGCCGATGACTTCGTTGTCTGTGGTGCCGCCGCGGATGAGTCGAACTCCGACATCGCCGTTACCAGAGATGATGTTGCGCTCGCCCGGAGTCGTACCACCGATGGTGTTGAACTGCGGACCGTCCCAGATTTCGAATCCGTTGAACCTGTTCGGGATGGCGAACGAGCCTGTCGGGTCGGTGCCGATGAAGTTGCCATGGAACTGGTTCCCGGTCGTGCCGGGGTCCGCGATCGCGACACCGTTGCCGCGGTTTCCGGAGATGACGTTGCCACCAGCGACGCTGCCGCCAACCCGGTTTTCCGAGGCGCCGCCGACGATGATGATGCCGGCCCACCCTTCGTTGCCAAGGCTGGACGTTGCGGTGAAGTCGGTGCCGATGAAGTTGTTTTCAACGACGTTGTGCATCGTGCCAGAATCAGCGATCACGATACCGTTATCGCGGTTGCCGGAGATGATGTTGCGGTGTCGGGGTGTCGGTCCGCCGACGAGGTTGTCCTGTGCGCCATCAGCAATGACGATGCCACCCCAGCCGCGGTTGCCAAGTGGCACCGGGCCGTTGATCACTATCGATTCACGGTACTGCCAGCCGTCGCTCCAGTCGGTCTCCTCGATGAAGAAGACCTGTCCCGAGACACCGTCAAGCTCTACGAAGAAGGTCTGATGCGAATTGCCGCCGTGAGTCCGCGTAGAACCGAGAGGGTTCATGTTTTCGTCAAGAACGCGTATCTGCGAATCGCCATCACTGAAGGCAGCGCCGGTCACGGCAACAGAGATGAGCTGTGTCACTTCGGTGAACTCGAGTCTATAGCGGTAGACGAGGGGAACGCCATCGACCGTCTCAAGACCACCGCCTTCCGCGTTGCCGCGGAAATGGACCGAACCACCGAACCATGGCGCAGTTGGATCAGCCGAATCGGAGACGAACCCTTCGTGATCGGTTCCGGCAACCCAAGTCGGCGAGGTCCCCGGCTCTGCGGTAACCGCGAAGCCGCTGGTGATCGGGATATCGCCGGTAAACGCGGTCGTTCCCGTGAAGTCGGTTCCAATCAGGTTGCCCTGGACCACGTTGAGAGAGGAGCCATTTCGGATAGAAATCCCGTCTCCGTGGTTTGCAGAAACAACGTTTCCGTCACCGGGATTTGGACCGCCAATCTTGTTGGCCTGCGAGTCCCCAACGTGTATTCCCTCACGCGCATTCCCCATCTCAGCCGTACCGGTCACGTCGGTGCCGATGTAGTTTCCTATGATCGCGATTCCATTTGCACCGGCACCGACGGTGATTCCCTGCAGTAGATTGTTGGAGACGATGTTGCGCGCCTCAGGCGTCGCTCCTCCGACGCGGTTGTTGCTGGCTTCTTGAGTAATTCGGAACCCGGCCTCCGAGTTGCCGAGCGGGACCATTCCGGTCAGGTCGGTGCCGACGAAGTTTCCCTCGGCTACGTTGTCGGTGGACTCCACGAAGCGGAATACGATTCCGTCTCCTGCGTTGCCTGAAACCAGATTGCACGCGCCAGAGCATGGACCTGCCGGGTTCGTTCCTGCTGTGGCCCCGACAACATTTCCGGCCGAAGACCGGATGTGGATGCCTTCGTTCCCGTTCCCCAGATCGGCGGTCCCCGAAAAATCGCTGCCGACGAAGTTGCCCAGCACCGAATTGTCGCCGGTAGCGATTCCCTCGATACCAATGCCGTCGTTCCGGTTGCCAGAGATGATGTTTTTCTGATCGGGAGACACCCCGCCGACCTGGTTGTCGGTACCACCAGTGATGTAGACACCGCGGCCCGTGTTACCGATGGGGACTGGTCCGTTTATGACCAGGGATTCCCGGTATCTCCACTGCCCGCTGGAGTCGAACTCTTCGATGAAGAACACGGTCCCGTTGATGCCTTCCAGCGATACGGCATGGTGCCTGATGTGGTTGTTGCCTCCGAACGTGGAAGTGGTGCCAAGAACATTCATGTTCTCGTCGAGGATGCGAAGCACGCTATCGCCGTCGGCTGCATTGAACGGGTTGAATGCAGCTCCAAAAACGCTGATCGAGTTGAGATCGGTCGGCTGGTCGAACTCCAGGCGATAGCGGTAGATCAGCTCGGCGGCGCCCAGCGTCTCGCGGCCAATCGGATCGCAGCCTGCGCCACTCGGCAGGCACTGGTTAACGATCTCGATGACCTGTGATCGAGGCTGCTGTGCACCAATAAATAGCGAGTTGCCATCAGCGCTAAAGACCAGGGACTGGAACTGACCGATATCTGCGCTGAACAGGCTTGGCGTTCCTCCAGATCCGGGCACGCGGTGAAGCTCTTCGACCGAGCTTACGATCTTGCGGAAGAAGACCTCGTCGGTCACCGGATTCACCGCTAGGCCCCAGACCAGGCCATCGATGTTCTCGACAAGGGGAGTGACGGTGCCATCAGGGCTGACAGTTGAGATTCGGCCCGGAGTTGGTCCCGTTTCCGACACATAAAGCGTCCCATCTCCGCCAAAGACAACGTTACTCACGTGATGATCGGTGAGGAATTGATCACGGGCTGACAAAACCTGGAAGTCGCCCGTAACGGAATCTACTACCCAGAGTTCGCGCAGTCCGTCCTGGAACTCCTGCGCCGTCAGAAGCAGGTCCCCTGGATCCACGTTCGGGCCGTCGAAACCTGGAGGGGCGATCGCCACTCCCCCCGGCACGAATTCAGGCATGCCGGTTATGTCAGACGACAGGAAGACTTCAGGCGCACCGCCACCTGCAGGAATCCTAAGCACACTCTGCGCGAAATTATCGGTAACGAATACGGTTCCATCAGCCGCCCGTGCGATGTTGTCCGGATTTTCCATTGGCGCGCCGATAGTCGAAAATTCATCGTCATCGCTGAACATGTCACCGCGCCGGGCGCGGTAGACGCCCGGGGCAGCGGAGTTCTCGTTAACCATCAACAACTCGTCATCAGAAACGACTACGAGTCCGTCGGGGCGATCATTCACGTGGTCGTAGTAGATCCAGGCGCTATAGGTTGGATCCGTAAAGACGATGTCACCTATGCGCTGGAGGGCGTTGTCCGGAGCACCTCCAACACTCGTTCCCGCAAAGAGCACTGGCTCGCCAAACCATGGGCCAACGGGATTGTTTGTCTCGGAACGGTATGGACCCTCGGTGCCGCCAAACTCCCTTCCCGGCAGGAAGTTCGGCACAGTGCCCGGCTCCGCGGTGACAGAGAAACCCGTCGTTTTCGGATCTGCTTCTGTCTTGTCGCGGGATCCCGTTACGTCAGTTCCGATGAAGTTGCCAGAAATTGTGTTCCCACCGGCTCCCTCGATCCTGATCCCGTCGCCGCTGAAACGGTTGATCGCGAGTCCGGTAACAGTTGTATTGCCGCCGGTGATGTGCAGGCCGGGCACGTCCGGGGTGCCGGCTCCCCTGCCATCCAGCTCGATCATCAGGACGGCGTCCGTGCCGAGTGCAGGCGGGGCAGCATTGCCTGTTGAGCCAACCTGTGAATAGCCGTCAATAATCGCCTGGTCCGTGACGATCGGCAGCGGTGATGTCGGCTGAATGGTGAATGGACCAGAACCCGATAGTGAGAAGTTGATTATGTCAGGACCGGGGAGGGCGTTCGCCTCCTCAATCGCGGCGCGGAGCGTGCAGTTGCCAGATCCATCGTCACAGACACCATTGCCGTGCGCAGCATCGGGTGTATCCAGGAGCGAATCGACGGACAACGAGGCGGCACGAACGCTCACGTCTGAGATAGCGGACAATCCGACCATCAACAGTATCAGCACAGCCGGCACACTCAGAAGTGTTGCTTTTTTGCCTGCGCGATCGAGTCCTGGCATTTGGAGAAACTCTCAGGTATTAGGGGGCGAAACTTATACCCGTAGTTATTGCGAGTCAACTAATCGTCACATCAACCCATGATATATCCGTGAATACGTCGGAAAATCTGGAAGAACAAATACTAATCATCGGTTGACCGGGGTGTGGTGCCGAAGACCTCCTTGGCGCGTGAAGGTCGAAGTGTCTTGTGTACCGGAGCAGTTTCTATCCAATCTTCAATGAGGTGTTGTCTTGGATTTAATGCACGCTATGACAGCACGAGTCGTGACGGTTTCGCAGAACGCCCATATCGGAAGCCGCAAGACGCATGCGCGATTCGCACGTGGGCCGCCGGGTTGGGGCACAGGGTGAGCATGTGGTGGGAGTGATCACTGATCGTGATCTTGCTACCCACTACATCCCCTTCGAAAAACTCAATCCGGATACACGGGTTGACGAGTACATGACTCCTGGGCCGAAGTGGAATGGTCTGGAAAGAAGAAGACTGGGTTTAATGCCACTTTTCACAGGGCGATGGATGAGTGACGAAACCCGGAGCTAAGTGATATCCAGGCACGATAATGGCTATTATCAGGCCAACAGTGCGATGGCTAAATCTAAGCCGACGCCTCGAATGTGCTCCATAAGCACCGATTCAGTGACCTGATATGAGATTAGTCCCGATAACTACCGCTGCTTAAAGCTCAACGACCGGCGAGTAAGTGCGATCAATAAGACGTGATATGGCCCGGACCTCCACGCCTCGTTACAGACGACGCGACTCTGACTACCTGGGCTACCATCTGCCCCTTTTGCCAGGGCAACTTCCCACTTCACGGACCTTGCCCGAGATCTGCTCCGGGCTATGTCTCTTTCTCGGCATCTCTTCCCCTTAAAGAACCAGAGGTCCAAACATTCGCCCTGGCCAGCTTTTGGAGAACACGGCATAGGCGCGCCCACAACAATACGCCGGCGCGGGGCTAGACAGACATCGCATATCATGCGCGGCGTGCGGTTGCCACCTACGCATGGGAGGAGGCACTGGGTCATTTCCAGCGTGGCCTGGCTGTGATGCAAGACCTTATGCACATGAAACCAGATGCATGAAGCCCCGCTGGAACGGGTGCTGGCTAGGCGGGAGATATTGAAGGCGTAATCGCGGCTGAGCGTGACACAAATGTGTCACAAACTGGACACGACACATCAACACTGGGCGTGACGACTACCGCCCCATATTCCGGAATCCTCGAACGAATCAAGGCTATCTGACACCAGTCAAGACACTGACCCAGTAACTGTTAATCAGCGGGTCACAGGTTCGAATCCTGTCTCGGGAGCCAATCTTAATTCGTACTGAAAGGCATCTCGCTTTCTGGCGGGATTTCTTCGCGTTTGACAGCAGATTTGACAGCAACCCAACGCTAAAACGGTCTGCCTTCCGTCGCCAGCACGAAGACCAGCAGCGCCGGAAGGGGCAGAAAAAGAAACGTCCAGGATAGTTCTTCACGGAGACTGAAGTGCTTGGCATTCATCGAGCGCCCTCCTTTCTACTGGTTGCGATGTTCAGATAGTGCCAATGGAAAGTTAGGCCGACGGTGTGTCAATGTTGGCGAGACGTTGGGTTCGTGTACTGGGCAGACCGAAGTCTGGCAGTCCTCCTCAACCGAGGAGACACAGGGATGCGAAGTAAGTGCCAGACTCCGAGCCTGCATCTTCTTTGTAGCCGCTGAGTACGAGGATGAGGTTGCGGCTGTGTTGGATGTGCACAGGAGCGTTGCATCCAGCCCACTCACACCACAGACAGGCTGAGCGCGAGCGATAGTGCTCCCACCGCGAAGATGCCAATACTGACAGGCCGATTGAAGTCGAAGTAACTCAATTTCTTGACGCGCATCTGGTCGTGGCCGATTAGGTGTTGAGCGGCGAGTTCGCGCCTATCTTTTCGGAAGTACTGGCCACATGTTGGACAGGCTGTTCCATCCATCGTACAACTCCATATCTGGCGGTGTGATGCAAGCATATGGCTGAATGTAAGGGTCGCGGCTTGTTCAAGGTGTTGCATTGGTTTCGCTTTTCGTGCTGGATGCGAGTGCCGCCTACCCCGCCTACTCTTTACTGAATCGCGCTCGACAGACGGATAGTGCCCACCCGAAGGTATCGTGACAAAGTGCCGTGATTTGTGCGTATGCACCCTGCGATATTCAGACTTCCTGTACCAACATCTTCAGCATGAACCTGCTGAAGATACTATTCATCGCAGCCTTAATCGGCGCGGTGGGATGCTCCGCCAGTCAATCTCAACTTGAGGACACTGAGAGTGACTTTGCGGGTACCGTCATTGCAGGAGTTCTCGCGACGATGGCGGCTGACAATAATCCCATCCCGATTACTGACGTTGGCCGCACCACCAGCCTGCCGCCAATAGAGCAAGAGCGGCAGTTGGTGTCTGAGTACTTTGCGAGCCTGTTCGAAGTGACGAACAGCTTCCACCGCTCCCTGGATGAATCTGGCATGCAACGTCAGTTCACTAGCAACAAGTTCACGATCAGCGGCGATATCGACGCTGGGACGCGCGTTATGCAGGGATTCGTTAACCGATTGGCAGCCTTACAGCCATCAAGTGGCCCCTTAGACCTAGCCGCTGCTCACTCCCTCCTGCTCGCTATCGTCGAAAGGGAACAACGCTGGCTGTACGAGTACGCTGATGCCGTCAGCAAAGATGACTCGGCGGCCATAATCCGGCTGGATGGTACCTATCGAACGCTTCTACCAGTATCAGACCTCGATGCAGCCGACAGTCTGCTGTTTGGCGTTGCTGCCGACTACAACGTGAGTCCGACGCTCCAACGCGGAGACATTCAAGTTACGTTGCTGCACCCTGCCTACCTTGGATATGACGATGAGTCCCGGCTGGTTCAGTACGCAATAGACCTGATGATGGCCGACAGTGGATTACCAACTGTCACTGCCAGTACTGCACCGATGGGTAGCACTATCGGTGAGTGGGCCACTTGGGACTTTGATCCCGGGGTAGGAACGACGTTTCTATTCCCGGACCACTTGCGTCAGGATTCAACGAACTGCGACTACGAATGGAACGTTACCGGGCAAGTGACTGCGAGAACAGGCTGCTGACATGCTTCAGGCGGGGTACTTCTTAGCGGAATGTGCTTGGCTAACAGATAGTACCCACCCGACGGTGTAATTCCTGAACCTCCACGCCTGCTGCGCTATCATGCCGCACTATGCCCAGTGAGCGAGTGTCGGGAATGAAACCACTGCTGGAGCAGCCAATCGCGGGTGGAAACCTACCGATGAGAAACCGTCTGGAACACCAGATATTCAGAACAAAATCTAAGTTCGCCGATTTGCAGAGCAGCTTTCGTAAGGGCGAAATCAGTAGCGACGAGTACAGGTCGGCCACAAACCGGCTGATTGCGTGGCCATCGGATGAACTTAGCGCAACCGTGGTGAAGATAAGGGAAGCTAGAGAGCAGGACCTAAAAGACGCGGTCGTTCAAGGTGGGTCATCTGTCCAACAAACATCACCATCCGTGAGTGTTCTCGGCGTTCTGCGGAAAATGTTAAGCACCTTATTCTCAACTGAACAGTGGAACTGGCATCAGGCACTCAGCACCGAGCTAAATTCGGTTGGGATTCGTGCCCAAGCAGCAGGTCAGAAACGGATCGAGGACAGTATTGGTCTCGATCGGCAAACCGAGGGCGTGATAGCCTCAATTGACATAGCGGACAGTGCGATTGCTTGGATCAACTTCGCCGAGGACGAGTCGGGCACAATTCGATTGCACATGGGGATACCAGATCAACATATCAATGAGAAATTCCCTAAAATTTCGGTCCGAAGCTC
This sequence comes from Chloroflexota bacterium, assembly GCA_029262735.1. Lineage (GTDB taxonomy): Bacteria > Chloroflexota > Dehalococcoidia > Lucifugimonadales > Lucifugimonadaceae > JAJCYX01. The sequence goes on along the minus strand of JAJCYY010000110.1, from coordinate 3,410 downwards.
AGTAATCCGAACATCTCCCTTATTCGGGAAAGCCCTTTCATTACACTGGAAAGGCAAAGATAAAGGCCTCGATCTATGCGCCCAACTGAATCATGATGCCCTTCTAACCAACATCGATATTGGAACTTACTCTGTACGGGTCCGTTCGGTTCCAGACCACGCCTGTTGGGTGATCACAGACGGATTTGGTATCGAGGAAAATATCCGTCGATGGCCCGTCTATGAAGCCTTGACAGTTCACTTGTTCGCCGCATCGGCCAAACTGGCTCAGAGCGAGATTCTGAAGGCGTAGAGCCGATATCGAGGGTAGGTTCGGATCTGTCAGAACTCAGGGCACGGGGCCATATGACCCATCAATTGCGCCCTCTCGAAGATTGTCGTTGAGTTCAATTGGTCAATAATTCGTGCCTAGTTCATGGTGAATTTTCGGGTTGTGCCCTGAGTCCTGACAGAACCCCCCCAGAGTACCCCAACGTTGATATTCAGTTAAGGACTGGATGTCAACTGCATCAATGTCCTCGTCAACGTCAAGAAACTGAGCATCCCTCAACGTTGCGCGAGGGTCAGAATGCCCCGTATACCTCTAAACCGACCTCAGCGGAACCCTCGCCCGCAGAAATCTTGTAATCGCCGTTTGACACTATCGATGAGCCTGGAGGCAGGATAACGAGGTCGGTGGCTGTCTATGTGGCTGTATTTGGACAAAAAGAAAGACCCAGGCAGATACCTGGGCCCTTCTTAGTTTCATCTGGAGCGGAAGACGGGATTCGAACTCGCGACCTTCTCCTTGGCAAGGAAAAGGTCAAGTAAGGATCCAGACTAACCGAACCTAGGCCGATTTGCTCCGGCGGTGATCTGGTAGCTTTACCTGGAGGACGAATCTGAACGGTGTAATTGTGTACATGTGTTCAGAATGACAACCTCCAGGCCTGACCACCGAATCAAGGACAATCGCCGGAACGGCGGAAAGAAAAAATGAAGATCACCGGAATAGAGACCTTTCACGCCTGGGACGGGTCCCGCAACAACATATTCCTTGAGGTAAGCACAGACGAAGGCATCACCGGTGTCGGCGAGGCTTATTCGATCGGTCCAGACCGCAGCGTGATCGCCATGATCGACGAGATGAAGCCGTGGTTCGTCGGTCAAGAACCGTCACGCATTGAGTGGCTCATGCGGCGGGCGAAGAACACCATGCGCTTTCCACTGGGACAGGTCGCCTGGTCCGCTCTCTCCGGCATCGATATCGCACTCTGGGACATTGCTGGTAAAAGCGCCGGTGTTCCGGTCTACAAGCTGCTCGGCGGCGCCACCAGGGACCGAGTCCGCGTGTACCACGGCATCTACGGCGACTCTCCGCAGCAGGTCGGCGAGCATGCGAAGAGCCTGATGGATGAGGGCTACACAGCGTTCAAGACCAGCCCGTTGCCGTCCAACTGGCGGGAGATCCCGTGGCAGCAGGTGTTGCGGGCTGCAGATGAGCGGATGGCAGGGATCAGGAAAATCATAGGTGACGGCCCGGACCTGGCGGTCGACGTGCATGTCGCTATCCGTGAGCCGGTTCGGTCGCTTGAGCTTGCACGGGTCATCACGCCCTATCGCTTGATGTTCATTGAGGAGCCTGCACGTGCGGAGTTTATCGATTCCACCGCGCAACTGAGGAAGCAGTTCCGGGTCGCACTGGCGACGGGCGAGAATCTTTATGGCGTGCACCGTTTTACCGAACTGCTGAACGCAGACGCGGTAGACATCATTCAGCCCGACCTGCTGTGCTGCGGTGGCCTGCTCGAGGCAAAGAAGATCGCCGCCATCGCAGAGGCGCACTACGTTACGGTCGCTCCGCACAATCCGCTCGGCCTGCTGTCAACGGCTGCCGGTGTCCACCTCGCCGCCTCGATCAACAATTTTTCCATCCTGGAATGGCACGGCGACCATCGCAAGAAGAAGTCAGAGTTCATCAACGAAGAATGGACGCCTGTGAAAGGCTACTTCGAGCTGCCCTCTGAACCTGGAATTGGCATGAGCCTGGATCACGAGACGGTCGCTGCCAACCCGCCACAGCACTGGGACCGTGGATTCAGTACTTATGAGGACGGTTCACCGGGATTCCTGTAGGCATCGATGACCAAACGAAGATATTGGATGGAGCCTGTGAATTTGGCAGGGGCGCGCCTGAGAGAGGGAGAACAAAACCTCACGCTAAGTAGAGCTCACCTGTGTCTTTGCGGACCACCACTCACCCAACGGTAAAAAACGGAAAAACGATGAAGATCACGAACATAGAGTGCCTTGTTGCAGCAGCCGACGCTGGCACAAACCTGGTCTACGTGCGGACAAACACAGACGCCGAGATACACGGCATCGGTGAGATCTATCACGTGGGTCCAGACATGGCATCACCGCGCTGGGTCGAGTACTTCGAAGAACAGCTCGTCGGCCGCGATCCGATGGAGATCGAACGCAACTGGGCGCTCTGCTACCAGGGAGCGCGCTTCCCAATCGGCTCGTCAGGAATGGCCGCGCTATCTGCCATTGACCAGTCGCTGTGGGACATCACCGGCAAAGCGCTCGACAAGCCGGTTTACGACCTCATGGGCGGGCGGGTGAGAGACAAGATCAGGGCGTATCACGGTATTCACGGTACGACGACGCAGGACCTGGCTGACGACGCGAAAAAGTATGTTGACCAGGGCTTCACTGCACTCAAGACCAGCCCGCTTTCACCGGACTGGCGGGAGATGCTGTGGAACGACGCGGTTAGCACGGCAGTCGAACGGTTCCGGGCGATCAGGCAGGCGGTTGGGGACGACATCGACGTCGGCTTTGACGCGCACGCCGCGGTGTTCGAGCCTGCCCGCGTGCTGGAGCTTACGGACGCGCTGATGGAGTTCCGGCCGTGGTTCATGGAAGAGCCGCTCCGCATGGAGAACCGGCACGAGATGGGCGTCTTGAGAGAGAAGATGCCGTGCGCTCTTGCAACCGGCGAGTGTCTGTACACGCGCTACGAAATGTGGGAGCTGGTGCGCGAGGGCGGAGTCGACATTATTCAGCCGGATGTCTGTATCGTCGGCGGGCTGTCCGAGATGCGGAAGATCGCGTTCATGGCGGAGGCGCACGATCTCGTCATCGCCCCGCACAATCCCATGGGCCCGCTGGCAACGCGAGCCAATCTTCACTTCGACGCAGCGACCAGCAACTTCCTGGTGCAGGAGTATCGAGATCCGTCGCCCGTTGAAGCGGTCAGCGTCACACCCGTAGCGAAGCCGGTCGATGGTTACTTCGCCATCCCCGAGGGGCCGGGGCTTGGCATTGAGATAGTGGACGCAGAGGTTGCTTCAAGGCCGTACAAGAGCTCATGGCACCGCGGCGACCGCACATATCCTGACGGCTCAATAGCGTTTATTTAGGCA
>JAJCYY010000109.1 GCA_029262735.1 Chloroflexota bacterium | reverse complement strand
GTAAGTGCGCCGAGTGAGTGGCCGATGATGATGGCGGGGCCGATGCCCAGTCCTTCAATGAGAGCGGCCACATCTCTCGGGTAGCTCTGGAACTGGTATGGGTCCGGGCTGCGTCCCGACCTGTAGTGCCCGCGCAGGTCTACTGCTACCGCATCGGCGCCGCTCCTGATGTCATCAACGACCCATCGCCATGTTTGATGGAGGTTTGTGATCCCGTGAATGAAGACGTACGTCGGGTCTGAATTGGGGCTACCGCTCTGCCAGTGTGCGTAGTGCATGGCGACTTCGCCGGTATTGAAGAACCTGAGTTGAGATGGACTGGTCATAGTTAGAAGATTATGGACGTGCTGTGGAGGGATTTGTGGTTCTGAAGTTGATCGGCTGGTCGGTCACTATTCTCCCTCCCAGCTTGGGAGGGGGAACGTTTGTCATTCTGAACTTGATTCAGAATCTCTCGGTGATCGTATTGTTGTGGTCACATCCCTCCGCTACGGTCGGGATGACGGAATACGCAGCTCACTGCCATGGCTGGCGGCCTACTCGTTTTCCAGTAGCTTCCTGGCGTAGTCTCGCTCCATCTGATGCAGTTTCTGGACACGCCGTCTCAGGTCGGGGTCGGTTGAGAACTCTGCGGCTATGAACGCGTCGAGAATCTCTTTTACAACCTCGATGCCAACGATCCATGCTCCTACGGCTACTAAGTTCACATCGTCATGTTCAACACCCTGGTGAGCGGTGTGGATGTCATGGCTGAGAGCGGCTCTGATGCCGGGGATCTTGTTGGCGGCGATTGCAGCCCCGACTCCGGTGCCACAAACCAGCACGCCCCGCTCAGCATCGCCGTCGAGAACCGCCTGGCATACCTTCGCCGAGATGTCCGGGAAGTCGACGGGCTCTTCCGAATGGGTTCCGTGGTCCGTCACGTCATGGCCGCGTGACCTCAGGTACTCGACGACCGGGCCTTTCATTGGGAACCCGGCGTGGTCACCGCCTACAGCAAGTTTCATCATTTACTCCGTTTCAGGTTGCAGCTGTTAACTAGTCACGCGTCTCAGCAGCTCAAGTTTCTCTTTCGAAAGGTAACCGTAGCGGTTCACCCACATCCCGCTTTCGCCGGTCTCCCAGCCAATTCGCCAGCGGCGTTCGACGTCGTCCACTGGCCCGTAGGCGTGTACAGATGGCAGGATTGGCATGGAACCTGCCTCCTTCATGGCTTGTGTGATCTTGCGAGCCTGCGCATTGGTGCCCGCTCGGTGGGCGTCATCCGGTCCCGGGAACACGTAGTCAGCGAGATTTGCCGACGGCTCATCTTCCATATCGAAGAGTACAGATACCGCACGTGCGACGAGTCCGCTGTCCAGTGACGGGTTGGCCCGAGTGATTGATTCTGTCCAGTAGGTGACGATCAGCGGCCAGTGCATTGTGAAGAACTTGATCATCACAGCATTGGCGCTTGACGAGTAGTCCGAGAAGTTGACGCCTGTGAGCAGCGATAGAGGCGGTGGGAAGGTGATGGGCACAAGCTGAACACCAGAACGCACGGCATCTGCCGACGCTCTCAGTTTCGCCAGGTAGCTTTCGGCGATGGATGAACGAAACTTGAGCAGTTCGGATAATCCCGGTGAGTTACCTAATGAGTCGGCCAGCAGAGGCGTGCCATCGCTCCGACTTCCCATGTTGGCAAGGTCGGAGTTTTCGAGCGTTTGCAAGCCGTCGATAGCCGACTGCGCGGCGGTGCGCAGTGCCTCGAAGTCGAAACCGTTGTCACGAGCGAATCGCTCGGCATGAATACCGAAGTCGATGAATGCATCGTCGAACGAGTAGACAGACTGCTCCATGCGGTCCAGCAGTAGTCCGTCTAGGTCCGGGTAGTTCGTCAGAACATCAGTGACAATAGCTGCGTTGTAGCCCTGGAGTTCGGGGCTGGCAAGAGGCGGAAAACTCACCATGCGCTCGCCCGGCGCTGAGCCGTCTGGAAGACGAGGCGTTTCTGAGTCCAACTGCTGCTCAGTCGTATCGGCACGAACAGGCGGCCTGCCGGATGGACTGATCTGCATGTAGGTGGTCATGCCCCGTCGTTTGGCTTCGGAGATGAACTCGGCGACGATGTGCCCCTGCTTGCCAGTGAGATCGTTCGGCTCCGGTGGCGAATACACTCGACCGCTGTCGAAGAGGGATCGGTTGTGCTCGAATGACGGCCCGACTCGCAGAAACTGTTCCTGCTTGCCCCATAGCGGTCGGTCGACGATGCGCCTCATCCCGCGGCCACCGTCTTCGGGTGGCTCCCGGCGAGCGTCCGGTCCCGGTGCAGTCGGTTCCGCAACGTACATCGTGGTTGAGACTGCATTGACTCCCGCTTGCTGGAGGTCATCCAGCACGGCGTTGACGCCTTCAGCCTGTATATGAGGAGCCCAGCAGTAGACGGCTAGAGTTTTGTCAGGTGTCATGGCCAGAGATTATCTCGCCGGGGCGGTCGCAGGTCTACAAGCGAGCAGGTGAGGTGACACGAGTCCTAAAGATTCCGATCTGGATGGCTACACTGAAATTCCGCACAGCTAGTTTGCGCATCAAACAGCTGATATCTGAAAATAACGTTAAGGAGCTTGACCATGTCCGACGGCGTAATGCTGATAGCGATCTCTACACCGAATCCTGAGGAGTTGGAGGCGGTGCAGAGTTACGTGTCGCAGGTTCTCCCGATGTTGACCGCGGCAGGTGGTAAGTCGCCGCGTCGCATGAAAATCACCGAAACACTGGCAGGCTCATCGTCGCTCAACTGTTTCACGATGGAGTTCGCGTCTGCTGACGCCGTGAAGGCCGTGTTCGAAAGCGACGAGTACCAGGCTCTGATCCCTACACGTGACAAGGGTTTCGCTCAGATGAATATCGTGATTGCAGAGGATATGTAGGGGAGGGACTGCGAGCGCGCCAGCGGGTTAGATTCCAGCGGTCTCAGGCCTTCGCCTCTTCCGTCTCATTGGCCCACTCACCCTCAAGCGGCAGGCCTGCATCCTCCCAGTCGGCTATCCCACCTGCGTAGCGGCTCACGCGCTCGAAGCCGTTGGTGGTGAGCTGGTGGAATGCGAACTTGCTGGCAGGGCAGTTCTCGTCCGAGCAGTAGACGACGATCTCATCGTCCGGGCGCAGCAGTTCGGCGACTTTGGAAACATTGTCGATGTTGAGCGAACCCGGAATGTGCTTCGCCCTGAACGCCCACTCACTCAGCGTCATAACAAGTTTGAAGTCGTGTCCGGAATCGATTTTGGCCTTAAGTTCTTCACGTGATATCAGGTTCATGATGCTGTTTGCTTTCTGGTGCGCCAGTATAGTCGAGTATCGACTTGCTTCAGGGATTATTCACGATTGCGAACCCGGGGCGCATCGGCCTGATCGCCGGTGAGACCTCCCATATCCTACTACGGTGTGATAGTTCTGGCGTTGTCGAAAATTCGCTTCGCTGCCTGAATTGGAACGTGGAATCGACGGTCTGAAACTTGTGTCCGGTCGCTCGCGGAATTAGACTCGCCGTCCAGTATTCAGAAATCCCAGGGAGTTAATTCGTATGGCGGACAACAGAGTTGCAGTCGTAACCGGTGCAGGTAGCGGAGTTGGGCGAAGTGCCGCGCTGGCGCTGCTTGGTGACGGCTACAAAGTAACGTTGGTTGGCAGAAGGCCGGAAGCTCTTGAGGAGACGGCGAGTCTTGCCGGTAGCAACTCTGGGAACGCTCTAGCGGTTTCCGCCGACGCCGGAAAGGCCGACTCTGTTGCCGACGTGTTCAAGAAGACATCCGATGCGTTTGGGCGGCTCGACCTGCTGTTCAACAACGCAGGAATCGGTGTCCCATCGACATCACTCGAGGAGATAACCCCTGAGCAGTGGCAGGCTGTCGTTGATATCAACCTGACGGGTACGTTCCTTTGCACGCGTGAAGCGATGCTGTTGATGAGGGCTCAGGATCCGATGGGTGGACGAATCATCAACAACGGTTCGATTTCTGCACATGTTCCTCGCCCGGGATCATCCCCATACACGGCTACAAAGCACGGCGTGACCGGCCTGACGCGTTCGACGGCCCTTGATGGTCGCAAGTACAACATCGCTGCCTCTCAGGTCGATATTGGTAACGCTGCAACCCCGATGACTCAACGGATGTCGGGTGGAGTGCCGCAGGCGAGCGGTGAGATGGTTCCCGAGCCGACGTTTGACGTTAAGTACGTTGGTGAGCAGATTCTGTTTATTGCGAATATGCCGCTGGATACCAACATACAGTTCGTAACGATCATGGCAACGAAGATGCCGTTCATAGGCCGCGGCTAAGCCGCGTGCGGCGTTTTCCGGTGTGTCACGAGTTGCTGATCAATTGAACGGTGGCTGCGTGTCACTACGTGCTGGGCAGTCTGTACTCCCTCCCTTCAAGGGAGGGAGTTAGAGGGTGGGTGCGGCTCACCGCTTAGACCCCTTCGACGCCGAACGCTCGTGACTTTGAGGCGCTTTCTCGAATGGCCTTAACTGGCGCGTACTCTGACGACTGCTCCCACTCCAGCGCACGCTTTTTGGACGGGAACTCGAGCATGACGACCCTCTGAAGGTCCCATGCGCCGGTGGGCTCGAACGTTTCACCGCCGCGAACGAGGTATCTGCCGTCGTACTGCTCTATCGTCGTCGGGACCAGTTTCTGGTACTCGGCGTAGGTCTCTGAGTCGTGGATGTCTATGTCTGCGATCAGGTAGTAGGCCAACGTAAATCTCCCTTGTATGGGGACTGGCGTGCGGGGCTGGATCACCGAGAATTGTGATGGCCAAGTCGGTTAACGCCAGCTTAGCCGCGTATCATCGCGGGCCGGAGCCTATCACTCTGGACACGCTTGTCAGCACCGCTGTGAACAACCTGGCAGACCACTGCGAGGCGGTGCTTGCTGCCCACGGCTGGCCTTCCAAGCGCACGGAGAGTCTGTGGATGAACAGGCACACGTTGCTTATTCCGTACCCGCAAGTCATCACTCTCGGCCTATCAAATGACGAGGAATCACTATTTGACGAGATCGAATCGTTCATCCGTAGCCGGCCTGCCGGGACACCGTTGGGGATAAACGAGTCGTTTTCAAGACTTGATTTGGACAGATTCGGACTGAAACGTCTTTTTTCTAGTTCATTGTCCGTTAGGCAACCCGGTACGTTGAAAGTCGAAGTGCCTCATCAATTGGAGATCGTGCCGATTGAGACTCCGGGCCAACTGATCGATTTCGATAGAGCCAATTCCACCGGATTCGGATCGCCTGACGCTGTGAGGGTTTACCTCGACCCGTTGTTGGAAGACGCGAGATTCAGAATCTACGCAGGTGTTCGCGATGGGCGTGTTGTTTCCGGAGCAATGGCGTTCAACAACGGCGTAATGGTTGGGGTCTATGCGCTTTCCACATTGCCTGAGGCCCGAAACAAGGGATTCGGTGAGGCGGTAGTGCGGTCTCTATTGAAGGATTCACCGGATCTGCCGGCGATGACACATCCGTCTGGCATGTCCAACGGGCTATTTTCACGTCTCAGGTTCGAGGCGTACGGCAGGCAGACCGTCTGGGTCACATCTGAGGAAAGTTGACCGCCATTCCGAGCCTGTCAGAGGTTGCCCGTAATTGTCATTCTGGACTTGATTCAGAATCTCACAGGTGACTGCTCGACATAAGAAATCGCGGCACGCCGCTCAGATCCCTAGACCCGCAAGCGGGGAACCCGCGGTTGGGATGACACGAAGTGCGCTGGGGATGACATTCCACCCAACGAAAACGCCGCACGCGGCACCCACCCTCTAACTCCCTCCCTGCCAGGGAGGGAGTACAGACCGCTCAGCATGTAGCACACGGCCACTGTCCATTGATCAATCACCTGTGGCACACCGGAAAACGCCGCACGCGGCTGAGATCGCGGCTGTGCCGCCCTAGCCCACTACTTCCTTCATGCGAGCGCCAATGTAGGCTGGTGACTCGACGACGTGTACGCCTGCTTCTGCGAGCACACGGTTCTTCTCTGAGGCTAGTCCGGCCTTGCCCGTGATGATCGCCCCCGCATGGCCCATTCTCTTGCCGGGAGGTGCCGTCTGCCCTGCAATAGCAGCCACAACAGGCTTCGTAACCTTGTCCGCAATGAACTCAGCTGCAAGCTGCTCACGCACCCCGCCGATCTCACCGATCATCACGATCGCATCGGTTTCATCATCTTCCTGGAACAGCTCCAACACATCTGTAAACGTCGTTCCGTGAATCGGGTCACCGCCAATTCCAACGCAAGAAGACTGTCCCAGACCGACCTGCACAAGCTGGGCGATCGCCTCGTAGGTCAGCGTTCCTGAGCGGGACACAACGCCGATTCTTCCCGGCTCAACGATGCTGGCGGGGATGATTCCGACCTTCGCCTTCGAAGCGGGATGGATCAGGCCAGGGCAGTTTGGGCCGACG
>JAJCYY010000108.1 GCA_029262735.1 Chloroflexota bacterium | reverse complement strand
CGGCCCGTTCGGGCTCGGGCCACGTGGCTGCAAGAAGCAGTTTTCGGCGCTGTAGTACTTTCCTGAGTGGTTGATCTCGCCCTTCCGGAGGAGCGTGTGAGTGATGAAGAGCGCCTCTTCAAACCGGGAGACCAGGTGATCGTTGGGATAGCCGAACTGCCGGTTGTCACCATCGTTGCTGCCCGCGCCGAGGCCAAGTATGAAGCGGCCGCCACTGATCTCGTCGATGCTATCTACCACCTTTGCGAGCAGCGCCGGGTTCCGGTAGATGGAACGGGTCACGCCTGTACCTATGGTGACTCTTTCGGTGATCGCTGCAACTGCGGCGACCATTGTCGTGGACTCCCACAGACCCATTTCGTCCATCTGCAGTCGGTCAGGCAGCCAGACCGAATCAAAGCCGATGTGTTCTGCGTCCTGGGCCATCTTCTTAATGTCTGCCCACGAAGATCTTGTTCCGTCGGCCCGCATGTCAGTCAGGTCAATATAGATCCCGACTCGTTTAGCCGTGTCGCTGGATGTCATGGAGATCTCCGTTCTGGTTGCTGGCAGGTCGGGAGTTTGTGGTTGGGAGGAAAGTGGGATCAGGATGGCGAGATGTTACAACGGGAGGGTTGGAGGTTGGAGCGCGGCGATGGAACGGGAAGCTGCCCTTCGTCCGGAGCTGGAGCAAAGGGGGTCTTGTTGTCATCCCGACCGCAGCGGAGGGAACTTACCGTCCCTGTGGAGTCACTGAGAGATTCTGAATCAAGTTCAGAATGACCAAAAAAAAACGTCCGCTTTGCGGACCGGGCGCAGCCGGGTGCCCGCTTGCGGGCGCGCCCCTACCAGAGGTGATGGCATAGCCGCCATAACAACCCACCCTCTAACTCCCTCCATGGCAGGGAGGGAGAAAAAACACGGCCTCCGCCGAAGCAAGTTAATCCATCAGGCGCCACCTGAGTCGGGCGAAGAAAAAACGAAGAAAACAAAAAGATTAGAGGCCGGCTAGTTCCAGGGTGCTTACCTGGTTGTCGACGAGGTCTATTACCCGGATGGCGTGGTTGTTTGTGTCCGCTACCCAGACGGTGTTGCCAGCCACCGCGAGTCCTGCCGGCTCGTTGAACTCGGCATGGTTGGAAGGGCCGTCCGCGTCGCCTATCCGGCCGCTGCCCGCCACATTCAGGACCTGCAGCGTTCCCAGGCTCATCCGCTTGATGCGCTGGTTATAGGTGTCTGCGATGAAGACAACGTCCTGGCCGGCAGCCACGCCCTGGACGTGTTGCAGCATCGCTTCCTTGCCAATGCCCTCGGCGTCGCCGAAATCGAAGAGGCCGGTTCCCACGAGGGTGACCACGCGGCCGCCGTCGCCGATCTTGGCGATCCGCAGCGAACTGGTCTCGGAGTCGGCAAAGAACACATTTCCGTTCTGCACAGCAAGACCGTAAGGCTGCGCTAGCATCGACTCGGGTCGCAGGCCGTCTTTGATCGCCTCAACGCCAGTGCCTGCGAACGGCTCGATCGTCCCGGCTTCGATATCGAGCGACCAGAGCTGATGGAATCCGGCCATTGCTATGTAGAGGATGCCGTTGCGCAGGCCGAGGTCGTAGGGCGAGTTGAGCGGGTTTTCGAGCGCATCGCCGCCGGAGTGCCTGAATAGCGCCTGCTGCCCGCTTCCGGCAACCGTTGTGACGGTCTTTGTCTTCAGATCGGCCCGCTTGATGGTGTGTGAGCCGGCGTCTGCAACGAACAGCGTGTCTCCGTCGACCGCCATCCCCTGCGGGTTGTCGAAAACGCCGTCGTCGAAGCTCTGCTCACCGAACGAGAACTCGTCTACCTCTCCGTTGCCGATAATGGTCTTAACCTTACCGCTCAGCGAAGTGACAAGGACGCGGTGGTGGTTCGAGTCGGCAATGAACAGCCTGCCGGGACCGGTGACGGCGTCGACTTCGATCTTTCCGGGGAAGGAAAGAGGTCGCTGCTGCTCTTCGATGGCGCGCACCTGGAACGGCAGCAGGTCACGGTTGAGCATGTTCTCGGCATCGTACTCGGCAATCATCTGCTGGATGACTCGGTCGAGGTCGTTGAACGAGAATTCGCCTTCGTGACGGCCGATCACCTTGCCCTCAGGGTCAATGAACATGAGCGTCGGCCACGCCTTCACACCGTAGTGCTTCCAGACCGCGAAATCGGCGTCGTTCACTATCGGATGGCGGATGTTGTAGCGGTCGGCGGCCTCACGAATATTTCGAGTCGCTTTTTCGCCGTCGAATTTTGCGGAGTGGACGCCGAGGACGACGAGGGTTTCGCGGTGCTTCTCTTCCAGCTTCCGCAACTGCGGAAGTATGTGCATACAGTTGATTCAGCAGTAGGTCCAGAAGTCGAGGACGACGAGCTTGCCTCGAAGCTGGGCGAGGCGGACGGGGGCGTCTGTGTTGACCCAGTCGAGCCCGTGCGGGAAGTCAGGTGCGTTGACCTTGCCGGCGTACTTTGTTGCCACAGCGCAATCCCTTCATGGGCCAGGCGACAGTTTTCCGTCTCTGCGTCCGCCCTGGGGCGAACGGCTTGCAAGTTTAACCTGTTAACGGATTGGTTGGAGGGTCGGAGTAAGGGGGAGTTCGGGGGGCAGATTGGAGGCGGGGCCAGAAGCCCTCTGTGCGCGGCAGGCTGGGAGGAAAGTGTGCTTTTGTCATTCTGAACTCGATTCAGAATCTCTCAGGCGATCGCGCGTGGACGGCGATGTAGTTCGGTTCTAACCCATATGAACACGCTCGGATCATGCTCGGTAGGATCCCTGCGACCCGCAAGCGGGTACCCCGCGGTCGGGATGACACCTTTCTGCCATCCTGAGCTTGTCGAAGGATCAAGCTGATTCGACTCCACGAACAAACCCTCACCCTGACCCTCTCCCGCAACAGGGAGAGGGGATTCAAGAGGGACCCTTCGACTATGCTCGGGGAACACCACCTCACAGCGCCCTTCACATGCTGCGCCCCAATTTCGATTCATACGACGTAACATGACTGGCGATGAGCCATGATGAAAAGCCGATCACTACCGATGACCACATGGCTGCGGCGAAAGAGTGGTTCACGAGATTGAGCGCGGCGTGTGCAGCCGTGGACTACGCGGCTGGCCGCCGGATTTTCGCCGATGACGTTGCGTCGTTCGGTACGAAGGCAGACATCGTTGTCGGGCTGGGACCGCTGCAGGCGAACCAGTGGGAGGGCATCTGGCCGAACATCGCCGACTTCCGGGTCGATCTCGACTCTGTCCGCGGCGGTGGCGACGGCGATTCCGCGTGGGGCATCGCAGTCTGGAATTCGACCGGGTTCGACGAAAATGGCGGCACTTTTGTTCGGCCGGGACGAGCGACCGTCGCTCTTGAGCGCAGGCGGACAGACGTTGCGCCGGATGGCGAGTGGCTTGCGGCGCACACTCACTTTTCGCTAAATCCCGGTACTCCCCCGAAGACTCATGGCCGAGCCGGAACAGCCGGATGATGAGAATACTGGAGTGAGCAGATGACGGGCGAGGCAAGATGCGCGAAGTGCTTTCAGCGGCTTGAGGCCGATGCAACATCCTGCGCCCGGTGCGGCACGCCGGTTCAGCAAGATGTCGTCGATCTGCGGAACGCTCCAAAAAGCCCGGTTTCCGATACCGAGTGCCCTTCATGCCACCACGAGAACCCGCTTTCCGCACGGTTCTGCGAGAGTTGTGGGACGCAGCTCCGAGGCATCGGACCCGGCGGGTCCGCGCTCGATCCTTCTCAAGCGCGAACGCCCCGGGAGGGGGCACATGAGCACGCACCCGAATCCGAAGATCCGTGGGCGACTGGTCCCGGCTATCAGAGGCCTCCGCCCGAGGATGCGCTGTGCCCTCGGTGCGGCACTTTCCGAAATGCGGGCGAGACAGCATGTGTTGAGTGCGGTCTCCCGTTCGGCGCAGAACTCAACTACATTGGCATACCGAAAGCCGTGGCGATGGCGGGAGACCCGGCGGGATTCTGGATCAGGTTCGTGGCGAGCATTGTTGACTCGTTTATCGTACTTGCGATCAGCATTCCGCTCGCCATCCTTTCATTTGTGGTCGACTCAAGTATTAGCACAATGTTCGATCTCCTCCAGTTCGCAATCAGTTTGCTGTACGCGCCGGTGCTTCTGTCGCTCTATGGGACTACACCCGGCAAGAAGCTGTTCAATATCTACATCCTCGATGAGACCGGGACCCGTCCGTTGAATTTCGGTCGGGCGTTTGTTCGAGAGATATCAAAAATCCTGTCAGGCCTCATATTCATGATCGGCTACATCATGGCGGCGTTCAGGGCAGACAAGCGGGCGCTGCATGACCTGATCGCAGGGACGTATCCGACGATCAGGCACAGGGTTAGATAGGGCGCCAATCCAGGTAATCGGCACAAACAGGAGCGTTGGATGGCGGTTGGCGTTGCTGTTATTAGCGCCGTGATCCCCGGCTTCCTGTGGCTGTGGGTGTTCACACACGGCCGTTCGTACCGCGGCGCGCCACTGAAGATCCTGCTGATCACATTCCTGCTGGGGATGCTGTCGACGGTTCCCGTGATTCTCGTCTACTCACTCGTGGTCGCGCTCGACATCGTCGAACTCGATGTTGAAGATCTCGCTTTTGCCACACTGGGCACCGTCGCTGTCGCAATGTTTTTCGTAGTCGGGCCGGTCGAGGAGACTTCGAAATTCCTCGCCGTGCGATTGGGCGTGTACAGGACGCGGCACCTACGAGAACCTCTCGACGGCCTTATATTCGGTGCGGCTGCCAGCCTGGGCTTCGCGACTGCTGAGAACATCAGCTACGCGCTGTCGTTCGGGGCGGAGATCATGATTGTGCGCGGTCCAATCAGCACGCTCGGACACGTGATCTTCGGATCGATATGGGCGTTGTCGCTAAACCCGCAGGCGCCGGTTGCGAAGCGCCGGTTCTACGGGTTGACCGCGCTTGTGGCAGCGGCGTTGCTGCACGGACTTTTCAATGTGCTGGCGTTCAGCACCTGGGGAATTGTGCCCGCTTTCGGGCTGGTGATCGTCGGAGCGCTCGTCGTGTTCCGAATGTTCCGCCGGACCAAGAGTGGTTCGACGTATCACCTGCGTCGCAATGTACCGATGCCGGTGTGCCCTGTGTGCTTGACCGCATACCGACAACATGACAAGTTTTGCCATGGCTGCGGAACGCACACGATAGCGATTGAGCCGCTGCTGCAACGGTGTGCGAACTGCAGGTTGGATTCCACCCCGGGAGCGGCGTTCTGTTCGGGTTGCGGTGATCTGTTCGTGTATGACGTGTGAGAGTTCCGAAAGGTCGTGCCAGGTGTCTTCTGAGGTTCACAGCGACGCTCCGCTCAGAGTGCTTTTCCCGCAGTACTGGAAGCTGGACAGCATGGTGCGTGGCGAGGTGAGCGGGCTTGACGATGACGCGCTGGACTGGACGAGCGATGAGTTCGGGTGGGCCGGCTGGAGCATACGCAAGCAGACGAGTCATCTTGGATCGGTGGTGTACCGGTGGCTGCTGGAGCGCTGGCGAGACCAGCTGTTTCCTGTCGAGCAGGGCGGGATTCCGCTGAGCGATGTGGAGCTAGGGCAGCTGAGTTCGACGGAGCACGACCGCAGGCTGAATGATGATTTTTATTCGGGTATCGACGACATTCTGGGCGCGGTGAGCGGCGCGATGGAGCTTGCACAATCGGTTCTACGACGGGTGACGGTGGCAGACGGCAGGTCGCTTGTGGTTTCACGCACGGCGAGTCCCCAGTGGGGATTGATGGTGAGGGCGCACCCGCACGGCGTGACGCTGGATGAAACGGGAGGCGGGACGCTGACGCTTGAGGCGACGTTCCGACACATGTACTACGAGTACCTGACGCATCTGTTCAACATGCAGCGGATTAAGGGTGCCCTGGGCGAGACGGTGGTGGTGAGACTGCCGGATGAGGGTTACCACACGGTGGAGGGCTGGGAGTGAGGGGGTAAGTTTTTGTCCGGTAGGGGCGATGGCCCTGCCATCACGACAGCCCACCCTCTAACTCCCTCCCTGTCAGGTAGGGAGAACCAGCTCAATCCCTCAAACCATGCTGCACTTCGGCTGGAGGCGCTGAACTATCTCAACTGGTTGTACGTTTTCCGGGGACCGGTCACCTGGTGGTACGCATTGTCTTCTGGCGGCGGTACCTTTGCTGGAAGTAGACATGCTCATCGTAGGTGCCGGGTTCGTAGGCATCATCATCTGACGAGCCTGATCGCACGGTGTTGCCCTGCGACGGATTCCTGGCCACAACGTCTTCATCGATGTCCACTCCGAGGCCCGGCCGGTTCGGCACCTCAATGTAGCCGTTCACGGACTCAGGATGCGGTTGCACGACTTCGTATCGAACGGGCACATCATCGTGAACTCTTTCGAGGATCAAGGCGTTTGGGATGGCCGCCATAACGTGGATTGCGGCGTATTCGGCGATTGGTCCGAGGGATCCTGAATGCGGGGCCACCGTTATGTAGTGCGCCTCGGCCATGGCGGAGAGCTTCATGAGCTGAGAGATCCCGCCGATTCGGCCTGAATCCGGCTGAATTACGTCAACGATTTGATCTTCGATTAGCTCTCGCACGCCCCAGATGTGGGAGCTACGTTCACCTGCGGCTATGGGGATGTCCACGTTGTCTTGCACTCGCCTGAGAGCGTCGAGGTTGTCCGGCGGCACCGGGTCCTCGTAGAACAGTAAGTTGAACTGCTCCAGCGCTTTGCCGACCATGATGGCGTCCTTGGCGGTGAACCACGGCGGACCGTGGGCGTCGACCATGATGTCCATTTCGTCGCCGACCGCTTTTCTGATCGCCTCGACTTTGTCGACGGTCCGCGAGACGCCTCCGGCCTTGACTCCTGTGATGCCCTGCTCTTTCAGCTGGAGGGCGCGTTCAGGCGTGCCTGCGTGACCGTAGACGCGAATGCGCTCCCTGACCTTGCCGCCAAGGAGGTTCCAGACCGGCGTGTCGAGAGCCTTGCCCTTGATGTCCCACAGGGCCATATCGACGGCGTTCATTGCGCCTGAGCCGGGTGTGCCTGTCATGCCGTTCCCCATTGTCGAAACGAGCATCTTTTGCCAGATGCGTTCGATATGGGTCGGGTCTTCGCCGATCAGAATCGGCTTCATATCCTCAATGGCGGTCTGCACGACGCGGGGCCATCCGCTGCCTTCTCCGAGGCCAACGATGCCTTCATCGGTGTAGATCTTGACGAAGCACCAGTTGCGGTTGCTCCACGCGGCGGTTCCGGGCCGGCCTGCGGTGTGGGCTTCAGGCGCTCCGGCCATCATGAGGAAGGTTTTTATGTCGGTGATCTTCATACGATCTTTCCTTGTCGAGAGGATAGAGCTGTGAACAGTGGAGAGGCCGTTCTCCCCGCACTATTTTGACGATTTTTGGCTCCGTATAAATCCTCTGCCGCTAAGGACGCTCGCGGTTCCGATCAGGCAGATTCTCCCTCCCGGATCGGGAGGGAGTTAGAGGGAGGGTCGTTCGTGCAAGTGAATCTAGTTGAACTCATAAGCCGAAACGACCCTCACCCTATCCCTCTCCCAATCCGGGAGAGGGTTTATACAGAGCCACGATTTTTCAGGATGCGCAAACGACCCGAATAAAGCCAGTGTCCTGACTTTGACAGAAGCGGCAACACGGAGTCACGGGTTCGTATGACGAACCGAGTTCGCCGTGCATTTAAATACGGGGCGCCTCTGAGGAGGGGTAGAGGCGCCCCGTGGGTCCACTAGAACCTGTCCGAATTAACGGGCAGGGACAATGTTCTCGGGTGAGTTAACCACCTGGAAAATACCAGGTCGCATTTCCCAGCTCTGGATCGACTTCGGGTTGTATGCCACAGCCTCAGGCACTGAAACAATGCCCGGCTCCAGCATCTGGTCGAACCAGTACTCGGCCAACTCGTTGTTCAGCTCGATACGCTTCTGTGGGTCTGTCTCGGAAGCAACCTGCTGGAAGATCTCCCCAACCTTGGGGATCTCCATTCCACAGCCGAAACCACCACGAGTGAGTGAGGTGTATTCCTCCATTCGAGGCCAGTCCCACGGTGCGCCACCATTGTTCTGACGACACGTCATAGTCACCGGAGTGGTGTTTGCACGCTGGACCATCGTCGGGCGGAACACTGAGTAGGCGTAGTGCAAGACCTCGGTATCGATACCGATCTTCCTCAACTCGCCACCCACAGCTTCAGACATCTCGATGAACAGTTCGTTACCTGTCGCACCGAAGATTGGCATGCCGAAGCGAATGCCGTTGTCGCCTCTCGGGTATCCGGCCTCGTCCAGCAGAGCTTCTGCTGCATCCGGGTCAAACTTCACTTCCCATTTGGACTGCCAGTGTGGGTCGGAAGGGAAGAACGTACCCATGTACAGCGGAGTGGCGATGTCATTGAAGAACACCTTTGCGATGGTCTCCCGGTCGATAGCCATTGCGATGGCATGTCGGACCTTCCGGGCCTCTTCCATGTCTTCAGGATCGGACGGGTTGCCCTGCCAGGGGATGTCATTGTTGAACACACCTGACACATCCAGCGGTTCGCCGGTGGTCATGTGAGTCGTCTCCCAGTAGTTGCCTGCCATCACCAATGGAACGTGCCTTGCCCGGCCAGTTCCGGCGATGACGAAGCCGTTCTTCGAGACTTCGATAAGGTCCTTGGTCTCCAGGGGAGCCAGGTCGGCCTCTCCTGTCAGCATCATGGCAAGACGGGCCTGCCCTTCAGGAACGTGGAGAATCCGGATCTCGTCGACTGCAGCTGACTTGTCCCAGTGGTTGTCAACTGCCTTGAGGATCGCCTTGTCGTCACGTGTCCACTCAGTCGCCTGGAATGGACCTGTGGCGATGATGTTGTCACGCGCCCAATCTTCTCCCTCGTCGTCGTACGCCTTCTTGGAGAAGATGCCGAATCCGTCCCCCGCCTGGTTCAGGAAGTACGACGTATTCCGGACATCAAAAATGATGAGCGGAATCTCTAACGTGTATGTGTCGACAACCTTTGCAGGGCCATAGAGGGCCGCATAGTCGCCAGCCTGTCCGTGAATGCTCTCCGGGGTGGTCGAACCGTTGGCGTTGTTCAAGTTCCACACGACGTCTTCAGCTGTGAGCTCGCCCCACCCATCGTGGAACTGCACTCCCTGCCGGAGATTTATCGTCAACTTCGATCCGTCTGCCGCGGTCTCAAAGCCAGTGGCAAGCCATCCCTCTTCCGGACTGGTGGCTGATTGGCGGAACAGCTGCTCCGACACTCCCCATCCGGTGATGATCTCTGCTACGCCAAACTGGTTAACACCAGCGGCCTGGCCAACCGCATTCCATGCGAACACCAGGGTTCCAGCAGGCGAGTCCGGGTTCGGAGCTTCGCCTGTTGTCACAGTTGTCGGCGTTGCGGCCACAGTCGTGCTGCCGCCGCTGGGCGTTGTTGCTGTCGCGACCGCCGCCGGAGGCGCAGTCGTGGCCGTTGGCGGCACAGCAGTTGGGTCACTGCTGCCGCATGCGGTTGCCACAATGGCAAGCGCGGCGAACACAGACACAATCAGCCAGGGTCTACTTCGCAATCTGTTCAACTTATATCTCTCCTGAATAGTTCACATCTGCACGGTCGAGCTTCACAAATAATCTCCATCCCTCCTACTGAAAGTGCCGACTAATTGTCGAGTTGCCTGAGGCGCGGATCCAGCCGGTCCCTTAGCCAATCTCCGAAGAAATTCAACGCAAGAACCAGAAGAAGAATCGCCATGCCGGGGAAGAACGATGTCCACCATGCGATACGTATGTAGTCTCTGCCCTCCGAAACCATCAGACCCCACGCAGGGGTGGGCGAAGGAATGCCCGCGCCCAGGAAACTGAGGGTTGCTTCGGAAAGAATCAACGTTCCGATTCGGATGGTGGCGATCACCACGATCGTGTTGAACACACCCGGAAGGATGTGTTTCAGTATCAGCCGAATCGGGTGCGCGCCAGAAAGGCGGGCGTGCAAGACATAATCGCGGTCTCGCAGGACGAGAACTTCAGCCCTTACGTTTCGAACGAACCCGGACCACGCCAGCAGCGCCAGCAAGACGAGCACCAGCCCGAGGCTGGGGCTGAAAATAATGGCGGTGATCATGGCCAGGAGAATGAATGGGAAGGCGAACCAGATGTCAACGAATCTTGAGATCATTTCGTCGATGATTCCGCCCTTGTAGCCGGCAATTATCCCCAGGGCCGTGCCGACCGTTACGCCGGTAATGAGCGCAATTGTGGACAGCATCAGTGAGATTCGTGCGCCGTGGAGCAGCCTGCTCAACACGTCCCGACCAAACGGGTCGGCGCCGAGCCAGTACCGGGGCAGATCGGGGTTCTCCGCATAGTATCCGTCGTCCCAGAACGGGGGAGCGTTTCTTGCCAGCAGGTTCGTCTCAGCCGGATCGAATGGCGCGAGTAGACCGGCAAAGATGGCGGCCGAGACCATCGTGAAGATGATGACGATAGGAATTACCGGCCAGCGCCGGAACATTCGCCACGAATAAACCAACCGGGATCCGATGCTGGTCTGAGCACCGAATCCGGTCTTTACCAGTTGTCTGCGAAGCTCAGTTGAGGCCTGGTTAGCCAATCGTTTTCCTCATGGAGCGATCAATTAATTGATTCTGATTCGTGGATCTATGACGACGTACAACAGATCTGTGGCCAGATTGACCAGGAGGTAGATGATGACAAATATCAGCACGATCCCGGTCATTAATGGGAAGTCGTTGTTGAACACTGCCTGGACTGCGAGGGCGCCGATTCCCGGCCACGAGAACACGGTTTCGACGACCACAGTCCCGGTGATGAAGCCGGCCATCATCAATCCCAGTACGGTGATCGGGGCGATCGTGGCGTTCCGAAGGGCGTGCTTCCAGATCACCACGTTGTGGCTAACGCCTTTGGCGCGCGCGAGCTTGATGAACTCAGAATCGAGAGTGTCGAGCATCGATGAGCGCGTAATGCGTAGCAGTCCTGCCGCGGGGCCCCATCCCAGGAAGAACGCAGGCATGATGAAATGCTTAATGTTGTTCCATGAAAGCGGAAACGCTTCGTAGGTGTATTTGGTCCCGGAGGGAAGCAGATCCCACCTGACGGAAATCAGGAATATGGCCATTAAGCCGACCCAGAAAACCGGGGTCGCAAGTCCGAATAGCGCGAAGGTACGGCCAAAGTAATCCCACATTGAGCCGCGCTTAACAGCAGACAGAACGCCAAGCGGTATGCCTATTAAGAGGGCAACCAACATACCGGCGATGGCCAGCTGAATCGTGTTGCCCCACTTTGCGGACAGAGTTGTGGTGACCGGCCTGTTATCGAGCAGACTCCTGCCAAAGTCCCCTTGCATGATGCCGCCGACCCAGTGCGCGTACTGCATGACAAGAGGCTGGTCCAACCTCAGCTTTTTGGTCAGCGCTTCTTCTTGCTGAGGCGAAAGCCCGTAGCCGGGTGTTGCGTAGAGCAGGAGCGGATCTCCCTGGAGCCGGGAAAGCCCGAAGACTACTGCCGTTGCCCCGAAGAGGGAGATGATTGCGAAGACGGTGCGTCTTAGTAGAAATTGCTGCATTCGATCGAATCTTCGGCCCACCGACGATCACGCGGGTGTGATGACTACTGACCGCAAGCTAATCCAACATCAATCCGATTCCGTGCTTCGGTTGCGGCAGTCTAGCCATGGTCCGTCGGATTGGTCAACCTTATGGGCATTTGCGAGTTTGCGCGCCGTTTGAGTAACGGGATACGTAGTTTCGGCTAAGTCGGGGTGTTTCGTGGCCGCCGTTGCAAGATCACCGGCCCGCAAATTCCAGCGTCTCACCTACCGGCCAAACTCTCTCACACCAGGTTGTGTTGGTGGGCGTAGGAGGCGGCTTCGGTGCGATTGGAGGCGCCGGATTTCTGGAATATGTTTGAGACGTGGCGGACGACTGTGTAGCGGCTGATAAAGAGCTGGTCGGCGATGTCCTGGTTGGATTTTCCATCGGAGAGAAGTCTGAGCACCTCGACCTCTCGTTCGCTCAGCCCGTCCGGGTATGCGGCTGATCCATTCGAACCTGCATGACCGCTGTGCTCAACTGGCAGTCTCTCAAGCGCCTCGCCGATCTTCGTCGCAAGTACCGGCATCTCCAGTTGATCACACAGCTTCAGCGCCTCGCTCGCCGCCGCTTCCGCCGCGTCGCGGCCGACGGTCTCCGGGCTGTGTACAGCAAGCCGGATGAGATCGAGCAGCGACCATGCCAGTGACGGCCACAACTCGCCATCTCGGCAGAACTCGATAGCCTTCTTGACATGCTCACGAGCTTCGGTGAGCTCGCCAGCAGCCACGGACACAGCACCCAGGATTCGCTCCAGGGGCACATCGGTGCGGGGAATCACGCGGGAGGAACTGTCCCTGAGCGCTGTGATGTCTTCCGTTTCCGGAGTTGTGCCGTGTTGAAGGCTCCGCAGGACGGAAAGTCCGCGGAGCCGGATTTTGCCCTCTGCGGTCACCACCGGATCGGTGTAGTAAATCTGGTCGCACAGCTCCAGTAGTTTCCGATCAGATTGGACCTGGAGCCACGTGGCCAGGATGTTGATGGCGATATGGTAGCCGTCGAAAAAGGCGTATTTGCTGATCGATGGATCGAGCATCTCGTAGAGTCCGGTATCGGGCATTCCCAGTCGCAAGCCCTTGAGCGCGGCGTGCCAGTTGACGAGGTTAGACTTTCGATCACTGTTCGGTAGATCTGCAAGTATTGAATCGATTCGATTCCAATCGCCGCGATACAACGAAATGATGTACCTCGCCCGGTTGAGGTGGGAAAACGAGTCTGTCGTCTCATCACGAACGTCGCGGCATCGCTCAATAAGCTCTAGCGCGTCACGTCCACGCCCAGTGGCGCAGAGCGATTCCGTGCAGAAATCGATAACACGGAGGACGCTGAGCGCCTCATTTAACCTCAGCGCGATTTCGATCGCCTCGAGCCCGCGCGTCACACACCGCTCTGGATCGTTCGCCCGGTACCAGACCTGTGCGCCATGAACCAGTGCGCGGGCGCGCAGCCTTTCGTTCTCGTGTTCAGCAGCGATCTCGATAGTCTCGGCAAAGGCGACTTCGGCTTCATCGGGCCGTGCGGCATCGCCGAGCGACGTGACGTAGCGTGCGAGAAGCCAGCCCCGCTCAATTGTCCCCGGTATGGCGACCTTCAGCGCATCTTCGATCAGCTCTACGACACCGGTCATTCCGCCTATGACGGCCGGAAATGAGGCCAGTCTGACGGCGTCTTCGTTCAAGCCGAGCCGAATGTACATTCGGACCGCTTCACAAAGTGTGTCCCACCCGTGCTGGGGATCGCGGGCATTACCCCGCTCTGTTGCTACAGCCAGCCGTTCGAGCACATGCGCACGCTCCGGACTGTCGGACTTGTCCTCGGCAGACTCGGCGGCCCACTCGAAGTGATCGGCAGCTTCGGAAAACGAGTAGGTTGCGAGCGCGTGGTCACCGGCCAGCAGTGAGTATTCGATCGCTTCGTCGAGGTCGAGGAGCAGCACTCCTTCACGGTGGTGTCGGGCGATTGCGGACAGCCGGTCGCTGGCAGATTTTCCGGGACCGGCGACCAGTGTTTTCGCTATCCGGGCGTGGGTCCGGACGAGCTGGGTAGGCGTCAGTTCGTCGTAGAGTGTCTCCTGGATGAGGGCGTGCGTGAATCGGTATGTGCCGGGGGACGAAGCAAGCTCTTCAACAAGGCCGGAGTTCCGGGCAGCTTCAAGCGCCAGTTCGGTTGCTTCGACCGGTCCGTCTTCCTCTGCGGATGCCGCAATGTCAGCGACGGTAAATTCTGGTCCGAAAACGGCGGCTGTCTGTAGCACCTTGAGCTGGCTGTCACTCAGGCCTGCCATACGCCTGCCTATGGCTTCGGTTATGCCTTCGGGAAGGCGATGCTCTGCGGCCGGATCAAGTCCGGAGTCGGCGATGCCGCGCGCCATCTCTCTACCAAAGAGTGGGTTCCCGGCAGCGCGCTCGACCAGGCGGTTGGACTCCGCGGCGTCCAGGCGGACCGTGGCAGCGCGCCGGATGAGTTCGGCCATTTCGGAGGGTGCGAGACCGGCTAGGCGGATGCGATCGAAGCCGCGCATGCGTGTGAGCAGCCCCAGCGTGCGGGCAAGCGGTGTGCTCCTGGCGACGTCGGTGTCGCGATAGGTGCCGAGGACCATGATGGGCGAAGTTGCTAGTTGCTGGGAAGCGAACTCCAGGAATGCGAGGTCGGAGTCGTCAGCCCAGTGCAGGTCGTCGAGCCATATTACCGCCGGGGCGAGGCTGCTCAGGTGAACGAGGAAACGTGCCACGGAGTCGTAAAGCTCGAAGCGGCCTCGCTCGTCATGGGGCGCCGTTGTCTCATCCTCGGTATCGGAGATTTCGAGTTCCGGAACGATTCGTGAGATGGCGAACTGCTGCCGCTTGGTGAGTTGGCTGAGCGCATTTTCGCCGTGCTCCGTATCGAGCGCGGAGCGTATGACCTGTGTCCATAGCCAGAACGGCGGCGAGTATTCCCCGTCGAAGCAGGCGCCAAAAAGGGTGGTGCTGCCGCGGGATGCGGCTTCACTGGCGAGGGTTTCGGCGAGAGTCGTCTTGCCGATTCCGGGCTCACCGGTGAGCATGATGACCTGACCGCGGCTTGAGGCAGCTTCGTCCAGCGCTGACCTGAGACGTGATAGCTCCGGTTGGCGTCCGACGAAGATGTTTACCGTTTTGGTCGGACCGGTTTGCCCACCTTGCATAGTGGCCGGATGTTATCGCGAAACGGACAGGTTGCGTCGAGACCAGGCGGCCGGCGGAGAGTGCGAACAGGTTTCCCGTCACCTTAAATGCGAGAGAGAGATGGAGAATTACTGGCCAGGGACGCGCCACCACCTTCGTCCCGAAACGCGGGTGCCCGCTTGCGCACGCTGGCCGGGGATGCGGGACCCGGCGGATGCGGGGCGACAGGTCAAGGACCGCTCTCTGCATCCGGAATCGGTCGTCTCTCTTGGCCGACTTGGCCGACTTGGCCGACTAGAATGCCTCGGACGGCCAGGCGCAGGTCAGCCGACAGTATTCCATTGCATCGCCGAATCGGAGGTTCCGGACTATGAAAGGCAGAGGCTTCGCCGAGGTGGCGACCGTAGTCTCAGATATCGATCGCTCAACCCGGTTCTATGTCGACGTCCTCGGGTACGAAGCGATTTCTGAAGACGTTTTCGTGCCCCCTGAGGGTGCTCAACTCATCAAGGTCGGCCCCGACAACTACCTTGGGCTCTGGGAGCCGGGTGTCTGGACAAGCGACTTCCTGGACGAGAGTTTCGCCGACTACTATGGCAACCAGATTGGCCAGGCTCACCTGGTGATGGCGGTAGATCAATCCGAGGTAAGCGAAGTTGCCGACCGATTGACGGCTGCCGGTTACAGGATTGCAGGACCAATGCCGCACGGCGACGGCTCGCTGCACCTCTACGTCTCCGACCCGGACGGACACGCCATCGAGTTCTGGGGAAGGTCGGACCAGTGAACTTTCTGCCGCCCGGATTCCGTTACGCGAACGTCAACCGCCGAACATCTGTGGAAATACCTGAGGCTCCATGACAAATTCCGATGTGCTCCCAGACGTGCTAGTAGTCGGCGGCGGAGCTGTCGGCGCCTCCGTCGCCCTCGCTCTTGTGAAGCAAGGCGTCACCGTCACGGTGATAGAGAGAGACTCGGTCGCCAGTCACGCCAGCGGTTTTGCGTATGGAGGTCTCTTCCCGACAATGGGCGCCGGTATTCCCGGGCCAATTCTCCGTTACGCCAAGCAGGGCATTGCGCTTCACAGGCAGCTTGCGCCTGAGCTGAAGGAGATCACAGGCATCGACGTCGAACTGAGGTCGGTGATCTCGCTCGATCTTGCCGACGACGAAGCAGGCTTTCGCAATCTCGAAAAAACTCTGGCATGGCAACTCGATGAGGAACTTGACGCCGAGCTGCTGGATAGCGAAGGCATCCGGCGACTGGAACCTGCGCTCACTGGCGCACTCGCTGGTGGCCTTGTCCAGCGGAGCCACTTTGAGGTCGATTCCTATAGGTACACCCTGGCGCTCGTGACGGCATTCGAGCAAGGCGGCGGAAGCTCCAGGTCAGGCGATGTTGTTGGTCTGGTGCGGGACGGAGACCGAGTGGCAGGTGTGCAACTGGCATCCGGCGATGAGATCGCGAGCGATGCCGTGGTGGTTGCGACCGGTCCCTGGGCTGGAGAGGGCCGCGGCGGATTGCCTAGCTTTCCGGTCGAGCCGAAAAAGGGCGAGATTCTGCGCCTCCGCTTCCCCGGAAACGACTTCGCGCACAGAGTGTCGCTCGGAGGCCACTACATCGCACGCAAACCCGACGGACTTGTCTGGGTCGGCTCGACCGAAGAGGACGCAGGGTTCGACGACCGTCCTTCGGCATCGGCTCGAGAATCCATCATCGCCGGTGTCCTTGCACTGGCGCCCGCACTGGATTCGGCAGAGGTCGTCGAGCACACAGCCTGCCTGCGACCGGTTTCATCCGACGAGATGCCGATACTCGGCCCCGTGCCCGGCCACGAAGGCCTCTTCGCCGCCAACGGAGCAGGCAAGAAGGGAATCCTGCTCAACCCGGTCATAGGCCAGATGGTGGCAGCAGCGATCACCGGCAACGCTGCAGAAAATCCGATCCCAGCCGAGTTCGAAGCAGCCCGGTTCGAATATTTTTCTTCGCCCGACTAATTTGGCGAGTGATGGATTGACCAGTTTTGGCGGAAGCCAGGTTCTCCCTCCCTGACAGGGAGGGAGTTAGAGGGTGGGTTGTCGTGACGGCTCCGCCAACACCGGGCGCGGCATTTTTGCCCGCCCCTACCAAACAAGAACGCTTTCAACCGTCGTCCCGAGCCAGAGCGAAGGACCTGGTGCTGATGAGGCAACACACCAACACCGCTCTCTGCATCAGCGGAAACCACCGCAACACCGCTCATGCAGCGAACAAGACGACCATCCGCGCATGCCGCCCCACCCCAGGTCCTTCGCTCTGGCTCAGGACGAAGGCAGTTCTCCCTCCCTGCCACTGTCCTCAGAGTTAGGGAGTTAGAGGGTGGGTTGAAGTCGCTGCGGAGCCGCCATCAGGCAGACACGCCAACGCGGGGCAGAACCACCGGCACTGGACATGCCGAAACCCGGATCGTACGATTCCGTCGCCATAACCCCAACCACACCGTACTGGACAAGAAACTTGAAAATTACGAAAGTCACACCCTGGCTTATCCAGGCGCCGATGCCGTTCCTCGACACTGCAGACGACAGCAAGAACTTGCACAGTCTCCGCGAGTACCTGTTCGTAGAAGTGAGCACGGACGAAGGCGTTACGGGGTGGGGGGAGGTCACCGCCGGATCACCTCGCGCCCTCCCCATTTGCGCCGGTTTACGCCATGTGAGCGACCTGATAGAGGGTGACGACCCGCGGCTCATCGAAATGATCTGGAACAAGATCTTCAGGACATACACGTACATGGGATCACGCGGCGCAACCACGAACATGATCAGCGCTATCGATATTGCGCTCTGGGACATTCGAGGAAAGGTGCTCGGACTGCCGATATCGGAGTTGTTCGGCGGTCCGGTGAGAGATGGCATCCCGATCTATTGCCACCCAGAAGACGGATCGTCTGTCGAGGACACCGCCCAGCACGCAAAAGCCATTGTTGAGACCGGTCAAAAGGCACTGAAAACCGATCCTTTCCAGCCCGCGCATGAAGAGGAGTCGAACGGGTATCTGAGCGGAAAGCTGAGCCCCGAGGCGGAGAACCTCGGTGTGGAGCGTATCGCGGCGATTCGAGAAGCTGTTGGACCCGATATCGAGGTCCTGATCGACTGCCACGGTCGATTCGATGTTCCGACGGCCATCCGCCTGGCGAAGGCGCTCGAGCCGTACAACATATTCTGGTTCGAAGAGCCGGTGCCGGTTGAGAGCACACACGCGCTGAAACAGGTACGCGAGAACGTTTCCGTGCCAATCTGTGTTGGAGAGAGGCTTCACACGCGATGGGAGTTCGTGCCGATTCTTGAGAACGAACTGGCCGATTTCATCATGCCGGACGTAACCTGGACCGGCGGCATAACCGAGATCAAGAAGATCGCAACGATGTCGGAGGCGTACTACGTACCAATTTCGCCCCATGATGCGAGCGGACCGATCAACGTACTCGCCGGTGCCCACGCGATGGCGTCCGTGCCGAATCATTACCGGGTGGAAACATTCAGGGCAAAGCTAAACGCCTACGACGCGTTTATAGACCACCCTCTCGACATCAGGGGTGACAAGATCTTTCTGTCAGACAGGCCCGGACTCGGAATCGAGTTGGACAAGGATTACATGCGCGCCCATGTTGTCGCGGGCTACGGTGGTTAGTGACCACCAGGACCTGAGCGCACCGAGTCACCCGCCAACCCTGCCGTGCCCTGCCTTCGCATCCGGCCCCGTCAGGTACTTCCTGATCGCCGCTTCGTACTTCACCTCGGAATCGTCCTGCGGCTCGTAACCCAGCACGTTGCGCGCCGACTCCAGCGACCAGAATCGCCTTGTGTTGCCGCTGATCCCGTAAACGATCAGGTACGGCACGCCGTTCTTGTCCGAAATGTCATCGGTCTCAATAGCCCTGCTGAAAAGCTGCCGCAAATCGCGAGCCGAAAAGTGCGTGCCAAGGTGTCGTTTGAAGTTCGCGATCGGACTACCCGCAGGCGGCGTCCCCTCCGGCTGTGACATGAACGACTCCGCATCAACCTCGCGCGGGTAGCCAATTCGCACCTGCACGAACTCAAGCTTTCGCCCGAAATTACCGCACGCGTACGGCCACGAAAGCAGCTCATACGCCGCCTTCGCCCACCCGTAAAAGTTGTCCGAGACCGGGTACTCCCAGGGCTGCACAACGTCCTTCTTCTGAGTGTGAATCAGCGCATGCTCATACCAGTCCGCAGCGTGGTTAGACGACGCCACGACCATCCGCCGTACTCCCGCTTCGTAGGCCGCCCGGTAAACGTTGTTCGCCATCACGACGTTCTCGTTCTCGACAGCGAACCGGTCGATGTGCGGCACAGCGTCGCCAAACACACCGCCCGCAGAGGACCGCTTGTACGAAAGATGGATAACGGCATCGACGCCCTCGAACAGGTGCCGGTACTTCGACTGGTCCGTGTCGATAAAATCGGCAACCTGGACGCCCTCGACGGGCTGACCGTCCGGACTGTTCTGGCTCACATCGGCAAGCACCAGCTCATACCGCTCCGAGAACTCCTCAAGCATCTGTGATGCCACGTATCCCGCCGCGCCAGTAATCAAAACCCGTCGCTTGTCTGTCATTTCATTCCTCTTTTTTCACTAGACGATCGCGCACAGATTACCGCGTTTGCGAACATGAACCATCCTTCGACAAGCCCAGGACGGCATTCAGAATTTCTCGGTTGATCTCACATCGGCCAGTAAGGTACTTAGCCAGCAAACGGGCAAGCGCGCACCTGCCGGAAGTGGTTGATCAGCC
>JAJCYY010000107.1 GCA_029262735.1 Chloroflexota bacterium | reverse complement strand
AGCACACCGTGCACCGGCACGAAGTCATATCTGAGTGCTGTGATGCGAAGGTCACGGAAGTTGGCGTTGACCACAAGGAACGATTCGCCGAATCCGGACAGGCGCTGCTTTGCGACGCCGACCGCTTCAGGGTCTGCGTCAAATGCCAGTACCTGCCCACCGGGCTCAGATGCCTGCAAGATCGCCTGCGAATGTCCGCCTTCACCGGCAGTGGCGTCAATGTAGCGACCGCCCGGCTGCACGTTAAGCGCATCCAGGCTCTCTGGCACCATCACGGGGATGTGGCGTGTTTCAAGGCCCATAAGAGTCATCTAACGTCGTCTCCGCCTGTTGCGCCAGAGGTGCTAACCGACATAGCAGAAGGAGACGCTGCTTCGGCGATATCAGGTGCCTGTGCGTCGAGGAGTTCTCGCTCCTGCTCCCATGCAGAGCGGTCCCATATTTCGAAAAAGCGGCCTGTTCCTACAAGAACAACATTTTCACCGAGTCCCGCATACTCGCGGAGTTGTGGTGGGACGAGGACCCGACCGCTACGATCGAGCGCTGCTGGATAGGCGCCTGAGAAGTGGAGTCTGGCCAGACGTCGTGACGCGATGATGTTGGCCGGTTGACTGGCAAGTGAGTCGGCAGCGGTTTGCCACTCAACTGGTGTGTATACGAGTACGCAGCGGTCGTACGCTTTGGCTAGCACAATGCCGTCCTCAAAAGCCGACCTGAACCGTGCAGGAATAGATCTCCTGCCCTGGGGGTCAATTCGATGCTCAAATTCACCAGCAAGTATCACGCGATAGCTCTTGTCGGCACGGTGTACGGCATCCCTGGGAGCCGATAGCACAGCCGAAACACGGGTTGGTCAGGCCCGATAAAAACGGGCCAAGAAACGTAACGGGAGATGGATGGTATGCCATTCCATCCCATTCCATGCCAAATCATGCCAGAAACCCACTGACCTGAGCAAGGGGGTTCAACACCCATTCGAGTGGGTTTCCGAATTGTTGGATTCCGGCGTGGCAGATTCTTTGGTGACAAGTCGCCGATCGGTTCTATTGAGGGGCGAATTGGGAGAACCGGAATCTGGCAGGAAACGGCCAGAGTTGGCCTGAGTTGGGCAGCGCTGACCTGACAGTTAGCTGGCGTTTGAACCGTTCGCTCCGTTCGAGGTAGAGCACGGCAGTTTCTGCGATGCGACTAGCTGGCGTTGGGGCGAGAATGGCTTGCCGGCAGGCGGGTTCAGAGTGAAATATCAACGGTGTGTAGTGACCCTGGAGAATCGAATGGTCCGATATGCAGTTCTCACTTCAAGCGATATGGGCGCGTCCGGGAAACGGGAGGACGCGAGTGGGGATATTGCGGTTGAGATGATGAATGAGGCCGGTCATGAGCTGGTCGACCGTGCGATCACTCCCGACGAAATGCCGCGCATTGTCGAGCAATTGAAGCGTTGGTCGTTCGGCTCTGAAATCGATGTGGTGCTGACGACCGGTGGCACCGGGCTTGGCCCGCGTGATGTAACACCTGAGGCGACGAAAGATGTGATTGAGTACGAGGTGCCGGGGATGGCTGAGGCGATGCGAGCAGAGTCGCTTAAGGTGACTCCGATGGCGATGACGTCACGTGCGATTGCGGGTGTGCGTGCCGGGACGCTCATTATCAATATGCCGGGTAGTCCGGGTGGCGTGCGGGACAACCTTGCGGTGGTGCTGCCGGTGCTGGAGCACGCGGTGGAGATTTTGTCGGACAGCCACCGAGGTCCACACCCCATATAGGCCGCGTGCGGCGTTTCTCGGTGTTTCGAAAGTGGTTGCGAGGATAGGTTGGTGCAGTTGTTCGGGCGGGCGGCTCCCCGACGGCGAGTCGTGTTTATTTTTTGGGGGGAACCCGAACAAGAGAACAGGCTGTACAAGAGATCCGTAGACGTAGCTCAGAAAACGCGGCTTGCCTCCGCGCAGGAAGCGCTACACGCGGGTTTGATTCGACTAGATAGTCGCCTGTGTCGGCCGAACAACTCGGCCCGTCACCATGATGTCGTTGCCTATCGCTCTCTGTCTCACGTCTTCCAGCTTTAGCGAGTCGGCCAGGTGCTCGAAGCCGTCTCCTCCGACCGGTCCGGGCGCTCTTTCGCCACCGATAATCACCGGACCAATAAACGCGGCCACGCGGTCGACAAGGTCGGCTTTGACGAAGGCACCTGCCAGGGTTCCGCCTCCCTCGATCATGACGTTGCAGCAGCCGCGATCACCGAGCAGTTTCGCAAGAGCGGTCAGGTCTAGGCGGCCATCGGTTGTCGGCAGTTCGACCGCCTCAACGTTGTCGCTTTGGGGAGTCACAGCAGAGCCTTTGCCAACGACCCACAGCACATCTCCCGGCTCGCCGAGCAGCGCTGCATTGGGTGGCATGCGTCCTTGAGTATCAAGAACAATGCGCAGGCGTGGTCGGCCAGTCGGTGGGCCATCAGAAGTTCGGGCCGTCATGCGCGGGTTGTCAGCAATGACAGTACCGATACCCGTCACAATGGCGTCGGAAGAGCGCCGTAACTTGTGAGCCTCTGCCCGTGCTTCCTCCCCAGTGATCCACTGAGACTCACCGCTGGCCGTGGCTATGCGGCCATCGAGGCTCATGGCGTATTTCAGGGTGAACTGTGGCCGCCCGATAAGGGTCAGCATCTTGAAGCCTGAGATGATCTCATCGGCCTCGTGGCGCTGCTCTGAAGACACCTCCCTGACGATTTCGATGCCAGCCGACCGCAGCCTGCGGAAGCCGTTGCCATTTACCTTCGGGTTCGGATCCTCGATTGGGCAGACGAGCGTGGTGATTCCCGCAGCGATGATCTCCTCGGTGCAG
>JAJCYY010000106.1 GCA_029262735.1 Chloroflexota bacterium | reverse complement strand
ATGCTGATGGCGATCTCCTCAGGCGTTCGTGCGCCTATGTCGAGACCGATGGGTGAGCGGGTGCGGCGAAGATCATCAAGCGTGAAGCCCCGGTTCAGCAGGGCCTCGTAAATCAGGATCGTCTTGCGCTTGCTGCCCAGTAAGCCAACATAGCTCGCAGGAGTCTTCAGCGCAGACGCCAGTGCTGCATCGTCGTATCGGTGGCCGCGGGTAGCGATAACGATGAAGCTGTTTGCGTTGATCGGCAGACCCTGGAGACCGGATTCGTAGTCGCCAACCTGCACGATCTCGGCCTCCGGAAACCGCTCCTCGTTCGCGAACTCCTCACGGTCGTCAAGTATGAAGAGTCGGAACCCGACGCTCTTCGCAACCGGTGCAATGGCCTTGCTAACGTGTCCGCCGCCGGCGATCACCAGGGTCGGCGGCGTTGTGTATGCCTCGATGTAGTATTCGACGCCCGAATCAGCGACTTCGTAGTCGTTCTTGCCTAATGCCATGAGCTCACGGGCCTGCCGCGCACTGATCGAGTCGAGCTTCTCGTCACCGAGTGTTCCGCTGGTCGAGCCGTTCTCCCGGACCAGCATGCGTGACCCGACCGTCAGGCCGGAGTTCTCGGGTGCGGCGGTGACGTTAACGATCGCCACGGGCGCGCCGCCTTCGTAAGCCGCCACAACCTCTTCCGCAAAATCACCGTAGGTGCTGCTGGATTGGCCGTCAGACCGGACAGGGTCGATGAGGAAGTACATCGTGCCGCCGCAGATCAGGCCATCCTGCGCGGCAAGTTCTTCGTTGAGCTCGTAATCACGCATCTCAGCGTTGCCGCCCCGCTTTAGCAGTTGGCGTGCTGCGAACCAGATATCGCCCTCAACGCAGCCTCCGCCAAGCGTGCCAACACCGCTGCCATCTTTGCGGACAAGCAGCTTTGCGCCGGACTTCTGCGGCGTCGAGCCGGAAGTACGGATCACCGTGGCTATAACGTGGTCGCTGCCGGAGTTCGCTTCATCTACCGCCGCTCTGAATACCGATTCCATCTGATGGTTCCTGGTGCGGTGTACTGGTGCTATCCCGGGAGGTTTCTCCCGAGCGGGCCGGGGTCGGCGTGGGTACTGGTTGTCTCCCGTCACCCATCTCATACACAGTTTAGATGCGCGTGAGCCGGGAATGGAGCCGATTCGATACTCAATCTCAGATTAGCACAGGGGACTCGCCCCAGCCGCAACACCAGGTAATGGAACAAATGGGCAGATCGTTTCGTTCCTACTGTAGAACTATCTAAGAAAATACCTATCTGGAGCATCCGTTGATATCGAACAAGCGCTTTATTGCATTAGCAATGGCGATCGTCTTTGTGGTGATATCAGGCGCGTGCGGCAATTCACACGCCGCCCGCCCGACACCGACCAGCATCATCCCTACAGCTACGCCGGGTGTGCCGTCTCAATCTACACCGAACTCAGGAACGGTCTCACCTGAACCGGTCGGAACCGTAGTTCAGCCAGTTTCGTACACGCCGGGACCAACGCCTGACGGATGGCGGCGAGTCCAGGTGCGCGAAGGCTTGCTCGCGAGGCACACAGACAGGCCACTGGCAGGATTCACCATCGACCTGCCGCCCGGATGGACCGTCATAGAGTCGTGGCCTGCTACCGACGGTCCACAGGGATGGATCGCCGCGAACCCGCTCCGGCAGGGCGACTACGTGCCGACACTGCAATTCACCATCGGCGGTGGATTTAAGTATCACTACCCGAGCATGTCCACAGATCCGCGGTCAGACGTGCGTATCCTGTCGATCGATGCCAGGCAGGCGATACTGCATCTCGCGCAGCCGTCTGCGATCGACCTTGGCCCGCAGGTCGGCATCTACTTTGCCGAGATGCCGGGCGGAGATTCCAATCGACCCGCGCCTTCGCTCAGCATCGACTCGGACAGTCGCGGCTTCACTGACCAGAAACAGCTGGCCCAGGTCCTGACATCGGTGCGGTACGAAGAGATCGCCGAACTGCCCGATCTGCCGGTAGTCGTTGCGGGACCGAGTGAAGACTGGGAACTCACCCCCGCCCGCACAGACTTCCACTCGTTTGCAATGCGGCTTCCACCGGGGTGGGAATTCGAGGAGCTGCAAGGCATCGACACCCTTGTTGGGACTCTATCGAATGGAGATATCGAGCTTTTCTATGACTTCGGCGGATTCGCTGGCACGCCATACAGTCCCGGTTACAGAATACGTGACAATGTGCCGAATCCTCCGCATCTTATGTGGGAAGAGGAGCTGGAGACCGGTACATTCTGGTTCGTTCGTCCGGAATCGCCTGAACCCGACGTACATGGCGCCACGGGTGTCTTCGTCAGGTTTGCGAATCCGACGTCAGGTGACCCACCTACGGCATCGTATCTTGGCCGAGCCAGTCTGAACTTTTACTCCCAGCGGTTGAATGGTGAACAGCAGGAGAGGGTTCTGGCCATGCTTCGCACGCTCGAACTCGAGCTTGAGTTTCCGGGCCGTAAATAGGCGACCGAAGACGCACTCTGTTTTCGAAGCCGACGTCCTCGCTAACCAGCCGCTGCAGCCCGCTGCACAGCCTTCACGATCTTGTCATAGCCGGTGCAGCGACAGAGGTTCCCAGCCAGGTTGAGCCGAATCTCCTCTTCGGTCGGATTCGGAATCTGGTCGAGTAGGAACGTCGTGGAGACCAGAAAGCCGGGAGTGCAGAAGCCACATTGCAGTCCGCCTTCCTTGACAAAGGCGTCCTGTACAGGCGAAAGCTTGCCCTCTATTTCCAGTCCCTCAACAGTTGTGACCTCTCGACCGTCCGCTTCAGGAGCGAGAACCAGGCATGAGCAGGCGGTTTTACCGTCCATCAGCACCGTGCACGCACCGCAGTTGCCGTTTGAGCAGCCTTCCTTGGTGCCAGTTAGCCCGAGTGCGTCTCGCAGAGTCTCAAGCAGCGTCCAGGTGGAATCGACGAGGACCTCGCGAGGAGTGTCGTTGACCGTTAAGTTGATGTGCTTGGTTGCCATGTTTCTCTTGTCATCCTGAACCAGATTTACCGTCATTCTGAACTTGATTCGGAATCTGTCGATTCCAGCTCACTGAGAAAGGTGATGTAACTGCGTCAACGAAGGACTAAACCGAAACCCCGATTCTTTCCAGGCAAATTCCCAGCGTCCGGCGGGTCAGTACGCGCACCAGTTCGTTCCGATACTCCGCTGATCCCCTGACATCCGTGATCGGTGTTGCTGCCGCAACCGCTGCGTTTCCGGCTTCCGAGATCAGGTCGGCTGAGATCGTCTTGCCTTCCAGCACCGACTCTGCCGCACGCGCCCGGACAGGTGTCGGCGCAACCGACGCAAGAGCAACTCGCGCCTTGAGGACGGTCTTTGTTGCAGGATCTACGTGCAAAAAACTGGAAACGCCTGCGACCGCAATGTCCATTTCGTTGCGCGGTATGAACCGCAGATACGCCGACGCGCTGTTTTCTGGCGGTGTTGGCAGGATCAGCTCTTGCAGGAACTCGCCCTGCTGGAGCACCGTCTGACCAGGACCGACGAAGAAGTCGGTCAGCTCAACGCTTCGGGTGCCAGATGGGCCTGCGATCACCGCAACGGCCTCGTGAGTGAGCAGGTTCGGCGTCGTGTCGGCAGACGGAGCCGCGTTACAAACGTTTCCACCAACCGCAGCACGGTTCTGGATCTGGACAGAGCCGACCAGCCCGGTTGAATCGGCGAGGCCGCGGTACAGCGAGTTGACGGTCGGGTCGTGGTGAACATCAGAGCAGCAGCGCGCGGCACCGATGTGCAATCCTTCGGAGTCAGCTTCCAGCCGCTGCAGTTCCGGGATGTGCTTCAAGTCGACAACAAGGTCGGCGTTGCGACGGTTCGCCTTGAGCTGGTCAATCAGGTCCGTGCCACCGGCCAGTGCGCGGACGGTTCCAGCCGTGGACATCAGCGTCACGGCTTCAGAGAGCGTTGTTGGAGCGGCGTAGTCGAAAGAGGGCATTGGTTGTTTCTGTAAGTGAATTGCTGAAAGTTGTTGCAGCGTAACCCGTCAATGCGATGGCGATTATAGGACAGGGGCAGGGGTTGTTGCGCCAACCGTTCCATCACCCCACCCTGAACTCCTCCAGTGTGTCCCACTTCGGCTCCAGGCCAAGGCCCGGGCGATCCGGTGCGTGCACCTTGCCGTCCTTGAACTCAAGCTCATGCTCCCAGACCTTGCCGTACATGGGATTCACCGTATCCCGGTAGTACTCCAGGATCAGGCCGTTGGAAATTGCCGCAACGAGGTGAATATGCACCTCCTGAGAGCCGTGCGGCGCAATGTCGAGGTCATTCGCCTGCGCCAGCGCAACCACCTTCATGAACTCCGTGATTCCGCCGAGAATCAGGGCGTCCGGCTGCAGGATGTCGACCGCCCGGTGATTAATCATGTCCCTGAAGCCGTAGCGCGTGTACTCGTTCTCGCCCGCCGCGATCGGCACAGTAGTCGCCCGGGTGATCTCAGCCTGACCGAGATAATCGTCCGGCTCCACCGGCTCCTCGAACCAGAACAGGTCGTACTTCTCAGCCTTGCGTGCGAACTCGATCGCCTGGTAATGCCGATACGCATTGTTCGCATCCACCATCAGGCGCACATCGGGACCGATCGCCTCCCGGCAGACGCGCACGCGATCCACATCTTCGTTGATCGGCACTGCGCCCACCTTGATCTTCACGGCCGTAGCGCCGAGCTCGACATTCTGCTCCATTTCCTCGGCCAGCTCCTTCAGCCCCTTGCCTTCCTCGTAGTAGCCGCCCGCGATGTATGTGTCGACGCGGTCTGTGAATCCGCCGAGGAGCTTATAGACAGGCAGGTTGGCCACTTTGCCTTTGAGGTCCCACAGCGCAATATCGATGCCAGAGATCATGCGAGTGGTGACGCCGCGCCTGCCGACGAGCTTGGGCCGCCACATCTCGTACCAGATGCGCTCGTTGTCGAGCGGGTCCATGCCGACAAGCCCCTTCTTGAAGTGCCCGATAATTGCAGATCCGATCTCAGGGCTCACTTCGACGCCACCTGCGATACCGATGCCGGTGATGTCCGGGTCGTCGGTCTCGATAACGACGATATTGTGAAGGTTGTGCGTATAGGTGTAGAGCCCGTTCGTGATGGGCTTCTCACGCGGCCACTTGAACATCTCCATGCGAACGTCTGTAATCTTCATGCTCTGGCTCTTTTCGGGTTCAAGGTTCAACGTGCGGATGCGATTATCGACAGGCTTAACCTCTGCGGCAGGTACTTTCGGTCAGCGTCGGCAGTCTAGCACCGCAATGGCGGCAAGATTGGGGTCATGTAGCATCGCGTCGTGGCTCCGGGATGCAGTGGAGTTCCGCAGACAACTCCTGAGCCGAATAGTCCGTGTATTTGGAGGACGGCAGTCAACATGCAACAAACCGATTCAGGCGATCGAGTTGATAATGATGATGAGACATCACCGGACGATTCCGACTTCGACGACTTAGATGAAGATGATGAAGACGAGCCGGCGTTCGATTGGATTGTCTTTCTGTTTCGCGCATCAGCGGTGATCACGTTTGGCGCGACGCTCATCACGTCGATTAATCTGTCTCAGAATCTTGGAGCGGAGTGGGCCGAGGTGATGCGCTTCGCAATCCTGCCGTTTGTCGGAGGGATGCTGGTGCTGGCTGCCGGTGAGCTGATAGACAGGCAAAGCGACTGAGTTTCTTAGGCTGGCGCTGCAACGTGAGCGCCATCGTAGTGCCGCTGTGTCGGTGGCGAATGTTGACGTCTTATGGTGTGCTGGGCTGTGAGGTGCGACGGCTCAGCGGCGAAAAATTCTGTCGTTACTCGGTGTCTTTGCTCCAGGAGTTGGCCCCAGTTCCAACCAGGAGCCTCACCGCAACGGGGCGAGAAGTAGGTATCGCCCTATCACGTGGATGCACCGACCTTCGGTACTCAGGCATACTTAGAATGTCGGCACTCAGCGTCGGCGAGACCACAGTTGCTTTGCAGTGCGATCAGCGTTCATAGCAACCTCACGGCGGGCCCGTAGCTCAGTGGTTAGAGCAGTCGGCTCATAACCGACCTGTCGCAGGTTCGATCCCTGCCGGGCCCACCAATTTCTCACCCTACGCCCGCGCTCCGGCCGCTTTCTTCGGCAGGCCGAACGTGAATTCGGCGCCCTGGCCGCGGGTGCTTCTGGCTGACACCCACCCGCCGTGCAGCTCGATGATCGCCCTGGTAATCGAAAGCCCCAGCCCTGTCTGTTGCATGCCGAATTTGTCCCGGGTACGGGATGGATCAGCCCGGTAGGAGCGAGTCCAGATGTGCGGCAAGTCCTCCTCAGCAATGCCCTCGCCGGAGTCCTGCACTTTGACCTTAATCTCATCGCCTGTGTCGGATGCAGAGACGGTGACCGAGCCATCAGCCGGAGTGTGGCGGATGGCGTTCTGAACCAGGTTCATCAGGGCTCTGCGCACCCTGATTCCATCCACCACAACCTCGCCCAAGCCGTCGTCCAGGCGGACATTAAGGTCCAGACCCTTCATCTTCGCGGCTGCAGTCATACCTTCAACGCTCTCGAGCACCAGCTTTTGCAGCGGAGTCGGCTTCACATCCAGCTTCAGCGCACCAGCGTCGATCAATGAGATCTCGAAAAGGTCATCGACAAGGTCAGAAAGGTTGTTGATCTCGCCGAGGGTTCGCCGGATGTATTCACGCCGCTCCTCCTGGCCTTCGATAACATTGTCACGAATTGCCTCCAGCATGACCCGCGCGGACGAAAGCGGGGTGCGGAGATCGTGTGTGAGGGCTGCTGTGAACTGCATCCTCTCCTCTTCCAACTGCGCCTGGCGAGTCTGTGCTTCTTGTAGCCGCTGTGCCATCAGGTTGAACGAACGCGAAACATCACCAACCTCGTCGTGTCCGGCTTCTGGCACCCTGGCTGAAAAGCGCCCGCCAGACACCTGCTCGACACCTTCGGCCAACGGCTCAAGAGACCGTGCGACGCGCTCGGCCACGCGGTAGGCGACGTAAATGGAGACCCCGCCTGCAAATACGACGATCGCCAGCAGCATCGGCAGGTCATGGCCGGTGTTGACGAACATGAACGCTGACAGGGCTAGGGTGTTCAACAGCCCCAGCACGGTCGCAAAGCTGAAGGCGACGATTAGACGCGGCTGCAGGCGTAGAGCTCCGAACAAACGCTCATTGCGAACGAGTAACTCCGTGACGATCACAGTGATGCTCAGCCCACCTGCGAGGTACGCGACGAGACCACCGATCTCACCACCTGTTGGCGAGAGCATCACAAAGGTGAGCAGCACACTGAGCGCAACGCTGCCAACCAGGACGCTGAAATCCCTCGCCTGACGCCGTGCCAGCCAACCATATTTGCGTGCGCCGTCGGTCTGCACTTCCGTCGAATTCCGGCTCAACAGGCTCATAGTTACGCGCCCTCAAACTTGTAGCCGACACCCCAGACGGTCTTAATATGCCGGGGTTTTTCGGGATTCGCCTCAATTTTTGAACGCAGCCGTCGGATGTGGACGGTAACGGTGCTTGTGTCGCCTATGTAGCTGTAGTCCCAGACCTGTGTCAGCAACTGGTCCCTGGTGTAGACGCGTTCGGGATTCGACGCCAGGAAGTGCAGCAGATCGAACTCTTTGGCGGTCAGTTGCACATCCTCGTCGCCTCGCGTCACCATCCGCTTCTCAAGCGATATGACAAGGTCGCCGCTCTGAATAGCTGGTCCATTCGGATGGCCGGTCTCGACACGCCTGCGTAGGACCGCCTGCACACGTGCAACCAGTTCTGCCGGTGAGAACGGCTTTCGCATGTAGTCGTCAGCGCCCAGGCCGAGACCGAGCACGATGTCGGACTCTCGGTCTTTGGCTGTGAGCATCACGATTGGCGTATCGTCTCCCGATTCGCGCAGAGTCCTCGCAACGGTCAGGCCGTCAACGCCCGGGAGCATGAGGTCGAGCACCAGCAGATCTGCGCCGTCGGCCTTCATTATGTCCAGGGCAGCCTGGCCGTCATGGACCACTTGCGTCTGGTAACCGTCACGCTCAAGGTAGCGCGCCACCACCTCGGCAACGTTCGCCTCGTCCTCGACAACCAGGACCTTTTTCGAGCTGTTCAGAACTCACCTCCGCTTCGCGTGTCCGCCCGCGCTCTCCATATGAAGGGCAGGGTTCGGTACATCTCTATTCTGGTCTTTTCTTGCATGCGATGCGAATTCGCTAACTTTGCGACCGTCTGGCCGTTGGGCCACCACCAACCGGCACCGCAACCGCGGTGCCGGACAGGCGGCGACTACGAGACTGTTATGAGGCAGCCGTTATGGTCACTCGAATCACCGAGTTCGGAGCGGGATAGCTGAAGCCGTCGTTGACCGGACCGATTGCCACAGACTCCTGGGCTCCCTCTCCGGCGGCAGCCTGCCGCGGAGCCTGGTTCGGGCCAACGCCGGGAGGCTCGTTCAACTCGGTTCCTGAATCCCACAGGCTTACCTGCGATGTGATGTCTCCTGAGACCGGATTGCCCGAAGAGTTGAACAGTTCAATTCCACGCCCGTTCGGTGCGAAGAACAGGTCGTTCGACTGCACCCACATAGTTGCAAAAGAGAGCCTGTCGCCATCTTCGGCGCTGAAAGTGAACGTGTACGCGTCACCCGGGAGCGCAGGTCCACCGGCGCCGGTGTTCACCGTGCTGGCAAACGCACCGGCCGAGCTGATGTTGTCGGCTCCACTCAGGCTGGCAGCAAGATCACCACCACCGCCGTTTTCGGCGAGTCCTTCCAGGCCCTGGCCTCGATCAGGCTGACCTGACGTGAAGATCGGGTTATCTGCCGTGTGGACTGCGAATGCGCCTGGGGCGAGTGGAGAAGTGATTCCGGTCCTTGCCATCACTGATGCTGCAAGCGCATCTGCGCCTCCCGTTTCGGCCACAGCTTCCAGTCCCTCACCGCGATCCGGCTGGCCGACTGTGAAGAGCGGAGCGGTCCCAGAGTGGACAACCCACACAGGTGGGGTCAGAGGTACGGGGCCGGAGTTGCCGTCAGACGTCTGAAGGGTGGACGCGGTCGAAAGGTTTTCGATAGTAGCCTTGAATCGAGTGGCCGATACAGGCTCAAGCGTCACACGTACGACTTCATCGACAGCAGGCAGGTTGCTGAAGGCGTCATCTGCCAGTCGCAAGGCGGTGTTTGAGTCGGGAGTGCTTGGCTCAGGGCCACCAATCAGTGGCTGCTCTGATCCTGCGCCCGGCTCCTGGTCCGCCTCCGTGCCGGCATCCCAAAGGCTGACCATCCCCGTCACATCGCCGGAAACTGCGGTGCCTGAGCTATCGAACAACGCAATGCCAGATTCGCCCGGTGCGAAGAAGAAATCGTTGGAAGGTACGAACATCGTGGCAAATGAAAGTGAGTTGCCGGGGGCAGCGTCGAACTCAAACGTAAACTGCCCGCCAGGTCCCGCCGGTGCGTCGCCACCAACGCCGCTGGCAATGAAGTCATATGCAGGGGAGATGTTCTCGACACGAACAGTGAACTCAGTCGGTTCACTTGATGAACTGCAGGCTACCGCGGCGATCATCGCCACTCCGCCAGTCAGTGCGGCGAACCTTCTCCACATCGGTAATCGCATGGTTGGCTCCTTTTCGAACGAATGATCCGTCGCAAGTCGCGACAGATCTGAGATCGATACAGGACCATGCTTGCAAGTAGAAGTGACTTCCACGTGAACATCATTACGGGAGTCTTAACATTCCAGCCTGATCGTAATTCGCGACCGATCCCCGGAGGCGACGGTATTTCGCTAGCAGAAGTGTGTAAGCTTCCGCAGCGGAGGGCGAACAAATCAGAGCCTGAGCTTCCAGGGAGGGCGAAATGATTCACGAGATCCGGACATATGACCTTGTCGCCGGTGGCCTGCCGGAGTTTCTCAAGAGGACCGAAGAACTGATCAAGAAGCGCGTCGAGTACTCGCCTCTTGTCGGATTCTTCTTCACAGAGGTCGGCCCGCTGAACCGCGTAATGCACATCTGGGAGTACGAGGACCTGAACCAGCGAACGGAGATCAGAGGCCAGGTTGTTAAGGACGGCATCTGGCCTCCGGACAACTCAAGCCTCATAGTCACGATGCAAACAGACATCTGCCTTTTGGCGCCGTTCCTTCCGAAGCTGGAGATCAAGCGCAACATCGGCCCACTTTTTGAATTGCGGTCATACACCTACCCGGCCAACGCCATTCCGAAGGTGATCGACGCCTGGGGACCGAAGATCGAAGCGAGAATGGAGCTCTCGCAGCCTGTCGGAATCTGGTACACCGAGATTGGCGGACTTAACAAGTGGATGCACATGTGGTCTTACAAGAGCTACGAGGCCCGGACCGAATCGCGCAAGAAGTTCGGGTCGATCGGATGGCCTCCTAACACCGGAGTGGCACCACTCACGATGGAAAACATGCTGATGCACGCAGCTGATTTCTCACCAGTGCAGTAGACAGGTGGTGTCAATGCTGATCAGGAGGCTTTCTTTTTAGGAGCGGCTTTGGTGGCGGGCTTCGCACCTGATTGCGTGGCCGCCTGCCGTTCAGCTATGGCCTGCTTCACCTGCTCGCGATGCTGCTTCGCCTTCATCATGGCCGCATGTACCGCCATCGACAGTTTCCCATCGTCCCATGGCCCATTCACGTAGTCCTGCGCCCCGAAGTAGAACGCGCGACGCTGTGCTTCCGGTGAACGCCGGTCTGAAGCCACGATGACGGCAATGCCATCTCGACGTGGGTGATCTTTTATCGCCTTCAGAAAGTCGTTCCCAGACATGTCGGGCAACGTTGATTCCACGACCACCACCAGCGGATTGAACCGCTTGACGGTGTTCAGGGCCTCCTGACCCGTCTCGGCCTCCCTGACCTGGGCCTGAGTCTGCCTGAGGACCTCTCGCATCTCGGTCCTGGTCCTGCGATCGGAGTGGACCAACACCGCGATCGGCACGTCGCTGTCTTTAGTCGACCACTTTTCGTCATCCGGTGCCACCTGCGCTCCGACAGCCACATCTGCACCGCCTGAACTGTTGAGGACGCGGTTGACTCTTTCGACGATGCCGGCAGGTCCAACCCCTTTCAGGACGTAGTCGTTCGCACCCTTCTGAATCGCCTCGACAACCTCCTCGCGGTCGTCAACGGCGCTGAAGATGATGATTGGAACCTTGGAGCGGTGGCGGATTAGCTCACATAGCTGGATTCCGCCGATACCCGGCATTCGGATATCGAGCAGACACAGATCAGGGGAGAAGCTCAGAA
This sequence comes from Chloroflexota bacterium, assembly GCA_029262735.1. Lineage (GTDB taxonomy): Bacteria > Chloroflexota > Dehalococcoidia > Lucifugimonadales > Lucifugimonadaceae > JAJCYX01. The sequence continues at coordinate 82,791 of JAJCYY010000106.1, read as the reverse complement.
ACGATTGCAACCCTTCCTGGCCGTTGGGAGCATCGAAGACCTGGAAACCGAACGATTCCAGGGCAGAGACCACCATTTTGCGAATGTCGTCTTCGTCATCGACCACAAGGATCTTTTTACGATTCATCAGTTGCACCTGCGTGGGTGAGAATCGCAGGGTGCGTGCGGCAAGCGGGTCGTATTTGAGTTTAGTCGGAGTGCCGCGATCCGGCATACGGGTTAGGCACAGTCATGATGCCGGAGAATCGAACACAGATTAGGTCCGAGACCAGGCTCAGGCAGCCTTGAGCCTGGAACGAGCTGCATGGGTAGACGAAAGGGCAGAGCGGATGGCAATGTCCATTCGGCCATCGCTCCACGGCTGATAGACGGTCTCCTGTACACCCATGAACCTCGCCCTCCGCGCCAGCTCGGGAGACCGCCGACCGAGTGCAAGTACCACGCCCATGAGCTCTCCAAGCGAGTGGTTTGAAGCTGCCTGTACGACGGTCAGGCAGTTCATGTCTGTGAGCACGGTGCCAACGATCAGCAGTTTTGGCCGCCTCGCCCCCAGGATCTCGATCGATTCCCGTCCCGTCGCGGCCTTTGCTACTTCAAAGCCAGTCCTGGCCGCAATCTCCGAGAGTTGATCCAGTGCATCTGGCTCGCTGTGAGCGACGATAACCAGGTTTTCCAGCGCACCGCCGCTCTCTTCCCCCGCAACAACAGGCGTGTCGATCTTGACCGTCTTAACGTTCAGGCCGGTCATGTCCGCCGTTGGGCTCCCGGCTGCGGCAGACGCTTCCCCTGATGCAGTGAACGGGAGGAGCCGGTCACCTGCTGAAGCACCTGGGCGGCCAATCAGCAGGTCGGCAGCCCTGTGCCGGAGGTGTTTACCAACGCGGGTCAAAAGCTCTCTGAAGCCTGTGTCCTTAAGCACATAGTCGTTCGCGCCTCGCTGAATTGCCAGCTTCACATCATCGCTCTCGTCAACACCGCTGAACATGATGACCGGTACATCAGACTCGTTGCGGATGAGAGTGCAAACATCGATTCCAGACATCCTTGGCATCCGGATATCGAGCAACGCGATATCGGGCCGCCAATCACGGAATACCTTGATTCCCTCGCGACCGTCGGCCGCGGTCTGGACATGATAGCCCTGGCTTTCGAGGGCAATCTGCAAGCCGTCGCGTACCTCGGCAGAGTCTTCAACTATGAGTACGTTGCTGGTCATATCAAGGCTATCCCGAGAAGCTGGATCGTCGATGTCATGCTTGCAACAAAGGTCCGTCGTATGCGCGGCCATGTGCCGAAATCGTACTGGGCACGTTTTCCTGTTGAGGGAGTGGCGGCTCCAAAACTGCGAGGGGCAAGTGCTCAAATCTGCGTGCTAGACTCCGCAACTCCGGCTCCGTATAAACCCTGATTGAGCAGATTGAGCATATTCATGAACACTCGGCCCGATGTAGTTGTTATTGGCGCTGGCGTGTTCGGCCTGGCTTCAGCATGGGAACTGGCGAAAAACGGCCATTCAGTCGTTGTGCTGGACCGGGCTCCAGTTGGGACAGAGGCATCCGGCTGGGCACTTGGCAGGCTTGACCCATTGCTCAAAGGTTCGGGGTCAACCGGCACCATCGAACGGGACCTGCCCGCTGGTCACATTGCGAAACCTGAAGCTCAGCAGGAGATTGCTCTCCTCTCCTATCGCATTCACCAGAAGCTGACGCCGGAGATAGAAAAGATCTCGGGTCTCGACCTCCAGGTCGATCATCAGCCGACTCTCCAGCTCTTCTACTCGCAAGAGGAACGTGACTTTGGCGCTCAGTACGCTGCTCGGTGGACAGATATGGGATTTAAGACCGATCTCATCTCGGATCAGGAAATTCTCGGCATCGACTCGCGATTTCGGACGACCGATTTTGGCGGCGCGATCGTGCGCGGTCCGTACTTCATAGACAGCCTCAATTTCGTCAAGGCGCTGGCTGCCTGCGCCAGTTCTGTTGGCGTGAGACTGGAGACCGCAACGGTTACGGCTATTGAGGACTCAGGTGATCAGGGCGTAACGGTCCACACAGACCAGGGTCACTACGAAGCCGGATCAGTGATCGTTGCTGCCGGGCCGTGGTCGCCGCAGTTGGTTGAGCCGCTCGGAGCTTCGGTGCCGGTACATCCTTCGAAAGGCGAGATCCTGAGACTAAAACCGCCAGAGGGAGTCGGCTTCCCAATGCACCTTCTCGGTCCCTGCTCACTGGTAAAAAAAAGGGACGGACTTGTGTGGGTTGCGGCCACGGTCGCAGAGGTAGGGTTTGACAAGACACCCACTGCGGAGGCAAGCCAGAAGCTGCTTGAGTACGCCGAAACGATGATGCCGGACGCGGCGGACTGGCCGGTTGTCGAACACTCTGCCTGTTTCCGACCCGCGACTCCAGACGATCTGCCGGTAGTCGGAGCAGTCACCGACAATGTGTTCGTGGCATCAGGCGGTGGCGGTGGCGGAATTGGTCACTGCCTGCTGGTTGGCCGTGAGGTCGGGAAGCTGGTCTCAAATGGCGAGCCGGAGATGACGGCATTTTCCGTGAAACGGTTTGGCTAACCGGTCAATTGAGCACGCTCAGGTGCCAGACGGACCAAACCGCTCTGTCCTGATGCTCTCGGGCGGAAGGCCGTGATCGACCAAGAGGGAAGCTACCGACTCAACGAACCCGTTTGACCCGCAAACATACGCCAGTACAGGGTGACCGAGCGTCCCGAGGACGTCGGCCAGCATTGCGGCGTCCACTCTTCTCGACAGACCGTTCCATCCCTCGGGCTGTTGTCGTGTAAGCGTCACCGTTAGGCCGAATCCATCGTCATCCGACGCCGCTCGCTCCAGCTCTTCCCGATAGATAACTTCATCCAGGCTCCGGCTGGAGTAGAGCAGTGCAGCAGGGGGAGCGTCTTCGCCCATACCTGCGCGGTGCCGGAGCATCGACATCAACGGCACGACGCCAGATCCACCGCCCGCCAGCAACAGCGGCCCGCCCTGGCCAGTCGTCCACGTGAACGGGCCGCCAATCGGTCCCCGTAGCTCGACTTGGTCGCCTTCCCGGACCACTTCATGGAAGTACGGTGAGACCTCGCCATCGTCGATCAACTCCACCGTGAGTTCCAGATTTCCCGGTCCGTCCGGAGCAGACGCTATTGAGTACGACCGTTGGGCCTGGTAACCGTCGGGAGCTGTCAGTCGCACATCAACATGCTGACCGGGCCGGTATTTCGGGAAGTTCGGCACAGCAAATTCGAAAGACTTCACGTGTGGAGTCTCGGTCCGCACGCGTACTACGGTAGCAATCTGCCATCTAACCATTTCAGGCAATTCGGACCTCAACTCATGGTGTAAATGCCGATGAAACATAGCCACTGGCATTCAACAGTCCCAGTTTCATGATCGAGTGGCCAATGTCAGTCACCGGCGTAACGTTGTTCTTTCCACGGGTCGCCGTACATGTGGTAGCCATAGGCCTCCCAGAAACCCGGAGCGTCCTCATCCATAAAGCGCAATCCGCGGACCCACTTTGCAGACTTCCAGAAGTACAGATGTGGCACAAACAGTCGCACTGGCCCGCCGTGTCCGGGCTCAATTGGCTCGCCGTCGTATTCGAATGCGATGAGAGCTTTTCCGTCGACGATATCTTCGGCAGGCAGGTTCGCTGTGTATCCTCCGTCCGAGTAGGCCATAACGTAGTCGCCGGGCGGTTCAGAAAGACCGGCCGACTCAAGCAGAGCGTCGATCGTCACCCCGCGCCAGTCTGTATCGTGCTTCGACCATTTTGTGACGCAGTGGATGTCCACGTGCATGTCGGTCGCCGGTAGCTCCTGAAGCTGCTCCCAGTTCCACTTATCAAGCACTTCGCCATCCGACTCGATGGAGAAGTCCCACGTAGCAAGGTCAACGCGCGGGGTTGGACCGGCACTGAGTACTGGGAATCCATCTTCGAGATACTGGCCGGGTGGAACCGGTCGAGACGGTTCAGCTCTTTTCCTGCCGAAGAATCCTCTGCTAACCACGGTTCTGTTCCTTCCAGGTGATGGCCGATTTTAATTGGCTGATGGCAATCGTCGAGCAAGTTGGCCGAACTACGAGACCGGCGCTGCGCCTGCACCGTTCCGGCGGTATATTCATTCTCCGCCAAGATCATTACGAATCTCTGAACTGGGGAGGACGTCAACATGCTACTGGAAAACAGAGTCGCCATCGTCACTGGGTCGGGTAACGGAATCGGTCGAGCGATTGCAGAGCGCTTCGCCGGGGAGGGCGCGGCCGTGACCATCGCCGAACTAGAGGAAGGGCCGGGGAAAGAGGTCGCCGAGTCGATTAACGCTGCTGGAGGAAGGGCCATGTTTCACATGACCGACACCTCTGATTCCGCCTCGGTGAAAGGCGCAGTTGAGGCTACGGTCGCCGAGTTCGGAACGGTAAACGTGCTCGTAAACAACGCCGCAGCCTTTGTTTTCGGCACTGTCGAAACCATCACCAATGAAGACTGGGAGCGCGTCTTCGGAGTGAACGTCATTGGCTATGCCAACACGACGCGAGAGTGCCTGCCGGAGTTCAGGAAGAATGGTGGTGGCGTGATCGTCAACCTCGCATCAGTATCTTCGTTCATCGCGCAACCCGAGTTCGTGCCATACAACGCGTCCAAGGGTGCTGTCGCCCAGTTGACCAGGTGCTTTGCGATGGACCTTGCGAAAGACAACATTCGGGTCAACGCCATCTGCCCCGGCTCGATCAGGACGAGGGCGACCGACCGGCATATCGCCTCGCTCGGTCTCGACCCGGAAGAGTCCTACGCCGAGTTCGGGCAGGACTCACTCATGAAGCGGATGGGCAGACCTGACGAAATCGCCTCTGGCGTGACATTCCTGGCTTCAGATGAGTCCTCGTTCATGACGGGAGCGCACATCGTCATCGACGGTGGAGCGACTATCGACTGAGTTCGGTTGCCGGCAATACCGTCACACCGGAACCAACCTCAAGAGCGGCGCCCGTTCCAATGCGGGTACCCGAACGTAAGGGTGTGAACAGGCGTGCAACTGCCCGAAACATAGCTCAACGTGGCTTCTCGACCATCGAAGTCGCCATCTTCATGGTCGCCGCGTCCGTTGTCGCCACCCTGTCTGCGATCGCCCTGATGACACTCAGCGGAGATGCGGCAGAGGCGGGCACACAGGCAGCGAACCGCGGCCTTGAGCATGCCATAGGAACGATCCAGTTCCGCGGACCCGTGATCGCGACACGAGGTGATATCGACATCGACGGCAACAACATAATCGACCTGACCGGCAGTGACATACAGGCTGTTGCGACTCTCAAGTTCGTCGTCTCCTCTGATCTGTCTGACAACCTCGACCTAACGCCGCCGTACACGATTGACAGCACCGGCGTTGACCCGGACTTCTCCACCAATCAGATTGGAACGGTCATCTCTGTGATCAGCGAGAACTTCAGTACGTCGTCGGCAGCCTGGACCGTGACGTTCCCCGGAGACGACGACGGTGACAACGTGCTCGACAGCGACGAACGGGCTGAGATCACTGTCTGGCTTCACCCGGAAGACCTGGCGAACGGCTGGTTTGACCTGGGATCCGGTTTGTCTGATCCGTACGTCGACGCCTCTGATGAGGCTCTGGTAGCACGCGACCATGTGACGCTGCGGATTACCTCAGACAGAAGGCCTCAATCGTCAATTGCACGGACGCTCCCACTCGAACTGACCTCATCAATCTTGCTCGAGTGAATATTTCGGTTGCGCTCGGCCTTTGTTCTGCCCACCGGAGTACCATTCCGCTATTCAACCAGGGAAGCGGAGGCACATCATGTCGGCACAATTAGACCACGAGCAGGTGAAGCTGCTGAGAGAAAAGCACCTTGCCCAACTGGTCACGGTGATGAAAGACGGCTCGCCGCATATCTCACCGGTCTGGGTCGATACCGACGGCGAACATGTTGTGATCAATACGCAAGTAGCCCGCGTCAAAACCCGGAACATGAGACGTGATCCTAGAGTGGCTGTCGGTGTTTACGACCCGGAAAATCCGTATTCGCGAGTCCTTAATGTTCGAGGTCGGGTAGTCGAAATTACAGAAGAGAACGCCCGCGACCACATCGACGATCTGTCTGAAAAATACAACGGCGTTCGTCCGTATCCGAATCACAATCCGGACAAGCCACGGCTTATCGTCAAGATAATGCCTGAGAGTATCTACTGACCCGTCGGTGTTCGGCCCGATTCTGCGCCGCGTTTTGCAGTCTCATGCCGGAAACGGCAGCAGAAGCGGTAGAAACCCGTAGCAATTGCCGACAGGTTGGGTTCGGTATGTTTCCCGGTTGCCAACCGGTCTACCCGCACAACAGGATTCGCGGCTGCGTGCAACCTAGACCTAGTATCGATGCATCTGCTGCATCAGATAACAGGAGCAAGAGTTGGCACGTAGGATCAAAAGGCGGAGGCGAGTTTCGCATCTGGCCCCGGTGCGGTCAGTTGAAGACGTCAGGCCAGGCAAGCAGTTGCCCGCGGCGAAGACGCTTCCTGCCGCCAGGGTGCTTATCGCAACCCCCGGTCCTATGCGTACCGTTCTGACCTCTAAAATCTCCGGCTCCACCGAGGTTCAGCTTGCAGCGGTCACCCAGGATGAGATAACGACCGTTGAAAAAATGGTCACCGAAGAGGCTGATGTCGCAGCTATCTACATCCATCTTGGCGGTTCGCTCGCCGGCCTGGACATAGCCAGGAATGTGAGCAAGGCCTGTCCTGAAAGCGGCATCCTGATAATCGTAGACCAGCTTGCAGGGGTCGATGTGAAACGCTATGCGCGCATGTTCGGGGTTGCCTGGTCTTATGCGCTGACGGAAAACGTGGAGGCCGGTACCGGATTTGTCGATGTGGTCCAGAGCGTGGCTCGCGGGATTCACTGGATCGATCCGGGTTTCAAGCGGGTTCTCGAGGCGATCTGGAAGGTCGTAGAGCAGGGGCGTGACATGGAGATAGATTCTGCCGTGAAGCAGATGAACATGTCAGCGTCTCCCAGCCCAGACTCCAAACCTGAAGCACCGGCCGAATCCGATCCCAGTCCGGACCCGAAGCCCCGCGGCATACAGACAATGTCGACGGGTAAGGGCGGAATCGGTAGCGGCGGTTTCGGCGTGTCCAAGGCGGGCTAAAGCTTGCTTTTTCGGCTACTGGAACCCACTCTTCGTGGCTCTCGAAAGTGCTGTCGGTTCCCGTCACTTGACATTCATTTAAGCGATCACTTAAATGAATTACATGCATGACCCTTTCAGAGTAGTCGCAGCGCCTATTCGCAGGCAGATTCTTCGACTTGTGTGGGACCGTGAGTTAAACGCAGGCGAGATTGCTGCCAACTTCACAGTATCGTGGCCTGCGGTTTCACAGCATCTCAGGGTCTTGAGAGACGCCGGACTGCTGGTCGAAAGGCGGGAGGGCCGCTACAGGTTCTATCGCGTTCACGAAGAGTCTTTAGGCCGTTTACGCGACGTTCTCGAAGATGAACGCGTCGACCGTTCGCCTTGAACGCATTCACACCGGTGTTCCGCCGCATCGCCGGTTGCTGCGGCTCATTGCCTGTGCTTTAATCCTCCCTCGCCCCGGTAACCGCTCGATCACGGGCGCGCGATCCCGGTTCTGGCGCAACATCGCACGAATCCTGGTCGGTAAAAGCCGCGTAGAAAACGGAGATGCAAATGGGATACCCGATAGTCCATTTTGAGTTGATGGGTAAAGACGGCGAGGCGCTAAAGAGTTTTTACTCGAAGGTCATGGGATGGAAGATCTCTTCAGACAATCCAATGAACTATGGAGTGATTGACACCGATGCCGGAGACGGCGGCGTCGGTGGAGGCGTCGGCTCAACGCAGGACGGGTCGAGCTTCGTCACGGTCTACGCCGGTGTGCAGGACCTTGATGCCGTGCTGAAAGAGGTTGAAGCTGCCGGTGGCAAGATCACGATGCCTCCGACAGAGATTCCGAACATGGTGACCTTCGCCCAGTTCTCAGATCCCGCCGGAAACATCGTAGGGCTGGTCAAGTCAGAGTAGTAGTCGGAAACAGCAGGCCATTCGACCGGGCATAACCCTGACCGGGACACTCAGACGTTCGATCACAAACTCAGTTCTTGCCGAGCTTGTCTGCCGCGTCCGCGGCAAACATGGCGCTGCCTGCGACGAGTGTCACCAGCGAGACCATCGCGCCCGGGAGGCTAAAGATCAGGAATTTTGGCAGGTACTTGACCGTAAATGAGAATGCCAACATTCCCCACATGACCGCGTCAACCCAGCTCGAATTCTGCAGCTCGATGATTGTCAGCACAATGAACATTGCGCTGGCGGTGAAGCCCCACAGCGAGGGCTTGTACATAAACGGCATCGGGTCCCCTCGAACTTTCGTCTGAAAAAGAAAAATGCCCGGCAGATTTAACACTGCCGGGCATTCCCCCTTGCGTACTGGCAAGGTTGCAGCCGGAAGCGTTACCGGAACATCACCAGTTCGTGATCGCTCCATCCTCTCTACGTAGTCTTGGCAGCCAGCCGTGCGGATCGACTGCCGCCCGCTCCGCAGCGTCCATGTCAATATCTACGCCGAGTCCCGGCATGTCTGGGCACCATGCGAATCCGTCTTCCCATTCGATCTGCTGCGGGAACAGCTCAGTCGCGTACGAGCCGGGTCTTCGAGGCATCTCCTGCACCCCGACATTGGACGACGCCATCGTGAGCGCCACGCACGCCGCCGCGCTTACCGGGCCGAGCGGGTTGTGTGGAACGATGTCAATGTAGTGCGTCTCGGCCCAGTGCGTGATCTTAAGCGCTTCGGTGATGCCGCCGACAATGCACAGGTCGATTCGCGCGTAGTCGATCAGCTCTTCCTCGATAACCTCCCGGAACGGCCACTTTGAAGCCCACTGCTCACCGGCCGCAATCGGCAGGTTCACCTGCCTCCGGAGGTTGCGGTAACTGCCCTGGTTTTCGGAGCGAATCGGGTCCTCTATGAAGAACGGCTTCAGCGGCTCAAGATCCCTACACATCTGGACAACATGGGCTGTGTCCAGTCGAGTGTGCACATCGAAACAGATCTGTATCTCCGGGCCGACGGCTTCCCGCACCTTCGTCATTTGCTCGACAGCCATGCGCATCGACTTCACCGGCTCGAGTTCGCTGATTCCTGACCCTTCAAGCTCTCCGCCTGTTTCGGGCTGCCCCCAGCGCACGAACTTCCAGCCTTCGTCAACAGCCTGTTTGCAGTTGTCCACAAGCTCATCCAGAGAACTCCCCTGTGTGTGCGGGTAGCAGACAATCTTGTTGCGGACCGGTCCTCCAAGCAGTTTGTAAACCGGCATGTCTACCGATTTCCCCTTGATGTCCCAGAGTGCGATATCGATGGCGCTGATGGCGCAGCAATACACCTTGTCGGCCGGGAAGAAGCCGGACCGGAACATCTCCTGCCAAAGGCGCTCCGTCTCCCACGGGTCAGCACCGATCACGAGCTCCGCAAGGTGGTCTACTGCACTGGAGATAGCGCGGCCCCACTTGCTTATTCCCACCTCTCCAAGGCCGTGGATTCCGGCGTCCGTGTCCACCCTGACGATGTAGTAAATTCGTCCGGCTTCATCCTGCACCGGCATGTTCGTAATCCGGGTTACCTTCATATAATCACTCGCCTTAGTCTTGATCGGCAGGTCTGAACGGGCCGATCTGCGCTGATGATCCTGCTCGACCGAACTGTCTGGCGGTCCCGGGCGTACCCTGACCCCGACGGCGCAAGCGTAACGGAATTTCACACGACGGAACAGGTTGAAGCAGCTATGGAGATCAAGCCGGGGGATTCGGCCAGTCGTTCGCTGGAAGTGACGGCTGAATCGGTGCAGAAGTTTGCCGAGATCACCGGCGACTACAACCCGCTGCACTTCGATGAACAATTCGCAGCCGCTACGAGGTTCGGACGACTGCTGGCGCAGGGAGGAATCGCAACGGGACTGCTTCATGCCCTGGTAGCTATGGACCTTCCGGGCCCCGGCAGTGTCTTCATGAGTCAGCACTGGACGTTTCCCAAACCGGTGTTTATCGGCGATACGCTGACGGCCCACGCAACGGTCAAATCGTGGCGGATGACACGCTCTATGGGCTCGATGGAGTTCTCGGTGAAGAACCAGGATGGGCAGACCGTGTTGAAGGGCGAGGCGACCGTTTTCCAGGCCATTCCAAACTCGAAAGCTGACGCCAGGCCCTGAATCACCTGAAAGCTGTTCGAGTGGCAGCAAGCACCCACCTGTCCGCGGCGGCTAGGGTTTTCTCACAACAGTCGCACAGGGTGACGCCATCTCGGCGCGACACGAAACTCCAGCACGGAGACGGATGCCAGGGGAATGCTGCGACCGCAACGCCTTCGAGTGATCGCTTTACTCACGCTTAGCCTCGCTGCCATCTTGCTTGCTGCCTGCGAAGGTATCGCTGTCGAAACGACTGAGAGCGAGACGGCTACTGCGACTCGCGAGGCCGCAACGGCCTCAAGCAGATCACCGACCGTTACTCAGACGGCGGCCACTACCGTCACGGCACCGACCTCGATAACCCGATCTTCGGTTTCGGGCGGCCGGCCGCTCCCGCCGAGGCCGACCGCGGCGGCGACAAGGCCTGGTATCAGCGTTCGACCGACGGCGTCCTCAGTGGCTCGGCCGCTGCCAACGAGGTCGCTGCCAGTAAGGACCGTGGTTGGGCTGCCGACGAGGCCCATACGACCTACCCCGCCATCAACTCCACCGGCCACGAATCCGTCGCCGCCATCTTCTACAGCCATTCGGACGGCAACATCGACTTCGACCATCGGCGCTCCAACTCCCGGAGCAACTACGACCGTTGTGCCGACCGCAGTCAACCCGACGCCAACTCCAATCGCGACTTCGCCCTCCGGTGGTTCCGGCTCGGGTTTGCCACGAACCGCAGTCAATGTGACCGACCTGAGCAAATTCAGAGGGGCAGCGCTCACCGGAGTCGGCGACATTGGATTGGGTGTGCTTCGGCCCGCCAGCGAAGCGTTCGACTCGATCTGCGACAACCTTCTTGATGGAGGCTCAGCATTTGGGGCCAACAGCATCTTCAATGAGCAGTCACCTTACGGTGGACCCTTCGGAGCGCACAGCCCATTCAATCCGGATTCCACAGCACCACCTGCGATCGTCCTGGATGGCCAGATCGCAGGACATCTTTCACTGTCGCCGTTCGTCTCAGACCCGGTCGATCCATTCGCGCTACTTGCGTCTCTCGGTTGTCCGCCCTCTCCGAGCTAGGACAGAGACGCACATGAATACCGATTTCCATCTCAGCAATTAGAACAAGCTTGAAAAGACCCATCAGTCGACATCCGGAAAAAAGGAGAGCCCGATGAGAGCACCAGTTGAGCTTCGCCCGCACACATCTTCGATCCGAACATACTTGCTCGCCGTGATCGCTATCGCAGCGGTCGTTGCGACAGCAACACTGCTTTTACGGTCTGGCTCAGAACCGCAGCCCGTTGCCGCAGACAGCGTCGCGGCTCCAGCATCTGCACCTTCGGCTGCCGCATACATCAAATTCGACGGCATTGATGGCGAATCGAAGGACTCAAACCACGATACGTGGATCGACGTCCTATCCATAAGCCACGGCATAACCCGGTCGATTTCTACCGAAACCAGTGGTACCGCCCGCCAGCGAGCATCTGCGACCCTTGGCGACATCGTGGTCGTGAAGGAGATCGATAAATCAAGCCCGAAGCTCCAGGAAGCGCTCGTCAACGGGCAGACCATCCCCAGCCTCATTATCGATCTAACAAACTCCTCGTCCACTTCGAGATCCGAGCCTTACCTGAAGTACGAGCTAACCAATGTTCAGATGACCAACTACCGCGTCACTGCATTGGCTGACGAGAGGGAAAGGCCGACCGAGACGATCTCGATCAACTTTGAAGAGATAAAGGTGACCTACACGGAAGTCGACGAAAACACGGGTGCGAGCAAAGGCGATATCGAGTACACATGGAACGTGCTGCAGGGTACTCAATAGGACCGTTGAAACCGATCAGATAGGGAAGGCGTCCGGTTGACCGGCCGGGCGTCTTCGCGTTTTGTCGTTTGCACCGCGAACTGTCTCCCGCGGTTCTGCGAGCTTATCCGGTCGGTCGTTTAGATCTACTCATCTAAAGTGAGTATCAGTGCGGGACCTGAGATACCGCTCATCTTCTCAGGCAGAAGGTGATCATTCCATCGTGCCAATGCCAGTTTCCAGCAAAGACAAAACTAGGTTTTCCACTTGACCTCCCCCGGTTCGAGATCTTTGATCCACAGGCCAGCGCCCTCGCGTCGGGGGAACGGGAAGTTCACTCTGCGTACCGGAGGGTTGTCCTGCAACGCCTTCAGCTTCGCCTCGTCAACAGTGATGCCGAGACCTGGTTCGTTGCCCATCACGATCCAGCCGTCTTCGATGTGATTGTCCCAGGCTGCGAACGCCTTCTCTCGTCCCGGATCGACAACCTCCATCATGTTGTGGTTCGGCAGCGCGGCGGCGAGGTGAGCCATGAAATGCGCCTGGCAGTTCATGATCGACACCGGGATTTCGTAGGCATAGCACATGTTCGCCACCTGCCTCGCACCGGTGATCCCGGAGTGACCGACGCCGACGTTCGCAATGTCTATCGCCTGCTGTGAGATCAGCGGATACATCTGGCCGATGTCGTTCAGGTTCTCGCCAGACGCGACGGCCGCCGTGATGCCCCGGGAAACCTGTCGCAAGCCGTCAAAGTCCCATCGGCGGGCAGGCTCCTCCGCCCAGTGGATATCGAACTTCTCCTCGATCTGGCTGATATATCTGATCGCCTGCTTCGGTGACCAGTACTCGTTGGTGTCGATGTTCAGATAAGGCCGAGGTTTTGCCTTCGATAGGGCGTCACGGACGATACCAAGCCGCCGAAGGTCATCCTTCATCGACAGTCCGATCTTGACCTTGCCGCCCTCGACTCCGGCATCAGCCATGCGCGAGAAAAAGGCATGCAACTCATCGTCGGTCAGGTTGTAGCCGATGTCTGATGCGTAAACCTTTGCACGACCTTCCCTGGCGCCAAGAGTCTGCCACAGCGGCTCTTCGTTGAGTTTTGCCTTGAGGTCCCAGAGCGCAACGTCGATCGCAGCGACCGCCCCGTTGACGGCTCCCTCGTTCCCACCCTTGTGGACGTAGTCGACCATCATCTTCCAGAGGCCGACTACACCACGTGGATCTTCGCCCTCGATCAGGTGGAAAAGGCCTGCGACGGCTGAGTTGCCGGCCGGTGCGATACCAGAAACGCCCTCATCCGTCTCTATCCAGAGGATTGCAGAGCCCATGAGATCCTCGCCAGCGGGGAAGTTGGCATCGCCAATCGCTCTGTCCATCTGCTGGGTGTATTCCGCGAGTCTGTAACCGGTGATTTTCATTTTTTTAATTTGTCGTTGGAGAGCAGTGATTGGTTGAGTCGTCTAAAGGCATCGGTCACTCGACGTCTGCAACGGAGTCAATTCGGATTCAGACCTTCGCAGAGTTTCGAGATACGTGTGCTGGAACAAAGTCATCGTCATCGGCAGCTGCCGCCTCACGTTCCTCATCGGTCGGCGGAAACTCCCACAGACCGGCGCCGGGTCTGCGGCCAAAGGGACTCGGACCTGCGCCGAATGAGACCGTTCCAACTTTGTGCTGGGCCAATGCATCGTGGTCGATCTCAATTCCTGTTCCCGGACGGTCACCGAGAATCGCGTAGCCGTCTTCGAATCGGATGTCCGTCGTGTAAACGCCGTCCTCTGGCTCTGGCTCGCCAACCTCCATAATCATGAAGTTGGGCAGGCATGCCGCAACATGCGCGTTCAGGTATCCGCCGGAGCCACCCAGCGTTACGGGAAGCTCAAAGCCGTACGCGGCGTCCGCAAGTTGGAGCGCGCAGGTGATGCCGGTCATTCCGGTGCTCACCTGAACGATGTCTGCCGAACGGTTGTGAAAGTACGGCAGGAAGTCACCCAGCGTGTCAAGGTTCTCACCTGCACAGACGGGCGCCTTGATGGCGTCCGAGATGCGTCGCAGCCCCAGGAAGTCCCAGCGTCGAGCGGGCTCCTCGACCCAGCCGATATCGAAGTGGCGTTCCATCTCGCGCACTTTGGCGATGGCTTGCTTCGGCGACCAGTACTCGTTTGCGTCCACATATAAGGCCGGATTATCCGTTGCGTGCTTTAGCCCGTCCCGCATACGTTCGATTCGGCGCAGGTCTGCGTCCTGTTCCAGCCCAACCTTTAGCTTTCCGCCCTTGAAGCCGTAGTTTTTCGCCATGTCGGCGTAGTACTCGTAGATGCCGTCATCGCTCAGCGGCATGTCGAGGCCCGAGGCATACGAGAGGACCTTGCGGTTCGAGGCACCAAGGGTCTTCCAGAGCGGTTCATCGTTCGCTTTCGCCTTGAGGTCCCAGAGAGCCTGGTCGAGGACCGTTATTGCGTCATTTGCGATGCCGTCATGCCCGCCCTTGAAGTAGCGTTCAACCATTCGCTGCCAGAGACCGGTCACGTGCCGCGGGTCCTCTCCTACGAGAATGCCGTTCACAAGCCCATTGATCTGCGGCAGCGCTCCACCACCGCCCAATGCGACCCCGGTGACTCCTTCGTCAGTGGTTAGCTCCAGTACACAGCCACTGGCACGGCTTCTTCCAGAAGGCGAGTTTGCGTCGCCTCTGCGCCGCGCCATTCGGTACTCGTAGATGGTCGTTTCGACCCCGGTTATCTTCATTCTGTTTCCTGTATATCAGTGCACGAATCGGGCTCGTTGTTCGGTCCGGCAGAGAGCCAGAAGCTGGCCGCGAACGGTGGCCGAAAGACCGCTGGTCGGAAGATCGCCAACGGTGCCGGAGTTTATGCCGCGCTCCGCAACGGGTCAATCGAATTCTGTCGTTCCTCCGCGTCACAGGGCCGACAAGAACGACTCTCCGAAAGATAAGCGTTTCAGTTCAGACACCGGTTTCACTCCCGTTTATCGGCAGAAATTCGCTGTGACCGTAAATTGCGCCGGAAAATGCGCCGCGAATACGCTGCTCTAAGTTCAACGCAGCCAGGGTCCACGATTCACGCCCCCAGTCCAGGAACGTCGAGTTCGACCACGTTTCGATTCTGGACATGAGGCTGAGAATCTGATTTCACGGCCGCGCTTGACCTATCAGCCCGCAGTATTTGACACAGCCAGCGCCCTCCCAGCGCCTTTATGGAGATCTCCCGCAATGCGCAGGCCTTCTGTAATTGCACTTATCGCGATAACCATCGTCTTCGTCGCCTCGACTCTTCCGGTCAGCGCCGGGACCCGGGCAGCTGATGAACCTCAGCCGCTTACCGTCATCGCGCTCGATTCCGGAGCTGCCGGTTCAGAGACCGATCTGGCGATGATGGAGACGGCGTTGATGACCCTTGCCGGTAACCTCGGAGATGGCGAAATGGCCATCATCCGTTACGGTGCAGAGATCAGCCAGCCTGAAACGGCGCTGGCCGGCTCGGACATAGTCTCGCTGGCTGAGCAGCAGCTTGAACTGACCGGAGCGACAGAGCCGCCTCTGAAATCCGACCAGTTCGATGTGCTGACGAACGTCTTCTCGTTCTTGACTCGAGAAGACGCACAACCTGGCTCCCGAGTCTTCCTCATGACTCCCGGCCGCATACTGGGCGAGTCTGAGAATACCGGGGCACGTCTCAAGAGCGTCGGCGACCTCTACGCCAACGAAGGTTGGACCATCGACGTCGCCACGTTGCCGTCGACCGAATCAGCCCTCCGTGCCCTGATGAGCCAGCTCACAACGTCCTCAGGAGGCAGATACTTCGATCTAGGTACGCCTGAGGGCCTGAAATCGCTGCTGTTCGATGCTTCCGGTGTCGAGCTCAACACGGTTATCGAAGCAGAGCTGAACGGCGTGGAACTCTCATCGACATTTGAGGTTGCGCCGCAGACCGAATCTGCGAAGATCGCTTTCCTGCGCTTGATCTCGGAGACCAATGTTTCCCTCTTTCGCCCGAACGGGACACAGATCACGGCCCAACTGGAGAACGTTGAGATCATCCAGTCACCGAACGTGATCATATTCAGCATTACAGAACCGGTTGCCGGAACCTGGACCGTGAACGGCGTAGGCGAACGTGGCAAGCTTGTTGCCGGAGTCGACGCTCAAACGCCCCTTACCGTTCAGCTAGTGGGACAGCCTCCGTTGCCGCTTGGTGAGCCGGGGATTCTTACGGCAGCGTCGATGATCGACGGTGAGCCCGTTGCGGTGCCTGGGACTCAGGTGAACGCCACCGTTCGGCAAGCGGACGGCTTCACAAACGTCTATCAGTTGAACGATGAAGGACTGGCAGGCGATGCGGCGGCCGGTGATGGGGTTTTCTCGGTACGCCTGCCATCGCCTGAGACCCAGGGCATCAACGACGTCTCTCTCACGATGAGCTGGGCCAACCTGAACTCAGAGATCGAGGGCACAGGTTCATTTAAAACCGAGCAGTTCCCTTCCGTTCGGGTGACCAGGATGTTCGATGTGAGTGTCCACGAAGGCGACGAAGCTGTCGTGGCCACGATCGAGAGCACCGTTGGTGAGTTCCCGTACCTGGCATCGGCGGATGAGTTCAATGTCAGGATCGTTAGCGTCGGTGGCGAGACCATCGGCAGGGTGCAGCCCCGCAGCGAGCCGGAGCCAGGAAAAGGCTTTGCGTTCGATGTCCTCGGAACTCTGCCGGCAAGCGGTGACTACTCAGTCAGCGTTGCGTTGAACACCGACTACCTTGGGCGTGAGTACTTCGCTCCGGGGCCCGCTATCTCGACCAACGCCACAGTGACACCACAGCCGTTCCTGATACTGGGCTTGCCCATCTGGTCATGGTCGGTGATTGCAGTCGTGGCCGTAGTCGGATTGGCACTGGTGGTCCTGCAGTCGAGGCGAGTACATCCGTACGGCTTCATCTACGATGACCAGGACAACATGTTGGTGGACTTTGCGAAGCTGAAGCGCGGTTGGATCCGCAGGCTCACAGCTACTGACAGCGTTCATGCTTCTGAGGCACCGTCGCTGCCATTCCACTCCGGCACGTTCAGGTTTACCAGGAGTGGCGTCCGGCTGGACTACGGGCAATCGGACAGTCAGCCAAGCCTGAGAGTGAATTCTCGTCCGGCGCCTCCACTGGTTGAGTTGGGCAACGACGTCTGGCTGGGCATCAGCGGCAAGCTACTCACGTTCACGAACGACCGGCGACCTCGGACGAGCATGGTCTTCGCCCCTGCCGACGATTAGCCGAAGAGAGTCCGAATCGAAATCAATAGAGCCGGAGAGTTACTTGAACTCTCCGGCTCTATTTTTGATTCAGGTTACAGTCGGTGAATCTACTCGACGCCGATATCGATGCCGACCAGCTCGTCGCCCGGCCTCGGATCGCTCATCGGGTCACGCTCCCGGAGGCTCATCACGATGTCCATTCCCTTGACCACTTTGCCAAACACCGAGTGAACGCCGTCGAGGTGTGGCGTCGGGCCGAAAGTGATGAAGAACTGGCTGCCGTTCGTGTTCGGCCCTGCGTTTGCCATTGAGAGAATTCCCGCAGAGTCGTGCCTCAGGCTCCTGTTGAACTCGTCTTCAAAGCGATAGCCCGGTCCGCCGGTTCCAGTTCCGGTGGGATCCCCGGCCTGAGCCATGAAACCGGGGATTACCCGGTGGAAGGTCGTGCCATCGTAGAAACCGGCGTTCGCCAGGTTCACAAAGTTCTCGACCGTTCGAGGCGCTCCGTCTGCGTACAGCTGCACCTCAAACTCGCCACGAACGGTCTTGAATGTTGCCGTGTACGACTTTTCGATATCCAGATCACCCGTAGGTGGCTTCAGTTCGTCTGCCAAGGTTCTTCCCTTCTACGATTTCTTGTTCGTGCTATTGACCGGCCTAATTAGATTGCTTACGGACCAGCGCCGATCTGAAAAAATTAGGTTCTCTCGATCTGTAGCTTAGCTTTCGACAATCTCGATGGTGACAATCTTATCGCCGGGGTTCGGGTCCCTGGCCGGGTCTCTGAGCCTGATATTGAGAAGCACGTCCATGCCCTCAGTTACTCTGCCGAAAACTCCGTGACACGAAACCCCGCGCGTTCCGCACGCTTTGGGTGAGCCGTCGGGATTGGTCGGATCGAGGAACGAAGTGTCTACATGAGTGATAAAGAACTGGCTGCCGTTGGTGTTTGCGCCCGCATTCGCCATCGACAATACCCCGGGCCTGTCATGGCGCATATCCGGGTGAAACTGGTCGGGGAACTTGTATCCGGGACCGCCAGTTCCAGTCCCCTGCGGGTCGCCACCCTGCGCCATAAAATCCGCAATGACCCTGTGGAACGTGGTGTCGTCGTAGAAACCAATCCGAGATAGGTTCACGAAGTTCTCAACGAACAGCGGGGCGATGTCATCGAGTAACTCAATAACGATGTCGCCCTTCTCAGTCTTGATCGTGGCGGTGTAGGACTTGCTCGTGTCCAGCGCGCCAGACGGCGGAGCCGGATCGTCCCCCGATTGGAGCATTCTGCCTGTTGCCGGTGGTGATGTTGGGTTAGTCGAAACCGTTGTAGATGTCGCAATCGGCAGCCCGGAGCTGGTAGTAGCGGCGCCACCGGCAGCTCCTGCTCCTTCGTCCGACCCGCAGGCGACTGCTGCAATGGCTAAAAGTGAAAATGCGAGTACTGCGATGCCGCGCTTCATGCGCTCCTCCGTGAACGAATTGGCAAGAATTGAGATTCGGTGAACGGTTCACCAGCAAGTATAACGACGACACACACTATCCCAGACTCCCATTTTTCTCACGCGGAAACGATTGAGCGAGCTCTCCATCGGCACACGCAAACTCTATAATCGCCTGATGCCTCAGAGTCCAACACCTAGTAGCACCACCCTACCGGACGGCCTGAAAACCTCCGATCTGTTGGAAATGTACCGAACAATGGTGCTCAGCCGAACGCTTGATGAACGCGTGTGGCTGCTCAACCGCCAGGGTAAGGCGGCCATCGCAGCCTCAGCACAGGGTCATGAGGCGGCGCAGATCGGCACGGTAAAGGCGCTGGATCCGGCACGAGACCATTTTCTCATCTACTACCGGCAGTTCACGGTGATGCTGGGCGTGGGAACGACGCCGACAGAGCTGTTGAGCGGATTTCTTGCCCGTGACGGCGAGCCGATGAGCGGAGCGCGCCAGTTTCCTTTGCACGGAGCGCACCCTCGAGTTGACCTGTTCTCGTTCTCGAATGTCGTCGCAACTCAGCTTCCTCACGCCGTCGGTGTTGCGCTTGCAGACAAGATGCGCCGCTCAGATGCCGTGACAATCGTGTTTTTCGGCGATGGCGCAGTCAGCCAGGGCGATACGCACGAAGCCATGAACTTCGCAGGAGTTCACAACCTGCCCGTCATTTTCATGTGCGAGAACAACCGATATGCCATTTCAGTGCCCATGCACAAGCAGATGGCGGTGGATAGCATCGCAAGCCGCACCTCGTCGTACGGATTTCCCGGAGTAAGCGTCGACGGTACTGACATGCTTGCCATCTACGAAGCCGTTTCAGCCGCCGCAGCCCGAGCGCGCAAAGGTGATGGGCCAACGTTGATCGAAGCGAGCGTAGAACGCCTGCTTCCGCACACGACGGACGATGACCACACTCGCTACAGGCCGGAGGACGATATTGAGTCGATGAAAAGCAGGGACCCGCTGGATATCACCCGGAACATGCTTGTATCCCACGACCTTCTTTCAGATACAGAAGACGCTGGCATCCGTGCCGAGGCTCTCGCCACGGTGAACGCAGTCACCGATGAGGTCGAGGCGCTGGGATATCCGCCTGTAGACACGATGTTCGATCACCTGTTTGCCGGGAGCCACGGCCAGTGAGTCAAAAGACGGTGATCGAAGCGGTGCGCGAGGCGATGCTGTTCGAGATGCGCCGAGACCCGGAGGTGTTCATCATGGGTGAGGACATCGCCCACCGCGGCGGCGTGTTCCTGGCTACCGACGGATTCGTGGACGAGTTTGGGGAAGACCGGGTGATAGACACCCCGCTTGCTGAATCTTCGATCGCCGGTATCGCGCTCGGCGCGGCTATCAATGGCAAGCGACCCATCGCCGAGATCCAGTTTGCTGATTTCGTATGGCCCGCAATCAACCAGCTTGTCGGAGAGGCCTCGAAGGTCCGTTACGGCACCAACGGTCGCAAGAACGCTCCCCTGACCGTCCGCGTGCCCTATGGGGGTGGTGTGCGTGGCGGTCTCTACCACTCACAGAGCATCGAAGTGCTGTTTGCCCATACTCCGGGCCTCAAGGTAGTTGCCCCGGCCACTCCGTACGATGCGCAAGGCCTCCTGGTCTCAGCGATCAGGGACGACGACCCGGTGATCTTCCTTGAGCACAAGAAGACTTACCGGCTGGTGAAGGGTGAAGTGCCGGACGAGGAGTACACAGAGCCAATTGGCGTTGCAAACGTGAAACGTGAGGGTAGTGACATCACGGTGATCACGTACGGCCTCATGCTCCACTACACACTTCAAGCCGCCCAGGCATTGTCCGAGCAGCATGGTGTCGAAGCACTGGTGCTTGACCTCCGCACACTAAGACCTCTCGACCGCGGGTCGATATGTGAGGCTGCACGCCATACCGGCAAAGTCATGATCGTGCAAGAGGACACGCCGGCCGTTAGCGTTTCGTCCGAAGTGTCTGCAATTGTCGCTGAAGAGGCTTTCTACGACCTCGATGCACCGATAGTGAGAGTCGGTCCACCGGAGTTGCCTCCCATGCCGTTTAGCCCGGTGCAGGAGGCTGCATTTATGCCATCGCCAGAGACGATCCTGGAGTCGATGCACCGCCTGGCCGCCATGTAGTGGGAACCCAGATCGTCGGAGAATGTAGATGACCTTTGAAATCGAGATGCCACACGTCGGTGAGTCTGTAACCGAGGCTGTCATCGAGAAGTGGCTGAAACGCCCGGGTGACCGCATCGAGAAGTACGAGCCGATAGTTGAGGTCATCACGGACAAGGTGGCGATGGAGATTCCCGCCCCCGCAACGGGTGAGTTGACGAAGATAGTGGCCCAGGAGGGCGAAACGGTGGCGATGGGCGCCGTCCTTGCCGAAATGGACGCCGAGGATGGGCCGCAGCGTACCGGAGACGGTACAGGAGCACAGCAGGGCGGCAGAGCGCCGTCACTTACAGACGCATCGCAGACGCCCACAGCGACCGCCAGCCGGCCTCAGAGCAAGTCTCCCGCTCGGGCCGGTCTCCTGATGGCAAATGCCGATCAGGTAGGCGCCATGATTACGGGCGCCAATGTCGGTCCCACTGGCGGTGCTTTCAGTGACACTTCGCTCGGGCAGCCTGATTCGGGCGATGGCGATGGCACGACACCAGACCGGGAAATCCCAACCTCGACTGCCAGCAGCACATCGTTCGCTCGGCTTTCGCCTGCGGTACGGAAGCTCATTAGCGCTCACGGTATCGACGCTGCAACACTCACCGGAACTGGTGTCGGAGGCCGCATTACGCGGGCCGATGTGCTGAAAGCGGTAGAAAACAGTGGATCGGACGAATCAGGAGCGGTCGCCCCCGCTGGACGGGTCGTCAAGCCATCGCCGGTGCGCCGCATGATCGCCGGCCATATGTCGAAAAGCTTTCGGGAGATCCCGCACGCCTGGTCAGCGATCGAAGTCGATGTCAGCGGACTCGTTGCCTGTCGCGCCGCCAATCGGGACTCCGTGCTGCAGCAACACAGGATAAATCTCACATACCTCCCGTTTGCCCTGGCTGTCACGGCCGAGGCCCTGCGCTCAAACTCACTCCTGAACTCCTCGTGGCAGACAGACGGCATTCTGACGCACGAGGCGATCAATGTGGGCATCGCAGCAGCCGGAAAAGACGGCCTCGTTGTCCCAGTAATCAAGAACGCAGACACGAAGTCCATCCTTGAACTGGCGACAGAGCTCCATCAGGTCGTCGACCGTGCCCGAGACGGCAAACTTTCACTCGAAGATGTCAGCGGTGGCACCTTCACCCTGAACAACACAGGCGCGCTCGGCTCAGTGTTGGGCGGAGCGATCATCAACCATCCGCAGGCAGCCATTCTCACTACCGAAGCGATTGTGAAGCGGCCGATTGTTGTCACAGGCGACCAGATCGAGGTGAGGTCGATGATGAATATCTGCCTGTCGTTCGACCACCGTGTGATCGATGGCGTCGAGGCTGCCAAGTTCATGCAGGATGTGAAGCGCGGCCTCGAAGAAGTATCAGCAGACACGGCGCTGGAATGAGCAATGAGATGTCGGTTTTTCCGCCGTTGCGCTCGGCGTGGCTCGGAAAAGTCAACTACTCCGAGGCGCTGGCGCTTCAAAGATCACTCTTCGATCGCCGAAAGGTCGGCACCGCGCCCGATACACTGCTCATGCTCGAGCACGACCCTGTCTACACGCTTGGACGCCGCGGCGACCGGGCGGACATTATCGCCGACGCAGCCTCGCTGAAAGCCATCGGCGCTGAAGTGATCGAGACCGACCGTGGGGGCGAGGTAACGTATCACGGCCCCGGTCAGCTGGTGATGTATCCGGTGATTAGCATCAGGGCTGCGGAACTTGGTCCGGTCACCTACGTGCGAATCCTCGAACAGGTCGTAATCGACACATTGCGTCACTATCGAGTCAGCGGCCACCGAGTGGTCGGCAAGACCGGGGTCTGGGTCGGTGGTGAACCCGGTGCGAAGCCTCCATCTGGAGAGAACCCGGCGGGCCGTAAGATCGCAGCGATGGGTGTACGGGTCAGCGGCGGGGTCGCAATGCACGGTCTCGCTCTCAACGTAAGCACCGATCTGACCCACTTCAGCCACATAGTCCCCTGCGGCATGCCAGAACTCTCCGTCACGTCCATCGAGCAGGAAACGGGTGCTCCTGCATCGGTCTCCGAGGTCTCCGGAATAGCCGCCGCAAGGCTTGGTGAGCTGCTGCAGAGATCAATAGTGCAGATCGAGCGATCAGAACTGGCCGCCTGAGCGATACCGGCGGCAAGCCGCCATTGGCCGTGTGTGGAATACCCAATTGTCCGGCGCACACCTTCAGCACACCATTCAACGGAGGACAGTTTTTTCGCGCGACCATTTCGCGCCGGGCGCCCAGGCCGTTCGTGTCAGCCCGTCGCATCAACTCTGCCAGGGAAATGTATATGCCAGCAGAAGGCAATCGTGCTGTCGAGTTACTTCTCGTCGAAGACGATCCACACGCGGCCAGCCTTTTTCTCGAAAGGGTCAGCCACTTCGCTCCGGGCGAGTTCAAAGTGACACAGGCTCGTTCGCTGCGGGCGGGGCTGGAGGAAGCGGCTGACATCTCGTACGGGGTGGCGGTGTTGGACCTGACGCTGCCCGACTCCACCGGCATTGAAACCTGCTCAACCTTCAGCGCCGCACAGCCCGACGTTCCGTTCATCGTTCTCACTGGAGTGGACGACGGCTCGCTGGTCGAGACCCTGTCCAGGGCTGGAGCCAGGGCTGCCTTCGTCAAGGAGGACTGCCAGGCCCAGGACCTTGTCAACGCCATTCGCTCAGCCTCGGTGGCACCCCAACAGCCCGCGCCGGGCGCGTCAACAGCGGTTTCCGAGGCGCGATTCAGAAACGCGATCATCGATAGCGCAGACGGAATAGTCGTGATTGGCGCATCCGGAGAGATCCTCCTCGTGAGCGCGGGGGCCGAGTCGTTACTCGGAAGACCGGCCGCGGACCTCACTGGCTCACCGCTTGGCATCGATCTTCACGTGGGACAGCCGGTGCGAGCCCAGGTGCTCAGAGAGCAGCCGGGTCATGCCGACAGCCACGCTGATTCCGGTCCCGTTCGGCAGTTCGATGTCTGCCAATTACAGATCAACGAGGTTGAGTTCTGGCCCTTCTCGCACCAGTGGTCGGGCAATCCTGTGACCGTTTGTGCCATGCGAGATGTCACGAACCAGTCGGCGGAAGAGAACCGCCAGCACAGCGTAGCCCGCATCGAGCAGCCGCTGCAGGTTTCGGCAGGCATCGAAGCTGTGTGCGCCGATATCGCGGTACGGCTTGGGGCTCTCGTCAGGTTCAACCGGTTCGAGGCAGCCGTCTGGAGGCCGGACCTGGAAAGGCTGCAGATAATGGCCGAACTGGGGATGAACGCAAACGGTCGAACTGTGTCGGTGCTGATCCCGCGCGGATCGGTGCCTGACGAATTTGGCTCATGGACCACCGAGTGGTCGTCAGAGAACCGCTCACCCCGTGTCGCGGTCTCGGTCGGTTATGTCGAGCCTGATGCGCATAGCAGCCGGGATGAGGCAGTTGTGGCGCGGTGTGCAAGCATGATCGCCTCCGAGCTGAACAACATGAAGAAACTGCCTGTCCTCACACCGGCTTCTCAAGAGTTGCCAGGCTCTGTAGGCGATTCAGACCACTGGCCAGGCACCGATACCGCATTGCCAGAGGCGGCGTAGTGAGGCTGGCTGCTGAGCGACGGCAACCCGCCGGGGGCTCAAGCTACGCTCCTAATGCAGCTTTCACCCGTAGACTCGGTGTTATCGCCGCCGCAGCAACTTTCCTGATGCTGCTCGCAATGACCATCGGCACCGCTCTCGGTGCGAAAGCTGTTCTCAACTCGCAGAGTGAGCAGCGATTCGCAGATGTTGTATCCGGGGTGTCGAATTCGGTTCGCGCCGACCTCGACCGCAGTTTCACCGAAATCGCTGCATTGGAAGCGTTCATCAGGACAGAGTCGGAGTTGACGAACGACCGTTTCCAGCTCTTCGCCAGCTCAATCAGCCAGAGGACAACCGGTTCCGAGGCACTCGGATTTGCTCCCCGCGTAAGTAGTGAAGATCTTGCCGAATTCACCGAGCGGATGAAGATCCAGGGAGTTGATATCGGGACATTTTCGGTCACGTCTCCGTTTGCAGACAGGTTTCCGGTCGCATACATGTTTCCGCCGGTTGAAGGTCTGATCGAGCCGGGAGGCAATGTTGTCTCTGACCCGCGATTTGGCACCGTGGTGCAGGACTCGCTGCGCAATCGCTCACCGGTCGCATCCGGACCAATCACGATCCGCACGAATCCGTCCGGTCAGTCGTGGTTCTTCGTGTTTCAGGCGGTGTTCGGCGATCCCGAGCCCGGAAAGCATCCGTCCGAGGGTCCGTTGATGGGATACGCGTTCAGTATCTATCGTGCTGCGGACTTCCTGGCAGCCTCACTAGATCGGAACGGCCTCAGTGGCGTGCCACTGCGCGTTTTCGATGAGGCGCCGGGCCGAACCGCAACTCTGATCTTTCCAGACCTTGAGCCAGATGCCAACGATTCACTCGCTTCGGGTTGGGTGCAGACGAGCGTGGAGTTCGCAGGAAGAGGCTGGAACCTGCAGTTCGAGACGCCAGATCAGTTCGGACTGAGCGCGCTCGAACGGAATGTGTGGATCATCATCCTGTCCGCAGGACTCGGGCTGACCGTATTCGCTTCGATATCAATGTTCTCGCTCCTGAAAGCAAGGATCGCAGCGCACTCAGATCTTGATCTGATCACGAGCCAGATCAGGGTGATCGTCGGATCGGCAATCGAGGGAATAGTTGTGCTGGACGCCGACAACCGGCTCCTCATCGCCAACAGCTCATTTGCCGAGGCGTTTGGAATGCCGGACCCTGACCTGCTCACACACAAAGACTGGAGCGCCGTTCGCGAATCGGCTGCCGTCGCTATTACGGATCGCGACAGGTTTTTTGAGACACTTGGAAGACTGAGCAATAGCCCGGAAGCAGTTATCGCCTCAGCGGACATCCGGATCACGGCTCCGACGGCTCGAACCCTGTCGATGTCCTCATCTCCTGTCAGCGATGCAGCCGGCGAATATCTTGGGCGACTGTTCGTTTTCCGGGATGTCACCGTCGAAAGATCTGTGGAAGAAGCCAAGACGGACTTCGTCTCAATGGTTTCGCATGAGCTACGCACACCTCTCACTTCGATCGTCGGCTACGTTGACGTGCTTCTGGAAGGAGCAGGCGGTGAACTCTCCGCCGAATCACAGAAGCTGCTTCAGGTGGTGCGGCGCAACGGCAATCGGCTGGCGCGGCTTGTCGCTGACATTCTTGACCTCTCTCGTATCGATAACGCCAGATTTGATCTTGAGCCGAGCCTCATCGACATACCACCTCTCATCTCAGAGCTTGCAGATGCGATTTCAGCTGACTACAAGTCGAAAGGCCAGATCGTAAAACTGGAGATAGCGGACGACATGCCGCCCGCTTACGTCGACCGGATTCGAATTGGCCAGGTCTTCACAAACCTGCTTTCAAACGCCCACCGTTACACGCCGGCTGGCGGCACGATTACAGTCGAGGCGTCGTCGGACGGCAGCAATCTGAATGTAAGCGTGAGAGATACCGGTGTTGGAATCAGCGCGGAAGAGCAGCAAAAGGTGTTCGAGCGGTTCGCCAGGATAAACAGGAAAGGTGCGAGGCCCACCGGCTCAACCGGATTGGGACTGGCGATTACCAAAGCCCTGGTGGAGCTGCACGGCGGCACGATCTCGGTCACAAGCAGTCCCGGCACAGGATCGGAGTTCGCTGTCGCAATACCGCACAGCACGCAGGTGAAGAACGCCGCATAGTAATCGCCGTGCAACCAGCTACTGCTCGGGCTATTCTCCAGCCTAAGCAGCCTGCGCTTCGGACCTCTCGTAGTAAGCAGGTCGTACGTAACGGTAGCCGAACTCTCTCACCGTCTCGATCAATTCGGGCCGCTTTGGATTCTCCTCGATCTTTGCCCGCAGGTACGAGATGTAAAGGCGAACGCTGTCGGGCGAGGTCTCCGTGGCATTCGGTCCCCAGGCCATGTCCAGTAGCTGGTGATGACTCAGCACCTGGCCCGAGTGCCTGACAAGAGATGTGAGCAGCCTGTACTCGAGTGGCGATAGCCCAACCTCCCGGCCACGGACCGCAACAAGGTGAGCGCGATGGTCGATGGTCAGCTGGGCGTCTATGTAAGAGTCCTCTCCACCTCTGACCGCAGGCATTGTTGCCCGCCGCATCACCGCCTCGACCCGTGCGACAAGCTCGTCTCTCGCAAACGGCTTCACGATGTAGTCGTCAGCACCGGCCTGAAGACCCTTGACCCTGTCCAACTCGGAGCCCATTGCAGACAGGAAAATGACCGGGATATCCGACATCTCACGCATTCGTGAGCAGAGTTCAATCCCATCCATCACAGGCAGATCGATATCGACAATCGCGAGGTCAGGGCGCTCTACGAAGAAAGAACGCAAAGCCTCTTCGCCGGATGCTGCCAGAACAGTCCGATATCCAGCCATCTCGAGTCGCATCGAAACCAGCTCAAGGATGTCCTGTTCGTCATCAACTACCAGAATTGTGGCAGCCATAGTCTCCTCACGTTGGCCCGGCTATTGAGGGGGCACCGGTCTGTTTCGCCCGTGGAGCATGAGTTCGGGCGGTGGGGTGGTTGCTTGGATCAACCTTAGCTGGATGAACTATTCAACAGTTCCGGGGATACACCACGAAGGGCTGATGGGGCGGCACACAGTGAAATCACGCCCGGGTGTGTGTTGCTACTACAGCCGAAGTGTCGGAGGCTGACAAGCGCAATCCCACAGCGGCCACTTTGCGTACACATCCAAGTACATCGCACGACTCCGGCAGGCGCACCACAGCCGGAAGCTCACAGACCGGCGACGGATTCGACACGGTTGCAAGAGCCACGCCCATCTGCTCTAGTAAAGAGACTCCAGACAGTTCCATATCCAGCAGTCAGTATATTGATCCATACCTTACGGATATCGACCACGCAGGTACGCGGCAAGAGAACATTTTTGCCGATTCTGGTCTTTTGCCTTTCACTGGCGGCCGTCGCATGCAGCTCCACCCCGCCAGTTTCCGAATTCAACCTGTCATCGGGCGGCGGCACCGTGCCGCACGAGGTGCAGTTCACCCCGTTGGAGGAATCTGGCGACGTTGGCTTCCTGTGGGAGTTCGGCGACGGCGCCACTAGTACTGAAAGGTCCCCGACCCACACCTATGAGGACGCAGGCAACCTCACGGTCCGTCTTACAGTCTCAAAAGGCGGTTCGCAGACAATATCGGAGAATCCGGTATCGCTGGAGCCGGGTGAGGCCGGGTGGATCATCCTCGAACCATCGGGTCTAGAGCTTGAGAGCGGCGACCGTGGCGAGTTCATGGCTACGGCCTTTGACACCCTGGGAAATCCTGTGCCCGACGCCGATTTCACCTGGGCGGCCGCTGAATCAGCTGGCACGGTGCTCGACGATGGCACCTTCGTCGCAGGGCCTCAGACCGGTGAGTACAGTCAGGCTGTGACTGTCGAGTTCGAGCGGCTCGGAGTCACAGCTTCCGCAAACGCACCGATAGAGATCGTGTTCGGCCCACTCGATTCGATCGTGGTCGAACCGCCGTCAATCTACGTTAGGGTGAACAACCGCGTCGATTTCAAGGTGACTGCACAGGACAGGCAAGGGCATGTCCTTCCAGAGCCAGACATCGATTGGGAGCCGCTTCGCGGTGGAGTCGATGCCGTGCTGGCCGGCGGTGAGTTTCGAGCCGGTGCACTGCCGACCCGGGCTGAGCAGGACCTTGCGAAGGTCAGTGTGACCGTCGGAGGAAAGACGCTGACGCAGACCATTTCAGGGGCGATCGCCTCGGGAATCCTTGACCGCGTCGAAGTCACTTCATCAGCATCACAGATAACAGTCGGGAGCACTGTCTCGTTCACGGCTGAAGGCTTCGACCGCTTTGGAAACACGTTGGAGCTGGACTCGGTTGAATGGCAGCTGCTTTCCGAAGACTTTGGAGAGGTAACCGAGGACGGAGTCTTCACCCCGGCTGGCAGCGCTGCTTCCGCCACAGGACCTTTGATGGTGGCAGTTGCGGAGGTAGACAGAGTCCGCTCTCAGGCCGATATCGAACTTGAGGTTCTGCCCGGAAATGCGGTACGACTCTCGCTTGTTCCAGTTGCCGATTCAATCCCCGTAGGAGCTGGCAATCCTCTTGTGGCCTTTGCGTTCGACGAGTTCGATAACGTGATAGATGGAATCGAGGTGAAATGGACGGCTAACTCGGGTGGTGCCATCACAGACGCCGGCGTCTTCATAGCCGGATTCGAGACAGGAGAGTTTCTTGGAGCGGTCACAGCGACCATCGAAGCAGGCGCGGCGGGCAACGCGAGTCCGCTTACAGCCTCAGCCGACATGGTAGTGAGAGATCGTTCGAGTGACACACTTGCCGTCGAGATCACCGGCGACTCTGATGCCGGCATACTTTTCATAGACCTGACGACCGCCCAACTGATGCCGGTTTCCGACGAACTAGACACGAATGACGGAGTGGAACTCACTCCCGCCTGGTGGCCTGACGGCAGCAGGCTGGCGTATTCATCGGACATAACCGGCATTTTCCAGATCTACGACATCGAGATCGAGACCGGGAAGATCAGGCAACTTGTCGATGAGCCCGCCGGTTCGGCCATGCCGGCCATTTCACCAGACGGTGCCAGGATCGCATTCGTCATCACGACCGGCTCGAACTGGCAACTCTACGTAGCTGACCTTCCTGTACCGGACGCTGAAGGCAACATCGTTCCCGTGACACTGGAGCAGGCAACAAAACTTTCGGTCGAAGATGAAGTCCAGAGCGTTTTGCCGTACTGGTCCCCAGATGGTTCAGCAATTCTGTTCACGATCTCTCGCTCCGTCTCAGAAGTGGACATGAGCATTGTGGCGGCCGACGGCTCGTCACCTCCTCGGCAGATCGGCGAATCCGGACTCTCTGCATCCGGGTGGTCGAATGACGGCGACTTTATTCTCGCCATCGACAACGCGAACACCGACGATCAAAGCCTGCTCGTTCTGGACAGCGAGACCGGTGAACCTGCTGGTGTGATCCCGGTACCGTTTCAGAGCTTTCTGGCAGCCTGGGCTCCGGACACCAGCGAAGCAGCGGTGATAGATCGCTTTGCGGGCGCTCTCTGGCTTGTGGACGTCGATGGAACCAGTCTGCGCCAGGCGCTTGGCAGCGACTTCGTTCCGCGGAGGGTAGCCTGGAGGCCCGTCCCGATCGATGCCGAAGCGATCCTGGCAGAGCGAGCCAATCCGTAGTCTGCCTTCGTAATCTGTCCGGCAATGCTGAAGGGTGAGCCGAACGACAATCGCCTAGCGGCGGTAAGATGTATTCCTTCCGATTACCTGACGTTACCCAGACCTGTATACCAGCACGGTACTCACGCGTTTCAGAACCGAGAGACAGATGCCTTCCCAGATCACCCACCTCGAATGCATGCTCTGTCGCACAACTTACTCACACCGTGAGCCGATGCGACTCTGCCTGAACGATGCGAAGCCGCTGTACGCCCGCTATAACTTGCAGGAGGCGGCAAAATCGCTCATCCCTTCAGCGTTACCGGGCCGCGCAGCAAACATGTGGCGCTACGAAGAGGTGATGCCGGTCGAAAACCCTGGAAGTGTGATCACACTGGGTGAAGGCTATACGCCGCTGTTCCTCGCGGATCGACTCGGCGATGCCCTGGGAATGGAGTCGCTCTACATCAAAGACGAAGGCGTCAATCCGACAGGCTCCTTTAAAGCGCGAGGCCTATCCGCTGCCGTTTCGATGGCGCATCAACTAGGCCAGACGAAGCTCACGATGCCGTCGGCAGGGAATGCAGCCGGGGCGATGTCCGCGTATGCAGCCAAAGCCGGTATGGAAGCGCACGTTTTCATGCCGGAGGACGCTCCACAGGCTAACCAGATCGAATGCGTCGCATACGGCGCCAGCCTGAATCTCGTCAAAGGCTTCATCACGGACGCCGGCAAACTGTCCGCCGAAGCCGCTGAGCGTGACGGACTATTTGACGTCTCCACCCTCAGAGAGCCTTACAGGGTAGAAGGCAAGAAGACGATGGGATACGAGATCGTTGAGCAGCTCGGGTTCCAGGTTCCTGACGTGATCATTTACCCGACGGGCGGCGGCACAGGAATCGTTGGTATCTGGAAGGCGATGGATGAGATGCAGGAGCTGGGTTGGATCGGGACCGAGAGGCCGCGCATGATCTGTGTGCAAGCCGAAGGCTGTGCGCCAATCGTGACCGCGTTTCACAACGGCGATGAGTTCGCCGAACCGTTCCCTGATCCTCACACTTTGGCAGCGGGTATGCGCGTTCCGGCAGCGGTGGGCGACTTCCTGGTGCTGAGAGCAGTTCGAGAAAGTGGAGGGACTGCGGTCACCGTAACCGACCCGGAGATGGTGGATTCGGTGCGCAAGATGGCGACGCTTGAAGGAATATTCCCTGCTCCGGAAGGTGGCGCAACGCTCTCAGCATTAGAACAGCTGATTGTATCCGGGCAGGTCAGCAGGGACGATCGAGTTGTGTTGCTGAACACAGGTTCGGCACTCAAGTACCTCGACGTTCTCGGTCCGGCGCTTGCTCAGATCATCCCGAGAACGTGAACAAGGCCTAAATTCGCTGCGTTTCCCAGTCGATGACGTGGCTGGTTACACCCTCCGGGTAGTGCCGCTCATACTCGTCGACCAGGATGCCCAGGATCGCAGAGTTGTGCCTGGCACCTTCGTGCGGACGGCTCTGGCGTAGCGTCCCCTCGTGTTGAAAGCCGATGCTCTCGAACATCCGGCGGGCGGCCATGTTGTACTCGGGAACGTCGACCCATGCCCGATGCAGGCGCAGGTGCTCAAAGACGTGCTCAAGCATCGCCAGGACGGCCGCTGTCCCGATTCCCTTGTGCCACATGTCCTTGCGGCCAACGAGAACCGAAAGCTGCGAGTCACCCAGAGCCTCATCTATCGAGAGTTGGCCCTCGCCGACGTGATCGCCTTCCAGCGTGTAGATAGAGAAGATGTCACGGTGAGGGTGGTGGTGAGGGTCATGAAACACCTCATTCCATTCCGTCTCGTTTGCCTTCAGCATCTGCTCGGGATCGTATCCGAGGTGGGCGGCGTCCCCGTAGGTGTAGCGACCGAACCAGATCTCGGCCACCTCCGGATCTTTCAGCCACTCGGCAATCCGGCCAACATCTTCCCTTGTAACCTGTCTCAGTTCAACGCGGGCCATCTGGAACCTCCAGCTAAATCCGACCTAATTGCCGGATTCGCGCTGTGCGGCGCTCATACGGCAAACGAATAGTGATCCGTGTCGAAATCGAAGTGGCGGGAGTATATCCGACTTGCCAACCGGCCCAACATTCGATCTGGCGTCTCTTAACGCCGGTACCGCGCTATTCAGTGACTGCGGCAGTTATCGCTACCTGCTCACTCGCGAATTTTCGGCAAGCGGCGAGACCTGCCTGTTCATCATGCTAAATCCGTCGACCGCGGACGCCAACCTGGACGATCCCACTATCGGGCGGTGCGCCGGGTTTGCGCGACGGTGGGGCATGGCGGAACTTCGGGTTGTGAACCTGTTCGCGCTCAGATCGTCAGATCCGAAACAGCTTGAGTGGGCCGAAGATCCGGTCGGCCCTGACAACGATGCCGTTATTGCCAGCGAACTACGCCGTGCCAGCCTGATCGTGGTCGCCTGGGGCAATCACGGCAAATTGCACGGTAGGGCAGATGAGGTTCGCAGTCTGGTCGCGCAGAGCGGAGTGACTGTCCAACAACTGGGAACGAACATCACAGGTGAGCCACGGCATCCGCTCTATGTAGCGTTTGATGCCGGTCTATCTCTCCACCCGCTGGCATAGCCAACGTGTGTCAACATGCTAGGATTAGTCGTCTCTCGAGCAACGGGAACGTGCCAATTTTATCTGGAGGTGGACTATGGCCGACTGGAAAATGGAAGCTGAGATCGAGTACTGCGTGCCCTGTGGCTACGCCAACCTTGCCGCCTACATGGCGAGTGAGCTGTTCCAGGCCGCCGGACCTGCCCTGGCAATCAGCCTGAAGCCCGGCGCTGCTGGTGTGTTTAAGGTGACGGTTGATGGACGCGTTCTCTGGGACAAGAAAGAGAAGGGCGCATCTCCTCACATCATGGAGGTCAAGGACCTCAAGGCGCAGGTCGCCAACATGCTTGAGTCCGGTGCGGTCATTCAGACCAACTAGTTTCGGGATCTTGAGTATTGAACGGGGTGGTCGTCATGACCTCCCCGTTTTTTGTTGGGCTCAAAATGGCCGACCTGACGGCCTTCATCCGTTAAGATCAAGTCCTTGTGTGACTCACCGACTAAATCAGTAGATTCTTACTAGCAAAACAGAACATCAAATGGTTAAAGCAGCAGTTCTCTACGAACCAAAAGTACCAATGCCGATAGTTGAACTGGAGCAAGGTGCTCCGAAGGCGGGTGAGGTCCGAGTCCGAATGGCGGCGGCCGGCGTGTGCGCCTCGGACCACCACGTGATGCTCGGGCAGACCACTTTCCCGATGCCAATAGTCCTCGGCCATGAAGGCGCCGGGATTGTCGAAGAGGTTGGCGAAGGTGTTGAGTCGGTAAAGCCCGGAGACCGCTGTATCCTCTCGTTCGTCCCGAACTGCGGCCACTGCCGTTCATGTCGCACCGGTTCGCCACAGTTGTGCGACACCAACCGTCTCACCGGCACCCGTCAGTACGACGGCACATTCCGACTAAAGGACTCCGAGGGCAAGGATGTTCACCAGTTCGCCAAGCTCGGCGTCTTCGCGGAAAGCATCGTCATCCCTCACCAGGCATGTTTCCCGATTTCAGACGATGTTCCGATGGACGTGGCATCCCTCATTGGCTGCTCGGTCACCACGGGCGTCGGCGGCGTAATCAACCAGCAGAACATCCGCCCGGGGATGACCGTTGCCGTATTCGGCGCAGGCGGAGTCGGTCTGAACGCTATTCAAGGAGCGAAGCTGCTCAACGCATCGCGGGTAATCGCCGTCGACATTCACAACCATAAGCTGGAGTTCACATACAAGTTCGGCGCGACTGATGTGATCAACTCCCGCAGCGAGGATCCGGCGAAGAAGATCATGGAACTGACTGGCGGTGGTGTCGACTTTGCGTTCGATACCTTCGGTGGTGCTGTCACTACGGAACAGATGATGGACTCGCTGCGTAAAGGCGGGACCGGCGTCCTTGTTGGTCTTGCCCCAGAGGGCATGACGGCCGATATCAACCTTATTGACCTGGTACGCAATCAGAAAACTTTGATCGGCAGCTACTACGGTTCAGCCAGTCCGCATGAGACGTTCGGCAAGCTGGTTGACTTCTACACCAGGGGGCGCATCGATGTAGACAGCCTCATCACGCGCCGTTACCCGCTGGAAGAGATTAACGAGGCTTATGACGCGCTTGGTCGAGGTGAGGATGGCCGCGGCGTCATCATGTTCGACTGAGCGCATGTCTGACCGCTCAGTTGGGCTGTAGTTCAGGCGCTTCGCCGCACAGCGCATACAGCCGTATTCCCCTCACGATGTCGCAGTTTGAGAAAGTGCCAATCCGAACTGGATTGTGCTCTTTTTCACTTGCTGGCAAACTGCGCCGATGCTATCCTGCCCGCGGCTGTCTGACACTGTTTCAGACCGACGTAACGCGGTAGCGGAACATGTTTGAAGACTACTTTAGAAACTACGCGATCCTCATAATCTTTTTCGCCGTTGCAATCGGCGTTCCAATAGGCATGCTCGGCATGTCCTACATGGCGTCATTCGTGAAGATCCGGCCGCAGCGAACGACACGCATCAAGCGTGCTCCTTACGAAGGTGGGATGAGGCCGCTCAGCGACAAGCCGTCCCGTTTCAACTTCCGCTACTACTACTACGCGCTCCTGTTCGTCGCGTTTGATGTCGAGACCGTGCTGCTCTATCCCTGGGCGGTCCGGCATGGCGTTCTCTCAAGTCAGTTCGGATGGGCGGCGCTCGGCGCTGTCTTCGTCTTCCTGTTCGTAGTGACTGTCGGCTACCTGTATGCATGGCGCAAGAAAGCGCTGGAGTGGCAATGACAGATATCGAACAGGCGCAATCGGCGGCGTATGACGCCTATGGTGCGCCTGCTGACTACTATCCCGGTTCGTCTTTGATCAAGACGACGTGGGACACCGACGCCGCCGAGGGGCACGAGATCAACCAGATGAAGGCGACTCACCTGGAGCCGTTTGCGGAGCCGCTGGTCGGCTCGACAGACGAGCTCGCCCGCAGCGCAATCGTCACCTCGGTCGACATGCTTTTGAACTGGGCTCGCAAGAGCTCTGTGTTTCCGCTCCAGTTCGGGCTTGCCTGCTGTGCGTTTGAAATGATCGCCACAGCCATGAGCCGGTTCGACATTGCACGGTTCGGCATGGAGGCGTTCCGGGCTACGCCGAGGCAGGCCGATCTCATGATCGTGGCAGGTACAGTCACGTGGAAGATGGCGGTGCCGCTGCGAAGGCTCTACGACCAGATGGCGGAGCCCAAGTGGGTGCTCTCAATGGGCGTCTGCGCCACAAGCGGTGGCCCGTACTACGAAAGCTACTCCGTTGTTCCCGGCGTGAACCACATTGTGCCGGTCGATATCTACGTGCCCGGATGCCCGCCACGGCCCGATGCGTTGCTGTACGGCATCATGCAGCTTCACGAAAAGATCAAGCGCTACAGCCTATCTGGCATTCCGGCAGGCACGGCATGACCCGATCATGGCCAGGTGAGAAGCTCGCAGAAGCGATCGAGGCTTTCGCTGCGGGCGCAACAGTAAAGAGCAACGCCACGGATGTGTGGCTTGAGCCGTCGCGGATTCAAGAGGTCTGCAGAGGGCTGCGCGCAAGGCCGGAGTTCAAGTTTGACCTGCTCAGCAGCGTTACTGCCGTCGACTATATCGACCACTTCGAGATGGTCTATCACCTGACATCGCTCCCTAAAAATGCCAGGGCGGTCATCAAGGCGAAGTGCGGTTGGGGCAGGGAGGAGCCGACCGTTCCCAGCGTGACACCCGTGTGGCGCGGCGCAGAGCTGCAAGAACGAGAAGTCTGGGATCTCATGGGCATCAGGTTTGAGGGCCATCCAAACCACAAACGCATCATGCTCTGGGAGGGATTCCCCGGGCATCCACTGCGTAAAGATTTCGCAACCTACGACCAGTCGCTTGTGCCGGTGGAAGAGCCGAAGTGACACTCAAGACTGAGCCGATAACGATAAACCTGGGTCCACAGCACCCGAGCACGCATGGTGTGTTCAGGTTTCGCGTCACTTTTGATGGTGAAGAAATTGTCGATGTCGAGCCGATCTTTGGTTACCTTCACCGCGGCTCGGAGAAGCTGGCAGAGGAGCGCACATACACGCAGGTAGTGACGCTGACCGACCGTATGGACTACGTGTCATCGATGCTGTCGAACCAGGCGTACATGGTGGCGGTCGAGAAGCTATGCGGTATTGAGCCAACTCCGCGCGGCGTCTGGCTCCGCATGATCGCCGCCGAACTTCAGCGCATCGCCAGTCACATGGTCGCCGTCGGCTTCTTGCTCCAGGACCTGGGGGCCTGGGGTACGCCTCTCACGTACGCGATGCGCGAGCGCGAATCGGTTCTCTCGATGTTCGAGCTATTGTGCGGTGCTCGCATTACGAACTCATATCTGCGGCCGGGCGGCGTCTTCATGGATGCGCCACAGGAGTTCTGGCCCGCGTTGGAGACCTTCCTTTCCGCACTTCCGAACCGGATTGACGACCTTGAGAACTATCTGACAGGAAACGAGATCATCTTCGCCCGCACGAAGGGCGTTGCGATTCTGACACCGGAAGTGGCGATTGACGCTTCGATCACCGGCCCCATGATCCGGGCATCTGGCGTCGACTGGGACCTGCGGCACCGTGATCCGTACGACTACTACGATCAGGTTGAGTTCAATCGCCCATTACATAGCGCAGGCGACAACTTCGCGCGTTACTGGGTGCGGATGCAGGAGATGCGTGAGTGCATCAAGATAATTCAGCAGTGCGTTGAGAAGATCGAGCCCGGACCTGTGCGCCCTTCACACGACGACGTTCCGTGGCTGGTCCGACCTCCGGTAGGCGACGCTTATGCGGCCATCGAGGGGTCGAAGGGTGAACTTGGCTTTTATCTCGTCTCAGACGGAGGAATCTCACCGTATCGCTGCCATGTGCGCGCTCCATCCCTCATCAACCTCACACTACTGCGCGAGATGCTGATCGGCACCTTGATGGGTGATCTGTTTGTCAGTTTCGGCAGTATCGACCTGAACATGGGCGAGGTGGACAGGTGAGCGATCAGTTCCTGGAAAACTCGCTGTTCCGCAACGTCTACTGCTACCTGGCCGGCGACAGCGATGGTTGCGTATCTCACGGTTACGAAACCGGCTTCCTGCCGGGCGGATGGGAATGGGTCGCGTTCGCTCTCACTGCGTTCATTGTGGCGAATCTATTCATCCAGGGGGCGCTCGGAGCAGTCCTCGCCCTGATCTGGGGGGAGCGCAGGATACTGGCCCGCTTCCAGAACCGGGTCGGCCCTAACCGATGGGGCCCGTTTGGATCACTCACATCACTTGCCGACGCGCTCAAGACGATGTTTAAAGAGGACATCGTTCCGGACCAGGCAGATCGCTTCCTGTTCAACCTTGCGCCGGTTGTCATGGTCGTACCGGTCCTGATGGTGTTCGCTGTGATTCCAATCGGCATCGGCACAGTGGTCGCCGACATCAACATCGGCCTGCTGTTCGTCATCGCCATCACATCTGCCAGCGGACTTGCCATTGCAATGGCAGCGTGGTCGTCTGCCAACCGCATCGCAATATTTTCCGGACTGCGTGCCGTCGCGCTACTCGTCAGCTACGAGATCCCGATGGCCCTTTCGCTGCTCGGGGTGCTGATGATCACAGGAACGCTTTCGATGACGGGTACGGTCGAAGCCCAGGACGTCCCGTTCATCATCGTGCAGCCGCTCGGCTTCCTGGTCTTCTTCCTTGCCGCACTAGCCGAAATGAGCCGAACCCCGTTCGACCTTACAGAGGCCGAGTCTGAGCTTGCCGCAGGGCACTTGAACGACTACTCAAGCATGAAGTTCGGTGTGCTGTTCCTGGCTGAATGGGCCGCGACCATAGCCGGAGCCGCAATCATCGCAACGGTGTTCCTGTCTGGCTGGCGAGGCTTTAGTCCAATTCCTTCGCACCTCTGGTTCGCGGGCAAGGTTGTTGCGGTGCTGTTCACGATCATATGGATACGAGCAACCTGGCCGCGGCTGCGCATCGATCAGGTTCTTGTGCTCGCCTGGAAGGGCCTGTTCGAACTGACTATGATCAACCTGATCGTCACGGCGGTCCTCACGGCGGCGATGTCTGACCGAGAGGCCGATGGATCTCTATTCAGCACGAGCGAGCTGTGGATCATGGCTGCGGTGAACTGGGCAGTCTTCTTCCCGTCCGTCTACCTGATAGGCAAACTGCTTGCGTCAAAGCCGTACGAGGAACCTTCAGGTCAGGTCGCGTCACCGTATGCGGTCGCCACAGAAGAGATCCTTGAAGGAGCGTCGGACTGATGCCAGGACAGGGACTTCTGAGGGGAATGGGCGTAACGATGAAGAACTTTGTGCGCCCCACCCATACAGTTCAGTACCCGGACCGGAAGGTCTGGCTACTGGGCGCGGCCAAACACGCCGGTGTGAATCCCTTCAAATTTCTGACAGACAATCCGCGCCAGGGACTGAAGGCTCTGCTGTATATGGCCTCGGTTCCGGAGAACGTCGAGCAGGCCACCCGCTTCCGAGGCAACGAATTCACCTGGTACGAAGACCGCTGCACGGGATGTGCCAGCTGCGCCAAGTACTGTCCTCTGGGGATCATCAAGATCGTGACTCATCCTGGCGGAATAGACGTGCAGGAAGGCGAAAGCTACGCCATCGACGTGTTCGATATCGACATCGGTCGCTGCATGTTCTGCGGACTGTGTGTCGAGGCCTGTCCGTACGACGCACTGCACATGGGCAGCCAGTTCGAGCGCGGAAACTATGTTCGGAACGACCTTGTCATCGACATAGACGAGCTCCGCAGCAGCCTGAAGAAGCCTTCGAGCTGGTTCAGGCCGCAGTTCGAAGAACGTGAGTTCAGTCCGTTTGAAGACAAAACCGTTGACGATCACTATCAGGCCGGAAGGCATGAACAACCTTCCCCTGACGAACTAAAGAAGCGCTGGGTGGACGAACGCAAGTGAACGAATCGTTTGAAGCATCGACAGTAGTGTCGTTCGCCTTCTGGGTGGCATCGGTAATTACGATCGCCACGGCGGTACTGGTTGTCACCGTTAAGGACGTGTTCAAGGCGGCCGTATTCTTGGCAGGCAGCTTCATCGGCGTCTCGGCAATCTTTTTTCTGCTCAATGCCGAGTTCGTTGGCGTTGTGCAGATACTCGTCTACGTCGGCGCAGTCTCAATACTGATTGCGTTCTCGGTGATGATGATCTCCGATGTTTCACGCGGCAGCCAGCCGACGCGGGCTCGCTACGCGTCGGTGACGATTTCAGCGCTGGTCGTGGCGGCTATTGCGATCACCGCGTACAACACGGACTGGACCCAGAACGAAGACCTCACGAATCCGGACGCCATTGCCGGGCTGTCCGGGCAGTTTGTAGAAGAGGAGCTTGAGTCCGGTGATGGGCGCGTACGAGATGCCGCAAATCTTGAGACAGCTCCAGATCAGGTGGTCCAGACCGGTGTGCTTGGCGACAGCACCGGAACGATAGGCGGTCTTCTTCTCAGAGAGTTCGTGCTGCCGTTTGAGACGGTCGGGCTCGTCATTGTCGCAGCGCTAATTGGCGGACTGGCGATCATGAGGCCGCGTAGGAGCGAACCTGAAACGAGAGGAGGAGGCTAGTGACACTTGAAAACGTCCTCCTCGTCTCGGGGATCATCTTCGCCATCGGCCTCTATGGAGTTCTCTCACGACGGAGCGCCATTGCGCTGTTGATGTCGCTGGAACTGCTCTTCAATGCAGTCGTGATCGCCGCAGTCGCGTTCTCGCGTTTCACGCCACCGGCTGGACTCGCCGATGGCGGCATAGTGACCGCAAACGAGGTACAGGCGGCACTTACCGGTCATGTACTCGCCGTAATGATCATCGCTGTGGCGGCGGCCGAGTCTGCGCTTGCCCTGGCCCTGATATTCGCCCTGTACAGAACGAAAGAGAC
Organism: Chloroflexota bacterium; assembly: GCA_029262735.1. Taxonomy (GTDB): domain Bacteria; phylum Chloroflexota; class Dehalococcoidia; order Lucifugimonadales; family Lucifugimonadaceae; genus JAJCYX01. Next base: position 42,599 of record JAJCYY010000106.1, on the reverse strand, counting down.
CGTTGAGATCACTGACGTGGCGGAGATGCAAAAGTGATCGACTACTCGAACGTGATGGCCGAATAAATATGTGGATCGACTACAAAAAAGCTCCGAACCTGATGGTTGCCGAGATGTGGAAGAACCTTCTCGAGGGAGAAGGTCTGCCCGCGAAGATCCTGCCTGAGGGCGAGATCCTGGATTGGAGCGAACGCGTTCCGTTCAGGATCATGGTGCCAAAAGGCCGTGAGCATGTTGCCGACGAGATAATCCGAAAGCTGTAAGAGAAGAAATTGTTCTCCGAGCCTCTAGTCTGGCTGATCATAGCCCTGCCAGTCGCAGCGTTCATCCTGAACGGGACGTTGGTGCGCGCCCTTCTCGGACCGAAAACCCTTGTCGCTGGTTGGATCACCATCGCCGCCGTGGCCGGTTCATTCGCGCTCTCGGTCGCCGCACTGATTTCTGTGACAAGTGATGGCGCAACGATTCACGAGCAGCGCGAGTGGATCGACATCGTCGGCTTCAGGTTGACATTCGGAATTCTTCTTGACCAGCTGACGGCCATCATGCTCGTAGTGGTTAGCGGTGTCTCGCTACTGGTCCAGATCTACGGTCAGCAGTACATGCACGGCGACAAGTCGTACGCGCGCTACTACTCGTTCATGGCGCTGTTCACGGCATCGATGCTCGGGCTTGTCACCTCACGCAACATCATCCAACTGTTCGTGTTCTGGGAGCTGGTCGGAATCTCGTCCTACCTGCTGATCGGCTTCTGGATGGAACGGCCGACAGCCGCCGCTGCCGCCAAAAAAGCGTTCTTGATGACCCGGTTCGGTGACTTCGGCTTTCTTCTGGGAATCCTCTATCTCTACTTTGTCGATCCTTCATACCTCGATATTCCGACGCTCTACGAGGCGATCGGTGCGGGCGCCATTGCCGCCAGCGTTGCAACGTGGGTTGCCCTGGGACTGTTCATGGGCGCAGTCGGCAAATCTGCGCAGTTCCCGTTGCACTCATGGCTTCCCGACGCCATGGAAGGTCCGACATCGGTCTCGGCACTCATCCACTCGGCAACGATGGTCACGGCTGGAGTGTTCTTGATCGCCCGCTTCTTCCCTCTCTTTGAGGCGTCGAACGCGATGGACCTCGTTGCGCTGATCGGAGCATTTACAGCCGTATTTGCCGCTTCGATGGCTCTCGTTGCCAAAGACATCAAGCGCGTTCTTGCCTATTCGACCATTAGCCAACTCGGATACATGGTGATGGCTCTTGGCATCGGCGCGTACGCGCCCGCCATCTTTCACCTCTTCACCCACGCCTTCTTCAAAGCTGGCCTCTTCCTCGGGGCAGGCTCAATCCACCACGCCTCCGGCACATTCAACATGACCTTCATGGGCGGTCTGCGTAAGGACATGAAGTGGACGTACTGGACGATGGTCATCGGCAGCCTCTCGCTCGCCGGACTGTTCCCGCTGGCTGGCTTCTGGTCCAAGGACGAGATCCTGACGTCTGCGTTTGAGCGTGAGAACGGCGTCGGATGGATTGTGCTCGTACTCGGACTCATCGCTGCCTTCATGACGGCTTTTTACATATTCCGAGCCATGTTCATGACCTTCCATGGCGACTATAAGGGCGGAGCCGAAGCGGAGGCAGAAGCTGCACGCCTTAACAGTGAGCCTGAGCCCGTCGGCCTGGGCCACACTCATCGGCAGGAGTCGCCGTGGGTGATGGTCGCCCCTCTCGTAGTACTTGCAGCGCTGGCGATCGCCGTTGGATACCTTGTGAACCCGCTCTCTGACGTCGGTCCCGTCAACAAGCACGCCTTCGCAACGTTCGTGACGGAGCGGAACGAGAATGTTTTTAAGCATGAGGCCGCTGGCGAAGATCACGCCGATGAGAGTCATCTTCCGGACGCCGTTCACGCCGGTGCAGAGCCCGAATTCAGCATTCCGATCGCCGCAATATCTTCGGTGCTGGCCGCAGGCGGCATCTTGCTGGCATATGCGATGTACATAACTGGCGCGGTCTCACCGGTTGCGATGGGCAGACGGTTCAGCGCGGTCTACAGGGTGCTGCTTCGCAAGTACTACATCGACGAACTGTACGAGGATCGCATAACGGTGCAGGGATTCTATCGCCGGGTCGCAAGATTCCTCGCATGGTTCGACATCAACTGGATAGACAACGTGAACGTGCAGGTTTCGAAGCTGACCGCGAACGTTGGCCGAGGACTGGCAAATGTCCAGAACGGACAGACGCAAACGTATGCGGCAATCATGGCTATCGGATTCGTGGTCGTGCTGTTCGCGCTCCTGGTTTGGGGGAACTAATCGTTCGATGATTGAGCACGGAATCAATGCGAGAAATACAGGAGGCCGCGGCTGATGTTCAGCGGTCTGCTTACAGCCACCGTATTTCTACCGGCCGCCGCGGCCATCATCATCGCGCTCACTCTGCGGAACAAGCAGGCGGTTCGCTGGAGTTCCATTGGCGCTGCCACCGTCACGCTGGTCCTATCGATCATTGTTTTCGTCGCATACGACCGTGACCAGGGTGGAGTGCAGTTCGTCGATCAGATCTCGGGCTGGATACCTATCGACGCTCTGCGTGCGCAGTACCTGCTCGGAGTCGACGGCCTGAGCGCTCCGCTGGTACTGCTCACAGGAATCCTCGGCATGGCCGCGGCATTCGCGTCGTGGCGCATCGAGTACAGGGTCAAGGAGTACTTCTTCTGGCTGCTGCTGCTCCAATCGGCCGTCATGGGCGTGTTCCTCTCACTCGACCTGCTGTTCTTCTTCGTCTTCTTTGAGTTCGAGCTGATCCCGATGTTCATGCTGATCTCGGTCTGGGGCAGCGGCCGGCCGAAGTACTCGGCCATGAAGTTCGTGCTATTTACGCTATTTGGCGGCGCGTTCATGCTTGTGGCGATACTGGCGCTTTTCCTTTCATCATCAGTCGACACGTTCGCAATGGTGTCGATCCCCGACGCTGGAATCGTTGGCATCCCGGAGCTGATCGCCGGTGCCGACCTGATCGCGCCTGCGGCCCTGATATTCAGCTTCTTCTTGATTGCGTTCGCCGTGAAGCTACCGCTATGGCCGTTGCACAACTGGCTGCCAGACGCACACACAGACGCGCCGACTGCTGTGTCCGTCATGTTGGCGGGCGTTTTGCTGAAGATGGCCGGTTACGGCCTGTTGCGAATCAATGTGGGCTTCTTCAGGGAGACTGAGGGCTTCACGATCCATGACGCCGCCGGTGTGCTTGCCGCGATAGCTGCCGCCAGCGTGATCTACGGTGCCATTGTCACGATCAAGCAGACCGATATGAAACGGTTGATCGCGTACAGTTCCGTGTCCCATATGGGCTTCGTGATGCTGGGCGTTGCGGCGGTCGGCGCCTCCGCAGGCGAGATTTCGCAGGGTGGGCTGAACGGAGCTGCGTTACAGATGTTCACCCACGGCACGATCACCGGACTGGCGTTCCTGATGGTCGGCCTGACATATGACCGAACCCACTCCCGGCACATCCCTCATCTTGGAGGCCTCTGGAAGAAGATGCCACTGATCGCCATATTCTTCATCATTGCCGGGTTCGGTTCACTGGGCCTGCCGGTTTTATCCGGATTCGTGGCTGAGATCACCGTCTTCCTCGGCACCTTCCCGCTCTGGCCGTGGGCAACCGGTATCGCCGCGTTTGGCGTCGTGCTCGCTGCCGCGTACACGCTCTGGATGGTGCAGCGGACCTTCTTCGGCCCTGGCCCACAGCCCGGCGGCATGTCCACCGAGACCTACGAGCAATTAACCGACGCCAACTGGGTGGACATGGTCGCCGTCGTGGCGCTCACCGTTCCGATATTCCTGGTCGGCATATGGCCGTCCGTTATCACTGACACCTTCAAGCTCGGAATCGAGGCCGTGACCAGCTAATGACAGTTCAGGACCTCTGGCTACTGTCGCCCGAGATTGCGATGGCCGGTGTGGCCATTGCGATCGTGTTTGCCGACTTCTTTGTCGGCAACAAACGTCTGCTGTCTTACGCTGCGGCTCTACTGTTGATTATTCCGTTCCTGTTCTCACTCAACATCTGGTTCGATGTCGTCGGGGATACAGGCGCTGCGACCGGACTGTTCGGATCGATCGTCGCCGACAGGTTCGCTCTTTTCTTCCACTTCCTGTTGCTCGGAATCACCGCGGCCATCATCCTCGCATCCGTTCAGTATATTGAGCGCCTCAAAGAGTTCGAGGGAGAGTTCCTCGCTCTGATTCTTTTCTCCGTGACCGGCATGTTGCTGCTCGTCAGCGCCCGGGAGCTGATCTCGATCTACGTTGCGCTTGAGCTGACCGCGCTTCCCGCCGCCGCGCTCGCAGCCTTCAGGCGTGACGACCTGTCCATCGAAGCCGGGCTGAAGTTCATCATCCTCTCGGCAGTCGCATCTGCCGTGCTGCTCTACGGCATCGTCTTCATCTACGGCTATACCGGGACGACCAACCTCGAAGCCATCCTGGTTCGGCTCGGTGATCTACCGACCGACCCGGATGTGCCGTTTGGCAGCTATGCGGTGCTGTTCGCCGTCGTCATGATCGTCGCTGGATTCGCCTTCAAGATGGCGGTTGTTCCGTGGCAGATGTGGGTTCCCGATGTCTACCAGGGCTCACCGACTCCCGTGGCGGCGTTTCTGTCGACCGCATCGAAAGCGTCGGCGTTCGCAGTCGTAATCAGGATCATGTACACGGCGTTCGGTTCCGATTCGCTCTCTCAGGACTGGTCAGGATTGTTCGCTGTGCTGGCTGTTGCATCGATGGTGTTCGGCAACCTGCTTGCGCTCGCGCAGACCGATATTAAGCGCCTGCTCGGCTATTCGACCATTGCCCAGGCGGGATACATGTTGATCGGTATTGCCGCGGTCGCTTCGAACACCGATTCGGGTGATCCGCTCGCCGGTCCGCAGGGCACGATGTACTACCTTGCCGGATACGCGTTCACCAACCTCGCAGTCTTCTTCGCAATAATTGCCATCTCAAACCGGACCGGCTCGAACGAGATCAGCAGCTTAAACGGGCTTGCCAGGCGATCTCCGGTGCTCGGTGTCTTGCTCACGGTCGGTGTGATCTCTCTTCTCGGAATTCCGCCCACCGTCGGATTCATGTCGAAGGCCGTCGTCTTCAGCGCTGCTATCAACTCCGGACTACTCTGGCTTGCTGTGGTTGGCGTGGTCAGTTCCGTGATCTCTGCGTTCTACTACCTGCGGATAATCAGGGCCGTGTACTTCGAGGAGCCCGAAGACGACTCCAGGATCACCGCAGACGTTCCCGTCATCTTCGCCACCGGCGTGGCCGTCGCCGGTGTGGCCCTGTTCGGCGCCGTTCCGTGGCTTATCCTGCGTTTTGCAGAAAAGTCTCTTGATTTGCTGGTGATTTAGGCCTCGGCGGGAGACAATCCGCTTGCGTCTGACCCCACCGCTCGAACAACGAACGCACGAAAGCCCGCGAGCATGACTCCATACCGCAACATCGGCATCATCCATCACGGCCTGCTCCCAGAGGCGGTGGAGCTGGTTGTTGCGCTTGAGTCGCGGTACTCAGACGGTCATAACTGGTGGACCGCAACGCAAGACACGCTTTCGGCGCGCACCGACGATCTCGACGCGTCAGACCTCATCATCACTATCGGCGGCGACGGGACCATTCTGCGTGGCGCGCATGAGGCGGCACCGCGCGACATCCCGATTCTCGGCATCAACATGGGCCGCGTGGGGTTCATGAGTGAGATCAACGCGACGGACGCGATTGAGGGAGTTGGATGGTACCTGGAAGGCAACGCGAGACCGGACGAGCGGTACATGTTGCGGGCGGAGATATCGGACAACGGCTCCGGCGATACTCCTGTGCTACATGCTCTGAACGATATGACGGTTGCGCGCGGCGCTGTGCTGCGAGTTATCGAAGTGGAGACCGTGGTCGATGGAGTCCACCTCGCAGACTACCGAGGCGACGGACTGGTCGTCTCGACAGCGACCGGATCAACGGGATACACGCTCAGTCTCGGCGGCCCTGTGATGTACCCGGAATCAGAAGACTACCTGGTCAAACCGATAGCCACTCACATGAGCCAGTTCGGTGGAGTGGTTCTGCGGGCTACTTCAACACTGGAGCTAACGGTCCACTGCTCAACGCCAGCAACCATAAGCGCAGACGGCTTCATCGACCGTTCGCTTGAAGACCAGCAGACGGTGAAGGTCTCGCACGCTTCAATCAAGGCCACGTTCCTGAGAAAGCGTACTCGAGACGCCTTCTGGGCCGATCTCTCCCGACGACTCGGCATGCGTGTCGGTCCGCTCCCACGGGTGCCCCAGGATGACGGGGATTCGGCTAGTATTTAGGCGTATGGAACCCCTTACCGGACATACGGTCTCTTCTCGGATTTTGCACCGTGGGCAGCGCATATCGCTCAGGGTCGACGAGTTCACGCTCGGATCCCGTTCTCCGGTAGCAAAAGAGATCGTTGAACATCCAGGTTCCGTGGTGATTTTTCCGGTGACAGAAGATGATCGCGTGCTGCTCGTGAGGCAGTGGAGACAGGCAGCCGGGCGTATTCTTGTCGAAGCCCCTTCTGGCACGCGCGAGCCCGGCGAAGACCCGCTCACCACGGCTCACCGAGAGCTACGTGAAGAGACCGGATTTAGCGCCGGTTCAATGACCGAGCTAGGCGGTTCGTGGGTCGCGCCCGGCTACTCGACAGAGTTCACGCATGCATATCTTGCGCGGAATCTCACGGAGAATCCCTTGCCGCAGGACGAGTCTGAGGATATACACACCGTTGCAGTACCGATTTCGAGCGTGCCAAACCTTATTCGTGACGGTGAGTTGCAGGACCAGATGACGATAGCGATCTACCACATTGCGTTGCATGGCTTGAGCCATGAAACCGCCGAGACACGTCCCGGCTAACCAGCGACGATCCGAAAACCTGCGGGGAGACAGATGTACGAACACGATCTGCTGATCATCGGCGCCGGGCTTGCCGGTCTGAGAGCCGCTGTTGAAGGTGTTCAAAAAGGCCTGAAGACGGCAGTGATCACCAAGGTTCACCCGGTCAGAAGCCACTCGAACGCCGCACAGGGCGGAATCAACGCTCCTCTGACCGACCGGGGAGATGAGTGGGAGGGCCACGCTCTCGACACGATCAAGGGCTCTGACTACCTGGCCGACCAGGATGCCGTTGAGATCATGTCGAGTGAGGCCGGCGAGGCTGTGCTTGAGCTCGAGCGAATGGGCGTCATCTTCTCACGTGGCGAAGACGGTCGGCTCGGCACCCGCCGGTTTGGCGGCCAAAAAGTTGCCCGCACCTACTTCGTCGGCGCCATTACCGGCTCTGCGATGCTGCATGTACTTTATGAGCAAGCGCTCAAACTCGGCCTGCAGGTGTATGAAGAGTGGTTCGTCACAAACCTGATCAAAGAAGATGGCGCTGTGCGCGGTGTCATCGCACTCGACCTAAAAACCGGTGAGCTCCACGCCATTCGCGCCAAGGCGGTGTTGATGGCCGCAGGCGGCGCAGGAAGGGTCTTTGAACCTTCCACCAATGCGCTCATCTGCACAGGCGACGGCTTATCGCTGGCATGGCGGGCAGGCGCTTCCCTGATGGACATGGAGATGATCCAATACCACCCGACGACGCTAGCGCGCACCGGGATTCTCCTGTCCGAGGCCGCTCGCGGCGAAGGCGCATACCTGCTGAACAGCGATGGCGACCGCTTCATGGAGAAGTACGCACCCGACTACATGGAGCTTGCGTCACGTGACGTGGTCTCGCGTGCCGAACAGACCGAGATAAATGAAGGCCGTGGCATCGACGGCAATGTGCTTCTTGACCTCCGTCACCTCGGTCGGCAGTTCATCGAAGACCGGCTCGGCTACCTGCAGGAGGTTGCCGTCGAATTCCTGGGCATCGACCTCGCAGAGCAGCCGGTACCAATACAGCCCGGCATGCACTACATCATGGGCGGCATCAAGACGAATGAGAATGGCGAGACTGAAGTTCCCGGCTTATATGCAGCAGGTGAGTGCGCAAACGTGTCAGTGCACGGCGCCAACAGGCTGGGCGCAAACTCGCTACTGGACACAATTGTCTTCGGACGGCGTGCTGCCGTGCATTCGGTCGAGTATGTGAAGACGGTCGCTGACAATGCCGCTGACGCATCTCCTCATCTCGACGCTGAGAAGAAACGGCTGCAGGCTCTGCTGGACCGCGAGCCGGGCCACCGCACCGCCGCAATTCGCAACGAAATGGCGAGGGGAATGACCGAGGGAATCGGGGTGTTCCGGGACCAGGCCTCTATGGAGGGTGCGCTGGCCAAGGTCCACGAAATGCGAAAAAAGTACGATGAAGGCATCTATGTTGAGGACAAGGGCAAGGTGTTCAATACGGACCTGATGTTCGCTCTTGAGCTGGACTTCATGCTTGACTGCGCCGAAGCGGTGGCGACCGGGGCGCTGATGCGAAAAGAGAGTCGCGGCGCGCACTTCCGCACCGATATGCCTGATCGTGACGATGAGAACTGGCTCAAACACACGCTTGTCTACAAGAGCGAAGAGGGCGTGCGAACGGAAACGCTGGATGTGACGATAACCCAGTGGCAACCGGTTAAGAGGGTCTACTGATGCAGACAAACCTGAAGGTGAAGCGATTCAATCCCGGGGAGCCTGGCGCACAGCCCGTGTTCCAGGAGTATTCGCTTGATATTCACCCCGACTCAACCATCCTCGACGCTCTGGTCACTGTGCGTGAGGAGGTGGACGGCACACTGGCGCTTCGCTGTTCCTGTCGAGCTTCGATCTGCGGCTCGTGTGGAATGCGGATCAACGGCAGAGCGCGGCTTGTCTGCAAGACGCGCGTCGCAGATCTCGCTCCCAACGGAGAGCAACTGATCGTCGAGCCGATGGGTAACCAGCGAGTCGTCAAAGACCTGATCGTTTCACTGGATACGTTTTTCGATCAGATCAATCGTGTAAGGCCGTACCTGCAGCCCGATTCGGTGCCTGAGAGCGGTGAGTTCCTCGCGTCCAACGAGTCCATGACAAACCTGCTCACATCTATGAACTGCATCATGTGCGGTTGCTGCGTCTCTGACTGCACCGTGCTTGAGGTCGACTCGAACTTCATTGGGCCCGCGGCACTGGCAAAAGCCTGGCGCTTTACTGAGGACCCGAGGGATGGCGAACGAGACTCTCGTCTGAAGATACTAAATGACGAGGACGGCGGGATCTGGGATTGCACACGCTGCATGCAGTGTGTCGAGGTCTGCCCGAAAGAGGTAGCGCCGATGGACCGGATCATGGAGCTCCGTGATGCTGCCATTGAGGCCGGATACAAGAATACGTCCGGGTACCGTCACACCGAATCGTTCTACAAGTCCGTTAAGAAGAACGGCAGGCTGGACGAATCCAGGCTAGCCATCGACAGTACCGGCTGGACCAACATTCCTGGACTGCTGGACCTCGCACCGGTCGGACTGAAGGCGATGATGAAAGGCAAGTTACCGCCTATCAGGCCGCATAAGGCTGAGGATAAGGAAAAGATAAAAAACGCGTATGAGAAAGTCGAGGGCGAGCGCAAATGAAGTACGCCTTCTACCCCGGATGCGTGGCCCGCGGCGGCACGCCAGAGCTGTTCGATTCAGCAGTAGCCGTGATGGACCGACTTGGCATTGAGTGGGAAGAACTTACAAAGGCTTCATGTACCGGTGCCGGTGTTCTTCAAGAAAAGAACTTGAAGATGGGCGACGTGCTGAACATCCGGACACTCGCGATGGCCGAGGAGAAGGGCCTGAATGTGCTGGTCATCTGCTCCACCTGCCAGGGTGTTATGTCGCAGGCCAACCACCGCGTGCAGCGCAACGCAGAGTACCTTGCCGAGATTAATGCAGTACTTGCCGATGAGGGGCTGGAGTACAAGGGCACGACCGAGGTCAAACATCTCCTGTGGGCGGTGATCGAGGATATTGGACTTGAGAAGCTAAAAGACACGTTTCAGAAGCAGCTCGACGGCGTAAAGCTGGCACCGTTCTACGGCTGCTACCTGGTGAGGCCAAGTGAGGCCCTGGGCTTCAAGGAGAATCCCGGTCGCGACACGTCGCTTGAGACGGTTATCGAAGCTGTTGGAGGCGAAGTTTTCGACTATCCGGGCAAGACAGCATGTTGCGGCTTGCCGATCCTGTTCATTAACCAGGCCAACTCACTGCGCATGGTTTCGAACCACACTGGCGCCGCGAAAGATGGCGGCGCAGACGCAATGGTCACTCCGTGCCCTCTTTGCCACCTGAACCTTGACGGCTACCAGCCGAAGGCTCGCAGGAAGAACCGTGGCGACAAGGCGGATATGCCGATCATCCACCTGCCGCAGCTCCTCGGGCTAGCCATGGGAATGTCTGAAAAAGAGCTGGGGTTACAGAGGCACATCGTCTCCACAAAGGAGATTGTGCGGAAGGTCGAGCTGATCGCCGCAAAATAAGCCGGTGACGATTCGATGTCCGCCATCCAGTTGAGGTTTCACTCCCGGTATCTACGCGTGTGCGGCCTCTCCTAGCACGTGTACCGCCTCACCGGTTGTCAAAGCCCTGTTGATGCTTTCGACAAGCCGCTGCGCCGACTCAGCGCTGATCTCCACTGCCACGCGGCCGTTGGGCCGGTCCGGGTCGCGGACGAAGTCGATTATCAGCGCATGGTCCATCGGCGCCTTGAACGGATGATCGAAGTAGACGTTCGCCTGTTTGATGTCCATCCAGCCGTCCGGGCCCTTGGCAACACCGGACATCTCAGCCTTCTCGACAATCCACGAGCACATGTTTTTCTCCTGTCGAAATTCGAAGTTGTTGATTTCTCGTCATCCTGAACTTGACCCTTCGACAAGCTCAGGATGGCAGTTAATTTGTCATTCTGAACTTGATATAGAATCTCTCCGGCGACCTCACATGGACGGTGACGTAGTTCGGTTCAAACCGATATGAACGGGCTCAGGATCATGCACGGTAAGATCTCTCCGCTTCGGTCGAGATGACAAATCCGTTGGGTGACAAATCCCACGTCATGCCAGCTTCTCACTAAAGAACCTGAGTACTTCGCCCCACGCCTCCGTCGCCTGCACCGGCCTGTATCCGGGCTTGTCCACGGCAAAGAAGCCGTGGCCCGCTCCGTCGTAGCGATGAAACTCGTAGTCCTTGCCGTGCTTCTTCAGCTCCTCCTCGGTCCTGTTCACATCTTCCGGAGTCGGTGACTGGTCTTCGTTGCCGAAAATCCCGAGCAACGGACAGTTCATGTCTGCCGTGTAGTCGATAGGAGCCACCGGCTGCCGCTCCGTCAACTGGTCTGGAGATGCAATCACCCTGCCTCCCCAGCAGTCGACCGCGGCGTTGAGCTCCGGGATCCGGCACGCCGCAAGGTATGACTGGCGCCCACCGGAACAGAAGCCAATAGTCCCAACCTTGCCGTTTGAGTAGGGGAGGGCATTCAGATACTCCATCGCTCCCCTGGCGTCGCCGATAAAGCGGTCGTCCGGCACTCCTCCGGCCGCTCTGGCAACTGCCGCCACCTCGTCTGGCTCACCCGGACCCTCGCGGTGATACAGGTTCGGGCTGACCGCGTTGAATCCGTAGTAGGCGAACTTACGAGTAATCTCCCTGGTGGCATCGTCCCAACCTGGCATGTGATGGACAACGATCACGCTGGGATATGGACCGGGGCCAAGAGGCCGGGCCATGTAGGCGCTGATCTGGTCTCCGTCCGATCCGGAGTGGGTCACGCTCTCGGCCATCATCCCCTGGTAGGTAGTCATACTCTCGCCTCCATCGCCTCTCAGTATTGGAACGCGCTGCACAGTGAACCGTCTCACTGAGCGTTACCGAACGGGCGCCATGATAGCGCGGCTTCAGGCAAGAGAAACAGGGGATCTGTCGTCCCACTGAAATTTCGGAAACGGCGTTTTCTCGACATATCGACCGAATTGAGAATCCGCAGGTGTCAGAAGGAGTCAGGGCGCAAACGCAATTATTATTGCGCCGCCGACCACCGAACTCGCTCCAGCAATCCGGCCGCGCGAGAGGTGCTCCTTGAGCACGATCGCACCCAGCACAACTCCCGCGCCGATCGCCAGTTCCCTGAACGGCCCCACGTAGCTGACCTGCGACAGTCGCAGCGCGCTCAGTACGAGCGTGTATGCAAGAAACTGGAGCATCCCACCGGCAACAATGGTCCGCCAGTGGGCGCGAAATTCGCCGGTGAACTGTGCCCTTGAATATCCGCGGTGAATCAAAGCCAGTGTGCCGAGTGAGCCGCCGGCCGTCAGGAAAAACATGTACAGCACCGGCGTCACATGCTCGACACCCCGCTTGTCCAGCACAGAGTACGAGCCGATCAGGACGCCTGTTGCAATCGCAAACATGACTCCTTTATCCGAAAGCAGACCTCGGACGCCGCCCGAGAAACCGGTCCCGGTACGAGAGGTGAGACCGACCGCGATAATCCCAGTGAATATCAGTCCGATGCCCACCGAAGCCTGCGCCGACACAGTCTCGTTGAGGGCGACAACACCGAGCACCGGTATCAGCGTGAGTCCAAGACCGCGAGCAACCGGGTAGACGATTGACAACTCGCCATAGCGATAGGCGCGGCCAAGCGTGAAGAAGTACAGGATGTGTAGCCCGATAGTCCCGCCTATGAACGCCCAGCCTGTGCCGCTCGGTACGTTCAACAGCAGCAGCACAATGCCCGCCGGCAGCATTATCACCGCACCGGACGTTGCCATCCACCAGTTGGCGAGCTCAGGCGTGCCTGCGCGTTTGGCCAACAGGTTCCACGAGGCATGCGCGAATGCGGATATGACTACAAGTAGTACTGCGACGCCGGTCATCTAGGTCTTTCGGACCGGCCAGATCGAGCCCATTCTTCGGGCGAAGGCCGGGGTAGCTAGCTGGCCTGAGTTGTGGCCAGCGCCCAGTCTACCCTCAACTCGACGTCGCCCTCAGCCCAGGGCTTCGTGATGTACTCGACGGCTCCGAGAGAGCGGGCCATCGCCATGTCTTCAGGACGGCCCTTTGCCGTGACCATGATTACCGGGACCTGGGATGTGCGGGTATCTGCCTTGAGAGTCGCCAGGGCGTCAAACCCGTTCACACGGGGCATCATCACGTCGAGGAGAACAAGTTCTGGCTGCTCAGATATAACGAGTTCGAACACCGGCTCGCCGTCATCGGCTTCCAGCACTTCGTGACCCGCATCTTCGAGAATGGTCGCGAGAGCAAGGCGAACGTCTTCGTTGTCGTCGACCACCAGAATTCGTGCCAAACCAATCCTCCGTGGTGCCCTTCTCAAGGCGAGTGACATAGTCGGTGTTGCTGCCTACGGGCAGATAAGGCGACGGGACCGCTCAACATCAGACCACACTATAATTGTTACCAATTTGGCGACAAGGTTGAATCGGGTTTTTACCCCTACTATTGGGGGATTCCAACAATCTCGGACCTATGAGTGCCCGGTCGCACCACAGCGCGTATACTCGGCGACTGCGTGACAGACCGTCTAGCCACACACTGAAGGACCATATTTTACCGTGCGTTACCAAAACGAACGTACGTCAGGTTGCCGCATCTCGGACGCCTGGACGTACCGAGGCCTGAAGACAGTTGTGCTCGAGAACGAGATCCTGCGAGTTAGCGTTCTGGCAGACAAGGGCGCTGACATCTTCGAACTCGTGCACAAGCAATCCGATACAGACTTCATGTGGAGAACGCCCTGGAGCGTTCGTGATGTATCGAAATGGGTGCCGTCAACCGGTTCGGGCGACGGGATCTGGCACGATGCGTACATTGGCGGTTGGCAGACCATCGCTCCGACTGGCGGCCAGCCCCAGGAGTATGCAGGAGCGGACATTGGACAGCACACCGAAGCAACATTGATGCCCTGGGATGCGCAGATCATCGAAGACACTCCAGAAAGAGTGAGCGCGAAGTTCTGGGTCAGAACGGTGCGAACGCCGTTCTGGATTGAGAAGACGATCTCCCTGGAGGCGAACTCACCGGTCCTCACCGTTGAGGACAGCCTGACGAACGAGGCGGAGGAAACGGCGGAGGCCGAATGGGGTCAGCACATCGCCCTGGGGGAGCCGTTCCTCACGCCAAACTGCGTTTTTGATCTTCCAGTAGCGGATCACTTCACACCGGCCGAAGGACCACAGGCCGGCAACGTTCGAATTAAGCCAGGAACCTCCGGAGTGTGGCCTCACGCCGAAGCCGCTGACGGATCGGCCGTTGACCTGAGGTCGTTCCCTCCAAAGTCGGACAGACAGGCCGACTACTCCGTGTTCAAGAACCTTTCGGATGGTTGGTATGCAGTTACCAATCCTGACCGAGGCGTAGGAATTGGCGTCGTATGGCCAAAGGAAACGTTTAGTTACCTCTGGTACTGGCAGGTTTTCGGTGGCGGTACCGGCTATCCCTGGTACAACCGAACCTACAACGTTGGCCTGGAGCCATTTACGAGTCTCGCATCGGGCATCCCGGAGCCGGGATCAGACAAGCGGACGGCCATCGTATTCCAGCCGGGAGAGACGCGTAAGGCGACCATTAAAGCCGTCGTATACAAATCAACCACCGGTGTCGAGAGGATTGGCTCAGACGGCAGCGTGTCGCTGCGAGCCTGACGATTCCGCTCACGCCTCCGCCAGCACGCCCGAATCCACCTGGTGCGCCCTGATCCAGTCCCAGTCAAGCTCGACGCCGAGTCCGGGACCTTCCGGCGCCCAGAAATTGCCGTCCTTGTCCACTCCATCCAGGTCGTCGTTGTAGTCCTTGTATACCGGCGGCTTCGTCGTCTTCACATTCGGGTGCACCAGTCCCAGCTCGTAAAAATTCGTATTTCGAATCGACGACATCAAGTGCCTGTGCGCGGGACTCGGACCGTGGAGCTCAAGGTCAAGTCCAAAACCTTCCGACGCGTGGGCAATCTTCATCGCCCCGGTGATACCCCCGTCTTCGTGAGCACCTGCGCGCACGTAGTCAGTGGCGTCGGCAACAATGAAGTCGACATGCTGCTCCAGCAGGCGGATGTGCTCGGTTTGCAGCAGCGGTGTCTTCACCATCTGACGCAGCTTCCGGTGGGCGAACTGGGACACTCCGCCGTCCTGGTAAGGATCCTCCCACCAGAAGAAATTTGCTTCATCGCAAGCCCGGCCGAGAGCCAGCGCGTCGCCAAAATTCTTGATCTCACATGCGGGATCGATCAACAGATGCAGTTTGTTCTCGAACTTCTTCCCAAGATTGAGAACGTTTTCGATCTCACGTTTGATGTTGTCCCGGGCGAGCCCCCAGCCGTGGACCTTGAATGCTGGATAGCCTATTTCGAGACACTGCTGGGCAAAATCGGCAAACTGGTCAGGTGTGGTCAGGCCACCGTTTTCGTCGCCGTGCAGCGTTGAGGCATAAGCCGGGAGCGGCTTCTTCGAGCCGCCGAGGAGGCGATAGATGGGTTCATCGTAGAGTTTTCCGGCGATGTCCCACAGCAGGATGTCGATAACGCCAACGCCGAGCAGTGCGCCGTGACGCAGCCCTCGCTTCGTATCGTTGTAGATCATCTCCCTTTCGAGCGCGTTCTTGCCAAGCAGGTACTGAGCGGCCGTCGCCACCTCGGCCAACGCCGGTCCACCTGTCGGGTACTCACCGACGATCCCTTGATCGGTGTGCATCGTCAGGATGCTGCCCCGCTGGGTGAGACGTCCGCCCGGCTCGTACACCATGTTGAAGGTGTTGTAGTCCTTGCCAACGTTCTCAAGTTCGTGTTCGAACGTGGTGACCTCGAGCTTGGTTATCTTGACTTCGGGCTTCATTGAGAGTGCTCCTCGTGGAATATGACAACCGTCGAACGGGCGTTTGCAAGAGAGAGTATTCGCTCCAGGCAGGCGAGAATCTGCGGAGCGAATGCTAGCACTGCTTTATTGCAACGGTTTCAGGGCGGCGGATGAGAAATGCTCGATTGCTGACTTCACACCTGTGCAGGTGTAAAGTTCCGTGCGGCCCGAAACATCTGCCCATGTAAATCTGCCAATCTGTACCCGTAAGGAGACGATCTAAAGAATGAAAGCCGCGCGCCTCGTTGCACCCCAGACCTTCGAATTCATAGACGTACCTGAACCCGAGACAGAAAAAGGTTTTGCGAAGATAAAAGTCGAAACGGTTTCAGTCTGTGGCAGCGATATCCACGGGTCGTACCATGCGTCGTTGCCGGAAGAGGCCTATCCGCTCGCCCCTGGAATGCCATGCCACGAGATCGCCGGGACCGTAGTAGAGAGCAGAATGCCCGAGGTCAAAGAAGGGCAGCGCGCAATCGTCCTGCCAACACGCGGAACGGGTGGGCTTACCGAGTACATCACGCAGGAGGCCATGCGAGTCATTCCGGTCCCGGACTATGGCCCGATCGACGACTGGGTCATGTGCCAGCACTCAGGAACGGTCCTGTTTTCGGCCAAGCACTGGGGAAATCCGGCAGGTAAGCGAATCGCTGTCTTCGGACAGGGAGGAATCGGCCTCTCATTCACGATGATCGCAGAGGCACAGGGCGCCGAACAGGTGATCGGCATTGATCGGCTCGACTACCGGTTGAAGAAGTCCCTGGAACTCGGCGCTACACACACCGTGAACTCGGATACGGAAAATCTTGAAGAGGTGCTAGACGAGATCACTGGCGGCAAGGGCGTTGACGTCGTTGTGGACGCCTCGGGCGACCCGACAGGGTTCGAGACCTGCATCAAGATCGTCAAACGACACGGAACCTTCATCAACTTCTCGCTCACCGGGCCGATAAAGGAGCGCGCCTCTTTCGTCCATGCAGATTGGATGCGAAAGGCCTGCACCATAATCCCGACTCAGATCGCCGGGACGGACCAGCCGACTACGGAGATCCGTCAGATGGTTGCTTTGAAGGACCGCGGTTGGGTGAACCCTTCGAGGCTGAAGTCTCACAACCTGGACTTCGCGGATGTGCAGAAGGCGTATGAAATGTACGCCAACTACACAAACGACGTGATCAAGGTTTGCATGTCCATGAGCTAGCGCCGAGACCGGGCCTCATCCCCAGGTGATGCTCTCGCCGTTCACGCAGTTAGGCGGTAACTTCCCGTGCAACGCTGCCAGGATGTTGTCGACAGTCATCTGCGACATCTTCTTTCGTGTGCCGACCGTCGCAGATGCGATGTGCGGAAGCAGCGTCACGTTTTCCATTTCGAGGAGCGGGTGGCCGGTCGGAATCGGCTCTGGGTCCGTAACGTCCAACGCCGCATAGGCGATCTCACCGGTCCGAAGACCTTCAGCCAGCGCATCAGTGTCGACGATCGGCCCGCGTGCTGTGTTAACCAGCACCGCATGGCTTCGCATTCTCTGGAACTGTTCTGTGCCGATCAATCCCTGGGTCTCAGGCGTGAGAGGGCAGTGCACCGTGACGAAATCAGACTCCGCCAACAGCTCGTCCAGTGACCCTGTTCTCCTTGCGCCCAGCTCATCTTTGGCCCTGTTCCTGTTGAAGTAGACGACGTTCATCCCGGAAGCCGTTGCCCTTCGAGCGACTGAACTTCCGATGCGACCCATGCCGATAATCCCGAGCGTTGAGCCGTTGATATCAAGGCCAAGCAGGTCGAGTGGCTCGAACCATTTCCACTCGCCCCGCCTGACAAAGCGGTCGCTTTCCGCCAGCCGCCGCCCCGCCGCCTGGATGAGAGCAAATGCGAAGTCGGCAGCCGTCTCTGTCAGCACGCCCGGTGTGTTGCCAACGGCGATGTTCCGTTCGCTCGCAGCACTGGTATCGATGTTGTCGTACCCGACACCAAACTCTGCGATGACCTTCAGAGATTCACCTGACGCGTCCATGACCGCGGCGTCGATCCTGTCGTTGATGTGGGCGAAGATCCCGGTGCAGCCTTTCACGGCCTCCAACAGCTCTTCACGGGTTGCCGGTGCGGCCCGCGTGAGAACGACCGTCTCAGCTTCCGCCCGCAAGCGGTCCATCTGGTCTTCGAACTGACGTCGAGTAACTAGAACCTTCGCCAAAATTTCCTCCATCTCTTTTTCTAACTAAACCAGAACGATGTTTGTCATTTTGAACTTGTTTGGCTCTTCATACCCCTCTCCCTCGATGGGAGAGGGACAAAGGGAGAGGGTGAATGCTTTGTCATCCAGATCGCAGCGGAGGGATCGTACCGCCTGTTCGATGTCGCCCGAGAGATTCTGAATCAAGTTCAGAATGACAAAATCGTCGGCCGAGACGGCCGATACCCCCTCTCTCTAACTCTCTCCCACAAGGGGAGAGAGGATCGCCCAGTAAGATCCCTCCGCTGCGGTCGGGATGACAAATTCACTGCTCCAACTCTCTCCAACCAGAAAAATCGAGTCAATCAACCTCAGGCAGGACTCGCATAGTTAACCGGTGAGTCAATTCCGGGGAACGGTGACGGCCCGCGGTTTATCTGCATCTGCGGCTTCCACGGCGCTGTGTCCCAGAGTAGATTGCCAATCTCTGTCGCCTCATCCAGTGCTTCCTGTGGCACATCCGACTCCCACGCTTGAAGGTTCTGATCAACCTGTTCGATCGTCCTTGCCCCGACAATGCAGGCGGTCAACACAGGATTCGATATCACCCACCGCAGTGCCAGCGCGTTCGGGCTGATCCCGTACTTCTCCGTGACCTTGATAAACGCCTCCATAGCATCGAAGGTCAGCTGGTTCCAGTAGGTCAGCCGGTAAAAATTCGCCGCCCGGAAATCTTCTGCGAATCGCGTGCCCGTTTCCGCCTCAAAGTTGCGGTGCTTACCGAGCAGGAATCCTCCGGCCTGGGGACTGTATGCCATCACGCCGACGCCCTGGTCGGCACAAACCTTGAACAGCTCACGCTCAGGCTCCCGGTAGAGAAGGTTGTAGCGGGGCTGCACGCTGACGAACGGCGCCAGCCCACGGCGGTCCTGCTTCCACAGCGCATCCATCAGCTGGTATCCGGCGAAGTTTGAGACACCGATGTAGCGAGCCTTGCCTGCACGCACAACATCGTTGTAGGCATCGACAGTTTCATCCGTCGGCGTCGTCGGGTCGGGGGCATGAATCTGGTACAGATCGACATAGTCCGTACCCAGCCGACGCAGCGAATCGTCGATCGCCTGCATCACGTACTTACGATTTACACCTTCGTCGTTCGGCCCATCGCCCATCCGGCTCCTGCCCTTGGTGGCCAGGACGACGTCAGACCGGCGGCTCTTGATGAAACGGCCGACGATCTCTTCCGAGATTCCCTTTTTGTCTGCCGGGCCGTAAGAGTTGGCGGTGTCGATAAAATTGACGCCTGCATCGAACGCTCGCTGCATGATGCGAACGGCGTCACCGGAGCTTGTCTGGTCACCAAAATTGTCTGCGCCTACGCAGTATTCCGACACTTTAAGGCCGGTGCGGCCGAGGTTCACATGTTTCATGTTTTTTCCCGTTGCGCTGAGTCGAGTTCCCGCTGTGGTTCGGGCCGTTGGAGGTTATGCCCGCAGTTCCACAGGCCTGCCAGACGCACCGCCCGGTCGCGGTGGGTAGAGCATTGGGTTTGAGGCTGCGAACTCATCAGCGATCGCCAGCACCTCTGCCATCGCATCGTCCGGCGCACGTTCGGAGTGTGCGTCGATAATCCCTTCGATCTGGTCGATCCGTCTCGCACCGAAGATCGGCGAAGTCACGCCAGGGAAGTCCGAAACCCACTGCAGCGCAAGGCGAATCAACGGCTGGCCGTGCTTCTGCGCAACCGCCGCAAGCCTGTCGACAGCGTCGAGGCGAGGCTCGTCCCAGTAGCGGTTTCTCAGTGAACCGCCACGCCGACTGTCCCTGGCACCGAATTTTGAGTCTTCGATCGGACCCGTACGCGGGTGCTTGCCGGTGAGCATTCCGCTCGCCAGCGGAGAGTACGGCACGATCGCCATGTTGTTCGCCTGCGCGTACGGAACAACCTCCATTGCCAGGCCCGGTTGCAAGATGTTGAAAACGCTTTGCACAGCTTCGAACCGGCAGATGTTCCGCACGTCGGAAACCCACATCGACTTGGAAATGACCCACGCCGGAAAGTTCGAGCATCCGGGGTACACGATTTTGCCTTGCCGGGTCAGGTCTTCAAGTGCCCGAAGCGTCTCCTCGACTGGTGTCTCGTCGTCCCACGAATGGCAGTAGTAGAGGTCGATACGGTCGGTCTGCAGGCGGCGGAGTGAGGCTTCTACAGCTCGGACGATGTGGTAGCGGGAGGCGCCGATATCGTTGATGCCTGCACCAACGCGTGAGCGGAACTTGGTGGCGAGAACGACATCGTCACGGCGTCCGTTCTTGTTGAAGTACTTGCCAATGATCGTCTCCGATCGACCGTCTGAGTACGAGTCCGATGTATCTACAAAATTGATGCCGTACTCGAGCGCCCGGTCGAGAATGGCGTGCGCTGTCTTTTCATCGCACCCAAACTCGTTCCCATAATTATCTGTCCCGATGCAGATGTTCGAGACCTTAACTCCGGTACGGCCGAGCTTCACGTATTCGAGAGTGATTGGACTCCTCCTGCGTTGATTTCACCGATTTGGGACCGAACAAGTAATCGTTCGCCGGGTCCGCAATCGAGTGAGGCCAAAGCATAACCGCGTTTTCTTGTCTCCGGTACATCACCGGTTGCACCGCGTGGTCCGGTGCTTGACCCCGATAGCTGCGGCGGTGACGAAACCGGTCCTAGTGCTCCAGCTCAATCCAACTCTTCGTCTCCCATGCCCTGTACGCGGCGTCCACGAGTTCCGCCGCCTTCATGCCGTCGAAGAAGCTGGTCTCGACAAGAGACTGGTCGCCAGCAAGGCAGGCGTTAACGAACCGCTCGTACGGCTGCGGGTACGCGGGGCCCGGCTCAAGCTCACCGAGCGTCCCTCGAATATCGCCGGAATAGCCTTTGAGACTATGACGCCCCTCGGTGTGAATCACGCCCTTCGAGCCCGAAACCTCGATGCGCGCATGCGTCCCGCCATCACCGTCGATCATGCGAGTGACGAAGCTGGTGTGAGCAACGGCATAGCCGCCATTCACGAACTCCATCAAATATGCCGAAGAATCGGGGACGGTAACGTCCATACCCTCCGGCAGGTCGTTGAACGGCCTGTGCCTGTCCGCAGTATTCATCACCGCCGATATCCGTCCGACCTCGCCACCGAGGAATCTCGCCATATCGAAGACGTGGATAAGCTCGTAGACCGTGCCACCGCCCGACTCCGGCTTGAACCTCCACGACAGGATCTCGGGCCTCGTGCCGTGCTGGTTGGTCATGCCCCACCAGATGTTTGCATGAAACATGTTGCCGATGTAGTCGCTGTCGATGTACCGCTTCATTCGGCCGAGGGCGGTGTTGCCGCGTTGATTGAAGTTGGTGGAGTGGATCACACCGGCGTGCTCGGCCGCATCCAGCATCTCTCGGCAGTCCGCAGCCGTGAGGGCCAGTGGCTTGTCGCACAGGATGTGCTTGCCTGCCGCCGCAGCATCGAGGGTGATCTGGCGGTGCGAGTCGGTTGGAGTAATGATGTCGACTGCATCAATGTCCGGGTTCGCCAGCATCTCTTTGTAGTCGGTGTATCCCTGCGGCACGTTCCACTGTTCTTGCATCTCAGCGAGAGCTTCGGGATTTCGCCGCATGAAAGCAACGACCTCGACGTTGTCGAGCCGTGAGAACTGGGTCATGTGAGTGTTGGCGAATCCACCGGCCCCAATGATGCCGATACGGAGTTTCCTGGACGATGTCATTGAGGCTCCCGGAGTGTTGGCGTGTTAAGGCGCGCCAGTCTACAGGAGGGAGTCGCAGGCACGGGATTTTTGCTGAATGATCACGCAGCGCTGCTATCTGTGGTACTCAAGGACGCCAACGTCGGCACCGACAGACCGTTCAAGCGTGAAGCAGATCAGACAGTGCGCCGAGTCACTCCGAGCGTTGCGAGTCCACCGGCAATCCAGCCGATCGGCAATACTAGCGCCGCGGCGGCCACCTTGAAGTAGGGCGTCACGTATCCCGGGGCGTCTGGCGTTGCGTGGGACTCGAACAGGAAGTCCCCGGTGAAGATCACAGATGCACCGATGCTGCCCCAGGTCACGAGCCAGCTCGCCAGTGTTGACCAGACAACCGACTCGCGGAGCCCCGTTCTCCAACCCGGCTCCGAAACCCAGCGATTCTGACTGTTCAAATGCAGGTTCGCGCGGAACGTCACCGGTGTGCTGCTGTCCAATTGCCCAAAGTGCCCAGTCTGGCCGGTGCGGCCGGTTCGTGTAGAAGAAGACCTCTCTGCATAGTGCTGTGACCGGGCCATGAGCGGAAGCTCGAATGCGAATCGCAGAGTCTCAAGCATCGCCCTGAATGAGAATCGTGTTGCACCGGAAGCAGTCCTGATCTCGTCGATCGTCGGTCTTGCCAGCGGGTACGTCCATACCCACAACCGGGTCCAAACGGCAATGCTGATCCGAACGGGAAGCCACCCCAGTGTTGCGATCAAACTCACGCGTTGCCTCCCTGGAGCTCTCTTTTCTGCGGACTCCGGCGGGCTCTCGCCCTGCGTTCAGCAACCTTTAACGCCGAATCTGCGATTGCCGCAAGGCCGGTCTCGTTTATGCGAACCATGCGCCGCGGATGCGACTCGGAGAAGTCCCAGCGAGCATCGATAAAACCGTCACGCTGAAGTGCTGATAGCGCTGCGTAGACGCTGCTGCGGGCGAGCGAGCCGATGATGTCGGCCAGTTCAAGTCCACTGAGTTCACCGCCGTTTTCGGCAAGTGCGTCGAGGACGGTCATCTGGTTTCTGCTGAGGGCCATCTGGATTCCATGTAATCTTGGATCATTCCAACTATTGGAACATCCTAACAAAGGCTAAAACAGAAATCCAGTCCAAAAGGTTCATTTCGGCCGTTAGGTCAGACTTCGTCGCCGCGGCCTGAACGCCGGACCGAGTGCTCGGTGATGCCATAGGCCTCGCCGTGACTTGCGCCGCCCGGGAAGATTTTTCCGGGATTGAACCGCTCAGAGACCGGTGTTCGTCCCGCGACTCCTGCCTCGTCGTCCGCATGTTCCGGATTCAGGAACGCCTCTCGCAAGCCCTTCATCGCACTCATATCGTCCTCGGTGAACACAAGCGGCATGTAAGCCTGCTTCTCTATCCCGATGCCATGCTCGCCTGAAAGCGCCCCGCCATGCTCGACGCAGATCTCCAGGATCTGTTCGCCCGCCTGGATCACCTTCTGCACCTCGCCGTGGCTGCGCTCGTCGAACAGGATGCAAGGGTGCAGGTTGCCGTCACCGGCATGGAACACATTCCCAATCGTCAGACCAAGTTCGTTCCCCACAGTCTGCACCTGCCGCATCACCTGGCGCAGCTTCGTCCGGGGCACGACGCCGTCGACGAGGTAGTAGCTGGGCGCAATCGTCCCGAACGCGCCAATCGCACCCTTGCGCGTCGCCCAGAGATCGGCGCGCTTCTCAACGTCATCCGCCTCACGCAGTTCAGATGCGCCGTTGTTGTTACATATCTTCTCGACCAGTGCCGACTGCTCATCCACCGCCTCGGTAAGCCCGTCAACCTCCACAATCAGCACGGCCTCGGCATCGGCAGGGTATCCGGGGTGATAGACCGGCTCACAGGCATCGATCGTAACGCGGTCCATCATCTCCAGCGCTGCTGGCACAATGCCGGCCGCGATGATGTCTGAGACGGTCTGTGACGCCTGGTCGAGCGAGGTGAATGCCGCAAGTATGGTGTGGATCTTCTCAGGGATGCGTAGCAGCCTCACGGCTACCTTGGTCACGATCCCGAATGTTCCCTCAGATCCGATAAATGCGCCACGAAGATCGTAGCCACTGCTCTCCCGACTCGGTCCGCCAAGCCACAGCAATGTGCCGTCTGCAAGCACAACTTCAATGCCAAGGACGTGGTTCGTGGTTGTGCCAAGCGCAAGACAGTGCGGCCCACCCGCGTTTTCTGCGACGTTGCCGCCGATTGTGCAGGCTTTCTGCGAGGACGGATCCGGTGCGTAGTAGAGCCCGAACTGCTCAACATGGTTCGATAACTCGATGTTGACGAGTCCCGGTTCGACTACGGCCACACGGTTTTCTACATCGACTTCAAGGACCCGGCTGAGGCGGGCGAGCCCGATCACCACCGAGTCACGCAGGGGAACGGCGCCCCCGGACAGCCCCGTCCCGGCGCCCCGAGGCACGATGTATGCGTCATGGCGATTCGCGACCCTCACACATTCGGCTGCCTCATCGGCCGACCCTGGAAGCGCTACTACTCGCGGGGCAGAGCGGTCTATTGAGCCGTCGTACTCATACAGCAGCAGGTCTTCGGGCCTCCAGACAACGTTTCGCTCACCGATGACCGACTGTAGATCGGTGACTAACGGCTGTTTGGCGGTCGTCTGTTCAGCGGTCGATGTCATGGCATCTATTTTGCCACGTATGCCGCACTGGGGTCAGGCTCACTACTTGGTCGCCGCTGGCCAGAGCTTGCGCCGCTGTCGTCCCAGGGACGTTCTACACCGCATCCCACACCGAGAACCACCGAGGCGCGCACTGCTATCCCTCCCGTCATTCCTGAGACTGGACAGATCAAGCCCTCGCCGACGACCGGCCGTGAATCCACCTGTTCCGGCCCGGTCCCGGCAGGGCCTGTATCCCGCACAATCCACCTTCATCAATACGCGACGCCGTGTTCCGTACTGGAGAGCCAAGCATGCAGCAGGTCACGACGTGTCCAGTTCCCCTGTTGGACATCGGTGAACCGAGCCTCAATGTCGATAGCGGGTCTGGAAGAC
The DNA here is from genome assembly GCA_029262735.1 of Chloroflexota bacterium. Lineage (GTDB taxonomy): Bacteria > Chloroflexota > Dehalococcoidia > Lucifugimonadales > Lucifugimonadaceae > JAJCYX01. Next base: position 17,746 of record JAJCYY010000106.1, on the reverse strand, counting down.
GCAACACCGTGACTGGCTGGATAGGCGTGATCGTGGTGATGGCTGCGATGGCCGGACCGATAGCCTTGCAGAGATACGTGAGCTTCGATCCCGCCCTCGTTATGTCGTTCGGATACGCTGCGGTCTTCTTCATGGGCGCTCTGGGAAGCATCACATTTTTTCTACCAGTGCCAACGCTCACGCTGGTATTCGCCGGAGCCACGATCCTGAACCCGATGCTGCTTGCAGTAGCCGCAGCCGCTGGAATAACCGTCGGCATGGCCGGCTGCTACGCCCTCGGTAAGGCCGGTTCGAGACTTGCCGAACGCTCCCAGCCAGACCCCGGCACCAAGATGTACAGGGCAACAACCCGCGTTACGCACTGGTACAACCGCAACGTCACAATCACCTCATTCTTCGTAGCCGCCATACCAAATCCCGTCTTCGACTACGCCGGATATTTCGCCGGACTCACAGGAGTCAGCCAGAAACGCTTCCTGGTGGCAACGTTCGCCGGAAAGGTTGTCCAGTCGCTGGTCGTCGCCCTGCTCGGCTACTACGCCTTCGAACAGATCTCGCGAGTCTGGTAACAGGTAGTTCTGACAAACCCCTACGATATTCGTCGAATCACCTATGGATATGGTGACCATTCGGGTGGATACTAAGTGGAAGGGATCGCCACGAACCCCGTAATTCTAACTCACTGCCGGAGCATTTAGCTCCGGCCTTTTGCTGACAGGCTCCGCTACGAAAACGAAACTTCATCTTCCGGCTGGACGAGCTTTTCGACATCCGCGGCAGATGACCACCGGAACCGGAACTACGCAAGCGCGCCGGAAAAAGCCGCGTGCACCTCACACGAGTGGCATTCACCGTCCGGTCTACCAGATCAGTCGCATCGGTCCACTTGAGCCGTTTGGTCACACGCAGTTCCGGCACTACACAGTCGCTGCGCTATTCAGCTTCTCCGCCTTCTTCGTTCATATGCTGGTGCGCGGATGGCTGGTGAACGAACTCACCGGATCTCCGTTGCTGGTTTCGCTCGTTCCGGTGCTCTTCATCGCGCCGATGCTCGTCTTCACCTTGATAGGCGGCGAACTGGCAGACCGATTTCGACGAACCCGCGTCATTGCCATCGGGGAGACTGTGGTGTTTGGCACGTACGTGGCCCTCGCCGTGCTCACCCTCGCCGACGTGGTTCAAGCCTGGCACGTTCTGACTCTGACAGCCGTTCACGGTGTGACAGCCGCCAACTACGCGCCCTCGCGGCAGTCTCTTGTTGGTGACCTTGTTAGACCCAAGCTTCAGCGTGCCGCGCTCGGACTATCACCTGCGACGTTCAACCTGGCGCAGATTGCTGGACCGCTGATCGGCGGACTCGTCCTCGCCACTGCAGGCACCGGCGCTGCCAGCGTACTGGGCGCCATCTTGGTCCTACCAGCGATACCTATATTCGCCAGCTTGAAACCAGTGGCAAAGTCCCAGACGGCCCACAAGGGCAGCTTCGTTCAGAACATGCGGGAGGGCGCCGGTTACATCAAGGGCCACCGGACACTGCGCTGGTACCTTGTCGCCGGTCTTGTGCTAATCATCACCGTCAACACATGGGCTGCGCTGCTGCCACCGTTGGCTAAGGATGTGCTGGGGCAGGGCGCTGGCGGGCTCGCCGCGTTGCAGGTCTCGATCGGAATTGGCGCTCTGTTCGGAGCCGTGATGTCGGTGCCGATCGCTTCTCGATTCGGTGAAAAGCGGGTCACCATAGTCACGGGGTTCCTGTTCTCGGGACTCATAATGGCACTGGCGCTGTCAGAAGTATTTCTTCTTTCGCTCGTAGTTGTCGGTATGACGGCAGCGGTTGCAACGCTCTACTTCGTCACCAACATGATCACGATGCAGCTCACAGCGGCGCCCGAGTTCCGCAGCCGCGTAATCAGCCTACGATTCATCATGTTCGGATTCGGACCGCTTGGGATGATCGTTCTCGGTTCACTCGCAGAATTCCTTGGCACACAGTGGGCGCTCGCCATCTCCGCGATCTCAGGCGGCGCTCTCCTGCTGCTTCTCACGGTTTTCATGAAGACTGGAGATGCCGTGGCACAAAGCGCTGAACTTCGCCCAGCCCGGACGCCTGCTCCGTCGAGCGCAGAAGATCCCAGTCCTCAGCCTGCGACCGTAGTCAGCCAAATATCTGTTTCCCCTGCCGCGCAATCCGCTGCGGCGGTAGACGCTCAAGGTCTCGCACCGGACTCCACCGACCGCCACAGCCCCGCTGCGTAACGAAAGCGCCACTCCGAAGAGCTCGCTGTGCAACCTCAGTTCCCGAAATGAAACCCCGAGACGCTATGCATGGCACTCGCTCCACCGGTGCTTGCTGTGAATCCAATGTAAGCGGTTCCGGCTGGCAGGTCCATCTGCGCCGCCAGGTCGATCGCGACCTCGATAATTGGCAGCGAGAAATTCTCCAAGTACACGCGGAGTGTTCCAGGAATGTACTCGACCCGGGCACGTATCACTGGAGCTGAAAGAATCCCAGGCACATTGACCATCGCTACCCGTGTGGCATCCGTAGATGTGTTCTGCACACTGTCGATTCCATGCACGGCTATGTGCGGTCCGGATTCACCGAATGATGTGTTGACCCACGTATCGAACTCGATTACGAGCGAGTTCTCGATGAAGGAGTAGCCCAGACCGTCACCTGCGGCACCGATCGCAGCCGTTCCGTCGGGACTGTTTTGGATCACGAACGCAATTCCGTCAGCGACAAGCGTTGATCCGGCTTCGAATCCCAGGGTGAAGTCCACAGCGAACCCGGATGCCACGGGAACCTTCTCCGGCGACCAGGCAGCGCCTCGCTGCCAGAGCAGATCAGCTGTCAGAGCCATCTTGGTGCCGTCAATCCCTGCGGAGTCAACCGTGACCAGGGACGAGAGGTCGACGGCCGGATGCGGCGATACGACCGTGACGGTTGCGGTCGCCCCAGAGGCCATTCCGTTTTCGTCCTTAACAAGCAGGTCAACCACGTACTGGCCTGTTCCCGGTGGATGAAACTCTACCGTTGCACCTGAAAGGTCCGCGAGACCGTCGCCGTCAGTGTCCCATTCATAGCTGACGATCGAGCCGTCCCCGGCCGTTGATCCGGTCGAATCGAGCGTCACGGCCAAGCCTTCGCCAGTGACATACGGTCCCCCGGCGTTCGCGGTCGGTCCCATCAGCGGAGCAACTGTGAGCGCGAACGCGGTGCTGAGGCTGCCACTCCCGATCCTGGCCTCGATCACAACCTCGTATGTCCCGGAATCGCGTGGCAGCGGATCGATATGCAGTAACGGAGCACCAGCTCCAACTCCATCGAGAGAGATGAACTCCGGCAGGCCGAGTCCTCTTGCCGTGAAATCCTGGAATTGCCCGTCTTCGCCGATCTTGCGGGAAAACAGACCGGCATGTGTGCCGGAAGGCAGGTCTTCAGCTTCTGCCGTCATGACCACTCCGCCGTCCACCAGGAGCGAAACTGCTGATCCGATCACCCTGAGCGACATTATTCTCGTGTCGCCAGGCGTCCAGGCGAAGGGAACATGGCTCAGAACCCTGAACTCTCCGTTTGTGTTGCGAGCCAAGAAGGCTAGCCCCGACTCGGCGTCGACCCATCCCATGATCCAGTTGCGGTCATCCGCTGAGCCGTCATGCCGCGCAACGAGGCCGAATCTGCCGTCGATGGCTTCAACCTGTGAAGAGAGCTCGACATCCTGGTATCCGGTGTCAATGACGACACGCTGGTCACCGCCATCGCCGCCGACCGGAATACGAAGCATCCCGTCGCCGATGACCGGCTCAGCTCCGGGTCGCACCTTCACCCATCCCGCACCGGCCGGAGACTGTTCGGGCAAATGGTCGGCAATTTGAACACCGGTGCCGTTCACCTCCGTAAAAGTGTCTACAACCACCGTACCGTCGGGTCTCTTCAGCGCCGAAGCGGTCAACTCGAACCCGGTGCCATCGAGACCTGTGAGAGGAATCGTCAGGGCGACCTTCTGGCCAACGACCATCTCGACATCGGCGATCGGACCTATTGCCGGATCGGACGGCGGTTCGGCTCCCTCAGGCAGCGCGACCGTGAAATCGTTGAATCGCTCGAAATTGCTGCCGCGCTGGAACAGGCCCGCCCAGGTAGAGAATTCAAGGGCCGGGTCGCTAAACTCGAACACCGTTTTGCCGTTCAGCTTTAACTCAGCCTCTTCTTCCCGAACCTCAACCTTCATCACACGACGAGCGCCGGGATTCCAGTTGAAGTCATCGGTTCTATCAATCCGAAAGTACGCGCCGCCAACCAGGCGGCCAACCTCCAACCGATCGCCATTCCTGAAGAAAATGAAGCCGTTTCGTCCAGCGTCGTCCGGTCCAGTCGCCCGGCCTCCGAACAAAACTCCGACCCTGCCGCCATCCCACTTGATGCTTGCCTCCAGCTTGTATTCGTCCACCCCGGTGTCGATCACGGCGAAACGGTCGTATCCACCTGGGCCAAACACCGCTGACTGGTCGGAGGCTTGCGCCTGCCATATCTGCCAGAAGCCCGCTACGTCCGTCCAGCCGCTGCCGGATGGGTCGAGTTCGGGTGTGTGGTGGCGCAGCAGTATGTAGTTCGGCGAGTTGAAGCTGTCGAACAGCCAGGAATCGGCAGGGGGTTCGGTGATGATTGAGGGAAACGGAGCGTCGTTCGGGATAACTGGAGTCGGCATTGCGAGCAGTGCAGAGGGGCGCACCAGAAAATTGTCGAACCTGTTTCCAACATCGAGCCGAACGAACACTCCGGCGTTTAGGACCGTCGGTTCCGGAATCCTGAAGGTGAGCAGAATGGGCTCGCCATCATCGAGAGAGACAGATGCCTGTTCGCCGTTCACCCGCACCTTCAGATTTCGAGTCTGCCCCGGACTCCAGAGCGCCTGTCGTCGACCTTTTTCGAAGAACGCCCCGGACTCAATTCGACCAACAACAATGTAGTGGCCTTCCCAGAACGCCAGGGAGTAGTTCTGCGTATCGGTCGCATTCCAGACAACGCCTGCATTGCCACCGAACCACGTGATGTCAGCCGATATCTCCTGATCGACCTCACCGTTTGCAGGAATCACCACAATCTGGTCGGCAAAGAAAAGTTCGCTATCGGGTGACTGCAACCTCGCCTCGCCACCGGAAATAACCCATTCCCCACGCATCCCGGACCACAGGCCGCCTGAAGTCACCTCAGTACCTGTATGCGAGGGAACAGGAGTGCCATCAGGCGCAGTGAAGCTATCTGAGACGATGGGCGGAGCCGGCTCCGGCGCGGGTGGCGGATCCGGCGAGCCTTCGTCAGACTCCACTTGGAAGTCACGAAAGCTGGTCGTCTGCACAGACTCGTGGACCAGTCCGGTGTAAGTTGCGCCGGCGAATGTTGCATCTCTCGTTGCCAGCCTGCTGCGACCATCAACCCGGACCACTATCGAATCGTTTCTGACCTGCACCGACCATACCGACGTTCCGTCTCTGTCTAGCCCCACGCTCCGCTGATCGAGGACCGTCTCGACGCCATCGACAACCTTTGTCAGCCTGGCTCGACGGCCGTCATGTACTGCGGAGAAGTAGTTTTCTGCATCGACGTAACGAAAGATCAAGCCGGTGACACCGCCGTGCTTTTCACGGCTCACGGTGACGCTGAGATCGTACTTACTTACCTTCGTGTCTATGACGGCGATACCCGGCGCTACGTCGAGCCCGACATCGTGGGTGCTGAGTGAATCGAGTGATATTCGAAAGTCCGATCCAACGCCCTGAACCCAGCCTCCGCCAACCGTGTCCGTCTCCAGACGGTGGTCAGGGAGCGGCGTACCGGGCCCATCGAGGTTGAAGGTGTCTTTAACGGCGTAGTCGGATGCAATCACCGGGCTGATTGCCAGCGCAAGCAGCAGGGCAAGTCCCACTATGGACGGCACGATCTGGCGCACTCTCAATGCTTGCTGAATGCGGACAGGCACATTTCTTACGCTGCTGATCATCGTTGCAGCTCTTTTGTGTGTCCCGGCCACTGCGAAATGTGGAGTGGCCGGACGAGCCAAGCATTTTACCTGTCCGTTGATTGCACAGCCCTGTTCGAGCCGAACACGCCAGGGGCGAATGGTCCAAACTTGCTAGGCGACCACCGATTGGAGCCATCGAAAACGCGAAAACGTGACAAATCTGCGCTCACCCGGCTGCTGCCAACCATGCCATGAGCCGTTTCGAGACCTACAATTGGACTGTATGGACCAGTCACACATTCGCAACTTCTGCATCATCGCCCACATCGATCACGGCAAGTCGACTCTGGCCGACCGTCTCATCCAGGAGACCGGGGCCGTTTCTGATCGCGATCTTACAGAGCAGCACCTCGACACGATGGCGCTGGAGCGTGAGCGCGGCATAACGATCAAGGCCCAGGCTATCCGCCTGCCATACAGGGCTAAGGACGGGATCGATTACCAGTTGAACCTGATCGACACGCCGGGGCACGTCGATTTCGCTTACGAGGTCTCACGGTCGCTTGCTGCATGCGAGGGCGCTCTGTTGCTTGTCGATGCCACCCAGGGCATACAGGCACAGACGATGGCGAACATCTACATGGCGATGGAACATGACTTGGAGATCATCCCGGTCATCAACAAGATCGATATGCCCGCCGCCGAGCCCGAACGAGTCGCCGATGAGATCAAGCAGGCGTTCGGATTCAAGGACAGCGAGATTCTCTACGCTTCGGGCAAGACCGGGGAAGGCGTGATCGATCTGCTCGAAACGATCATTCACCTGGTTCCACCGCCAGGCGGAGATCTCTCGGCTCCACTGCAGGCGATGATCTTCGACTCCAAGTACGACCAGTTCAAGGGCGTAGTTGCCTACGTCAGGGTCATGAGCGGCTCACTCAAGTCCGGCGAAAAGGTCCGCCTGATGGGCACCGGCGTGCAGATGGAAACCCTGGAGACGGGTTACTTCAGCCCGATTCTAATCAAGTCTGATTCGCTATCGGCAGGTGAGGTCGGATACGTGGCGACTGGGCTGAAGAATGTCAGGGACTGCCGGGTCGGGGATACGATGACGCAGGCCGCGAATCCCGCTGATGAGCCTCTTGCAGGCTACGCTCAGCAGCAGCCGATGGTCTTCACCGGCATCTACCCTGCCGAAGGGGACGACTTTCCGGAGCTTCGAGAAGCCCTCTCCAAACTGCAGCTTAACGACGCGTCCCTTGTGTTTGAACCGGAGTCTTCGGCCGCACTCGGGTTTGGGTTCAGGTGCGGCTTCCTCGGCCTGCTTCACATGGACATTGTCCAGGAGAGGCTTGAGCGTGAGTACGGCTTGAACCTCATCGCAACCGCGCCAAGCGTCTCGTTCACCGTGGATTTAACGGACGGGACGACCATCCAGGTCCACAACCCATCGGCGCTCCCTGAGCCGCAGCGCATCGCCAGCATATTCGAGCCGTGGGTCAACATCACCATAATCTCGCCATCCCGCTATATCGGCGGCATCATGGAACTGGTGACACTCCGGCGGGGCGAGTACGTCAAGATGGAGTACCTTCAGGCTGCCCAGTCGGGCCAGGAATCACGTTCCGGCAGCGTCTCACAGGACGCTCGGGTGATGCTCGAATATGACCTTCCGCTTTCGGAGATCCTTGTCGACTTCCACGACCATCTGAAGTCCGCCACGAGCGGCTACGCCTCACTCAACTACCAGTTGATCGAGCCGCGCAAATCAAACATGGTCAAGCTGGACGTGCTGGTAAACCACGATCCAGTCGACGCCCTTTCACTCATTATTCACCGCTCCTACGCTGAGTCACAGGGAAGGCAATTGGCCGCAAAGCTGAAACAACTGATCCCCAGGCAGATGTTCCAGGTCCCAATCCAGGCCGCCATCGGCGGAAAGATCGTGGCCAGGGAAACCATCTCAGCTATGCGCAAGAACGTGCTGGCGAAGTGCTACGGCGGCGATGTAACGCGCAAGCGCAAGTTGCTGGAGCAACAGGCTAAGGGTAAAAAGCGCAGAGCGAAGATGATTGGCGCAATCGAGGTCCCGCAGGAGGCGTTCATGGCCGTACTGCAGATCGAAAGACAACACGCCACCAACAACTGAAACCGTCTCCGGCAGTGCCAGCGGCCAATGTCTCATGAAGTTTTCATCAATATCTCATTGACTCACACGCCGAATTCGCCCTCCTACCCATAGCCTGTGACGAAGTGTTCGAACTAGCTAAGGGAACGAATGAAATGCGTGTCAAAGACGTGATGGTCTACGGCGCAGTGATGATCGAGCCAACCGCATCAGTCTCGGACGCCGCAGCGCTGATGGCCCAGGAAGATGTCGGCATGCTGGTTGTTGGCAAAGGCGATGTCGCCGAGGGAGTGATCACCGATCGAGACCTGCTGGTGCGTTGCGTTGGCCAGGGTGATATGCCGGACAGCCGATCGGTCAGCGAATTTTTGAGCTCTCCGGTAATCGGTATCGATCCGGATGAGGACCTGGAAATAGCGAGCCACATGATGCGGGAAAAGCATGTTCAGCGGCTGGCCGTCGTTGAAAATGGTCAGCTCCAGGGAGTCATCTCCTACACCGACATTGCCCAGTCGTTCGGCCAGATCATGTACGACCTGATGTTTGGCGCTGGAGAGGTCCGCCACATGCCTGCCGCGATGCAGGTCGGACGGGTGACTCACTACTACAGTCATCGTGGCGTCGCCGTTTTGGCGCTGATCGCACCGGTTCACAAAGGCGATACGCTCAGGTTCGTAGGTCACACCACGAACTTCAAGCAGAACGCGGAGTCGATAGAGGTCGATCACAAGCCAATAGTGGACGCGTTTCCCGGCGATGATGTGGCCATCAAGGTGACATCTCGTGTCCGAAGTGGCGACAGGCTCTACAGGATCACTGCATAAGCGCAGCACGGGGCTCGCGTGCAGACTGGCAGGGAACCTCGCCGTCAGTTAAGTTTGGCGGCATCTGCGGCCGGGTTCCCGGACGCTCACGAGATCGGGAGATCGAATGTTTGACCGCATACTGATCCCGCTTGATGGCTCACCCGAGTCTGAAAAGATTCGCTACTGGGTCGCCGGACTGGCCGCCGAGCTTGAGTCCGCGGTCGATCTGCTGGCGATAATCGATCCTGCGCGTCTCAAACGCCCTCAGCAGGGAACTGCGGCCGATAGCACGGAAGATCTCATCCACGAAGAGGCGGAGTTCGCGCACCAGTACCTCAGAAAACAGATGGACTGGTTTCAGGAGAAAGGCGTTACCGTCGCCACTCACGTGATAAGCGGGGATCCCGCGGACGTGATCATCGACCAGTCGCACGAACTCGACTCGAAGCTCATCGCAATGACCACGCGGCGGAAGTCAGCGCTGATGCGTGGAGTCATGGGAAGTGTCGCTGACCGCGTCCTGCACTCAACCGGCGTTCCCATCATGCTCGCGCGGCCGGGTGAAGATGTCGGATTCGAAGACGGCGGCGGTCTTCCGAGGACCATCGTAGTTCCGCTCGACGGCTCCAACTTCAGCGAGGGCGCGATACCGATTGCCGAGGCGATCGCGAAGCGCACCGCCGGAACCGTTCTCTACGTCTCTGGAACGGCGCCGAACAGCTCCTACGCCGCCTACACTCTGGCAGATCCTGCCATCACACTGGACCGGCAAGATGGCCGCAGCGAGAAGATTGACCAGTACTTGAAGCGAGTCACCGAACGGTCAGTTTTGCGTGGAGTGGTTGCTCAACAGGTCAGGATGAAGCAGACAGCCGCTGAGGCGATCAATGAAGTGGCCTCAGAGTCTCGCGACAGGATGATTGTGATGACTACACACGGTTCCTCTGGAGTTAAAAGATGGCTTCTCGGCAGCGTCGCGGACAAGGTGATCCGCTCTTCCGAGCACCCGGTCATAGTCATCCCGCCCGAACACCAGCAGGTGTCCTACAGGGGCCAGACAGCAAGACGACCTTAATTGCCGTAGGCGTAACATCTCTGCGTGATAAAGCTGCCGTCCTCGACTCAATCGCCTGATCCAGATCCGGTTCTCCCGGTGACCGAAGGCCGGTTACCTCGACGGGCGTGGGCGGTCGACAACTTCCGCCGTGTCTGGGCAGCGACCGTCCTGCTTTCCCTGGGCAATTGGACAGAGCGCATAGTCGTCGGGTTCTTCGTCCTTGCAGAGACCAACTCGGTTTTCCTCACGGCCGCCACCTTCGCCGCACGCCAGGCGCCAGCCGTATTCGTCGCGCCAATTGCAGGATCTATCGTTGACCGCTGGCCTCGCGGCCGAGTTCTTGGCCTCACAGCCGTTTACAAGATGTTGATCCTCGTCAGCCTCGCCACGCTCGCTGGTCTCGACACATCGGTCGTCTGGCCCGTCTTCCTGCTGACCGCCCTCGGTGGGATTGGCCAATCGTTTGAGATCCCGGCGACGCAGGGTCTTGTTACAGACTCAGTCCCGAGACGCCTGCGAATGAACGCCGTGGCAGTCCAATCTGCCGGTGCAAGAGGAATCGGGGCGATCGGCGGACTACTGACCGGGACAGCAATCGACAGCATTGGAGTCTCAGCCGCTTTCGGCATCGGCGCAGCCGCATTCGCCGTCGCCGCTCTGGCAACATTGCTGATTCGGTCAGATGCAGTAACGACCGCAGCACGGCTTGCGAGACCCATCGGCTTCGGTCTGCTGAGGCAGTCGTATCTCGATCTCAGGTTCTTACTGAAGATGCCAGTTGTGCGCACGCTGCTAATCGCAACGGTCCTGGTCGAGATGTTTGGTTTTGCGTTTGGCGCGCTTCTTCCGTCCATTTCAGTGAACGTGCTGGGAACGGCAGGCACCGGACTCGGTGCCCTCAACATGATGGCAGCCTTCGGTGGTTTGGGCGGAGTGATCGGCCTGTCGCTACTTGGCGACTACAAAAACAAGGAACGATTGCTGGTGCTGATTACGCTGGCGTACGGCAGCTTCCTGATGCTCTTTGCGGCGTCCGGCTTGTTCCCCCTTTCAATGGTGCTCATCCTGGGTGTTGGCATGTCTGCTGGAGCTTTTGACGCGATGCAGTGGACACTTTTGCAGGCGAACGTGCCTGAAAACATGCGCGGGAGGGCGATAGGGGGCTGGGTGTTTGCTATCGGCTTCGGCTGGATCGGTCACATCGGCCTCGGCGCGCTGGGCGAGTTGGTCGGTGTGCAATGGGCGCTTGGAGGCGCGGGCGGGATCGTGTTCGTGACCGGCATCGTGCTGGCACGCATGGCCGGTCGGTTGCGGGCAAAACCAGCAGCTTCTGTGCCTATCCCGGCGGAGCGAACCTGATAACCAGCCTCGGGCGGTTGGCGTCGTTCGGATTCTCTCTACTGCCAAGCCGCTTGGCAGACTTCGTTTCAACCTCGTCGCCGATCAGAATCCACCCAAAATTCGAGCCAGGATCATTGACCCAGCCCTGGACATCTGCGACCAACTGCGATGTTGACTGCCATGTGTAAGCGCCGTTGCCGATCACATTCATCTGTCCACTTGTAGTTGACAGAAAGTCACCGCCAGGCTTCTGCCAGACCTGTCCCGGCGAAATCGCATGCGTCCACGTTGCGTCGCCCGCTTCCGCCGGTGCGCCGCTGCCCTCGTTTGCGCCGGCATCTGACGAACCTTCTCCCCAGTCTGCCGTGGCACGGTGGACGGCGACAGGCTGGCTCTGGGTTGCCGTCTTGGTGACTGACATCGTCAGCTCAACGGACTCGATAGTCGCACCTGCTGGAACGGCGCCGGCAATGTCGAACTGCACAAGCGCACGGCGGATCTCCTGTCTGTTCGTCAGTCCGACGAACAGTCCCATACCGAAGCCGTTGCTGTTGCTTCCAGTTACTGACTGATACAGCGTGTTGTCTTTCGAGGCGCCCAGCTCCACCGTGTTGGTAACGCCGGGAGTGAATGCAACAGCAGGGGTTGCGGTTGCGGTAGGTGGCGGAGGTGTTGGAACCGGCGGGGGTATTGGTGTCGATGTGGATGCTGGAGTTGTCCCAACACCAGGAGTGTTCGTGGGAACGGCAGGTACAGTCGGCGTGGGACTCGGAACGGACGGAGGCGTTGGTGTGGCAGTTGGAGGAGCGGCGGCTATCGTTGCGGTAGGAGTTGCCGGGCTGAGGGTAGAAGTAGGCTGCTGCGTGACTGGCGTCGCACTTGGCACCACGGTCGAGGCCGCAACAGGTGTCTGAGTCGGATCGGGAGCGTCGCTGCCGCAGGCCGCCGCGATCGCGATCAAACCGGTCACCATTACAGCAACCGTTCGTCTTCCGGGTGGCGACAGTTTGGCAAATGACGGCAACGGATGATCTCCTGCGAGTCTAGGGTGTCAGTCAGTCGCTAGCCTTGAGGTAGCAAATTCGCTGATGACGGTTAGACGATTTTTGTTGCGACGCGGTTCGACTCTACGTCACGCGCAGTTATTCGTTATCGGAAGAGGTTTGGATCACCCTGAACACGGCTAGACCGGCACAAAAACCTTCAGCGTGCCGGACTATGTGCTGCGGGCGAACCCTACTTCCACTCGGCAATTGCCGACTTCACCAGCTCTCGCAACGCCGGGTCATTTCCCGCCTCATGAAGGGCCGCCTGCAGCATTCCTCCCGGATTTCCCGTGTCGGCGTGATGGCCCTCGAACCTGCACGCATGTACCGGCAGGCTGCCGATAGTCGCCTGGATGGCATCGGTCAGCTGGATCTCGCCGCCCGCACCGGCATGCTCACCCTCCAGGTAGTCGAAGACAGCCGGATCAAGCACGTATCTGCCGATGATTGACAGGTTCGACGGAGCCTCGTCCAGCGGAGGCTTTTCAACCACGCCTCGCACAGACACGACGCGGTCTGACACCTCGTCGCCGTCGATGATCCCTTTCGATGAAACGACTTCGTCCGGCACAGCTCGTGCGGCTATGACGGAGCCGCCGTGCTGTGATCGAACGTCGATCAATTGCTTCGTGCCAGGAGTCTTGTTCCAGATAACGTCATCGGGAAACAGGACGGCGAACGGTTCTCGGCCCACGAACTCTTTGGCCATCAGCACCGCATGTCCGGGACCGCGAGGGTCTTCCTGGTACAGCGTTGTGATGTTGGCGAGAGAAGATATCTCACGCTGCATCGCAGCAAGGTCTCCCTTTCCCCGCCGATCCAGGATCGAGACTAGCTCCGTTCGCTCACTGAAATACTCAGTGACCTCCTCCATACCGGGCGACATGACGATAGCGATATCGGTGATTCCCGAGTCAACGACCTCACGCACCGCATACTCGATCACCGGCACATTGAGTATCGGCAACAGAATCTTTGGCACCGAACGGGTGGCCGGCAAGAACCGGGTTCCCAGTCCCGCTACTGTGATTACGGCTTTTTGTACTGGAGCTATTTGAGTGTTCATGGCATGGAAGAGCATATTAGCTCTGAGCGGTCTGTACTACGGGTGCAACATGAGATGACCGTGTGGGGTAACCAGTAGTAGGATTAAACGTGGTCGTGCTAGGCGGGGAGTTAGCGGCACCCTGAACTCGCAATCCGCTATAGCGAGGCTTAACTACCTGAATGAGACTTTAGCGCTTGTGACCTCTGTCTGTGCCGGGCGGTGTTGAGAGCCGGGTCCTGCGCGGCGAGGCCCTGCGAACCCCGCCAGGTCCGGAAGGAAGCAACGGTAAGTTGGATCCCTCGGGTGCCGCGGGATTGCCTGGTTCGAGTCGTCCTCACGGGTACGTGACTGGCGCGGGCCGACTTCAGGGTGCACGACCACATATTTCACTTTCGGCCCCGCCTGATCCTGGCAGCAGGTCGTCCCGAACGGTCGTCCCACAGGTGTTTTGGGCAATAATGTCACCACAGCGGCTAGGACAGAACTTTCTCACCGACCGCGCTGTTGCGGAGCGAATTGTGCATAGCGCAGAGATCGACGTTGAGTCGACGGTTCTCGAGGTCGGTCCCGGCAAAGGCGCACTGACAAACCAGCTTGCGGCATCAGCGGGCACATTGACCGTGATCGAATTCGATCGCAAGCTGGCCGACTCCCTGCAACTGCGGTTTGCCGAAAATGAACGAGTCGACGTAGTCGAGGCCGACGGCCGGACCGTAGACCCCGAATCGCTTCCGCTTGTGCTCGGACGTGACTACATTCTGGTCGCCAATCTCCCGTACTATGCCGCAACTCCGATCATTCGCAACTTCCTTGAATCCAAGCATCCACCTGAACGCATGATCGTCATGGTCCAACGTGAAGTCGCAAACGAGATGCAGGCTGAACCCGGCGACATGGGTATGCTCTCACTGGCGGTACAGGTGTATGCCGAAGTCAGAGTGTTGTTCGAGGTGCCACCTGAGGCGTTTACGCCAAGACCAAAAGTCACAGCAGCGGTGGTTCAGCTCACTCCTAGAAAAGAGCCGCTGGTTCCCGGCCAGGATCAAGCAGACTTCTTCCGCCTTGCCAGGGCCGGATTCAAGGCTCCACGTAAGCAGCTTCACAACTCGCTTGCAACCGGCATCAACGTGGATACGCCGCTCGCACGGTCAATCATCGAATCAGCCGGTATCGACTCGGAGCGTAGACCTGCGACGCTATCCATTCCAGAGTGGAAGTCGCTATTCGCATCATGGTCGAATGCAGGTAAGCCGTTCGTCGTCCACGGGACCTCCCGTCGAGAACGCGCCGAGGCGTTGAAGCGGTGATAGGCCAATGAGCAAGGTCACTGAACTCGCCCACGCTAAGGTCAACCTCACACTGGAGATACTTGGCAAACGAACCGATGGCTTCCACAACCTGGTCACGGTCATCACGACGATTGGTCTGCACGACATCGTGACTGTTGTCGAGTCGGACACCCTGACGATGGCAGACGACGGCGGTATACCGTCCGATCGCAACCTTGCTTTTACTGCGGCGAAGGTTCTGCAAGAGGCGACAGCAGTTAAAGTTGGCGCTGAGATCTCGCTTGAAAAGCATATTCCGGAATCGGCGGGACTTGGCGGCGGTTCTGCCGACGCGGCCGCAGTGCTTAGAGCACTGAATCACCTGTGGAGCCTGGAACTGAGCCGGGCAGAACTGGCCGAGATCGGAGCTACTGTCGGCTCTGATGTTCCATTTCTCGTCCACGAAGGCACAGCGCTGGTGCAGGGAAGGGGAGAAGACGTGACGCCACTGCCTCCGCCCGCTATCGAACGCCTTCTGGTCCTGTCGCCGGATATTCCGGTGGCGAATAAAACTGCAACCCTTTTCTCCCACATCGGGCCGTCTCGTTACACGCGCGGCGCCCTTTCGCACAAGCTTGCAGCCCGGATCCGTGCCGGCCACGATGCTCCGCCCGAGTTCTTCTTCAACGTATTCCAGGACCTTGCACCCGAAGTTTTTGAAGGCTGGGACCGGCATCGCGACGCACTGGCAGGACTCGGTGCAAGGGAGATCACTCTCAGCGGCGCGGGGCCCTCCATGTTCGCCATTCCGCCCGTAAAAGAGATCGGCACAACCTGGAAACTCCTGTTGAGCCGCACACGCGGCTGGAACGCTTTCCACACGGAAACGTTCACACCTGCGGCTAGTTCAGGAAAGCAAACGCGGTGAGCGAATTCGTTGCAGGCGCTCTGGCCGGTGCGATCATGGGACTCTCGGTTCAGGCCTACTGGCTGCTCGTGCTGGCACACCGGCCGCTTGATGCGTTCAAAAGAGCGGAATCCCGGGTTGGAACGGTGATCGTCTTCGGCGGCCTTGTTGCCGTCGGAGGATGGATACTCGTCGGCGGCCTGCTCGGCGCGCTCGTTGGCGCAATTAGGCCGGATGACATCGACGCCGTGCTGGTGCCAAGCGCAGCCTTCCTCGTCGTCCTTCTATTTCTTGCAGCATTCGCGCTGATACCGGCGCTGGTCTTCCTACCCACATGGAAGCGACACCTGCTCTTCACATTCCTGCTCTTTGCCGGGCTGTTCGGGCTCTTGCTTCCGAACCTTGTTGTTGCGGTGCAGTGATGATGCATAATCATGCCTCCCCGAATTAACGCAGCCGCTCCCAAAACAGCGTCATCAGGAGTACCAAATGCCTATCGATAGTGAAAACTTCGCCAGTCGATTCACTGGAAAAGTCCTCCTCCTCACCGGCTCCGCATCGGCTACCGAAGGAGAGCGAATGGGCTTCGGCGGTGCCACGGCGTGGCGATTCCTCAAGGAGGGCGGAGCAGCTGCCGTAATCACAGATGTGCAGGACGAACTCGGTGAACGATCGGCCCAGAGTCTGCGTGACGCAGGATTTCCCGCAACCTTTGTCCACCACGACGTTACGAGCGAGAAAGACTGGGAGTCGGTGATCGGCCTGACAATCCAGCAACACGGTCGACTCGATTTCCTCGTCAACCTGGCCGGTGTCCAGGACCCAACGAGCATCGACGACACACCCGTGGAGAAATGGCAGCAGGTGATGGACGTTACGAACCGCGGCATGTTCCTCGGTGTCCAGCACGGAGCGAGAGCCATACGGCAGACAGGCGGCGGTTCCATAGTCACTATTTCCTCAATGGCCGCCCGCTGGGCATCGTCGTACGGCGCAGCCTATGCAGCCTCACGCGCCGGAATGACGCACTTCACCAGGGGCGCCGCCATCCAGTACGCGGCAGACAACATCCGGGTAAACAGCGTTCTGCCGGGATGGGCAAAGTCGCCCTTCACAGAGTGGATCTTCACCGACGAGAAGCTCAGCAAATACCGCACCGACCGCGTCCCGCTCGGCCGCTGGGGAGAGCCTGAAGAGATCGCAGCCGCCATCCTTTTCCTGCTCTCGGACGATGCCAGTTATGTCACTGGAACGGAGCTATTAGTCGACGGCGGGGCGACGGCAGGGTTCTTCCCACCGGCCGGTGATTAGCCGATCCTGGTACTAACGGTCAATAAAACGCTGATCCGCGAGTTCGTTCCGGACGAAACACCGGTGTACGCATCCCACGAACCCGTCACCGGCGCCTCAATTTAGAATCCGGATGTTTCCCTATGCCACTCCGGTTTAGAATAGCCACGCCCACAGTGGCAGTTGCTGAAGCAACAACAACACGAGGTAGGCCGGGCTGGATGACGGATCGCGCCGATCACATAGACAAAACAGAAGATAGCGCTGAATCACGACCGGCATCGTATGCCGTGTCCAACACGGAAGTTGACACACGGCTCATCGCCGAGGGCATCGCACTCCGCGATACAGCCGCGCTTGGGAAGCTCTATGACCTCATGGGCCGTCGCGCCTTCGGGCTTGCGTACACGGTCACGAGTGATGCGACACTTGCCGAAGATGCCGTGCAGGACGCTTTTCTGTCCCTCTGGCGGCAGGCGGAAACCGTCAGCTACCGCAAGGGCAAGATAGAGTCGCTGCTGCTGACCATGGTTCATCGCCGGGCCGTTGACCACGTTCGAATCAGGGCGCGGTCTGATCGTGCCAACACCGCACTGGAGTTCAACGAACACAAATCTCAGCCCGGTGACCCTGAACAGCTTGCGGTTGAACACACCGAGCAGGCTGCTGCCGTCCGAGAGCTAAAGCGGTTGCCTCAAGAGCAAAAGCATGTGATCGAGCTTGCGTACTTTCGCGGCCTGACTCAGCGTGAGATTGCAGAGGAAACCGGTGTCAGCCTTGGTACCGTAAAGGGCAGGATGCGCCTGGGCCTTGAAAAACTCCGGACTGCATTTGGGCAGGGAGGAGGGCGGTCATGAACTGTGAAGAGCTGCTCCAGAACTCTGCTGCC
>JAJCYY010000105.1 GCA_029262735.1 Chloroflexota bacterium | reverse complement strand
CCCTGAGCGCGGCAACATCGTCTCCGTCTTTCCCGGTGAGCAGGAACGCACCCGCCTCATGCTCATGTCGCACACCGATGTCGTGCCAGTTGAGAACTACGATAAGTGGCGGTTCGAGCCGTTCTCAGCGACGATCGAAGGTGGACGAATCTACGGCCGGGGGGCGAGCGACTGCAAGGCGCTGCTGACCTGCCAGCTGATGGCGATGGCCATTCTCAAACGCAATGACGTGAAGCTGCAGCACAGCCTGCGGCTGGTGAGCGGAGCCGATGAGGAGCACGGTGGCCGCTGGGGCTTCGGCTGGCTGGCGGACAACCATCCGGAGTCGCTGGAGTCAGACTTCGCCGTCAACGAAGGCGGCGGCACGCCCGTTGAGATCGGCAACACGCTGTCGTACCTGCTCGGCACCGGTGAGAAGGGCCGGATGGAGATCAAGATCACGTTCCGTGGCGAGAGCACGCACGCATCGGTGCCGTGGACGGGACGAAACGCAAGCTACGCGCTGGCGAAGGCACTCGGCTCGATAGAAACGTACGAGGCGGAGCGTGACACGTCGTTGCCTATCTGGGACCACTTAGGAAAATTCACGATCGAGCAGAAGCCGACGCCTGAGACGGTTGAGGCTGTGATCGCCGAGGCTGAGCAGAAAAGCCCGCGGCTGGCGTCGCTGCTGCGCGCGCTTTCACGCATGGTGCTGACGCCGACGATGATCCGCGGCGGCATCAAGTCGAACAGCGTGCCGGAGACGTTCGAGCTTGTGTGCGATGTGCGTACACTGCCGTTCCAGACCGAGGAGTATGTGCGGAAGCAGCTCGACGAATTGCTGGCTGGCGTCGAAGGCGTCGAGTACGAGATCGACTACATGTCGGTGCCGAACTCGTCGGAGTTCGAGACGCCCCTGGCGGAGGCGATTCAGCGGGCGCAGGCGCTGGCTGTGCAGCGGGATGACATCCAGTGGGTACCGGCGGTGAGCAACGGCTTCACCGATTCGCGTTTCACACGGAACCTCGGCATTATCACGTACGGATTTTCGGGCTCACACCCGGACGACGACCCGATGCTCTCGATGGCACACGGAACGAACGAGTCGGTGGGGATTGCATCGCTGATAAGCGGCACGAAGTGCATGATTGCTCTGGCGCACGACATGTGCGGTGCTAGGTGAGTAGGCAACCTGTCACCTCGGAAGACCTGCTCGCGGCGGGCGCAGCGGCGCGTGACGCGCTGGCGCATGTTAGCGAGGCCGAGTGGGGCGTTCAGCCGCCGCGCATGGAGTGGACACGTTTCACCACCGGCTCGCACATTTGC
This sequence comes from Chloroflexota bacterium, assembly GCA_029262735.1. Taxonomy (GTDB): domain Bacteria; phylum Chloroflexota; class Dehalococcoidia; order Lucifugimonadales; family Lucifugimonadaceae; genus JAJCYX01. Next base: position 53,799 of record JAJCYY010000105.1, on the reverse strand, counting down.
GGCGCGTTGCAGTTCTATGCGACCCAGGTGGCGGTTGGCTCAAGCAGCTACACAGCAACTATCAGGGTCGATGAGGCTCAGCTTAAAGCAGAGGAGTTGCCCGAGCATGTGAAGTCGCAGGCTTCGCTGCTGGCCACCGCGGCGGCAGGCGTCCCTTCAAACACCCGGGCCTGGCACCCGACCGGCCTGGCTGACGTCGAGGGATTCCTGGCGATGGGTTGCGCCGAGGTGCTGCTGCACTGCTGGGACGCGACGAACGGGACCGAAATCGAGTTCGTTGGAGACGAGGGGATTGCCGGCCGAACGCTTCAACGCCTGTTTCCGTGGGCGCCAACTGACACGCCACCGTGGGAAACGCTGCTGTTCGCAACAGGCCGCGGGGAGCTGGACGGGCACGATTCGCCGGGTGAGCGCTGGATGTGGCACAACAGTCCGCTCGATGAGTGGGACGGACGGGAGCCGTGTTCCGACCGCTGGGTGAGTAAGAAATGACGAGGCTCGCAGTCGATTCGATGGCGGACGAGTTGGTCGCGGCGCTAGAGGAACTCGGGACGGCGGACCGTGCGAGCAACGAAAAGCGTTATCTGAAGAGCCCGCCTGAGATTTCGCACATCGGAGTCACCGTCCCGAATGTTCGCAGGGTTGCGAAGGCCTTCAGCAAGTCTCACAACGATATCGAGCACGAAGGTCTGATTGCGCTGGTTGGAGAACTGTGGGCGCGGCAGGTGCACGAGACTCGGATGGCGGCGATAGAGCTGCTGAGTGCTCACTCAAAATCTCTGACCATTGAAGACGCCGCGCTGATCGAAAAGATGATCGCCGACTCGCACACCTGGGCCTATGTGGACAGTCTCGCAGCAACGACCATGGGCGGTTTACTTGACCGATTCCCGGAGTTGACTAAAACGCTGGACCACTGGGCTGAGCATGAGAATTTCTGGCTGCGACGTGCGTCGATGCTGGCGTTGCTCGGGCCGATCAGGCGCGGTGATGGCGACTTCGAGCGATTTGGTCGCTACGCGGAGTCGATGCTGCATGAGAAGGAGTTCTTCATCAGTAAGACCATTGGCTGGGTGCTCAGGGAGACGTCGAAGAAGCGCCCGGAGCTAGTGAACGAGTGGCTGACTACGCGTGCGCACCTGTGCTCAGGTCTGACGGTGCGCGAGGCAACGAAGTATCTGCCCGCAGAACAGGCGAAGGTGCTGTTGGCCGCGGCCAAAACTGGAGTGCCGGTTGAGTGAGCGCGGATGGGCGGAAAACTCGCTCACATATCTGGCCGAGGCGTCCTGATGTCGGGCGGTCGGCTCGATTGCCAAATCGCTCCCCGGATCATCTCGTCCGTTTCGTCTGAGGCGAGTTTAGCTTCGGAGTATCCGTGCGCCAGTCGCATGTGCCCGTGGATGCCTTCGATCAGTTCTTTCGTCGACTCTCCCGTTACAACCTGGTCACACTTTGTGCCCATCTCCAGACAGTTCAGGTCCATGACAATTCTCCCTGGTTGAGATGTTCGCACGATTAGATGTAAGTAGGAAGCCCGGAGGTTATGCAGACTGGCGGCGTTGCGCTCTTGCAGGAGCACCGTTCTGTTGTCTTCCCGCCAGCGGGGTACCAGATTGCGTGGGTGTCCGTTTACGGGCGAAGGATGTTAGTGACTATGTGAGTACGCCTGAGAGATTCTGAATCAAGTTCAGAATGACAATTCCGTCGGCACTGGTAAACAGAATCTGCCATCGGACCGGTGCTCCGAGTAACCTGTGAGCCATGACATCCCAAGAAACCCCTGGAGAAAATTCCAGCACAAGACCCAACGTTCTGTTCATCATGGCGGACCAGATGAAGTGGTCCATCCTTCGCATGTACTCGGAGATCGGCATCGAGACACCGGCACTTGAGAGACTGGCAGCGCAGGGCGTCCGGTTCGAGGCGGCGATCACCCCTCATCCGTTGTGCGTGCCGGCGCGCACCTCCGTCATGACCGCTCGCTACCCGCACTCGACCGGCTGCCGTCGCAACGAGACGCTCATGCCTGACGGCGAGGTGCATGCCTTCCGCATCTGGAAAGAGGCGGGATACGTGACGGGGCTGATCGGCAAGAACCACTGCTTCGTGCGTGACGAGGACCTGGCACTGTTCGATGTGCGGTGCGAGATCTCCCACGGCGGCTTGCCTAAAGGCGGCTATGCCGGTGAAAACTCGGGAAACACGGGTATGGATTGGGCCGTGCAGGAAAAGGAGATCGACGCCGGTCACGCAGTACGTGCGACGTTGAGAGAAAACCCACAGAGTCCACGCATCGCATATGCCGTTACCGACATTGACGAGTCGCAGTACGGCAGTTCGGTCATCGCAACTCAGACAGAGTCGTTCCTCGATCGCTACGCAGCGGGCGAGTGGCAGGCTGACGGCCAGAAGCCCTTCGCCATGTGGACTTCGTTCCCGGACCCGCATGAGCCGTACGACGCTCCACGGCGATATGCCGAGATGTTCACTCCCGACGAAGTGAGGATGCCGCAGCAACGGGAGGACGAGTTCACCGATGGCACGTCACCGGAGCGGAACCGGGTGCTGGGGGCGATGATGCGGCAGGACGAGGATTCCGAGGAGCACCGTCGTGGCGTCGTCTCTGTCTACCAGGCGATGACGCGGTTCGTTGACGATTCGATCGGCCGGATCGTGGCGAAGTTGGAGTCGCTTGGGCTGCGTGACAACACGGTGATCGTGTTCACTGCCGATCACGGTGATTTCATGGGCGAGCACGGCATGGCGGTGAAGGGCGGCGTGTTCTACGACTGCCTGGTGCGCGTGCCGCTGATCGTGTCGTGGCCGGGAGGCGGTGTGGCGCAGGGCGAGGTCGAGCGATCGCCGGTGAGCACTATCGATGTGCTGCCGACGCTGCTGAAGTTGCAGGGGCTGGCGACGTTCGATGAGTCAGAAGACTTGCCGGGCGGTGGTGCCCTGGATCAGGCAGAGGAGGAGTTCGATTCCAGGGATATCTGGCGGGACGACGGCCGGTAGACGCGTGCTACAGAGCGCCGAATGCAGGGTGCGCCGTTGCCTGTCGTGACTGACGCGCCTGCGAGGGAGGCTGCGTTCTCCGAGTATGGCTCGGGAGGGCCGCCGTTCACGATGAAGATGCTGGAAGAGCTGCCGAAGCCCTGGGGTTACGACACGATCATTGCGTCGTTGTGGGCACGAGAGGCGGAGGGCCGGCGGAAGATGGTGCGCACGCAACGGTGGAAGTATGTTCACGATCCGATGTTAGTTCGGAATGGTGGAGCGACTCAGACTTCAGGCTCTGACGGCGGACCGGGCGAGGTGGATGAGCTCTACGACCTCGAAAACGATCCGTGGGAGCTGCGAAACCTGGCGCATTTGCCGGAGTATGCGGACGTGATCTCGGACATGCGTCTGAAGCTGGCAGACTGGATGATCTCAACCGAGGATTTTGTACCGGTTCCGCTGCCGCGGCAGGTGGGAAGAACAGGGAATTAGGCCTACCGCGCCACCGCTGCCAGGGTTGCGCCGAGCCAGCTGTTGCCTGTCTGCCGCTTCACTTCGTGCCACAGGTCTTCGTAGGCTGCGGCTGCACGGCTGGCCGGGGCGAAGGTGTGGACCGGTGCGCGGTTCACGCCCATGCGTTCGATCTCGGTGGCGGTGGGGATCACGCAGCGCAAGACGCCCGACCGCTCATCCGGCAAAACCTCAACAAAGCTGTTGTGCAGTTGCTTGCGACGGTCGACCATCGAGAAGAACGCTGCTATCGAGATGTCTCGTGCGCGGTCCTTGCGCTGCTCTTCCTGCACATACTTGGTCAACAGGTCGAACGCACGCACCGAAAGCGTGGTCGGGATCATCGGCACCAGCAGCACGTCGGAGGCGTAGAAGACGCTTTCGGAGAGGATGTTGATGCCCGGTGGACAGTCAAGGATCACGCAGTCGTAGTCGGCCGCCAGCGGCGCCAGCAGCCGGTCGAGCCTGCGGTGCGCACCCTCGTGGCCGTGTTCGAGAAAGATGTCCAGCGTTCGGTTGCGAAAGTCTGCGGGGATGACGTCGAGGTTCGCGTAGTGGGTCTCGGTCACGATTTCGCTCAGTTCGGCATCGCCGAATACGAGCTTTTTCGGGCCAAAATCCACATCCGGTTTCTGGTCGAGTAAATAGGTGGCGGTGGCCTGCGGGTCGAGGTCCCAGACGAGGGTTCGGGCGCCTTCGAGCGCGCAGAGGTAGGCGAGGTTGACGGCAGCGGCGGTCTTGCCGACGCCGCCTTTAATGCTGTAAGCGGAGATGACTTTCATAAGAGCACAGGGAGCGACGGTGAGGTGAGGCGTGGCGCCGGTTCGGCTGACCCGGTTCAGTTGACAGGGCCGGAACCATCTTAACGTTCGGACTTTCTTGAAGGGAAAAGACGGGGAGATGGCCGCTTCCGGCAGGAGTGGTCAGTCCATGAATCGGTGACTGAGTCGGCCGAAGAAAAATAAAACTCAGTCTGACCGCGTTCTACCTCATGTGCGACGTGAGGTTTACCAGTAGATCGCGGCGAATGGATGATTCTCCTCTCCCAGATTGGGAGAGGGATAAAGAAGTGAGGGTCGTTTCGACCTGGGCGTTCAACTTGATTGACTTGCACGAACGACCCACCCTCTAACTCCCTCCCTGTCAGGGAGGGAGAAACCGTCAACCGCCCTCGTCGGTATCCGTCTGCCGTCCGTCATCCGCCCCGTCGCCGCCTGTTAGTTGTTCCCAGTTGAGTTTCCCGGTGATCAGGCGGGCTGAGCGGTTGCGGGTGAAGTAGTTCGACGCCCACTGGACGAGCACAGCCGCACGATTCTGGTAGCCGACGAGCTTGAGGACATGGATGAAGAGCCAGAACTGCCATGCGAGGTATCCACCGAAGCGGAGAAACTTTAAGTCGGCAACCGCCGACGACCGGCCGATGACCGCCAGCTTGCCAAGGTCTCGAAAGTGGAACGGCTTTGGCGCCGACTTTCCGTTCAGACGTTGTGAGATCACGCGGCCCGCGTACGCGCCCTCGGCAGCAGCGACATCTGCTGTGCCGCGGAGGGGTGAACCGCCCTGGTGAGTGAAGTTTGAGAGATCGCCGAGCACGAATATCTCAGGGTGGCCCGGCAGAGTGAGGTCCGTATTCACCGGCACCCTGCCCGCCCGGTCAAGCTCGATCTCCGATTTCGATAGGCCTGTATCCACCGATTCAATCAACATCTTGCCGAGCGGTGAAGCCTGCACTCCTGCGGCCCACAAAACGGTCTTTACCGGGATGAGCTCGTCGGCCTCGTTTCGCCTGACGGTGATGCCGTCTGCCCGCACGTCGATGACCATCGCTTCGGTCATTACCTCGACACCCAGCTTGCCGAGAGCCCTCGCCGCCTTCGGCGAGAGCGACTCGGAGTAGGTGGCAAGGATGCGCTGACCGGCCTCGACCAGCAGGACCCTGGCCGTTGAAGGATCGAAGCTGCGGAAGTCGTGTTTGAGGGTTTGGCGGGAAAGTTCACCGATCGCGCCTGCCAATTCGACCCCTGTTGGGCCGCCGCCGATCACGGCAAATGTAAGCCAGGCGCGTCTCTCTTCTTCGGTTTTCGCCTGCTCTGCGGCCTCGAACGCGAGCAGGATCTTGCGTCGGATTCCCGTGGCGTCGTCGAGCGATTTGAGTCCGGGAGCGTTCTGTGCCCACGTTTCGTTGCCGAAGTACGAGTGTGTTGCGCCCGAGGCCAGGACGAGCGTGTCGTAGCCGATAGGGCCCGATGTTGTGGCGATGGTGCGAGATGCGGTGTCGATACCTTCGACTTCGGCCAGCACGACGCGGGTGTTCTTGCTCCTGGATAGGAGGCCGCGAATCGGGGCCGAGATGTTGGCGGGAGAGAGGCCGCCGGTCGCAACCTGGTAGAGGAGCGGTTGAAACAGGTGGTGGTTGAGGCGATCGACTACGGTGACATCGGCGTCGGCCTTTCGCATCGCTTTGGCTGCGTTCAAGCCGGCAAAACCACCACCGACGATGACGACGCGGTGTTTGTCTTCGGTCATTCTCGTGTCCCTGGTTACTCTGTGTGATCGCAGTTTGTGAATTTTATCACATGATTTGATGCGAGCAGTTGTGGAGGAGGTTAGGGGACGGCGCTTGTTGTCGCCGATGCATCGAGCGGTTCGGGTGTGTTGCCTCATCCACCCCGGGTCCCGCGCCCGCAAACGGGCACCCGCGTTTCGGGACGAAGGGGTTGGGTTGGTTTTTGCTGGTGAGGAGACGAATCCCTGTTGAATCTTCCCGCGCTTCCTGCAAACGGCTCGATCTTCTATGCGTGCGCTTAACTCTTTCGCCGTCGGGCGTATAAGATTGCGTCCGGTCGGGATGAGTGGGTCGGCTACGACTGCGATTTCCCGGTATTCAGGACGGTGGTTCAGCGCGAATTCCGAGCCTGGAGTTCAGCCGCGCACAGCAGCTCCTGATGGTCAACCGTCAGCAGTGCAAAGAAAAAACAACGGAGAGAAATATGGGCAAGTTCTATAACGAGTCGATCATTCCGCAGGAGATACGCCGGGACTTCGATGTGTATGACCGCATCAACAAGCTTGGCATCCCGATGGGCAGTTTCGATGAGGATGTGACGTCGCTGGCCGGAGCGGGGATCGCCGGTGTTGTGTTCCACGAGAGCGGAATTGTCTACCTTTCCGGACTGGGGCTCGGGCCGGGCAGCATGTACGACGACCCGGAGCGGATCAAGGAGGGGCAGAAGGCGGGCCAGGACATCACGGACTCGATGCTCCGCAGGCTGCACTGGGCGCTGACGTGCGGTGGCGAGGGCGGCGATCAGAACGACGTGCTGTACACGGTGAAGGCACTCGGGATGGTTGTATCTACGGATGTGCATTTCAACGGTGCGCCTGCTGTCGTAAACGGCTTCTCACTTAGATGGCAGTCGGTGTTCGGCGGCGGCCTCGGAGAGTTCGCGCAGAACGGCGAGGACCAGAACTACGGCGGCGTGCATGCTCGCAGCGCCATTGGCGGGTTCACAGGTCGGTTCGCGCTCGAACCGGAGATTATCGTTGCCGTCGCTCCTGAACTGGTAAAGGCGATCATCAAGAACCGGGGCTGGGTGTACCCGCTGCCGCCGGCGCTGCTGGCCAAGGTGAAGGCGAACAGGTAGGGATCTGAGAATGAAAGCGCTGCTGCTGGACAAGATCGGGCCGGTTTGCGACCTGCGTATCGGCGAGTTGCCTGTTCCCGAGCCGGAGGCGGGCGAGATTCGTGTCAGGGTGCGAGCGGTCAGCCCGAATCCGGTCGACTACAAACTGGCCGGACGCGGCAATCCCAACTGGTCGTGGCCACACGTCCTGGGGCTGGACGTTGCCGGTGAAGTCGACGCGGTTGGCTCGGACGTGGACGCCTGGAAAGCTGGTGACCGTGTTTTCTACCACGGTGACCTGAGCAAGCCGGGTGGTTTCGCCGAGTACGCAGTCACGACCGTCCACACGACTGCGCGGGTGCCGGATGGGGTTTCGTTCAAGGATGCGGCAGCGATTCCCTGCGCCGGGCTTACCGCTTACGAGGCTGTGGTCAGGAGACTGAATGTGCAGCCGGACCACATCGTGTGGATGCAGGGCGGAGCGGGCGGTGTCGGCGGATTCGGCGTGCAGATATGCGCCAACATCGGGGCAACGGTGATCACCACCGCATCCGAGCGTAACCACGAGTTCGTGAAGTCGCTGGGCGCGTCGCATGCCATCGATTATTCGAAAGAGGATGTGGTTGCCCGGATTATGGAGATCACCGGCGGCCGCGGGGTCGACAGGGTGCTCGGCGCAGTCGATTCGGCAACCTCCGACCAGGGTGTCGAGGTGCTGGCGTTCAGAGGCGGAATCGCCAGTGTGGCCGGATTGCCGACACTTAACGAGGACACGTTCGCAGGCGCATATTCAGTGCACCGGGTGGCTTACGGCAGCGCTCACACATCCAACAACCGGGCGGCGCAGGTTGACCTGGCGCGGATGGCAGAGGAGATGATTGCGCTGGTGGCGGAGGGGAAGGTCGATCCGATGGTTCAGCAGGTGATTGGCCTGGAAGATATTCCCGATGCCCTGGCACAGCTTCAGACGCGGCACGTCCGGGGAAAGATCGTGGCGGAGTTGGGTTAGGGAGTAGATCGGCGCTTGGCGGCCCGAGGGGACTGCGGTCGCAGCCGGGTGCGTTCAGAGCGGGGCGCACAGGTTATGATGCGCTTGCCGGGTAGTCTCGGTGCCTGGAGACGGCGCGAATACAGGCTCGGTTATGAGTAACGATGTCAGAAGGACAGATCAATGCACGTAGCAATTCGACACTACAAGATCAATGTCTCGCACCTTGACGAGGAGCTGCTGGACAGGATCAGGAATGAGTTCATTCCGCTCATTCGCCCCACACCGGGTTTTCGTGCATACCGGATCATCGATACCGGTGCGAACGAGATCGTGACTATAAGCGTTTTCGACACTGAAGAGGGTGCCAGCGCTTCGGTGGAGAAGGCCGCTGAGTGGGTAAGCGCAAACCTGGCTCACCTTGTTGCCGGGCCGCCAACGGTGATCACCGGCAAAACGGTTATCAGCGAGACGGCATAACTCGGATCTGCGGTGTGCGTCGGGTCGGTCAGCGGATCTCGCCGGGGAAGCTAAATCCCGAAGTGCTTGTTCAGCGCTGCCAGCACGTCTGCCGGTTGCGGGTACGACTCCTGCTCCAGGCCACGGTTGTATGGCCATGGCACATCTTCTGCGCCTACTCTGACGACCGGCCCGTCCAGCCATTCGGACGCTCGCTCCTGGATATCGGCTGCGATCTCGGCCATCAGGCCACCGCGCCTGCGGGCAGTGTCCAGCGCAAGCACACGGTTCGTCTTTTCGACCGATGTGAGCAACGTTTCGTAGTCGATCGGGCTTAGAGAGCGCAGGTCGATGACCTCAGCGCTCACACCGTTCGCTTCGAGCTCGTCTGCCGCGCTGTTCAGAACGCGCATTCCCGCGCCGTATGAGATCAGCGTCACATCGTCGCCCTCACGCTGCACCTTTGCACTGCCGAACGGGACCTCGTAGTGATCGTCAGGGACCTCGCCGCGCATGCCGTAAAGAAGCGCCGGCTCTGCGAACATGACCGGGTTTTTCTCCCTGAGTGCGGTCCGCATCAGGCCGAGTGCGTCGTACGGGTTCGAGGGGCAGACGCACTTCATGCCGGGAACATCAGCCAGCCAGGTCTCGAACGATTGCGAGTGTGTTGCGCCCAGTTGCACGCCCGCTCCAGTGGGAGCACGGAGGAGCAAGGGAACGGAGATTTGGCCGCCGGACATGTAGCGCAGGTTGGCGGCCATGTTGACGATCTGGTCGAAGGCGACCAGGGAGAAGCTCATCGACATCAGCTCGACGACCGGTCGCAGCCCGCCCGCCGCGGCACCGATTCCGGCACCGACGAACGCGGCCTCGGAGATCGGCGTGTCTATGATGCGGTCTTCACCGTATTTCGCAAGGAAGCCATCGGTCACAGCGTAGGCGCCGCCGTACTCGCCAATGTCCTCACCCATGATGAAGACGTTGGGGTCGGCCTCAAGCGCTTCTGCAAGGCCGCGCTTGATAGCCTCTCTAAATAGGATTTCTGTCATTTTTTCGTTTCAGTCTGCCAATTCGCTGTGTGCATCCCGCAGCCCAACCGCCCCTGTCATGTGATGCAGAACCTGCATCCGATGTGACCGCGTCTGCAGCGAGAAAAATCACGCCAGGACATCGTCGAACAGGTCTTCTGGGTCAGGCTGCGGACTCTCACTGGCGAACTTAACCGCTTCGGCCACCTGCGCGTCTACATCTGAGCGCAGTCCATCTATCTCTTTTTGCGTCGCAAGCTTGTGATCGATCAGCATCTTCGGGTAGGTCTCAACCGGGTCCCGCTTCTGCCATTCATCAACCTCTTCCTGGTCGCGATACTTCTGCCCGTCTGCGTATGAATGGCCGACATATCTGAAGGTCTTGGCCTCAATAAAAAGCGGGCCTTCGCCGGCCCGCAATCTCGCTACTGCTGCTTCCGTCGCCTCGCGTACGGCAAGCACGTCCATGCCATCCACCGCGACGGCTTCGATGCCGTACTTGTCGACATCTGTATAAAAGTCCGGGTTGCCGGCGCGCACACGGTCAACCGAGGTGCCCATGCCATAGCCGTTGTTCTCAAGGATGAACAGCATCGGCGCCTTCCAGACCGCGGCGAGGTTCAGCACTTCGTGGTAGATGCCCTGGTTGGTGGAGCCGTCTCCAAAGAAGCAGACCGTCAGGCCGTCCGTTTTCCTGTACTTCTGGGAGAAGGCGAGGCCGAGCGCCAGTGGAAGCTGTCCTGCGACAATTGCGTGACCGCCCATGAAGCCCCTGGCGGCGTCGAACAGGTGCATCGACCCGCCCTTGCCTTTGCTCAGGCCGGTCTTGCGACCGAAAAGTTCGGCCATAGAACGGTTCACGTCGAGCCCGCGCGCAATGGCGTGGCCGTGGTCGCGGTAGTGAGTGACGACGTAATCCTGGTCGTCGAGAGCCCCAAGTGCACCCACTCCTGTGGCTTCCTGGCCTATGTAGAGGTGCAGAAAGCCGCGAATGTTGCCCTTGGCATAGTTCTCGCCACACGCAATCTCAAACTGCCGAATGAGGTACATCTGCCGGAACATATCCAGCAGCTCCTCTTTATTAACGGCACCGGCCCCGGACGCGCCGTTCCTTGAGGTTTTGTCGGATTTCGCCATGCTTTTGCCGCGTTTTCCGGGTTTGGCCGACCCGGAACTTGTCTGACTCGCCATGAGTTCTCCGGACAGTTAGGTTTCGAGCTGCTGCGATCAGTTCGACCTGCACGTTTGGCAGACTTAATATTCTACACAAGCCCAGTTGAATGGCATCGGTGCATGCACGATTTAAGTTCTGTTACGCCAATTACCGACTACGCGGGCGACTAGCGCACCGACAATTCTGCCGCTTGCAGCACGTTACTCAGCAGCATTGCTATCGTCATTGGGCCGACACCTCCGGGCACCGGTGTTATGGCAGCTGCCACTTCAGCAGCCTCATCGAAGACGACATCGCCAGCGAGCCTGTAGCCTGACTTCTTGGATGCGTCATCCACACGGGTGGTTCCAACATCTATGACGACTGCGCCCGTCTTCACCATTTCGCCTCTGATGGAGCCCGGAATGCCGGTGGCCGTGACCAGTATGTCTGCCCTGCGAGTCTCTGCTGCAAGGTCTCTTGTGCCGGTGTGGCATATCGTCACGGTTGCATTGGCGTTGCTCCCCCGGCCAAGCAGCAGTCCGGCCAACGGCTTCCCAACGAGATTGCTGCGGCCAACGATCACGACGTTGGCACCGCTGACCTGAACTCCCTCTTCAACGAGTATGCGCTGAATTCCTGAGGGTGTGGCGGGTGCGAAGCGGGTCTGGCCACTGAACAGCAGGCCGACGTTTTCCGGGTGAAGGCCGTCAACGTCTTTACGCGGGTCGATTGCGCGAACGATCTCGTCCTCGTCGAGGTGATCGGGCAGAGGGATCTGGACGAGTATTCCGTGAGTCGTGATGTCGGCGTTCAGTTCACCTATGGTCTGCAGTAGCTGGTCTTTGCTGGCATTGGCAGGAAGTTGAATCACGGTTCCTTCCATGCCAACTTCTGCGGCGGCGCGCTCCTTGTTCCGGACGTAGACGTAGGAGGCCGGGTCATCACCGACGAGCACGACGGTTATTCCAGGGGCAAAGCTCTCTTGCGCCTTGAATTCGGCTACACCATCAGCGACTTCAATTCGGACCTTCTGTGCGATCGCTTTACCGTTGATTTTTCGTGCGGTCACGCAGCTCTCCGGGGTTCAGGGCAGAGATCTTGGGGTCGTCGAAGACATATCGGTGAATTTTTGATGTAACGGTGCCGCTTCTATGGTTTTGGCGGGTTCGGCGCACTGCGAGACGGGTTATCGAATCGTAACATCCGGCACGATCAGCTTCGAGGGTTTGGTGGGGTGGATTGAGTTGTCAATGTGAACTTGAATGGCTCTGCTGGCACCATTCAACTTACGGCTGCGTCAACTTTCCTGATGGGCCTCACACGAACTGAACCAGGCATGCGATCTCAGATGTGGGATCTACCGATTGGCCGGAGCGGACGATTCGAGGTCCAGCCCTTTGGAATTCGGTTCCCGTAGTTAGCGCCTTCGAGTGCGCCCCGCACATCCCGAACAGCGGCTCCGATACTTGACAGCCAGGCCGCTATTGTGTTCACAGGGAACTCTGTTCTTGTCAGGCCCGGTGTGTCTCGGTAGACCGTACGATGTACAGAGACCGGTGAGCGGGCGCAAAACGTCGTCTGAGCGGATTCTTCTCGTTGCCTTGATCGCATCGGACGCTGCTGTTTTTAGGCTTCAACTCTGTCCTTTCTCGAACGATTTTTTGACGCGCCTTCGTTTGTCGTCCACTGTGCCGTCTTCTCAACATCATTTTTCAAAGGGTATGACTTGGCGCGGATTGTCCAGTGCCGTTTTCGTCCTCACCGCTGTGAGCACGCTGTTTTTGTTCGTCAACACCACTGCTGTATCGGTCGATCCATCACTACTTGGTCATTGGGCATTCGACGACGGAACTGGTGCAAACAGCACAGGCAATGGGAACAACGGAGTGGTCAAGGGCCCAGTTCTGGCTGCCGGTCAGGTCCGTGTTGGAGCGCTCGATTTCGACGGCACCGACGACCATGTCGACGCAGGATTCATCGACGTCCCGGGCAGCGCCGTCACGCTTGCCGCCTTGATCAACTCGGACGATCTATCCAACTGTATCGCCTCGGACTGTCGTATAGCCTCTAAGGCATCTGGAACTGGGACACAGGACCACTACCTGATGTTGAGCACCATCAACAGCCGTGGCCTGAAGCTTCGCTTCAGGGTGAAGGCGGTCGGTTCCACCGAAACGCTCATCTCTACCTCTGGCAGCATCGTGAACGGCCAGTGGATTCACGTGGCTGGAACCTACGACGGCACCACCATGCGCGTGTATATCGATGGCGTCGAGGCAGGCAGCAAAAGCAAGGGCGGAGCGATCAATGCCAACGCTGCGGTGCCGCTCTGGATCGGCGGAAACCCGCTTGTTGCTACCAGTCGGCCGTGGGATGGGAAGATCGATGAAGTACGCCTTTACGACAAGGCCCTGATCCTGGCCGAAGTCCAGGATCTCGCCGGTCAGACGCCGCCGCCGGACACGGTTCCGCCGGTGCGCTCGAACGGATCTCCTACAGGGTTACTTCCTGCCGGTACAGCGCAGACGGCCCTCGCACTGGTTACGGACGAAGCCGCAACTTGCAAGTATGGCCTGGCGCCGGACATCGAGTTCGCGTCGATGACTGAGCTGTTCTCAGCGGTCGGCGGCACGGCCCACTCCGCCCGGGTATCCGGTCTCTTGGACGGCGGATCGTACAGCTATTACGTCAGGTGCGAAGACATTGCCGCGCCACCCACTGCGAATACAGACGATTTCGTCATCTCCTTTTCTATCGATGTGCTGGGCCCGGACCTGACTCCGCCGGTGCGCTTCAACGGCAGTCCGACAGGATCGTTCTTGTCTGGTACAACCGAGGCGACACTTTCGGTTGCGACGGATGAGGCGGCGACCTGCAAGTATGGAACTGTGCCTGGAACTGACTTCGCAATGCTGACCGAGGTGTTCGCCGGGGCTGGCGGCACGTCTCATTCGGCCCAGGTGTCGGGACTTTCGGACGGCCAGTCGTTCGATTTCTACGTTCGGTGCCTGGACGAGGCCCCTGCGCTAAACGTAAATACCGACGACTTCGCCATTTCGTTTTCCGTTAGCGATCCGATAGGAAACGGGATCGGTTACTGGACGTTCGACGACGGCACCGGGGCGGACTCGTCCGGCAACGGAAACGACGGTACGGTAAACGGGGCTGTGTTGATCGGTGGCCAGGTTGGAGCAGGAGCGCTCACCTTCGATGGTGTCGATGACCACGTCAGCCTCGGAAGTCTCGACATCGTTGACTCTGCCGGAGAGCCGACAACTGGAATGGCTGTGAGTGCGTGGGTAAATTCGAATGATCTGACCAATTGCAGCGCTTCAGACTGCCGCATCGTTTCCAAGGCTGATGGCACCGGCGAACAGGACCACTACTGGATGCTGAGCACGACGAAAGTCGGCAAGAAGGTGCGCCTCCGGTTCAGGTTAAAGACCGAAGGACTCACACACACGCTTGTGGCTTCATCCCCGATCTGGCGAATGACCAGTGGATTCACGTCGCCGCTGTTTACGACGGTGCCGCTATGAAGCTCTACTTGAATACCGTTCTCGTCGGCAGTCGTGCCAAGAGCGGAACCGTCGATACGAACCCGCTGATCGAATCGTGGATTGGAGGCAATCCTAGCGGGGCAACGGACAAGCCGTGGAGCGGTGATATCGATGATGTCTACCTGCTTCGGTCAGGCACTGACTCAACCGGAACTGACTTCCCTGGCAGGAGACATTCCGCCCATCGCATCTTTCATTGCAAACCCGCCAGGGAGAACGTCACCCCTGCTCGTCGATTTCGATGCCACAGGCTCATTTGATCCTGACGGTGGGCCGATTGTGAATTACGCGTGGGACTTCGGTGACGGCACCGGTGACACCGGCCCCACTCCTCAGAAGTCGTTCAATGCCGATGGCAGCTTCGTGGTCACGTTGACCATCACAGACGATGAAGGCTCGATGGCCACGTCTGAGCGAACCGTGGTTGTTGGCGAACTGGCTGACGAAATACTGGTCTTCGACTGGGACAGAGTCGTCACGCAATCGCATCGCGGAATCCCGCAGGACAGGCCGCCAATGGCTTCGGCGAACGGAGACTGGACGCAGCCGCCGAGGTTCGACAACGGAACGTTCTATATCCGGCTAGAGATCCTGTCGCAGCCCGTGCCACAGCTGATGAATCCCCAGTTCTGCGTATGGCAAATAACGCTGGGGCTAGAGTCCTACACAACCAGCAATCTCCTGAGGATCACCGGCAATCCGGGTACTGTGATCACAAAGTCCCAGCCCATTGACAGCATGTGGAAGAAAAATGGCGACCCGATCAACTGGGCGGTTCCGCGAGAACGTTGCGGCGTTGCGATCAAGAACCCCGCAGGTCTGCCGGTGAGCAATTTCCAGGGTTGGAACTGGAATGGCGAAGATCCCACTGAGTGGTATCCACTGGATATGCATTTCACGTTTGTTGTCGTGCAGGACGGGGGATCGTTCAGCGGCTGGGAGAACTACGTCACGCCCTGACATGTTTCCCGAACGCCCGAACAAATGATGGAGCCTGACTGCCGCCTGGACACAGCGAGCGATCTACAACTGCGCTTACGAATTCGTGGCGCACACAGCCGAGAATGGACTCACGTTTTCGGGTGGCGGTAGATTCTGCCAGACCTGTAGTCGGGCAGCCTCGTCTGGCATCTGCGCCTTTGCCTGATCTACGGGCGGACCGCAACCGATAAGATTCGCCACTTGTATCATTCCACCGGATCGGGACGGCCGCACTCTTGAGGTGTTCGCGTGAAAAACCGAGCTCAAGTCGTGATTGTTGGCGCAGGTATTGTAGGCGCAAGCACTGCCTATCACCTTGCACATAGCGGCTGGACCGATGTGGTTGTGCTGGACCAGGGTCCACTGTTTGAAACAGGCGGGTCGACCTCCCATGCACCGGGTGGCGTTTTCCAGGTTAATAGTTCAAAAACTATGACCGAGTTCGCCCGATACACCACGGCGCTGTACTCCGAGCTCAAGTCTGATGAGCAACCCGCGTGGTATCCGGTGGGGAGTCTCGAGGTTGCCTGGTCTGAGGAACGCCTGACCGACCTGAGACGAAAACTCGGGCTTGCACGCTCCTGGGGAGTCGAAGCTGACCTGTTGTCTCCGGCAGATGCGCTCGAACTCATTCCCCTGTTGTCTGACCGGATTCTCGGTGCCCTGCACGTACCGGCTGATGGGATTGCCCGACCGATACGAGCGGTAGAAGCCATGGCGGCCGATTCGGCATCGCGAGGCGTCGAGTTCCATGGCCACGTGGAGATTACCGGATTCGACGTTCAATGTGGCCGGGTGCATGGAGTGCAGACCAGCACCGGGGCAATCGAGGCTGAGCATGTCTTGATCGCCACCGGAATCTGGGCGCCCGCTACCGCAAGACTGGCAGGAATCACCGTCCCCCTCATCCCCATGCAGCACCAGTACGCGGTGACCTCGCCCCTCGAACAGTTACGCGACGAGACGGCGGAGGTTCGCCACCCGGTTCTCCGCCACCAGGACCGCTCGATGTACTTCCGGCAGGAACGTGACGCCTACGGTATCGGCGCTTACCGTCACGAGCCGCAGCCGTTACGGGCCGACGCTATTCCCTCGGAGCACCAGAACGGAAGAGCTCCTGCGGAGCGCGAATTCGACGACGAACTGTTCGAGACGCCACTGAAGGACGCCCGCGAGTTGCTGCCGTCATTGAGAGCTGTTGAGCTCAGAAAGAAGCTCAACGGTATTTTCTCGTTCACGCCAGATGGCATGCCGATCATGGGCGAATCGCAGCAGGTTCGCGGTCTGTGGATCGCGGCTGCCATATGGATCACGCACGCCGGTGGCGTTGGCAAGACGATGGCGGAATGGATGACATCGGGGGAAACGGAGTGGGACACGCGGGAGTGCGACATCGCCCGGTTTGATCCACACGCGCTGGAGGAGCCGTACGTGTTCAAGCGCTCTATGCAGCAGTACCGCGAGGTCTACGACATCGTTCACCCGCTCGAACCTGCTGCAGAGCCGCGTAACATTCGGCTCACCCCGTTTCACGATCGCCACGTTCGGATGGGAGCCCACTTCGCCGATTCCGGAGGGTGGGAGCGCCCTCGCTGGTACGCCGCGAACGAGCCGGATGAGCCGACAGTGCCGCTTCGAACCGGTTGGGTAGCTGTCGAGTGGTCCCCGGCGGCGGCGGTCGAACATCTCGCGACGCGGGAACGTGCCGGGGTGTTCGATATGTCGACGTTCGCCAAGTTCGAGATCACCGGTAGCGGCGCGCTGGAGTTTCTCCAGGACACTGCCGCAAACCAGATGGATCGTCCAATCGGGAGCGTCACTTACACATCGATGTTGACTCCATCGGGCGGGATCAGGTGTGATCTCACGGTTGTTCGCACCTCTGAGGAACGCTTCCTTGTCATGACTGGCGGTTCGACGGGAGCATACGACCGCGCATGGATTGAGGCGCACGCGCGTGAGCGATCTGACGTGCGGTTCAACGAGGTCACCGAACAGCTCTGCTGCATCGGCCTGTGGGGTCCACTGTCGAGACAGATCCTGTCGTCGATCGGTTCCGATGATGTGTCCAACGCGGCGTTCCCATATCTGTCAGTGAGAGACCTGAATGTGGCAGACATTCCGGTGATGGCGGTTCGGATCTCGTACGTGGGCGAACTGGGCTGGGAGCTTTACTGCCCTGCGGAGCTAGGTTCACGCTTCTGGGACATCGTGTGGGAGTCAGCCCGGGAACACGGCGCAGTCGTCGCCGGGACGACCGCACAGGATTCACTGAGACTCGAAAAGGGATATCGGCTCTGGGGCGCAGACATTCATACCGAGTTCAACCCGTATGAAGCCGAACTCGGTTTTGCGGTGGACATGAACAAGACCGATTTCGTGGGGCGCGGAGCGTTGGCTGAGATCGCGTCCAGAGGTGTGCAACATCGCCTGCGATGTTTGACCCTGGACGATTCAACCAGGACGGTCATGGGTAAGGAACCGATCTGGCTGAACGATGGAGTGGCCGGATACGTTACCAGCGCCGGATACGGTCACTCGATCGGACGAGGCATCGCGTTCGGTTATCTTCCCACAGCGGGATCGAGGCCCGGCAGCGCGGTAGAGATCGACTACTTCGGTGAAAGACTTCCCGCAACTGTTCGTTCGACGCCACTGTTCGATCCCAAAAACGCCCGCCTCCGAAGTTAGGCTGGACTCCCCGCCCGGACCGGCCTCAAAGGCTTCGCATCGCGCCGGCGACTGTGATGGTTTCGCCTGAGATGTGACCGGCGTCTTCACTGGCAAGGAACGCAACGGTGGCGGCGACGTCTTCGGGTTCACCGAGCCGTCCCAGCGGGATCAGGCCGACGCGAGTGTTGATGTGCTCGCCGGGCTGGAGTCCGAGCTGTTGTTGGCCGATTGCGAGGTCGACGGGCGCATGAAATGGCGTGTTGATTATGCCCGGTGCGATCGCATTTACCCTGACTCCGTACTGGGCCAGACTTGCCGCGGCCACCGTCGTGAGGTTGACGAGGCCAGCCTTTGCCGCGGCATAAGGCGGGGATGAGGTTGGTCCGCCGAATGTTCCGGCGATGGACGCGATATTGACGATGTTGCCGGAGCGCTGGTCCATCATTGACTTTGCCGCCTCCTGCATCAGGAAGAAGGCTCCCTTTAAGTTCAGGTTCATCGTCCAGTCCCAGTTCTCTTCTGAGACGTTCGGGAACGGTTCAATTCGCACTGCGCCCGCGTTATTTACCAGGACGTCGATGCGGCCAAAGGCGTCTATTACGGCAGCAATGAACCGTGGCGCATCATCGATATTGGCAGCATCAAAGATCCCACCTGCGGCATCGATGTCCTCTGATTTCAGGTCACCAAGCGTGTCTTCCAGTAGCTCTGGGTTGATGTCGCTGACGTACAACGACGCTCCTTCGCGGCCGGTGCGAAGCGCGCTGGCCCGACCGTTGCCGCTGCCTGCACCAGTGATCGCAACGACGCTGCCTTCGAGCCTGTTGGAGTGCCTGATGTTGTTGTCCGGGTTAGTCATAGTCGAACTCTCCACAAATTTCCGTTCAGGTAGCGATTGAGTGTAGGCCTCACAGATGCCGTTTTCAGTCGCAGGTCATCGGGTCTCGGTGAACCGGTTCTCATGAAGCTCAAAACTGCGTGTAAAGGGTGTGGGACCTTGGGATAGCCGCGATCTCGTCGGCACTCAGCGGCAGCGTCTCCTTCTTGTACACCTGGATGCGATGGGAGCCGTAGTCGGCGACGTACAGCCTGCCATCGCCGTCGGTCTGCACCGATGTCGGCCAGCGAAGGCGTTTCTGCGGTTCCAGAGAGGTCATCTCCCGCAGTCTCATTGCGACCAGGTTCGTGATCATGTACTCGCGGGCCTGCCGCCCGAGCGATGCGTCGCCGATGAGTTTCTCGACGAATCGGCCTGTCTGGTCGAACAGTTGCACGCGGTGGTTCGCCCAGTCCGCGACGCAGATGTCACCGTCCTTGTCGACGGTCAGTCCAGCAGGGCGATTGAACTCGCCGTCGGCACTTCCGGTCCTGCCGAACGAGAAGACAAACTCGCCCTCGGAGGTGAACTTCTGCACCCTGTCGTTGCGCCAGTCCGAAACGAAGATGTCACCGAGCTCATCGATGGCGATCCCCCAGGGCATGTCGAACTGGCCATCGGCGCTCCCGTACTCACCGAAGGATGACAGGAACTTTCCACTGCCGGTGAACTTCTGGACCCTGTGGTTTAGCGTGTCTGCGACGTAGACGTTTCCGTCTGTATCGTGAGCGATACCAGAGGGACGGTTCATCTGACCGGGTTCGTTGCCGAACTCTCCCCACTGCGAAACCAGCTCACCGTCCACGGTCAACACCGAAACCCGGTGGGTGCCTTCATCCGAAAGCCACAGGTTGCCGTCTTTACCGAGCACCATTGCGGCGGGCCACCGGAACTCTCCTTCGACTTTGAAGGAGCCGCCTACCGCTCCTCCTCCTCCGACAAGATTGAAGCCACCGAGATCGTCGTCGTTCATCGAGAGATGCCTGATGAAGACGAGGTTCTCTCCCCGGCACAGGATGTGCAGGCTCCCGTCACCGTCAATCACTATGTCGGTCGCAGTGTTTGTCAGCCGCCTCATGCCGAGAGTTCGGTCGTAGTTGATTCCGACCCTCAGCAAAGCGTGTGGTCTCGACATCGTTTACCTCGCAGCGTCCCGTTTGCGACTACTGTCTCGAGCGCGGCCGAATGCTACGCCAGGATTGGCAGTTGCTCGTACTCTCCACCGACAATTGACCGGGCTTCGACACCGACCCATCTTTCCAACAGCGTGGCGTAGAGCCCGCGGAAGTCGTAGGTGTGGCGCAGATCACCCTGCTCCAGCTGACTCGGTTCAAGCGACGGATACTGGGCGTAGAGTCCACCGTTGACCTTTTCACCGATTACAAATGCGCCGCCTCCTGCGCCATGATCCGTGCCGCTGCCGTTGTCTCTGACCCGCCGTCCAAACTCCGTGAAGACGAGCATCACGACGTTTTCCTGGGCGGCGTGATCCCGCAGGTCCTGGAAGAAATCTCGGATAGCTCCCGATAGCTCAGTCAGAAGCCGTGGGTGCGTCGGCGCCTCATTTGCATGGGTGTCGTAACCGCCGTGCTGCGTGTAAAAGATCCGGGTGCCAAGATCGGCAAGATGGACCCGGGCGACGTCCCTGAGACTCGTTGCGATCGGGTTGTCCGCATACTCGACCTCGGACTCGTAATTCTCCGGTGCCTTTTTCAGCATGTCTGCGCCGTGAAGTACGTCGAGACCGGTCCGCGCCAGGTAGTCGGCAACAGGTCCTGAACCGATCGCAGGTGTGTAGATGCGGTTGAAAAGATCGAGCGCCTCAAGCCGCTGCTGCTGGGCCGAGATACCGGTCATCAAGCCGTAGTTGTCCAGGTCGCCAACCGATGTGACGGTAACGTCCTGTGCCGCAAGCGCGCGTGGCAGTCCTCGCCCAAAGCTCACGCCGGTAAGCGGGTTATTCGTCGTGGGATCCAGTTCACGGATCACCTTCCCCAGCCACCCCTCGGTCGCCACGGTGTTCGGCTCACAGGTGTGCCAGATGTCCATGCCCCGGAAGTGCGACCGGCTGGAGTCCGGGTAGCCGATGCCTTGAACGACGGCTACATCGCCCCCGTCGAACAGTTCCTTGAGCGGCGCGATTGTTTGATTGAAACCCACTGCGCCGTCGACTGGCAGCACCTCGTCTTCAGGGATGGCAAGGGTCTCTCTCGAGTCGTAGTAGAGGCCGTTGCTGTATGGAATTATCGTGTTCATGAAGTCGTTGCCGCCCGTCAGCTGCACGACCACGAGAGTTGGTTGCTTCCCGTTTTCTACCATTGTCCTGTTGCCTCTGGTCATATGACCGATCGTTTTGACGGTCGACTGTCCGCGCCCGACTGACGGATGGCGGAGCCGTCGCTCACTTATGCGAAATGGCTCTTACGCAAACTGGTACTCGACTGACGACACGACCGCCTGGAGCATGCGAACGAGCCGTGCCGAGCTTTCATCACGTGCCTGCCCGCTATCGAAACGGAGCTCGCCCCCGGTATCGGCATGCTGTATTAGTTCGCGGCGAGTGTCGTCGCTGACAGACAGCGGCCCCAGCCAATCGAGACACCTGTCCACGAACTGTTCGGCCGACAGGACAGAGCCATCCGCTGCCATCTGGTCGATGAGCGATTGGATACCGGGCGTCGCAGTGTCTGACAGCTGATTGACGGCAAAGTTGACACGCTCATTCAGGGTGCCGGCGTCAATCCACTCTTTACCGGTGTGCCATCCCTCCACAGTCGGTGGCGTCATAAGCATCTGCCCCATAGCGGTCGTTGCTCCCGCGAAGTCGGCCAGTGCTGGTTCGGGGAATCGGTTTGTACCGGCATGCTTGACCGTGCCGGCGACAAACTCTGCCGGGCTCTTGACCCGCTGGAACCTGGCTTCTTTGAAGAAGTCCGAATTGAACAGAGTTCGCAGCATCGAACGCATGTTTCCTCCCGATTCGGAGCAGGCCTCGACCAGCGTTTCAATGGCCTCCGGGTCTTTCGGCGGAATTATGTCCCAGGCCGGGACCTGTGGCTCATCTGCGACGAAGAAATTGTAGAGGTGGCGGGAGATAAACCGGGCAGTCGCCGGCTGCCTGGTGACTATGTCGAGGATGTCCTCACCGTCGAAACGGCCGGTCTCTCCGAGAAACGTCTTTTCACTGCCGTCGTGGTCTCCAGCCAGGTATTCGAATCCGGACGAGTAGCGGCCAAAAGGGTCCAGTGGGAGGGGCTGTATGAATGTCCAGCCGGTGAAAGCGCGAGACGCGTTCTTGATATCGTCCTCTGTGTAGTTCCCGACGCCCATCGAGAACAGCTCCAGGAGCTCCCTTCCCCAGTTCTCATTGGGCGCGCCGGTGTGGTTTTCGCAGTTGTCCAGCCAGAACAGCATGGCCGGATCGCGGGCAAGGTCCAGGTAGATGTCCCGCAGGTTGCCAAGGCCGTTCCGGCGGAATGTTTCGATCTGGAAAACGGATGACGGAGCATGCTCGCTCTTCCCGACGGAAGTGGCGAAGACCTGGTGCCAGAAGAGCGCGATCTTCTCCTCCAACGGCCGCCGGGTATTCACCATTCGGTAAATCCAGTGAGCCTGCCATGTCCCGAGGGTGTCTGCGTTGTTCAGCTCAAGGAAGTAGCGGTGGAGCACATCCTCCTCGACCTCTGGGAATCGTTCCGGGTGAAGCAGGTCTTCGACTATCTCCTCGTACTGGCGTGAAGCGTACGAATCGAGTTCGTCAGATGTGGTCCCGAAGCCGGCGCGGCGAAACAGATGGGCAATCAGGTTCCTGTGGCTATCTGTACTGGACATCAGTCAACCCACCATTGTTACCGGTTCTGGCAGAACTCGATCGACGCCGGGACCCAAACATCGCGGCGGGGATATTTTAGCCGACCTCCGGTGCATTCAGGAAAAGGTTGTGTTGTTCAGATCCTCTCTCCCTTTATCCCGCGCCCCGGGAGCACCCGATCAAGTGACAGGAGTTTGTTCAGAGCCAAAAAGATTGGTACCTCGATGATAGCGCGCCATCTGTCAGTCGCTCGTTTCTCCGGGATACCTGTGCTTTGCAACGGGTTTGGAATGCGTGACGCGGCATTCATCGAAGCTCTCGATCGACTGAACGGACAGATGATCGTTCATCCGAGTAAGATCGAAAGCCGCGGCATCGTCACGTACGACGTTCCAACCGCTGACGAATACCCTCTTCATGCAAACGGAGTTTCGGGGGAGTTGGAGCGTCGACCGTGCCGTCATACAGTCCCCTTCCTGAGCAAGGCCGAACGGCCCTTCGACAAGCTCACGACGGCGTTCAGAAGCTTTCTTGCAAACCTTATGGCGGCGATCAAGCCGAACAGCTAACGTCAGGAACGGAATGATCTACACGGGCGTCGACCTGATCGAAATCCCACGTATCGCCGGGGTGTTTCGGCGATATCCCAAGCGGTTTCTGGACAAGGTCTACACAGAGGGCGAGCGTCGGTACAGCCGGGGCCGCCCGCCGCAACTGGCCAGCAGGTTCGCCGCAAAAGAGGCGGTCATGAAGGCGCTTGGTACCGGCGTGAGAGGCGTTCCGTGGAAGGACATCGAGGTGACTCGTAAGCCGGGGCATGCACCGGAGATCCTGTTACACCGCAAGGCGAAAGCGCGGGCTGACCGTATGGGAATTTTCCGGTTTGCACTGAGTCTTTCACACTCCCGGGAGATGGCCATCGCTTCCGTTGTGGCGGAGGCAGACGACGATGCATGGCGTCCCTGAAATGATCCTGAGCACATGCGGTTCGAGGGTGTGGATATGAAGGCGGTCACAGCAGACCAGATGCGGGCGATTGAGCAGCGATCGGTGGAAGCTGGCGTTTCGCTTGACGCGCTGATGGAGAATGCGGGACTGGCGGTTGCGGACGCCGTTGCAGCGCGGCTGGAGCAGGTCTACGGCAGCTCTGTGACCGTTCTCGTGGGGCCGGGGAACAACGGTTCCGATGGCCTGGTAGCGGCCCGGCACCTGGCGCGCAGAGGCGCAAATGTGAAGGCGTTTGCCCTGGCAAAGAGGCCGGAGCCTGACGAGAAGCGGGCGATAGCCGAGGAAGCGGGCGTCGAGTTCATCTCTCTTTCCGGAGATAGCGATGCTGCGGGAAGGGCTCGAGCGGCAGCGGCGCAAAGCGACGTGGTGATCGATGCCGTTCTCGGTACGGGGCGAGCCCGGACGATCGAGGAGCCTGTGGCGGAAATGTTGAGGGCCGCCGGCGAGGCCGGACGATATGTTGTGGCGGTCGATCTGCCGACCGGGATGGACGCAGACTCCGGTCACTTCGATTCCAACGGTCTGCGTGCGAACCTGACTCTGATGCTCGGCTTTCCGAAGTTCGGGCCGCTGGTCGCAGCAGGCGATGGGGTTTGCGGAGAGATACGTGTGCTGGATATCGGGATTCCAAACAGGCTTGCTGACGATGTCTCTTCGGAGTTGCTGACGGGAGAGCTGGCACACGGCTTGCTGCCGAACCGTGCCGGAGACGCCAACAAGGGCACATTTGGCAGAACGCTGATCGCAGGCGGCTCCCGCAATTACCTGGGAGCGCCAATGCTGGCTACGCGCGCGGCGGTCCGTTCAGGTGTCGGCCTGGTGTACCTGGCGACATCTGAGCCGGTTTACCGGCTGATTGCCGGAAGGGTCGAGGACGCGATTTATGTTCCTCTTCCAGCGTCAGAGAACGGCGATTTCGATGTGCGGGCAGCGAGCATTGAGCTTCTTTCTCGTGCCGGTGACATGAGCTCGCTGCTCATCGGCCCCGGGCTCGGTCAGTCACCGTCAACGGTCCAGTTCATCGAACAGCTTGTGCAGAATCTGCCCGGGAATGTGCCCGTAGTGCTGGACGCAGATGCGCTGAACATCCTGTCTCGGGTGCCGGGCTGGTCAGATGCCGTTAAATCGCCGATCGTGTTGACGCCGCACCCCGGCGAGATGGCGAGGCTTCTGAAAATGTCGGTCGCCGAAGTACAGCGTGATCGCGCCGCTGCGACAAGGGAGGCGGCGAACCGCCTGGGCGCGACGGTCGTGCTGAAGGGGGCCGCGACGCTGGTCGTTTCGCCGAACGACAGGATGCGGATTAGTCCGTGGGTGAACTCCGGGCTGGCGAAGGCCGGGACCGGTGACGCGCTGGCAGGGCTGCTTGCGGGACTGCTGGCCCAGATGCCCGGTGAGCCGTTCGACGCCGCGTCGCTGGCTGTGTATGTGCACGGTCTGGCGGGAGATATCGCTCGGAGAGAGTTCGGTGAGCGGGGGATGACGGCGAGTGATGTTGCGATGGCCGTTCCGGCGGCGTTCATGGAGCTGGAGAGTTGATACGTAGTTCCGTGCGCCGTGACTGGTGCTGCAGCAAAGGTTTCCGCTGATGCAGAGAGTGGTTTCTGATAGGTTGCCTCATCCGCCCCGGGTCCCTCACTCCGTTTCGGGACGAAGGGAAGAGCACACTCTTTCTGGCAGGGGCGCCGCTTGCTGCGCCCGGTGATGGCTAAGCCATCACAACCAACCCATCCTCTAACTTCCTTCCTATCCGGGAGGGAGA
This sequence comes from Chloroflexota bacterium, assembly GCA_029262735.1. Classification (GTDB taxonomy): domain Bacteria; phylum Chloroflexota; class Dehalococcoidia; order Lucifugimonadales; family Lucifugimonadaceae; genus JAJCYX01. The sequence continues at coordinate 28,363 of JAJCYY010000105.1, read as the reverse complement.
ACGTTGCGTCCGCCATGGGCGGTCCATCCGTCGAGTGCCAATGGAGTCGGGTGAAAAAAACCTCCGCCATGACCGTCCAATCAAAGAGTCGCCATTCGAGTCGGCTGAAGAAATGCGTGTCTGGCCTCGTGTCCCTCGTTCTTCCGAACGTATAATCGTACTGACATGCACAGGCTATTCGCGGTTGACATTGGCAACACGAACATCACGCTCGGGGTGTTCGAGGACGACCACCTGCGCGCGACAGGCAGGCTTTCGACCGACCCATCTCGCACAGACGACGAGTTGAGCCTGCTGCTTCACGGACTGTTAACGGCCCGCGGTATCACGCCCGAAGAGCTTGACGCTGTGGCGATGTGTTCCGTCGTTCCGCCTCTCACCCAGACCGTTTTCGACGCTGTCGCAAACCTGACCGGCATCGATGCGCTGGTCGTCGGGCCGGGCGTGAAGACAGGCATCAGGGTTAGTTACGACCGCACGCAGGATGTTGGAACGGACCGGATTGCTGACGCTGTGGCGGCGATCACTTTGTACGGGAAGCCTGCGGTGATCGTGGATATCGGCACTGCGACGGTGTTCAACGCCGTCAACGAAGATGGTGAGTACATTGGAGGGGCGATAGCACCGGGAATGCGCTCGGCGGCTGAGGCCCTCTACAGCAACACGGCGCAGTTGCGGCGGGTTGAGCTTACTGATCCGGGTTCTGTGATTGGCCGCAACACCATTGCGTCGATGCAGTCGGGTCTTGTGCTGGGCAATGTTGAGTTGATCGAGGGTATGGTTCGGCGGTTCACTGAGGAGTTGAGCCCCGGTTCGCCGGAGGATTGCAAGATAGTTGCGACCGGAGGGCTGGCGGCGGTTATCGAGCCGCTGACGAAGGTGTTCGATGTCCACGACCCGGATCTGACGTTGAAAGGTCTGCACCTGATCCACAAAATGAATTGATCTGGGAGACGAGAACCGGGTGTCTCCTTGAGTGAAAGGCGGCTGAACGACGGTACGTGGTGACGTTTGTCATCCCGACCGGAGTGGAGGGACCTTACTGACCAGGTGAGAACGGCTGAGAGATTCTGAATCAAGTTCAGAATGACAAATCATCGCCTACCGGCCTCCACAAGAATGCAGAAATGAACGAATCAGTGAAAGAACCGGCCGCACAGCCGTTCCTGCCATTGCAGGGCCGGAACGTGGTGCTCGGCGTCAGCGGAAGCATCGCTGCCTATAAGGCAGCAGACCTCGCAAGCAAGCTGGTTCAGTCAGGTGCGCAGGTTGACGTGATCCTCACCAATGCCGCACTTGAGTTCATCGGCAAAGCCACCTTTGCCGCACTCACGCACCGGTCCGTCACCACAGGGCTCTGGGAAGCCACCTCTCCGCTGGCGATCGACCACGTTTCGCTGGCCGTCAATGCCGACTGCGTAGTCGTTGCACCTGCTACCGCCAACACCATAGCGAAGCTGGCACTGGGGCTGTCCGACGACGCCCTGGGAGCAACGGTGCTGGCAACGGCTGCGCCGCTGGTTGTCGCTCCGGCGATGGACGCCAACATGTACGCATCACCCGCCTTTCAACAGAACATTAGGACCCTCCAAGAGCGCGGCGTGGTCATTGCCGAGCCGGGCGAGGGCCGACTGGCGTCAGGTCTGATCGGCAAAGGCCGGATGGAAGAGCCGTTGAGGCTGGTCGGTCTGGTAAGGAGCGCGATTGGCCGCGCAGGCGACTACGCCGGGCGTCGAGTGGTTATCTCTGCTGGCGGCACGCAGGAGCCGATCGACCCTGTCAGGTTTATATCCAACAGGTCGTCCGGAAAGATGGGCTACGCGCTGGCTGAGGCGGCACGCGACAGGGGCGCGCAGGTGACGCTTGTGAGCGCGCCGACGGGGCTGGACGAACCAGCCGGTATGGACGTGGTGCATGTGCAGACGGTGGCAGGCATGCGGGATGCGGTGCTTGCCGCTTCGGGAAGCGCAGACCTGCTTGTGATGGCGGCTGCGATTTCGGACTTTAGTCCCGCGCAGGTTGCGGCTGAGAAGATAAAAAAGAATGGCGCCAAACTGACGCTGGAGCTTGCGAAGAACGAGGACTGGATGCCGCTTGCGAAGGGGCCGCGGCTGGTGAAGGTGGCTTTTGCGGCCGAAACCGGCGATGCGGTCGAGAAGGCACGCTCGAAGGTGACGTCGAAGGGCGCAGTGTTCACGGTTGCGAACGACGTCAGTGAGGCGGGTTCCGGTTTCGGCACAGACACGAACCGCGTTGCGATTGTCGATGCCACAGGCGAGGCAGAGCAGCTGCCGCTCATGCACAAGCTGGCCGTCGCACACGCCATTCTCGACCGGGTGCTGCCGCACCTGAAGTAGCGTTTAGCGCTGGCCGAGTCGCTCGGTGGTGATACGCGCGGTCGGCGATCTTGTTCGCGGTGTGCCCGGTGCTACGGCTATGGTTTCAGTTGATGCAGAGAGTGGTTCTGGTACGTTGCCGCCCCTCATCCGGGTCCCTCACTCTGTTTCGGGACGAAGGTTGGCGCTCGCCCTTATTGGTCGGGATGCGAACGAATACGGCTACTCTCACCTGCAATCCAGCGGCTGACGCTCCCCAAAACGCGTGTAACTGGCTTAACCAGACCTGGTTCACCTCGCCAGCTTTCTCTCATTTCGAAACTGCTAACCACATCGGGAAATAGCAAGCCCTTGCTATCGCACTGGTTACTTGTGTTGATCCCGAAATGGTGATTGCGTTGGATGTTGAGGGGTTCTGAGCGGTCGATAGTGGTAAGTGTCGTCGATGGGCGGCAACCCGGCCAGATCCGGTCGCAACGAGAGGGAGCATTTCAATGAACTACGAATCCAACCTGACGCTGATGGAGATGGACTCGAAGGCGCGGATGAACCATGTTGATGCGGCCCGAGCCGCCCGTGCGCTGCGAGCAAGGCGTCGGCGGGTAGCCGGCCCGCAGAGCGGCGATGACAGGCCGACGCGCATCGGCGTGATCAGCAGGCTGGCGAACGTCCATCCGATGGAATATGCGGCAGCGACCGTCGCCGCAGTGATCGTCGGCGGAGGCGTCGCAGGCGCTGTTCTGCTCGCATGAACTATCGCCAGCCGACCTCCTGAAGCGGGACCGCCATGCACGGTCCCGCTTTTTTTATTGTTCAGCCCTCTATCTCGATCGGTTGCCTCATAAGCGACCATGCCGGTGCTGAATCGCTCGTTGCAGCTGTGCCAGGATGCCGGGCGATTGTCGCGGCCCGACTGTCTGTTACGCTTTGCGTGCTTGCCGAAGGACCGCCGGGCAACACCGGCCGTCCAGTTCACAACACAGGCCATATCACAGTTGGAGCTGCAGATGAAGTTGTACTGGAGAGAACGCAAATCGGGATTTGACCTTTGCGTTGAGGAAGATGACGGAACGCGATTCTCTGTCGGCGGCGTACGGCAGACTAAGCGCGGCATTGAGGCGCTGGCCAAGACGATGGGATACGACCCCGGTCGGGCTGTAAAAGGTCTCCCCAATTTTGAAGACGGCCGATCGTTCGTCGAGCAGTTTGAGCCGTGGCGAGATTTCTTCCCCGGCGAGCCGCTTGAACTGGAGCCAGAGATCGTGCCGCTGCCGGAAAAGGCTGAGTAATCGGACCGCTTTTTTCGCCCTGGTCCTACGTTGTTTGTGGAGGAACGGAAATTGGTGCTGGTCAAGACAGACGCTGAGATTCTTCGGTCGCTTGGTGAGTATGATTCGGCGACTGTTCAGAACGCCGCGATCCTGGTGCGCGGCTATGTTCCCGAAGACACGGACTACACCGGCCCGGACATGCGCCGGATGATTGGCAAGCCCGAATCCGTGGTCGTCGGCTATGCGCTGACTTCCACATGGATGCCACTGAACGAGCCGTCGCGTGGTGCGGCAGACCGCAACGAGTTCTGGGATTCGATCGGTGAGGCGAACGCGCCGGTTGTTGCAGTTCTCAAGGATGTGGATTCACCTGCGAGGCGCGGGGCGATCATCGGTGACGGCATGGCTTACACGATGGCGGCGGTTGGCGCGGTGGGCGCCGTTGTGGATGGCAATGCGCGCGACGTTCCGGGCATCGAGGCATCTGGAATGCACCTGTGGGCTACCGGGCTGGTTCCGGGCCACGGACCTTTCAGCATGATCGAGCATGGAGCGCCGGTCAGCGTTGCCGGGCTGGAGATCACTCCCGGCGACATTCTTGTCTGCGACGGTGATGGCGTGACGCGGGTGCCGTTGGACATTGCGGCGGATGTTGTGAAGGCGTGCGCTGATGTGCGAGAGAAAGAGTCGAAACTGCACCGCTACTTCACGTCGCCGGACTTTTCGCTCGAGAAGTGGCGCGGGGAGCGGTAGCTCAAATCAATGTGTCGGCGCATCGAACTCTATTTACCCGCCGCAACCGCCTTGACTCGCTTCGCCTTCTTCGGACGCTTCACCGGTGCACTTGAACCTGCAATCAGTTCTTCCCTCAAGGCTTTTGGAACCTCATCCGCCTCAAGTACGTCGGCCGCCGTCCCGACGATGAGCCGATCAGGGGGCTTTACCACATCTTCGTCTTTGTCAGGGTACGGCAGCATGGTCAGGACGAGTCGCATTGCATTGACACGGGCGCGCTTCTTATCGTCTGCCTTGATCACATACCACGGCGCATCAGAGGTGTGAGTGTGGAAGAACATCAGGCGCTTGGCTTCTGTGTACTCATCCCACTTGTCCAATGACGCTCGATCAACCGGACTGAGCTTCCAGCGCTTCAATGGGGAGTTGATGCGTGCCTCAAACCGTCTTCTCTGCTCTGCCTGGCCGACTGAAAAGTAGAGTTTGATCAGACGGATACCGCTGTCGACGAGCATTTTTTCGAAGTCCGGGGCCTGTCGGGTGAACTGAAGATAGTCGGCCGCGGTTGAGAATCCCATAACCTTTTCGACACCCGCCCGGTTGTACCAGGAACGGTCAAACATAACGATCTCACCGGCAGCTGGAAGGTGCTGGACGTAGCGCTGGAAGTACCACTGCGTCTGCTCCGATTCCGTTGGAGAAGGGAGAGCGACAACGCGGGCAGAACGAGGGTTCATGTGCTCCATGAATCGCTTGATTGTGCCGCCTTTTCCGGCCGCGTCACGGCCCTCGAAGAGCATCACTATCTTCTGCCCGGTCTCTCGCACCCAGTTCTGCATCTTGAGCAGTTCGACCTGAAGCTCGGCCTTCGCATCTTCGTACTGCTTACGCTTCATCTTCCACTGATATGGATAGACGCCTTCAGCGAACACGGCGGTTCTGACGAGCGGATCATTAGCATTGTGTTGACCGAAGGCACCGCTAAGATCGGCAAGTTCGGCCTCTGTGACCTCTCCGTTCGTCTCTGCCTTCTTCTTAACCGACTTGCTATTGCTGGCACTATTCGACTTGCCGGTTTTCCTCGCCTTACTGGTAGTCAAGCGACCAACCTCCAGAACCCCATGACATCGTGATAAAGCCTGCAACCTCCCGCTTCGGGTCGGCTGATGCGTTGGGGGATCATACGCATGTTCGCCTATTTGCGCACTAGCGCAGACCCGTCTGCCGTGTTCTCAACCCGTGATGTCATGGGACTCTCACCGTTCTCGCGAATGCACACGATTGAGGTATGAGAGATCATCACGGCGCAGATCGAGACGTGCCGGTTTGCGATGATGTGTGACCGGCTTTGATACCGAGGTTACGCGAAATCGCGGCTGAGATACGTCGCTATTCTTTCTCCACCGGATCTTCCACCGGCTCAATCGCAGCTACGAACCTCGCATCTGTGGACGTGCCAGCAGCGCCGTTGAAGTGGACTTCTGGCGCGCCTCCTGCTGCTGCTACGTCTGAGAGAACGAGTGAGAGGTCTGCCCTGCCCGTTTCGTCGGCGGCGAGCACGAGCGACGACAGCGGTTTGCCGAGGGATATGCCGGCTTCGGACTTGGCTTTTCGGACCGCGGCTATGGCGTCGCAGGCTGCGGTGAATGAGTTGCTGTTTTCCGGGACGGGGACGCGCTCAAGCGTATGCGGTTGCGGGAGTGCGCCACCCTTCGACGAGCTCAGGATGGCAGCCGCAGACTCGCCCGGCCACGGCGCCATGTGGACTGACGGGATTCCAGTTTCGTCTGCGAAGACCCACGACCACACCTCGTCAGTGATGGTCGGGACGAATGGTGCAAGCAGTCGCAGCATCACGGACAGTCCGAGCCGCAGGCCCGCAACCGCAGATGCTCGCCCTTCCAGATCTTCTTCGCTGCGCGTCCTGCCTTTGAGCAGCTCGATGTAGTTGTCGGTAAAACCGCTCCAGAAGAACTCCTCTGTCACCTGCAGCGCGATGGCGAATTCGTACTCGTCGAACGCGGCTGTGGCACGCCGGACGACCTCTTTTAATTCCGCAACAAACGCCTTGTCGAGCTCATTCGTTATGTCGCCCTGCGGACCGGTCTGCGCCAGTACGAACTTTCCAGCGTTGTACAGCTTGGTGACCAGTTTGCCGCCGATCTTGAAGACCGATTCGTCGAACGCCATGTCCATGCCGAGTCGGCCGTTCGACGACCAGTAACGCACCGCGTCAGCGCCGTACTGCTCAACCAGCGGCAGCGGTGTGATGGTGTTGCCCTTGGACTTCGACATCTTCTTGCGGTCAGGGTCGATGATGAAGCCGGATATGGCGGCGTTGCGCCACGGCACGTCGTCGTGGTGCAGCATGGCCTTGGCGATGGTGTAGAAGGCCCACGTACGGATGATGTCGTGCGCCTGCGGGCGGAGGTCCATCGGGAAAAGCTGGTCCATGCGGTCGTCTGCGTCGCCCCAGCGTGCAACGATCTGGGGTGTGAGCGACGATGTGAACCAGGTGTCGAAGACGTCCACTTCGGCTTCGAAGCCACTCGGCTTGCCGCGCTGCTCCTCGGAATAGCCGGGAGGCGGCGAGGCTGTCGGGTCGACGGGAAGGGATTCAGGAGTTGCGACGATGTAGTTCGCGTAGTCACGCTCGCGGTGTTCATTGAGCGGATACCAGACCGGGATCGGCACACCGAAGGAGCGCTGCCGGGATATGCCCCAGTCGGCGTTCAGGCCGTCTGTCCAGTTGGCGTAGCGCTTGTGCATGAAGTCGGGCCGCCAGCGCACTTTTTCACCTTTCGCCTGCAGACCGGCTTTCTTGTCGAGCAGGCTGACGAACCACTGGCGCGATGTGAGGTATTCAATCGGGTTGTCGCCCTTTTCGTAGTAGCGGACGGGGTGCGAGATGGGTTCTGGTTCGCCGATGAGGGGCGCGTTTTTTCCTGTGGCGGAGTTGGCCGGGTCTTTCAGCATCTCGACTGTCCGGCGCTTGGCCTGGTTCACCCGCAGTCCCACGAGACTGTCAAAATTTTCTTTTGCCCGGTCTTCGTAGCCGAGAACGGCCTCCCACTCCTCGCCGTACTCCATGTGCCGAATGCGGCCGTCTTTATCCAGCATCGGTTTCAGCGCAAGGCTGTTCTCTCGCCACCACTCGACGTCCGTCTGGTCACCGAAGGTACAGACCATCAGAATGCCGGTGCCTTTCTCAGGATCAGCCTTGTCGCTCGGGAAGATCGGGACGCGGGAGAAGAAGGCGGGCGTGATGGCGAACTTGCCGAAAAGACCTTTGAAACGCGGGTCGTCAGGGTGGGCGGTCACTCCGACACATGCGGCCAGGAGCTCGGGACGGGTGGTTGAGATGGTGAAGCTTTTCGGACTTTCGCCTTCGGGAGCTTCCACCGCGAATTCGATGTCGTGGTACGCGCCCTGTTTCTCACGGTCTTCGACCTCTGCCTGCGCGACAGCGGTCTGGAAATCGACGTCCCACATGGTCGGCAGCTCGGCCGTGTAGACGTGGCCGTTCTTGTCGAGGTCGAGAAAACTTCGTTGGGCGATGCGGCGGCTGCGATCGTCGATGGTCGAATACTCCTCGCCCCAGTCGATCGAGTAGCCCATGCGGTAGAACAGGTCCTTGTAAGCCTGCTCATCCTCCTCGGTGACGAAGTGGCAGATGCGGATGAAGTCCTCCCGGGCGATGGGCAGGGGGTTCTTCTGGCGCTCTTTGTGGGGACGGAGCGAGTCGAGAATGGCACGGGTTTTGTTGATGCCCTGGGCGGCGGCTAGTTCAGGCTCAACGGCATGGTCAGGATCGCAGCGGACGCCGAAGAAGTTCTGGACCCGTCGCTCCGTGGGCAGGCCGTTGTCGTCCCAGCCCATCGGGTAGACGACGTTCCAGCCGGTCATGCGTCGATAGCGTGCAATGATGTCCTGGTGCGTGTAGGAGAAGATGTGGCCGGGGTGCAGGGAGCCACTTGCCGTTGGCGGCGGCGAGTCGATGACGTAGTTACTGGCGCGCGGCTGCGAGTGGTCGTGCCCATGAATCCCGAGCCGGTCCCATATTTCGCGCCAGTGCGCCTCACGCTCAGGGATGTCGAAGCGTTTCGGCAGGTCGCCAAATTCGATTGACCGAACCTGTTGCTTGCTGATCGTCATTTTTTTCTTCTCTGTCTGGTCGGAGTTGGTGAGTATTCGGCTGGAGGACTCGTGGGATTGGTCATTGCTCCCCAAGAACAAAAAAACCCGTCCTCACAAAAGGACGGGTTGACCGCGGTGCCACCTTTTTTGTTTTCTGAAGTCGAAACCAGTTGTCATTCTGAACTTGATTCAGAATCTCTCGGTTGACCCGGAGTAGACGGGAAGATCCCTCCACTCCGGTCGGTATGACAAACTGCTTTGCCTTCAGAAAACCTCTCATTGCCGTAACGTGGCTTACGTTCTGACCTAGTAACCGGCGGTTAACGCCGGTGTTCAGACAGACCGCTCAGGGGCGACTTCCCGGTTGCCATAGCCAGCGGCTCGCACCTCCCGCCGCTTCTCTCAGGCCCGCTTAACCGGTACTGCTCCCCGTCGCAGCGTTTGCGATATTCGTACTCTCCTGAAGCTACCACGGGCGAGTTAGAGGGTCAATCAGGCGGCGTGCTCCAAGTGATGGCGAATTTGTTCGCTCGAAGAGGCGTTGATGGCTGGCAGGTCAGCCTGAGTACTCGGAACTGACGACGAGTGATGCACTGATCGTGTCTCGCAGTCGTTGCTCTGTTGTCGGGTCGAGAGATGAAACCTTCACATGGCGCAGGCGCTTGCCTGTGCCTTCGACGAGGCCGTGAGGGTCGTTGAACTGCGCGCCGTTATAGAAGCCCAGGTGGACGTATTCGGTCTGGTCAGCAAGGTAGGCGAAGGTCTCGCCTCTGACGGAATAGGCCGGATTGCCCCATTTAAGGGTGACAGCAAAACCAGGCTCGACGCTGGTCAGGAGGTTGTGCAACGCGGTCAGTAGGGCCCGGTGTTCAGGGCGGACTTTTTCAAGCCAGGTTAAGAGTGGTTCTGGAAGTTGAGTGGGCATGGCGGGGGAGTCGGTTTCAGGTGATCGAATGCAGGATAGCGCGTGAAGTTTATGTGGCAAGCACTTCGTCCTCAGTGGCAGAGAAGGACCTGGATGAGGGTGGGCGAACGCGGGCCGTGATCATGTTGAGATCGGTCGAAACCGTCTCCGTAGAAGCAGTTCACTGATGAAGAGAGCGGTTCTGGTGCGTTGCCCACAAGTGGGCACCAGAATGTGGGAGACAGAATTGCTGGCAGCGCAGACTACCCGACGATGATGTCGACAGAACTAACTACATCCTAGGCAAAGCCGAACCGATCGATTCAGAATCTCCCCGGCGTTCTTACATTGCCCATCAGAATCCCTCCGCCGGGTGCCCTATGTTCGCGGGATGACACATAAAGCCTCGTGCAGCGCCCCCTCCCAACTGGGAGAGGGCGCTACGTATCAATCAACTCGCCGGACGGTACGGCTACGGCGTCACTTCGTTCAGCTTGATCACCGAGAACAACGCGCCCTGGGGATCTGTCAGACCGGCGAAACGGCCGACCGGTGTGTCCATCGGCGGGACCATGATCTTTCCGCCAAGCGATTCCGCCTTCGCAGCGGTCGAATCCGCGTCATCCACCGAGAAGTAGACCACCCAGACATTTGGCATCGGCCCCATCTCGGGACTCTTCGCCATGAACCCGCCGACAGGCTTCTCGTCCACCATCAGCATTGAGTACGGGAACGGCTCTGTCTGGTTCATCACATCGACGCCAAGCACCGCTTTGAAAAACGCCGCCGCCTTGTCCACATCGTCCGTGATCAATTCGTTCCACGCCAGCGCACCGGCCTCGTTGACAATCTCAGAGCCGATATGCGCCTTCGGCTGCCAGAAAGCGATCACTGCGCCGGTCGGGTCGGAAGCAACGGCCATGCGCCCGGAATCGAACACATCCATCGGCTCCATGAAGACCTGTCCACCGGCTCCGGCGACCTTCCCGGCCACCGCATCCGCATCGTCAACCGTGATGTAGGTCGTCCAGTGCGGCGGGATACCCTGCGACGCCTCGTCCGCGCGCTGTGTGTATGCCGCGGCTGCCGACTTACCCTTCAGTTGCGCCATCGAGTAGGTCGATCCATCACCCATGTCGTTATCGTCCCAGCTCCAGCCGAAGAGGCTTCCGTAGAAGCTCTTTGCACCGTCCTGGTCGCTCGTCGCCAGGTCAACCCATGACGGCGTTCCCTGCTTGTAACTCGTGCGAATTCCCATCTGCTCATCCTCCTGCTTGCTAACAAATCCCGTCAGGTTTCCGTGACTGCTGGCCGAAGTGTTGTGCATGCACCCGGCCGCCTGTCTGCCCTAACGACGCACACCATTCACCGTTTTCGACACGGTCCCTCCACAATGCAAAGACCATCGACGATCAGGCGTCCCGTTCCCCTTGAGAAGGGTTGCGGTAAGTTAGCAGATCAGGCCTGTAAATTCTCCGCACGTGTCACATGTCGCAACCGCATCACTCGCCGAACCCATATACGAACCCGTCATGCGAGCCGAAGTAGAGTCGACCGTCGGCAGCTGCCGGCGAGCTCCACACCAGGTTGCCAACCTCAATCGTCCAGTTGATCCCACCGGTCTCCCGGTCGAGGGCGTAGACCTTGCCGTCGCTTGATCCCACGTACAGTTCCCGCCCCGCAACGGCTGCGCTCGAAAGTATGTCGCCGCCAAGAAACACCCGCCAGATCGGACTGCCGTTGAGCAGGTTCTGCGCGTGCATGAACCCGCTGCGAGAACCGATGTAAAGCCAGGCGTCTTCTGTGGCCGTTGGTGAAGCGAACACCGGTGCACCCGTCTCAAGCCGCCACTTTAACCGTCCGGTGTCCGCTTCGAGCGCATAAGTTGCTCCGTCGTCAGAACCGATCACGACGAGACCGGCAGCGACTGTCGGTGACGAGAAAACGGCAGCGCCAGTGCGAAAGGTCCATCTTTCGTCGCCGGTTTCGGCATCGAGCGAGTAGACGACGCCATCTGTAGAACCGATGTAGAGATCGCCGTCGACAACAGCGGGTGAAGACAGGATCCCGCCACCTGTCTCAACACTCCAGACAAGTTCACCGGTGAGTGCATTGAGAGCGTATATGTTGCGGTCGAACGCGCCGAAGTACACCTTGCCGTTGGCCACCGCCGGTGACGATTGCTCACCGCCGGGGCCAAGCGGAAACCGCCAGCGTTCCTCGCCTGTGACAGCGTCCACCGCGTAAAACAGATCGTCGTCTGCACCAAAGTAGACAAGTCCATTCGAAACCGAAGGTGATGCCCTGAGCAGGCCTCCGACATCGAAGCGCCAGTTCTCCTCGCCGGTCTCAGCGTCGAGAGCAAATAGAGCGTTCGAAAAAGAGCCTACGTAGACAACGCCGTCAACCACGGCAGGTGAAGACTCAACTATGCCACCGGTGTCGAATCGCCAGAGTTGTTTCGGCTCCGTCGGGACAGATGCGCCATCCGGTGTCCCGGTGTGAGATGGTCTGAACCTGAACATCGGCCAACCCGAGACTTCCACAGGTTCGGCGTCAGGCACCGCTGTCGTTGTGACGGTGGTTGATGTGGCGACTGGTGATTCTGCAGGAATCGTCGGTGCCGGAGCATCTTCCGTCTCTGGAGACGCGGTAACGAAAGAATCGGATGTCGAAGAGCATGCGAAGCCAATGATCGAGATGAGGAAAAGCGCTGATGTCCACGCCAATTGCACGTAGTGAATCCTTTCGATGTCCATAACGCAGTTCCCGGATTCAGCACTTGAACACCGGTACCACAACTACAATACGATGCAACACGAACCAGAGCAGATAGCCGTTTCGGGGTGTCTTCATGAATCCGTATGGCAAGAGAATTATTACTGCCGTATTCGGTGTCGGCGCGCTGTTCGGGGTGCTGTTGGGAGTCGGTGTCGTGTTGAGCACGCGTACCGATGGCAATATCCGCGTGCTCACAGGTGAAGTGAACAGCGTAAACCAGGATGGATGGGCGATCGGTTTCGACGAAGACGACGGAGATCCCGCTGAAGGATACATAGTGGCGGGAGCACGCTGGCAACGGGCTGGTGCAGGGTTCCGTTCCGGGCCAGATCCGGACACCGGCGCGCCGACGTGCCTGGAGCCGCTCACCGCCGGCCAGAGGGTCAGGCTCGGGGTCATCGAAGCAAAAAGCGACGGTTTCTCAGCCCCGGTCGTTGCATGGCTCGAGTGTCTGACGCCTCCAACACAACGGTTTGCCGCAGCCGGTCAGTAGCGCCGCGCCGGGAACGCAAGATGCCCGGTCATCCCGGTTCCTGTCGCCCGGTAGACGAAGCCTGTTGAGAACGTGACAAACAGATCGCCAAGCGACCCTCCACCGAACGTGCAGTTCGTTGGCGACTCAGCGGGCGTCAAGTGCGTCGAACGCACCAGGCCCGACGGCTCGAACACGTAGATCATCGAACCCGGTCCTGAGTTTGGATTCCCGGCCGTCGCAACGATCAGCCCGTCAGTCGTCAGCGTCATGCCATCGATGCCGCGGTTCACCCCGAAGCTATAGAGCTGTTCGCCATCACCCAGCGTCCCGTTTTCAAGCACCGGATAGCCGCGCAACTCCTTCGGCTGGTCTGCTGTGCTCGGACTCTCCGCCACGTAGAGTGTTTTCTCATCCCTCGATAGCAGGACACCGTTTGGCTTAGTAGTGTCGAACGTTACGCGAGTAACGCTCCACGCCCCGCCAAAGCTGTGCTCTGCCATGTAGACCGACTGATGCGGCTGGTTACTCGGATTCGAGGTGTAGTTAGGGTCTGAGAAGTAGACGCGGCCGGTGGATGAAACGGCGAGGTCGTTCGGCCAGTTGAGGGTTTCGCCATTGAAGGCGCCTGCAATCACCTCCGGCTCGGCGTTCGGGTCGTCTTTGTTGATCTTAGTGACGCGGTGAGCGTCGCCCTCGCATGCCCAGAGGCCGCCGGACCGGTCGAACGTCATACCGTTTGCCGCGTTCGTGTTCGACCGCCAGATAACGGGCTGTTGCGTCTGTGGGTCCCAGCGGTAGGTCGTGTTAGCCGCACACTCGTTGTAAAGCAGCCCCGAGCCATCCCACGCCGGCCCCTCTGTCAGCCCGTCGTGGTAGGCGATCTGCTCCCAGCTCCATTCGGTGGTCAAAACGGTTTTCCTTCTGCTTTCTATCTTGAGCAGCGCTACGTGTCATCCCGTTGGCTATGTGTCATCCCGACGGAATGGAGGGATCTTACCGTCCATGTGAGATCGCCCGAGAGATTCCGGATCGAGTTCAGAATGACAACTCCCGCATACCTCAACTCCTCAGTTCGGATACAGCAGATACCCCTTTAGGCCGGTGTCCCTCACCACCAGCGTGTGGCCCTCGATGCTGCTCACATATAAGTCTGTCAAATCCCGCCCGCCGAACGTGCAATTCGTTGGCCTCTGTGCAGGAGTCGGGTGCTGCTCGACGATTCGGCCGTCGGGTTCGAACACGGTGATGTTGCCACCCGGTCCTGAAATCTCCCAGCCTGTGCACGCCACGATCTTGCCATCGTCGGCAAGCGTCATCCCGTCGATGCCACGGTGCCGACCGAAGTCGTGCAGCACCTGCTTCTCGCCCAGCGAACCGTCGTCGTTCACCGGGTACGCCAGCAGCGCACGCTGTTCGCCCGTTCGGTAGTCGCTCTGCGCCACGTACAGTGTCTTGTAGTCCTTCGAGAACAGCAGACCGTTCGGCATCGTCGCATCGAAGGTCCGGCGCACGCAGGTCCACGAGCCGTCCGGCTGCGGCTCCGCGGACAGGATCGCGGAATACTCGATGCCGACCTCAGGGTTGATGTCGCCTGCCCGGTCCGAGAAGTAGATGCTGCCGGAAGGCGTGATCGCAAGGTCGTTCGGCTCGTTGATCCGGCGGCCATCGACGCTATCAACGATGGTCGTCATGCCGCCGTCTTTTTCGAAGCGCGCGATCCTCCGACCGTCTGCCGCGCAGCCGTAGAGATTGCCCTCTTTGTCGAAGTTCAGGCCGTTCGTGCGCTCGGTATCGTCTCGCCAAACGGTCAGCAGGCCGCTGCTCACATCCAGCCGCATAATGCGGCTCATGTTGCAATTGCTGAACAGCATTGCCTCACCGTCCCAGCAGTTGCCTTCTGTGATGTGGCCGAGGACCGGCGCAGCGTTCTCAAATTTCCAGGGCATTGACGGCTCCTGACGAGTTGTTTCTTATCAACCCGACTGTGTTTTGGTTATCTCAACCGTCTCTTAGTGTCATCCCGACCGCAGTGGAGGGATCTTACCGGCTGAAGCGAGATCCCCCGAGAGATTCTGAATCAAGTTCAGAATGACATCTCACCCGGCATTATCAGTTCCCTCTCACGACTCTGCAATCACCCCATCAAACTCCCATCTTCTTCGCAAACTCGATGTAGTTCGACGCTCCAACATCGATGCTTTCATCCGCCTTGAGCTCTGCCTTCTCCGAGCCTGCTCCGAACTCGTCCGGCCTTGCGATAAAACCGGTGCATAGACCGGCCGCAGCGCCACCGTGCAGGTCACCCAGGTGCGCTGCCGTCATCATCACCTCATGCGGCTCCAGTCCCAGTAGCGCAGCGGCCGTCAAGTACACCTTCGGGTCCGGCTTGTACGTGCCTGCATTCTGCCCGGACAGAACAACGTCCCACGGCAGGCCGCCGTGCTTCGCCATGTTCACGAGCAGCCCAATGTTGCCGTTCGACAGCGTACCGATCACGTAATTCGACTTCAGCCTCGTCAGCCCTTCGACCGCATCCGACCACGGGTCAAGCCGGTGCCATGCCCGGTTCATATGATCGGTCTCGTCCTCTGAAAGCCCATTCATGCCGAACTCACTCAGCAAGATATCCAGCCGCTCACGATGCATCTCATCCGCAGTCATCCACGCACGCTTGCCCTCGCGCACATCCCGCGTCCCCTCCGAGTATCCCGCCCGCCAGCGGTCTGCAAACTGCTCCCAGTCGCCCCGGACGCCAATCCGCTCGCCAACCGCCGCCACCTCGCGAGTGATCGAGCTGCGCCAGTCGACGACCGTCCCAAACACATCGAAAACCAGCGCCTTGACCTGCGAAACATCGAAACTCATGTGAAACTCCTGGCATGCGTCAGACAACGCACAACTTTGGCCTATCGCCATTGCGGCGGTATTCTAGTCGCTCTCGTCGCTTGAAACTTGCCCCACTGGAAATTTCGTCCGCATGTCACTGACTGCTGGTCTGAAAACCGAGTACGCCGGGCTCTGGAAAGCCGCAACCGAGCACCCGTTTATCAGTGAACTGGGCAATGGCTCGCTGCCTGCTGAAAAGTTCCGGCGTTACTTCCTGCAGGACTACGTGTTCGTCAACGATCTCGTAAAAGCCGCCGGAATCGCGGTGGCGAAGGCGCCGGACCTGGCGCTCGCAAGGCCGGTCGAGGAGTTCCTGCACGCGATTCTTGGCGCAGAAGACGCGCTCTTCGTCGACGCGTTCAAGACTCTCGGAGTACCCGAATCCGAATATCGAAATGTGGAGCCGTTGCCGACAACCGCTGCCTTCGGCAACTTCCTGGTTCGTCTCGCGTACGAAGGTTCGTTTCGTGAAATCTGCTGTGCAATGTACGTGACAGAAGGCGTCTACCTGAACTGGGGTGAGCGGCTGCGAGGCGCGGGAGCAGATCCCGCAGCGGGAGGCTCAGCGCTCGGTGAGTTCTACCAGGGCTGGATTGACCTGCACACGGAAGAGGTGTTGGGCGAGATTGTGCGGTTCCTCGGAGGCGTCACGGATGGCGCTGAGCCAGTGGAGTCTGACCGCATCGGCACGGTGTTCCAGCGTGCACTGCGCTACGAAGTCGCATTCTGGGAGATGTCGTACTCTGAGGGCACTCGGGGGGAGAGTTGGCCGTGAGCAAGACCCAGGTACCGAACGCCCTGACCATCGCCGGTTCTGACTCCGGCGGTGGCGCCGGCATACAGGCCGACCTCAAGACGTTCGCCGCGTTCGGCGTCTACGGTACGTCTGCCATCACCGCCGTCACAGCCCAGAACACGCAGTCTGTCGTATCGGTGCAGGAGATCGACCTCGAAGTCATCGCCGAGCAGATCGACGCGGTGGTGTCGGACATCCGTATCGACGTCGTGAAGACCGGTATGCTCTCGTCCGCCGCCATCGTTGGTCTGATAGCCGACAAGGTGAAAGAGCACAGGTTTAAGCGCCTCGTTGTCGACCCCGTCATGGTCGCGGCGTCCGGCGCAAGACTTCTCAGGGAGGACTCGGTAGAGACCATCCGGAAGCGCCTCCTCCCGTTGGCCACGGTCGTGACGCCAAACATCCCGGAGGCTGAGGTGCTGGCCGGCATCGAAATCTCGGGACTGCCTGACATGGAAGAAGCCGCGCGCCGCATCCATGCGCTGGGGCCGGACTACGTCATCCTGAAAGGCGGGCATCTCGAACACGCAGAGCACTCGGACGACCTGCTTTTCGACGGTGAAAATTTCGAGACCTTCTCTGCACACCGCATAAAGACCACCAGCAACCACGGCACCGGCTGCACCTTTGCATCGGCGGTTGCGTCCGGACTGGCGCACGACCGTGACATCAGCCGCTCTGTCGCCGATGCAAAGGCCTACGTAACCGCCGCCATCGCCAACGCCTTTCCGGTCGGCAAAGGTCACGGGCCGCTGAACCACTTCCACCACTGGTGGGACGGCTCATAGATTCTGCTATCGCTCAATCAACCTGGCGCAAACAGGTGAAAGGACAGAACATGAAGGTGCTGGCATGGCGTTTCGATCACACCGGTGACTGCAATCGCTACGGCAACTGCACCGATCACCCGTACTTCGAGCTCCCGAAAAGAGAAGAGCTGGTCGACTATCCTGCTAAGGTCCCATCCGGAAGCTATGCACTTGAATACGTTCCTCTTGAAGCGGTGACAGAATCCGGGGAGCCGGTAGACGATCCGCAGGGTGCTTTCACCCAGCTTCGTCAAAAGGCAGAATTGCTTCGGGCATCGGTCGGTGAAGCGTTACACAGCATTCAGCGCAACCGAATGAACGAGGTGGTCGAAATCCTCGATACGGCCGTGGCAGACTTCGACCGTGTCTGGAGTTTCCACGAAGAAGCCGGCAGCAGATCGAACTGACAGGACAGGAACAAATGGCCCTCTACATCACCGAAGCCGAAGTAAGCAGCCTGCTCACAATGGAGATCGCGCTCGCCTCGCTCGATAAGGTCTTCCGGGCGCGCTCCTTAGGTGTGGTCGGAAACATCCCCCGTGGCCGACTCCCACTCGGTCCCGTCGGAACTGGCAGCTACAACCTCATGGGCGCATCGTGGCCCAACGAGGGCATTGTGGGCCATAAGTCGTACGCCGCAGGCCCTGGCGGAGCAAGCTTCCACGTCATGCTTTACGGCGCCAGCGGCGAGGGGCTGCTTGCGATCATCGAGGCCAACCGCATGGGACAGGTCCGGACCGGCGCCGCATCGGGAATCGCCACCCGCTACATGGCCCGCGAAGACGCCTCGACCGTTGGCGTGATCGGCTCCGGCTATCAGGCCGAGACGCAACTTGAGGCTGTGGCAGCAGTCCGTGATATCAAGTCGGCAAAGGTCTATTCCCGCACTGAGGAGCGACGTAACGCATACGCTGACCGTATGTCCGAGAGGCTCGGCATCGATGTCCAGCCGGCGGATTCGGCCGCGGCCGCAGTCGGTGACTCAGACGTCGTTATCACCGTCACGAACGCCGCAGAACCTGTGCTCACTGGCGAGATGCTGAACATGGGAACGCACATCAACGCAGCAGGTGGCAACTCCTGGACACGATGTGAACTCGACACCCATGCCGTTGCGATGTGCGATGTGGTGGCGACCGACGATATCGACCAGGCGAAGATCGAGTGCGGTGAGCTGATGCGTGCTGCGGATTCCGGGCACTTTTCGTGGGAGAAGTTGGTGCGGCTGGACCGCATCGTTTCAGGATTACGCTCCGGCCGGGACAATCCCGAGCAGGTGACACTGTTCGAGTCGCAGGGTGTCGCGTTCGAGGACCTTGCAGTCTGCAACACGCTGCTCAAGATGGCCAAAGAGCAGGGCATCGGCACGCAGTTGCCGGGATGATCCGTGGAGCGGTACTGTAGAGGCGTCACAAGTTCGCCGAAATGGAGTAACCGCACATGGCCCTCGACTTCCTGAAGTTCACAGACGAAAACTCCATCCGCGTGCCCGCGCCTGACCTCCACAAACAGGTCTCGGCCATCCTGCAGGCCGTCGGCACTCCAGCCGATCATGCCGAGACCACGGCGAAGATCCTGACTAAAGCCTCGCTCATGGCGGTCGACAGCCACGGCGTTAGCAACGTCGTCCGGTATTCGCGGAGCATCGAATCAGGCGAGTACACCGTGCCACAGACGGTCGAGGTTATCTCGGAGTCAGATACAACTGCGCTCCTGAGCTGCGGCAACGGCCTCGGATTCGTGGCTGCCCACCAGGGGATGGAAATGTCCATCGCAAAGGCGAAAAAGCACGGCGTCGGGATGGCGACGATCCGCGACGGACACCATATCGGCATGGTCGGCTACTACCCGCTGATGGCGGTCCAGGAAGACATGATCGGCATGGCGATAACCAACGCTTCACCGGCCATGCGGCCCGCACTCGGCGCTGCGCCACGGCTCGGCACCAATCCGATCGCCTTCGGCGCACCGGCGGATCAGGAGAATCCGTTCCTGCTCGACATGGCAACCACAACGGTAGCCGCCGGTAAGCTCGGTCTCGCCCGCAGGCTCGGTGTGCCGATCCCGGTAGGCTGGGCCGTGACTGCTGAGGGCCAGCCGCTAACAGATCCTCCCGAAAATAGAGGGAATCACTGGTCGCAGAACCCGCTGGGCAACACGCGCGAACAGGGCGCGCACAAGGGTTATGGGCTGGCGGTGATGGTCGACATCCTGGCGGGAGTGCTCTCGGGCGGTGGATTCGGCTCGCAACTCAACGCGGGCGAGAATATGTCGTGGACGATGGCGGTCGATATCTCAAAATTCCGGCCGCTCGATGACTTCAAGTCGATGATGGACGAGATGATCCAGTCACTCCACGCAACACCGGCAGAACCGGGCGAGGAGAAGGTGCTTGTCGCAGGCGATCCTGAATGGGAGGCGGAGGCGGAACGCTCCGAAAATGGCATTCCGCTGCATTCGAGTCAGTACGACGAGATGCGAACCCGCGCGCAGCAGCTGGACGCCGAACTGTTTATCTAATCGTCCTCGCCGACACTGTCGAGAAGCAACGCCTTTTCCGGCCGGGCCTTCCGCTGCGCCACCAGCCGCTCCACACCAAGGCGCGAGTTCAGCTTGAACGGCACCTTGCGGCCGACCGAGTCGAACATCAGCCTGATCAGTATCAGACGGCGCAACGGCTTCGACGCCATGTACGCGAACGCCCCGAATCCCGGTATCACGGAAAGCAGGAGCACCGCAGGACTGTGGACTTTGATGAAGCGCAGGCAGGCCGTGCTGCCCGTCCGGGCATAGCGATAAAGGTCCTTCACCCAGAACCCCAGCGTCCATAGCGGCCGCGCAATGCTGCCAAACGGGAACCTCAGGGCAGCACTTATCGCCACATGCGCGCCCAGGTGCCGCATCACCTCGTGAATCTCATGGCTCCGCAGCTCCGTCTTCAAAGCCTCAGCCTCTTCAGCCGTGATCCGCCCCTCCTCAATCCAGCGATCAAGCCCCTTCGTCAGGAACTCCTCTGCCTTCACATCGGCGTTCGTCACGGCATGCCTCGACCGCACGAACAACTGCTTCCAGTTGAGAACCGAGTAGGTGAACCTGATGAGCTTGCTAGCGATGCGCAGCTCCGATCCCTGCCAGGAGTTGAATGCCGCCTCGCCGTCCATCACAGCAGTCCGCAGCTCAACAAACCTCCCCTCACCAAGCTTCAACCGCAGTTCGGCCTCATGGACCTGGATGAACGCACGCAGTCGCAGGAAATCGATATCGTCGAACACAGGGAAGCTGCCACGGCGCAGCATCGACCTGATCTGGCCCTTCGCGGGGAACGGCGTGACGATCGCAGACTCAAGATCCACGATGAAGTTGTCGCCTTCAGCCGTCCTGATCAGGTTGGTGTGAGAGTGCGGGTTGCGCGGGTTGAGCTGCCACACCGGCATTCCGGCTGCGGCAAACAGCACCGTGACCTTTGTCAGAAAATCCTGAGCAACGTCGTCGTCAGGCGCCTCCTCGCCGACGATAAATTTGCTGATGATGCTCGGTCGCCCACTGATGCAGCCCATCCCAACGATCGGCGACACCAGGTTCTTGTCGAACCTGTACTCGGTCAGCAAGCCCGCGATCTGGCGTCTGTAGCGAGAAGCCTTAAGAGCGTGCGGGTTGGCGTCGTACGGGAATTTTGCCTGGAACGCCAGCCAGTACAGGATCCTGATAACAAACGGCGGGTCGTAGATCTTGATCGCCGTTCCCTGGTCAGCGTCCAGCATCACCACGTTGGCGTACGACCCGGTCTCAACGACTCCCGGCATGGCTGCGAGCGGAATGTCTCTGCCGAGCCTTGGTGCAGCAAACCACCTGATGGTGTCGGACCAGCGCTGGAGATAGATCAGCGTGATCAGCCCGGCCGAGCCAAGCAGATAGCCACCGACAACATCCGTCGGCCAGTGAGCGTCCTGGTGAATCCTCGAGATGCCCGTTGCCCCGATCAGCACGACACCCACGAGAACCACCGGGATAAGCAGTCTCAGCCGCAGCTTGAACCTGACGCCCAGGTAGATCGCGAAGCCGTAGAAGAGCGTTGTTCCGAAGGCGTGCCCGCTCGGAAAGCTGACATTACTATCGTCTGGACGACTACGGCCAACGTAATCGCCGAGCCCGTCTCCGACGAGCGAGAGTCCGCCGACGAATACTCCCGCAACCAGCAGTCCGACAGCTCCCCTGTTCCTTCCGCTGATCAGCAAATATGCAGTGGCCAGAAAACCGATGGTCATGGCGGGATAGTTGTCGGTCAGGACCGAAATGGAATCGAGGAACACGTCAACGCCTGGCGCGTCCCATTCGCTGATGGTCGTAAACCACCTGGTATCGAACGTGTTCGCCGGATTGTCGCGGACCCACGCAGCAATGGCGATCAGCGCAGCAACCACCACGGAGATTGCGGCGAGGTAGCTAACGACCTCCACGAGAGGGAACCTGGCCGGCTCAACGCCGTAGCGTGGTTCCTCAGCCGCTTTGTCGACCGGGACAGCCGGGCGGGTTGCGAGAACCGACGGCATGTTTTCCGCTTGATCGACCATGTCTTATCAGGATCCCGGATTGAGCCAAATTGTCCGATATCACCCGAAGTAACCGAACTGGGCCGTAAGCCGGGAGCTTGACCCGGCAATGTCGGGCCAGTGCGACACCAACTTGATCTCTTCGATGCCTGCAGAAGCCTGACTGATGCGATGCGAACGGCTCGACCTGCTGGAAATCACCCTGGTAGGAGCGCCGCTTGCTGCGCCGGTGACGGCAAAGCCGTCACATCACCCCCCTTCGTCCCGAAACGCGGGTGCCTGCTTGCGGGCGCGGGACCCGGGGAGGATGAGGCAACTTACCAGAACCGCTCTCTGCTTCAGCGGAATCCGCCATTCCTTCGTCCTGGTCCATGCATAGTGTTTTTCGGACT
This sequence comes from Chloroflexota bacterium, assembly GCA_029262735.1. Classification (GTDB taxonomy): domain Bacteria; phylum Chloroflexota; class Dehalococcoidia; order Lucifugimonadales; family Lucifugimonadaceae; genus JAJCYX01. The sequence continues at coordinate 6,291 of JAJCYY010000105.1, read as the reverse complement.
GTCATGCCGAACTTGATTCAGTATCGCTCGTAAACCCGTCTTAATGTGGCTTCGAGTCTAATTCGGAATGACCTAACACCAACCTTCAACCGCATCGCAGCGCCGTCCGCAGCGAATCAAGATTCCTTCGCATTACCGAAAAATAGTCGTCGCCATTCTCAAGCTCAGCAGCGGTCAACGACTCCAGCGGATGTAGCGGCAGGATATCCGCCCCGGTCTCAGCAGCAACCGTCTCTGCCAGGTCATCGCTCAAAATCGGCTCCTGCAGGATGTGGCCAACGCCAATCGAACCCATCTGCTCGATGATGTCTGCGATCCGTTGAGGAGTGGTTTCAAACTCAGCCGAGAGATCGGCAAGCCCGATCTGCACGAGCCGATACCGCTCCGCCAGGTGGCCGTACGCCTCGTGAGAAACCACGATGTGGTCCAGTTCACAGGAATCCAGCGCACTTGCGAACCCCCGGTCCAGCTCAGACAACTCCGCCGTCAGTGCATTTGCGTTGTCTCGATAAAGCTCAGTGCCCGCTGAATCGGCAACCACGAACGCCGCCTGAATCGTCCGAACCTGCTCAGCCGCCAGTAGCGGGTCCAGCCAGACATGCGGGTCGATACCGTCATGGTCATGTGGATCGCCGCCCAGGTTCGCCGTGCGGACTACGGTCAGCGACTCGCCGCCAACGCTCTCTACGGCGTTTTCGACCCATCCCTCGAACGATGGGTCGGTGTAGATCAAAACATCGGCTTTTGTGATCTCGATGATGTCGCCCGGAGTTGGCTCGAAATCATGCGCCTCGACACCCGGCTTAGCCAGTGAGCGCACCTCAACTCGCTCGCCTCCAATCCGCTCTGCGAAATACGTGACCGGATAGATTGTCGTCACCACGCTGAGCGACGGCACAGGCGTCGGTGAGCCGTCCACTGTGCCGGATCCACTGCTACACGCAACAAAAACGGCAAGGACTGCGGCCGCAATCGCCGACCTGAGGAAACGGCGAGCGGACTGGCTCAGGAACTTTTCTATATTTATGAGATACAGTATCAATAACAAGGTTCAGAGATACCTGTGGATGAGTCGATTTATGGATCTTGAATACTCTGACCAGAATACCGTTTGCTGTCAATAGCGTTCTGAATAGGCGGTACTGCAGGAAATTTATGAGAATGAATCTCATAAATACTGGCCTGACTATCGCCTACCGATCACGTCCACGCGGCGAAAAATCCCTGCAATTGGCCGCCCAAACGGCCATCTACTCAAACACCGCCCTACCGGTCTGGTGCTTCTCGATGTAGTCCCAGTCGAGCTCAACGCCAAAGCCCGGACCCTCCGGCACGCTCACCTCGCCGTTGTCATCAATCGAGTCAAGCCGGTCCTCGTAGTTCAGGTACACGGGCGCGTGAAACGGGTCCACCTTCGGGTGAACCAGCCCCAACTCGTAGTAGTTCGAGTTACGCATCGCAGCCATGCAGTGTCGCCGCGTCGGTCCCGGCCCATGTGGCTCAACATCCAGCCCGAAGCCCTCAGACGCATGCGCGATCTTCATCACGCCGGTTATCCCGCCATCGTAGTCCTGGTCGATCCGCACGAAATCTGTCCCGTCGGCAACGATGAAATCGACGTGCGGCTCAAGTCCGCGGGTGTGCTCGAGCTGGAGAATCGGCGTCTTCACGAGCTCCCGCAGCTTGCGGTGTGCAAACGCAGAGACGCCGCCGTCCTTCATTGGATCTTCCCACCAGTAGTAGTTGTAGGCGTCGCACGCCCGCCCCAGCTTCACCGCGTCACCGAACGTCTGGATGGCGCAAAACGGGTCCAACATCAGGTCCATCTTACCGCCAACGCGCTCTCCAACAGCCTCGACAAGCCGGATATGCTCATCGATCGGCGCGTCCTGCCACGGGTGAATCTTGAACGCCTTGTAACCCATCTCAAGGCACTGCTCTGCGAAATCGGCATAGTGCTCAGCCGTAGCCAATCCGTCCGACTCCCTGTCGCCGCAGTACGTACTGGCGTATGCGGGCATCGTCGTCCGGTGCTCGCCGAGTAGTTGATAGACCGGCGCATCGAAGAACTTTCCGGCCAGGTCCCACAGCGCCATATCGACCTGAGACATGCCCATTCGTGCGTGCTGCCGAAGCGCCTGCTTGGCATCGTTGTAGATCCGCTCCCTGGCGAACGCGCTCTGGCCCAGCGCAGCGTTGGAGAACATTCCTATGGCCGAATGCTCCGTCGCGCTGCCACCGAGATATTCGCCGCTCACGCCGTGGTCGGTGAAGATCCGCACTATGCGCGCACGGCTCTGGAGGTTCGAGCCGCCGCAGTAGACGGGGATGCTGATCGTGCCCTCAGCGGCGATATTGTTGAGCGTATACTCGAACTCCGTCAGCTCAATCTTCGTGATGATCGGTGCTTTTACCATTTTGCGTTTTCTCCGTGTGCCCCGTTTCCAACGCCTGCCGGAGCAGGGCTATCGCAATCGAGTTACCTGCAATTTCAATCGGTCTCAGCCCGGCCAGAACATGCGGAAGCATACTCCTGAGTGCGGAGTGTTGAGCGCTTGACGCAGGGTGCAGCCGATTCAATCTCCCACCACGACGTCATCGTTGTTGGCGGAGGTCCCGGCGGGCTCGGCGCAGCGGCCGTGCTAGAAGGCTGGCACCCGCACTTCATGGGCGACTTCCAGTTTCCCGCTTCCGAAGTGCAGCAGCTTGCTGAGCAGTTCCTCGACTGCCCGTTGGAACTCGACCAGCACCGCGTCATGAAAGCCGGGCTGCGCCCGATCGAGTTCTACCGAATGCGGCACCATCCGACGCAGGAAGCGCAGCCGCTCGAAGACTGGACGCTCGGTTTTAGCAAAAAGCCGCGTGTCGACTGGAAGTTGTTGTCGCTCGAAAAGCCCGGCGGCCTCTGGAACAGCGTCCCGCGTGAGCAGCTCACGCTCGGCCCTGCGCACTGGATGGAGCTTGCGCCATACCCGATGCTGCAGTTCTACGCCGACACAGGCCGTAGACGTGATATTGACGAGCTCATCCACAGGGACGACCTCGTTCCCTACTACCACGCTCTCGTTGAAAAGCTAGGCCTTAGCCAGCACATCCAGACCGGTACGGAAGTCACGTCAATAAGACCGCTCTCCGAAGACGCCGGGTCACGGTTTCTTGTCGAGGCCGAGACCGATTCCGGCCGCCAGTGGTACAGCTGCGACTATCTCGTTTTCGCCGTCGGCCCAAAGTCCTCACCGCGGCACTTGACTGCAATCGGCAGTGATCAGCCCTATATTCAGTACAACTACCACCACGCGGACGACCTGCCCGGCGACCGTGTGATGGTGATCGGTGGCGGTCGCTCGGCAGACTGGGCGGCGACGGAGTGCCACGACACCGGAAAGACCGTCGTCTATGTAATGCGCCAGGAGCCAGAGCCGCACCTGAAGCTGATAAATGAGTCACAACACCTGCCGTACTACCGCAGGCTGGCCGAAATCCTGAGCGGCGACCAGCAGCAACTGGGCCTGCTCTACGGCTCGGAGGCGAAAGAGTTCCACTCCGGCGGCGACGTTGTCATTGGCACGCCGGAGGGCGACGTGACGCTGAACGTTGACCATGTGGTCGTTGAGATCGGCGGAGAGCCAGACTACGGCATTCTGCAGGGCTTTTCGGCTCTGAGCATGGTGCCTAAGCGGGACAACTTCAGGTTCCAAGTGATGCAGATGCAGACGGACCAGGCGACATTTGAGTCGGTCGATATTCCGGGGCTCTATCCGGCGGGCTACCTGCCGCAGGGCACCGGTCTCTCCGTGATTGGCTTCCACTGCGGCGCATACCTGATGACCGGCGACATTCTGCGAAGACTCGGCTATTTCAGCCGGTGACGGAGACGGAATCAGGACGAGTCGCTACGCTTTCGCCTCACGCGCCGCAAACGACCCGTAAGTCGTGTCGCAGTTAGGGCACCTATCATTCGAGTATGCAGGCTCGGTGTGGTCGCAGTGCAGACACCGCACGCCCCCGGCCTTCGCCGCCATCACAGCATTGGGCTTTGTCGCAGCACCGCAACTTGAGCAGTGCGGCGCGGTTGGCGGCACGTGCGACTCCGCCAACACGCGGGCACACACCGTGCAGACGAAAGCAGCCTGTTCAGAACTTGTCATTACCGAACCAGTTTACCTGCTCCAGGAAAGCGTCAGCTCGAAGCTAATCCGCCAACCGCCTCGCCACTACTCGTCGTCGCTCGATGTAGCGCCACCTGAAGGCACGCTCTCCACGAGCGTTGGCGCGGCTACCGGCGGTTTCCCCTCGATCGAGATGTTCGGCAGCCACTCCATCCACGACGGGAAGTACCAGGCGTGCTTGCCCAGGATGCGCATAATGCTGGGCACAAGCAGTGACCGCACGATCGTCGCGTCCAGGAGCACCGCAGCGCCGAGACCGAAGCCCATCGACTGGAAGAACGCAATGTCACCTAGCGCGAAGCCACCGAACACCGCAACCATGATCAAAGCGGCTCCGGTGATGATGCTCGCGGTTGTTCGCAGGCCGAACGCCACAGACTCATGAGCGTCGCCCGTCTCGTCGAACCGCTCCTTGATCCTGCTCAGCATGAAGACGTGATAGTCCATCGAAAGCCCGAACAGGATGCTGAACATAAACAGCGGCAGCCAGAACTCCACCTGATCCACCCGCTCGAAGCCGAAGACGTCGATCAGGAAGCCCTTCTGGAACACCAGCACGACCAGCCCGTAAGCGGCGCCAACCGACAGCAGGTTCATGAGGATCGACGCGATCGACACAGTGATTGATCGGAAGGCGAACAGCAACAGAATGAAGCTGAGGCCGAGGACTGCAAGGAACACGATCGGCAGGTACTCGTCCGTGATCTTAACCGAGTCCACGATCTCAGCAGTATCACCACCGACCAGTGCCTGGTAGGAGCCTGCAGGAACACCCTCGAACGCCTGCGGAATGAGATTGCCGCGCAGCCGACGGATGGTCTCGAGAGCCGACTGGTTGACCGGATCGCCCGGGACGGTGGCCCGGATGCGGGCAAGATTTACCGTGGGTTCAATTCGGACCTCCGGCTCATTCAGGCCGGGGTCGTTTGCGATCAAGCCTTCAAGCCGGGTAATCGCAGCGGCGATCTGTGGTGAGTCGACGTCGCCGTCGATAGCCACGAAAGCCGGAGCATCAGAGCCGAAGCCGAACTTGTCATCCAGCTTTTCGAACGCCTGCTTGATTGGCTCCTCATCCGGCAGGACCGAGATGCCGCTCGTGCCCTTCTCAAGCTGCAAGAAGAAGAATGCAAGCACCAACAGGAACGCCGTCGCCGCCGTCATCGCAACATAAGGCCGCTTCATGACGTTGACAGTGATCGTGTTCCAGATCCCGCCCTGTGACTCCGGGTCGTACGGCTTCGACTCACCGAGCCCGAAACCCCACCTTCCACCGCTGCGCAGTCGGATGAACGCGAGAAGCGAGAGCAGCGCCATCACCCCTAAAGCAAGTAACAGCACAATCGGGCCGAGACCTACGGTGGCCGCGACTATCACCATGCCGATGATGAAAATTCCGAGAGTCAGCAGCAACGGTGCCCGCACATTGTTCACGCGGTCACCAAGGATCCCGACGATCGCCGGGAGCAACGTCACGCTCGCAAAAACAGCTACAAACACCACGGTGATCGCGCCAATCCCGAACGCCTGGAAGGTGCGCTCAGGGATGATCAACATACCGAGCAGAGCCAGCACCACCGTGAATCCACTGAACACGACGGCTCGGCCAGCAGTCGCGCTTGAAGCTTCGATGGCCGCCTGTTTATCCAAGCCCTTCCCGCGCTCCTCACGGTAGCGGGACAGGACGAACAGCGAGTAGTCGATGCCAACAGCGAGACCCATCATGGTGATGATGTTCGGCACGAACTCGTTCAGCTCAGTGAACTGCCCAATGATTCCGGTCAGGCCGATAGCGGTGAAGACCGCGACGATTGCCAGGAGGATTGGGATGAACGCTGCGATCACCGCACCAAACACCAGCGCAAGGATGATGATCGCCACTCCAATGCCGATCGACTCGCCCGTGAGCAGATCGCTCTCAGCAAGCTCGCTGAACGTCGCGTTCACGCTGGCATTGCCGACCAGGAAGAACTCGAACTCACCTTCAGTAAAGTCTTCCGCGACGTGTAGCAGCGTAAATATGTCATCTTCGTGGTCGGAGAAGATCCGCATCTCGGCCAGGGCCGTTGTCCCGTCGTCGGACACCTCGAAGTCGTAGTCACGCAGCGTTCCGTCGATAATCTGG
>JAJCYY010000104.1 GCA_029262735.1 Chloroflexota bacterium | reverse complement strand
GGTGGGGTCGGGCATGTTCTCCCTCCCTGTCAGGGAGGGAGAATACGGCTTCCGTCTAGACCAGTTTCTCCGCCTCACTCAGCGCGTCGTAGCAGAATTTTGCTACTGCCCACGGGTCGTAGTCCGGCTCTTTGGACTGCTGCACGCTGATCTCTGCGAAGACTGGCAGGTCGCCCAGGCCGTTTTGCTGGAGTGAGCGCAGGAAGAGCGGGATGTCTATGGTCCCGGCGCCGGTCAGGCAGTACTGGACCTTACCGTCCACCTTCTCGCCGTCCTTGATGTGGACCATCGACGAGTACGGCGCACAGGCCGCGACGCTGTGGGCGACCTCGGCCCCCTCGACGTAGAAGTGCGAGATGTCGAGGTCGAGCGTCAGGTTCGGATGCTTTGTCTGCTCCATCATCCAAACGGCCTTCTCTGGCGTTTCGAAGTCGGTCCCTGCGTGCGCCTCTATTGCAATGATTGCGTTGTGCTCGGCTGCGAGATCGGCGAGCCGCAGAAAGGCGTCGCGGATCTGCTCCTTGCCGGTGTCCCACGCGGGCGCTGAGTGGCCCGATGTCGTCGTGATGAGGAGTGGTGTGTCATCGTAGTGCAGGCGGTTCGCCATGTTCAGCTTGGCCAGCGTCTTGTCCATCTCGGCGTCCAGCGCGCAGACGTCGATGAGGCCGAAGAGTATTGGCGATGGGAAGCCGAGGCTTTTCGACAACGCCGCCAGCTTGTCCTGCTGTGAGGTGTCGAACTTGTCCGGCGCGGTTGGCCACATATCGCCCATTGCGATCTCGATAGCCTCATAGCCGGTGTCCCTGATCTTCGGCAGCGCGTCGAACGGGTCGACCATCGAGAGGGCGTATGTGGAGTAGCCGAGTTTTGTATTTTGTTGCATCGTTTGCGCTGGTCAGTGCGGATGGTTTGTAGAGGTACTGAGCGACAGGGATTGTTTTTTTCTTCGCGCTGCTGACGCTGGTCAGTGCGGATGAGTGTTCACGTGACGTCGCCAACTAATTCATCTGCTGGCTATCGGGCGTCTTTGATCACCACGCTCGAAATCATCTTGTCGTGAAGCGTCTGGTTGTCGGTGTCGAACAGAGGAAGCAGGTAGTTCACTGCGTACAGGATTCCGCCCGTGATGCCTGAGAGGAAGCCGATCACGATGCCCTTGATAAAGAACTCCCGCACGAACGTCAGTCCCCAGCCCATAGGTTCCCCCGTCACCTTGACGGCGCGAATGCCCAGCAGCTGCTTGCCTGGCGTTTGACCGTTCGCCAGGACGATGAGCCACCAGATGAGATAGCCGATGAACAGGGTCAATGGAACGAGCACGATATCGAGAACAACGGCTCCGAGTCTGCGCCCGAATGTGGCGGCTTTGACGTTTGGGGCGGTGTGTTTCAGATGCGCACAGTTTTGACAGAAGTAGCCGGGTGTTGATTCGTCATTGCCGCAGTCAGGGCAGTGATTTGCGGCCAGTTGGTTGCCTTGTTCCTGGGCGAGGGTCATTTTGGGTCTCCGATTCCGTTACAGGCATTGAAGTGGCGGGATTGTACTCTGCTGGATCAGTAATTGGTTGCAGGAAATCGAGCTTGAGGGTTGCGGCATCGAACATTTGGCGAATGGTTGCTGATAAATCGAACGAAAATGCGAACAGAGGGGACAGGAATATGACGCAGGAGATGAAACCGCCTTTGCCGCCGTTCACGCTTGAGACGGCGAAGAAGAAGGTGCAGGCGGCTGAGGACGCCTGGAACAGTCGAGATCCTGAGCGGGTTTCGCTGGCCTACACGCCGGATTCGGAGTGGCGAAACCGGGACGAGTTCTTCGTCGGCCGCGATGCGATCAGGGAGTTTTTGACTCGCAAGTGGCAGAAGGAGCTTGATTACCGGCTGATGAAGGAGTTGTGGGCGTTCACGGGCAACAAGATCTCGGTGCGGTTCGAGTACGAGTGGCACGATGCGGCAGGGCAGTGGTTCCGCACGCATGGCAACGAGCACTGGGAGTTTGCTGACAACGGCCTGATGCGGCGTCGGGACATGAGTGCGAACGATGTGCGGATTGACGAGTCGGAGCGCAGGTACTTCGCGCCAGAAGAGGCGGGTGCTGCGAGGTAGAATCCGGTGTCTGCTGCATACAGCGCGTGTCACTGAGGCTCGACTGCGCCTTGAAGCGAGGGACACTTGACCAGAGAAAAGTTCCCGGACGTCAGATGGATCTTTTTCGACTGGGGCGGAACGCTCAAGGATGAGCTTGCGATCTACCGCGGCATAGCGCAGATCTGCGTGAGCTACCTTCGGCAGCGCAGTGTGGCAGTTGACGAGTCGAAGCTCTACGAACGGCTGATCGAGCTTGAACGACTATACGAGACAGTCGGGCTGCGGCAGGCGCTCGAGGAGTTTGCCGTCCCTGCGCAACACATCGCCGGTGCAGAGAAAGCCGTTGATGCCAGCTTCCCTCAGCCGTGGTTCGACGGCGCGATAGACGTGATCAAGTCCCTCAGCCAAACGCATCGGCTGGGAATCATCTCGAACAACCACGTGACCGGGTTCGAAAAGTTCGTGGCGGAACAGGGGATGTCGCCCTACTTCGACGTAGTCGTCGGCTCGACCGATGCCGGGATTAAGAAGCCTGATCCGCTAATTTTTCAAGCCGCGCTGGAACGTGCCGGGTGCGGCCCGGAGCAGGCTTTGATGGTGGGTGACCGCATCACGAAGGACATCTGCGGGGCTAACTCGGTCGGGATGAGGACGGTACGAATACGCCAGGGCATCTATGCGGATGAGGAGCCGACTAGTTCCGACGAGGTGGCGGATGCGGAGATTGCGGATATACGCGAGCTGCCGGGGTTGTTGAGTTCCGCTTCAGTGAAGTCTCAATCCGGCGGTTAGTGGCACCTGAGTAAGAGGTCGGGCGCGGTCGCGTAGTCTTTCCTACTTGAACGGTGCTACGGCGATGGTTTCCGCTGATGCAGAGAGCGGTTCTGGTGCGTTGCCTCATCCACCCCGGGTCCCGCGCCCGCAAGCGGGCACCCGTGGCTCGGGACGAAGGTGCTTGCGGATTGTCATTCTGAACTTGATTCAGAATCTCTCAGGCGACCGTTCAAGATCGGTGAGCTCCCTCGCCCGCAAACGGGCATCCGCGCAAGCGGGTACACCGGGTCGGGATGACACCCTGGACCCGTAAGCGGATTCCCCGGCTCAGGACGACGTGGATTCCGCGGAGTGTTGTTGACTACCAATTCACGATGAGATGAATGGCTGGTCGCCCGCTTCGGTTATCTCCGGTTGGAGACCGGTGTTGGCAGGGTTCGGAGTCACCGTCACGCCCTTAGTCGGGCTCTCCCACAGTGTGACGCTGGCGACCCTCACCCCCGCCGCTGCAAGCTGATTTTTAACCAGATCGACAATGGTCAAAGCCAGTTTTTCGGCGGTTGGTTGCCCTTCAGAAAATAGTTCAAGCCTGTTAAGTAACTCTTCGCCAAATTGAGCCAGGACGCCGTCAAGAATCGCCTGTGCTTCAGCAAAGCCAATGATAATTCCGTTAGCCGAATCGATAGCGCCTGTCGCCACCAGTTGCGCGCGGTATGAGTGGTTGTGCGGCACACCCGTGCTGCCATTCATTGTCACGAAATGACGCGCGTTGAAAAAGGATTCGACAATTATTTCAGTGGTTGTCGTCTCGGGTTTTTCGCGCGCGTCTGTAACGGCAGGTGCTGGCGCCTGTTGTAGCGCGGTGGCTTCCGGAGCGTGCGCCTGTGCCGGTGCATGCGAGAGACGCGCATGCAGGCTGAACGGGCGTAGGCCCGAGCTCCCGCCCGAGATCACGGCCGAGTCTACGGCCGGGTTCATGCCCGAGTACGCCGCCCCCCTCCAGGCTCGTGTGAGTTCTCGCTTGACTATTCGGGCGACATACTGGTGGCTGACGGCGCCAAAACCCTCGGCAGAGAGCCGAGACGCGATGGTCCGCCAGCTGTTGCTCTGGAGCCACAGTTCGACGGCACGGATGTTGCGTTCGGGCTTCGTCAATTGCTTGTATTCCGGCAGTTGGCAGGAGATAAGGTCATAGTGAGCGGCATCGACTTCTAAACGTTGCTCTGGTCAACCCTTTTTGTCACCCATGTCAACTGCTGTGAACGTAGGAAATTCGGGCAAGTTTCATGCGTCCACCGTCATTCCAGGGAACCGTGAATTGCCGGACCATCGCCTTACATGCGTCATACGCATGTTGCGCTTTCCGAGTAGGTGAAATACCGCGTAGAATGCTGCTCCCAACAACCTCTGCTGAGCGCCGCGTCTGCGCCTTTCGGCCAGGCCGGATTCCCGCTATCGAGATACGAACAGGACACCAGATATGCCAGTGCCAGACACCGACCCGATCGTCGTCGCACCCACTCCAATGCCGCTGCGCGCAGACGACTCGCTCGACCACGACAAGCTGGCGCGCAACATTGAGCGCTGGCTCGACACGGAGCTTTCAGGATTTGTTGTCGTCACATACGGCGGTGAGGAGTTGCACTTCGGCGAGGCCGACAAGCTGGCCTCGGTCAAGACCGTCGCGCAGGCGCACAACGGAGAAAAATTCGTCATCGCGGGCATCGACTCGCCGTCGCCGACAGAGGCGGTGCGCCTTTCGAACCTGTACGCGGAGGCGGGCGCGGATATGGTGCGGGTGCGGATTCCGGGAGCCGCACGGGGCGGGCGAGCCAGCCGAGGTCCGGTCGAGTACTACGAAGAGGTGACGAAGGGCAGCCCGGTGCCGGTCGTGGTTATTCATCAGCCGAGATCGAGCCTCGAGCCGGATGCCACGCCGCAGCAGGTCGGCGAGATCACCGCGATGGACAACGTGTTCGCATACATCATCTCGCTCAACTATCGCTGGGAGGCCCGCATTCCGCACTTCATCGCACCGGGCGTGAAGCTGTGGACCTGCAACGGGAGCATCGTGCTGCCAGGCGGCCTGTTCGGGGCCAACGGCGGCTGCATGTTTTTCGCCAACTGGGGGCCGGGTCTGGTGAAGCGGGTGCTGGAGCTTTCGATGGACGGTAAGTTCGAGGAGGCGAACAGGATTCAACAGTCGATGACGCACGCCGATTTCCTGGGGATGTCGTGGGGCACGGCGACGCTGAAGGCGGGCCTGAATATGCTGGGTTACGAGGCGACGGTGCCGCGCAAGCCGACGCTGCCGCTGACCGCTGAGCAAGAGGCGGAGTTGCGGGAAGCGTTCGTTGAGTGCGGGCTGCTGGAGGGGTAGAGGGATGTGGGGTGTGCCCTGAGCGGAGTGAAACGGAGTCGAAGGGTCTCTGTTTGGAGTCGGGCAATCCTGTCACGGTGGTCTGCAATGGAGTCAGCTTGTCTTGATGTGACTGGTGCTGCAGGAGACGAGTGATCTTGACAGGTCAAGTACCTGCTCGAGAGATCCTTCGACTTCGTTTTACTTCGCTCAGGAAACACGGCGTTCGTGGAGTGCGGGCTGCTGGAAGGGTAGGGGGATTTTCGCCGACTTAGTTGGCGGCTGATGGATTGCGGAGTTGAGGCGGAAGGCTGGTTGGGGGATCGAGGAGAGTGCGCATCCTTCGTCCCGAAACAGAGTGAGGGACCCGGGGCGGTGGGGCGACGCACGGTCGGCTGTGTGCCACGCACAAGGTTGTGACACCGGGGAATGCGTTGCCGGAGTCAACCTGTACTCTCCGGCTGTGAGTCATTACATCTACATCCTTGCGAGCTATCGCGGGACCATCTACACCGGTTCGACAAACAACCTTGTGCGGCGCCTTGAGCAGCATGCCTCGAGAGCAGTTGCTGGCTTTGCGCGTATGTACCGAACGAACCGGCTGGTGTATGTGGAAACGGCAGCGTCTGCCGAAGCTGCGTTTACGAGGGAGCGGCAGATAAAGAGCTGGCGTAGGGAGAAGAAGGATGCACTGATTGCATCGGTGAATCCGCTTTGGGAGGACCTTTCAACACAGCTCCTGACCTGAACGACAGGGCGACGGTGCGTTGCCTCATCCACCCCGGGTCCCTCACTCTGTTTCGGGACGAAGGGTTGGCTGGTGTTCGCTGATTCAGAGAGAGTGGTTCTGGTTGGTCGCCGCCCCGCCCCGGGTCCCTCACTCTGTTTCGGGACGAAGTTATGGCGTGGCGCCAGCTTTCTGTCTCGTCATCCATGTATCCTCGGCGGCGCTCTTACATCTTCGTCGGTCATCGAATCCGATCAAATCAACCTAATCACAACGCGAAACCAATCTCAAAAGAGAGAAAATATGCAACTCACCAGTAGAGACAATATCCTTGCGATTACTTCGGAATGGAAGGGGGAGCGGGATGCTGCCGGGCGGCCGCTGGTGGCTGACGACATCCTGGAGCGCATGGAGAAGGTGACGACCGAGGAGGCGTGGGGGGTGTGCAAGCGCGCCGGGTATAACTTTCAGTTCACTGGCGAATGGACCGCACTGCACCCGGACAAGATCCTGGTTGGCCGCGCCGTCACCTGCAGCTGGGTGCCTCGGAGGCCGGACGTGCACGACTCGATCGACAGGCAGGGCGAGTCGGACGGTCGAGTGGGATTTCAGAACTCGTGGGTGATCGACGAGCTGGCAGAGGGCGATGTGCTGGTCGTCGATCTGTTCGGCAAGGTGAAGGACGGCACGTTTGCGGGCGACAACCTTGCGACTGCGATTCAGCAGAATACGCACCGCGGGCTGGTTGTGGACGGCGGCGTGCGGGATGTGCAGCGGATGATGGAGCTGGACGACTTCAACGCCTTCGTGCGCGGCTATGATCCGTCGGCGATTCTCGATGTTTCGATGACTGAGATCAACGGCGTGACGCGCATTGGCGAGGCGACGTGCGTGCCGGGCGACGTTGTGCTCGGGACTGTCGAGGGCCTGATCTTCATTCCTCCGCATCTTGCCGAGGAGGTTGTGACGAGGTCAGAGCAGATCAGGCTGAAGGACGCGTTCGGCCAGCAGCGCATTCGAGAGGGTGTCTACACGCCGGGCGAGGTCGACCGCGAGTTTTCAGATGAGATGAACGCAGATTTTGAGCGCTGGAAGAAGGAGAAGGGTGAGGGGTAGGGGATTAGTCGTGCGTTCTGGTACGGGTGCTGCTTGCTGCGCCCCATCGCGTCTCCGCGGTCACGACAACTCACACTCTAACTCCCTCCTTATCAGGGTGGGAGAAATCACAGCCCGGCTTCAGGCTAGCCAATGACTCTTCCGATAATACTGCCCGTTGTTCTGGGCCTGGTTGTGTTGCTGGTTGGCGGGCTGATGGTGATTTATGATCCGTTCCGCGTCGGCGCGCACCTGGCCCAGCTGAGCTTCACCATATTTCTGTCGAGCGTGCTTTCGTGGGCGCTGTGGATCACCGGAAACATCATCGTCGTCTCGTTCTATGCCACGAACGATCCGGCGTGGGACATCAACGTAATCATCGGTATGAGCATTGGGCCTCCGGTGGTCAGGTGGACCATCGGCATAGTTTTGCTCGAAGCAGAAACGGACCGCAGGTGGGACCTGTCGCTCTCAATTCTCGGTGCCCTTGGCGGAGCCGTGGTTGGCCGATTCGCTCTCAGTGAGGCGTTCCCTGCCGAGTACTCGGGCATCGGAATATCCGGGTCGGCGCGAGTTATGTGGACCTTTATCGGAGCGGCCATTGGCGGGCACGCATTTGCGACAGCGATCGCTTTAAGGGACATTTTGCAACGACGAGAGCCGTGATCGGCGGTGGTTCAGCGTTTGGCGTCATCCCGACCGCGGGTACCCGTGACTCGGGACGAATGGGTTGGCGGGTATTTGCTGATGCAGAGAGCAGTCCCGGTGAGTTGCCTCATCCACCCCGGGTCCCTCGTTCTGACTCGGGACGAAGGGGTTGGCCTCACGCCCCGATATCCACAGTTGAGGTGTCCATCTGCCTTCTTACGGCGACTACCTCGGCGCCGACCAGGACTACGAATGCAGAGTAGTAGGACCAGACCATCAGGACCACCAGCAGGGCCATCCCGCCGTAGATCTCGAAGCTGGCCACCCGGTTCAGGTACAGCAGGAACCCGGCCTTCGCCAGATCGAACAGCACGGCTGCAAACAGCGCCGCCGGCAGGACGTTTCTCCAGCTTGTGCGGGCGTTCGGCAGCACCTTGTAGATCAGTACGAATGTGGCCAGGGTGACCCCGAACGGCAGGAACCGTGCGAAGACCTGGACCCAGGTTTGGCGACCGATGACGGGGACGTTGAACTGGGAGACCGATTCGATGGCGGCCGACCCGAAGAGCGACGCGGCGAAGGCGGCGATAACGGCGATGCCGAGCAGTACGTTCCGGGGTCTCGCTTTGTAGAACGGGCGGTCGTCATGGATGCCGAATGCGCGGTTAACGGCCTTGTTGAGCGCCGAGAGCATGGCGGTGCCGCTCCACAGGAGGCCAATGAGGCCGAGCACGCCGAGCAGGCTGCTGAAGCCGGCGTCCTGGTCAGCGATCTGGTCGACGAATCCGATGGAGTCTGGCAGATAGACGGAGAAGAAGTTTTCGAGGTTGGCGCGGGCGGTTGCGGAGTCGGCGAAGAGCCTGAGGATGCCCAGCAGGAGCAGGGTGAGCGGGAACACGGAGAGGATTGCGTAGTAGGCGACACCGGCGGCCATGAGCGTCAGGTCGTCTCGCTTGATCTGGCGCACAGTCTCGGCGGCGGTTCTCACGAACGGGCTGCGAACATAGCCTGCGCGGTCCTCTTCTCTCTGGAAGAGGATGTACTTGAAGGCTCGGTAGCGGTTTTTGAGAGCCGGAACGATTCGCATTTTTTGTCTGCTGCTGGGTGAAGGTGGTCGAGGGAATTGTAGTGTGCACCGGGCGAAGACGTGTTCCCTGAGCGAAGTCGAAGGGTCTCTGTTGGGGTCAGGTGATCGTGCTGTAGTGGTTCGCCGAGGACATCGGTTGTCTTGATGTGACTGGGACTGTGGGAGGCGAGTGAACTTGACATGGGGACCGTATGCGCGAGAGATCCTTCGACTCCGTTTCACTCCGCTCAGGAAACACGAGGCGAGTCAATCTGTCTCTGACCGGTGCCACGGCGCTGTGAGCTAGTTCGCTCCTCCTGTAACCTCACGGCCTGACCACACTTCAGAACGACAACACGCACAGCACGCCACATGTGCACATACTGCGCCTACATCCTCACCAATCGGAGTCAGACCCTTTACGTGGGCATGTCTTCAAAATTGCCGCAGCGCGTTGAACAACATCGCGCCGCTGTGGTGTCGGGATTCACAAAGAGGTACCGGATGGACCGGCTGATCTGGTTCGAACGATTCGATAACGCTCAAACGGCGTTGGACAGGGAGCGACAGATCAAGGGCTGGCGCCGAGAGAAGAAATTGACTCTGATCGCGTCGGTGAATCCGGAGTGGAGTGACATGGCCAGCGAGCTTCAGATCTGGTGAGCGCTGTGGTGTCCACGAAAATTCCGATCTACCAGGTGAGTGCGTTTGCGAGGGGTCCGTTCACTGGCAATCCGGCTGCTGTGTGCCCGCTTGAGAGCTGGCTGGCTGATGCCGTGATGCAGGGAATTGCGGCGGAGAACAATCTCTCTGAGACGGCGTTCTTCGTGGCGCGCCAAGACGGCGATTTCGATCTGCGCTGGTTCACGCCGACGGTTGAGGTGGATCTGTGCGGGCACGCGACTCTGGCGTCGGGGCATATCGTGCTGAATGTGCTGGGTGGTGCAGGGCAGCGGGCGACGTTTCACACTCGGAGCGGCCAGTTGCATGTGGAGCGTCGGGGTGAGCTGCTGGCGTTGGATTTGCCTGCGAAGAGGCCGGTTGCGGTGGATGATGCGGAGTTAGCGGACAGGCTGGAGATGGTCCTGGGGGCACGGCCTTTAGAAGTGTTGGATGCGGGGCTGCCGGTCGCTGTTTTTGATGAAGAGCGGCAGGTGGCGGAGCTGGAGCCGGATTTTGCGAAGATGCTGGCGTCTGGCCTGAGATGGGTGAGCGTGACGGCTCCGGCGATGGATGGCGAGACCGATTTTATGAGCAGGTACTTTGCGCCGGGTTCGGGCATTGATGAGGATCCGGTCACTGGCTCTGCGCACGGATGGCTTGCGCCGTACTGGTCAGCGAGGCTGGGCAAACGGGAGCTGGCGTCGAGGCAGGTTTCGCGGCGTGGCGGATGGCTGGAGTGCGAGGATCGGGGCGAGAGGGTGATGGTGGCGGGAAGGGTGAACGAGTACCTGGCAGGCGAGATTGTCGTGCCGGGAGAGTAGGGGAGAGGCGGCAGGCCGGGTTTTTGGTGGATTCCGGCAATAGCGGTGCGGCGGCGGTGGTGTTTGCTGGTGCAGAGAGCGGTTCAGGTGCGTTGCCTCATCCTCCCCGTGTCCTTCGTTCTAACTCGGGACGAAGGGGTTGGCTGATTTGTCATGCTGAACTTGATTCAGCATCTCCCTGAAACCAGTCTGAGGGAGATTCCGAATCGAGTTCGGAATGACAGTACGACCCGCCCGCGGCGAGGGCGGGCCGTTCCTCCGTTGAGAAGGCAGGAAAGAAGTCGCCAACTCGAACCCGGGCGGTAGGTTTTGGTCCGGTGGTGGGTATACTCGTGGTTTGATCACCGGGTGGTTATGTGACCGCGGTGCGACAGTTCACTTTGTGGTTTTGTCGCTGTCGGAATCGGAGAAAGCGCGATGATCCGAATCCCAGTTCGCTACCGGAGACGGGCCACTCTCGTGTCGGCCATGCTGGCTGTTTTCGTGCTCGCCACATTTGCCTGTTCCGGCAAGAGCGAGATTGCGACCGGAACGACCTACCCACAGGATGAGTTCACCGAGTCTGCGGCGCGCTCGACGTTTGAGGCGGCTGTCATGTCCGGATGCTCAGGCTCTCTGGGGATATCTGTCGAGTTGTCCAGCGCCCTCAGAATCGTCGATAGCGCCCTGGCACGGTCAGTTAGTGGGGAGTGGGTCTTTTCTTTCGACGATCACAGCGCATCGGTCGATTCAACCGGAACCGTTAGTGGTTCGCTGCTCAAGGATCTGACGTCGGACTGTTAGAGCAGAGGCAGGTGTTGAGTGGTGGTCCTGCAGTCGAGTTCTGCCTCTTGAGAGAACACAATCTGTTCGTGACTCTGCGGAATAAGACTCACCGATGTGTCGTCGAAGCAGAGGCGGCAATCCCTGCCGGGAATCCGGTTGCGTACTGGGCCCTGCAACCTCTACTCATGGCATCTTCATAGAAGCCCGTTGCCGCTCAGAATATGTGAGCATGCGCGCCACAACTCCCAGACAGGTGATCGACAGATTTGTCTCGTCTCGCTGGTGACGGGGGCCGACGCCCAAATTACTCGTCTTTGTTCCCTGGGCGAGTCGGTTTCGGAGCCTGGGACGACTGAGATTGGCGACCCGGTGACCGCTGCAGGCCCCTTCGTAACAGGAGGCCGACGAGAAACAGCGACGTGAGCACAAAACCGCCGCCGACCGTTAGCGGCCCGTCTCCGGAATGCAGAGGCGCATTACATGAGTCACCGTTGCTGCTGTTGTCCGGCGGGGGCGTTGAGGTGGGCTGCGGTGGAGGTGACGTTGCGCTTGGAACAGCTACGGTCGATGTCGGGACCGGCGCAGGGACGGTCGTTGCGGTGGCCGGGGCTGCGGGTGCCGTGCTCGTCGGCAGCGGCGATGTCGCGGTTGGGCTGACTGCGGTGGCTGTGGCAGGTACCGGGCGGGTTGATGTGGGGGTGGCGGGTACCTGCGTCGGGGCAGCGGTACCGATCGTTATCTTGCCGCTGGTTGCGCTTGCAGAAAGCGCGCTCGAGCGTTCATCGCTCGCAACCAGACCTGTGAAGTCGAGCTCCGAAGACTGGCTCAGTGAGCCCACCGCAGTGAATTTGATGGACCCGAGGACCACTTCGCTGGTGCCAAATGCGGACGCCCCTGCTACTACTATGCTGACCGTTCCGCTGGCGTCGTTGACGTTGGCGATGAACAGCACACCTGCAGGAAGAGCGCCCTGTGTGACGTCATTTTGAGATGTGCTCAGAACCGTCGAATCGTAGTTCAGTACAAGTTGGATGCCGGCGAGTGAACTTGCGCCTGTGGCGACGACTTCGACCGTTCCGGTCTCTCCGGGTGCGATAGAGAGGTTCGCATCGCGCACAGTGATGGTGGGGCCGGTTTGAGCCAGGGCTGTTTGGCCTGCATATCGCGTATCGAGCGCGGAAATTCCGACCAGCAGCAACAGCGCTGCCAGGCCAGCCAGGACGACCAATCGCCTCTTTATATGGACGCGGAATCGCACTTAACAGCACCCTCGAAGCATTTCATGATCTTGGTTTGCATCACGGAGAAACCGGTCCTGGCCAGGGCGCGGTGCCCGTTCCAGATTCAAGCTCGGTCACTTTACTCCTGAATCCCTTCTTGGCCTTGGTTCCCGGTGTGCAGATGCCGCCTTCGCCGTACTTCTTGTTGAACTTCTTGGCTCTCGCCCGGTCTGCCCCCTCTTTGACTGCCTTCTTGAGCTTCTTCAGCAACGGCACCTTCTTGGGCTTCACAAACTTCCTGAGGCCCTTTTTCGCGGCCTTTTTCGCGGCTGCTTTGGCGGCCTTCTTGGCTGCCACTTTGCAGACCACTTTGACCACACCGGCCCCGCCACCGGCGCATTCGAGCACAGTGCCGGCCACCTCTCCGCCCTTGTACGCGGTCTTGTTGATCACCTTGCCTTTTTTGCCGTGAATCTTCTCTCGCACCCACTTTGTGCCGCCGAACGTGATGGTGTCTCCCATTCCACGCAGGAAGTCTGTTGCGCCCTGGGCAATCTCCCACCCGGATGGCGGAGACCACAGTCCGGTGGGATCGAGGTATTTGCCTGTGTTGTTGCCGACAAATGTGTACGAGTTGCCGAGATTCAGGGCGTCGGTCCAGCCGCCGATGGGGTCGCGTTGTATGAACCGGCCAAGGTCGGCGTCGAGCATTCGCATCCGGTAGTAGTAGAGCCCGGACTCAGCGTCCAGCCTCCTCCCGGTGAACAGGTACGGGTTTCCGAGCGCTGACGAGCCGGCTGACGTGATCACATCCGACCCATCAAACTTCACCGTGGTCCCGCTGCCGGGCGTCAGCACGGTCTGGCGTCCGTACGCATCGTAGAGATAACCCTCGGCGGTCTGGCCCAGTTCGTCGGTGAGCGCGTAGACGGAGTAGCTGGCGTTCTGGTGGTAGTAAAGCCTGCTGTCGCCGCCGCCCGTCGCCAGGCTGTCCCCGTCCAGGTTCCGGTCTATGACCAGCGGCTCATCTATGTACATGCCGTAGACGTACTGCTGTGCCAGGGCGTTGGCAGCGTCTCTCTCTTCGATCACGTTCCAGTTGTCGTAGTAGTAGTCGGTCGTGCCAGCGCCTGTGCCGGTGTGGACAACTTTCCTGATGCGCCGTCCTGCACCGTCGTACGAGTACGTGGCGATGAGAACGGAGTTGCTGGCGCGTGTGACGGTTCGCAGCCTGTTCTGGTAGTCGTATGCGTAGGCGAAGGTGCCGTCGTTGATGACGTTTCCGTTGTTGTCGGAAAGAACTGCCGTGGTCGCGCCGTCGGAGAACGAGATTATCTCGTTGACAGATGAGTGCTCCCGCGTCTCAGTGTCCACTCTGTCCCAGTTGCCCGCGCCGTCCAGGTCCCAGGAACTGTCCAGCGGGGCTACAGCCCCGGTCGCAGGTCGGTCGAAATTTGTTAACCGGTACGCGGAGTCGTACTCAGAGAGTTCGCTATTGGCGGGGTCGTGGGTTTTGGTTTCCGACAGGCGGTTGTGCTCTCTGTCGTACGAGTAGTCGAATCCGGCGATCAAGGAGCCGTCGGACCTGGTGTGGCGCAGGTTTACGGGGCGGCGGAGTTCGTCGTAGCCGGACCGGGCGCTGTTTGTGGGATCGACGAAGCTCAGGCGAGTGCCGTTGGCCGAATAGCGGCGTTCCAGCACCCGATTGTCGCCGATGTAATCGTACGCGACGAGCTGGCCGGATGGGCTTTCATCGATCGACTTTATGCGGTCGATGGAGTCGTAGGTGAAGGTGATCTCTCGACCGTTGGGGTATATCAGCGACGATTTAAGATCTTCGGCCCGCCAGCCGGATGAGGTCACCTGGGCCGGAAGTATGCCGATCTGAAGAGACTCTTCGACTACGCGGCTTAGACTGTCGTAGGCGTAGGTGACGGTAGCGTCATCGGTTCCGTCGCCGTCATCGTTCAGGTCTTCCGCCCTCGTCAGGCGAGACAGACCGTCGTACTCCCATGACTCCTGCACAGTGCCGATCACTGCGGTGGCGGGTGTAATCGTTGAGAAGACCTGCCGGTTGATGGCATCGAAGTCGTAGTCGATCGTCGTGCCGTTTTCGTCGGTGATCAGGCTGATGTTGTCGTCCCGGTCGTAGCCCAGAATCTCGGTTGTCGGCGGGTTGTCGTCGACACGGGCGGCCAGCGCCGGGAACAGGGGTCCGATGGCTGCCAGGCGTGTTTGAGCACTGGCCAGTTGGGCGTCCACAAGGCTGCCGCTAATCGTCGACGGCTCGCCCAGCCGGGCACCCCGGTTTGTGATGACATTGCCCGCAAGGACGAGGGTGTTCGTAAGGGGAGTTGATCCCACCGTTAGCCCATGCGCCTTGACGATCTGGCGGTCGAGATCATCGTAGAGGTACAGAGTGACGTTTCCGTTGTCGTCCACGAGAGCGGTCTGAAGGCTGTTCTCATCCCATATCCGGGCGGTGCGAATTAGCCCGTCACCGCCTGCGGCGGCAGCGGAGACAGCAGGCGGTGCGGCTGGCGTTCCATCGAGATTGGCGCCAATGTTGATGCCGTCACCGAGGCCGGACGCAGTGACGCGGATTTCCCGTAAGACGTTCCTGTTCAATCCGTCGTACGTGTAAGCCGTAACGTTTCCGAACTCGTTCACCGTGTTTACGGTGTTCGGCCCGGACGGGAACACCCTCCTGGTGATTGTCCTGCCGGAGGATGGGCCGTTTGCATCTGCAAAGGCCACCAGGTTGTCTCGTGAATCGTGCCGGTAGTACGAGGCATAGCCTGCGTTGTCTACTTTTGAGGTGGGGCGGTTCAGAGCGTCGTAGAAGACCGTGGACAGGAACACCTCGTTGGAGACGCCGGAGAGCTGAGAGAAGTCGGTCTCTCTCACTTCAATTACGTTGTCGTTGTCGTCCCAGGCGGTTTCGAACTGGTTGTCTTCGGCGTCAACGCTGAAGGTTACGCGGTCTGTTCCGTCGTACCGCATTTCGTGGATATCGGCGTCATCTTCGACCTTGAAGGTCGGCCGGGAGTTGCGGTCGAAATCGGTGCGGGTTGTGACCCGGCCTAAAACGGTGATGCCTGAAATGCCGAGGATTCCAATGCTGTCGCCGGGCGTCAGGTTCCCTTTCCCGAGGTCGGTTGCGCCATCCTTGAGGTCCAGCGGGCGCACAGGCGTGGTGCTGTTGAAGAAGAGGACTGCGTCTTCCCGGTAGGGGCGGCTCAGTTCGTCGTAACGGTACTCGGTGGCTTCCAGCAGATTGGTGTTTACCAGCCGGGCTCCCTGTATAGCGCCCAAGAGCGAGACAGGCGTACGGACGATGTCGCCGCCGTCGGAGGACGGGCTGGAGCCACCTGTTGGACCGAAGGTCAGCGTGCGAACGATGTTACCCGCCGGGTCGTACTGCGCTACGTCCTGGTAACCGACGGCGACGATCACGCTGGTTTCCCTGTCGAAACCGTCGTAGAGATAGCGAGTGCGGTCGCCCTGTCCGCCGAGGTCCGAATTGTTCGCGGTCGAGAAGTCTGTGTCGGTAGCGTCCACCGATTCGATCAGGTTCCGGTTGTCGTCGTAGTGCAACGTTGTGGTTGACGCGAGGCCTCCGCGAACGACGAATGTTGACTGATCCTGTGGCCCGGTGAGCGCGGCTACCGGAGCCGCTAAGGCTCCCCGCGTTACCTGGAACTCCAGATCCCTTTCGTCGTAGACCTGGCTTTCGGCGTTACCTTCCGGCTGAATGATTAGAACGAGGTTTTCGTTGGCGTCGTACCTGTAGTTCGTATTCAGGAACTCCAGCCCAACACCGTTCTTCACCTCTTCAACCGTTTCGATCTCGTTGTCCAGGATGTCGTACCTGCGGACGGTGTCGATAAAGGCAGGACCGCCGACAGGGTCGGGCGACATGGGCACACCGAAGGCGATGGCGGATGATGGCGGATTGCCGTCGACGCCCGACGTGTTGCCGCGATCTTCCACCTGCTCGATCACAAAGTTGTCGTTGTGGTCGTAGAAAAAGCGATCGATGAATTTGAAATCGGTGAGTGGCTGTGGCTCAGCAGGTCCTGTTGGCCGTAGACCGGATGCCGCTGCCCTGGTAATCGTGACGACCTGGTTCAGCTGGTTTACGTCGTAGTCGGTTGCGATTCCACGTCCGTCAATCTCGCGAATGATATTGCCGACCATGTCGTATTCGTAGTCGGTCTGGATCTTGACCGGTGCCGGATTAGTGCGTGAGTTTCGTGCCGGACTGCTGGATGTGTCCGCAACTTCGGTCTTTGTGTAGCCGCCCTGGGTCTGACCCCCGTTCGGGTTGTTCACAAGACCGTCGCCATCCGGGTCACGCTCGGGGTAGTAGTCGTAGGTTGTGGTGTTGCCTTCCGGGTCGGTGTGCCCGATCACCTGGCTGAAGTCGTTGTATCGGTAGAGTTCGACGATCTCCTGGGAGGTGTTTCCTTCGGCCAGTGCCTGCGGAGAACCGGTGATCAGCAGTACGCTCGGGGACTCGATTCGAATGACGTTCCCGAAGGCCTGGTCAGTTACACCGTCGCCGTTAACGTCTCCCAGCGGGGCGGTGCAGATTCCGGCGCCGAGCAGCAGTTGCTGCGCTTTTTGCGGCGTGCTGCCAAGGCTGGCTGCGAGCGCCGAAAGATCACACGACTCTTCATAGTCATATGTGTAAGTGGTGGTGTAGCGCGCGGGGCTGTTTAGTCCGCCGTTGTCCGGCACGTATCCGGCTGCGTTGCCGCGTGGATCGGTCAAGGTCCGCACCTGGCCGAACAGGGGTTCGTACGTGTAGGTTTCGACGAGCCTTGACTGGTCTCCCAGTCGCGCTGAGTCCGGTGTCCTGGTGAAGCCGATCAGGTTGCCGTGCTGGAGCCGGTCGGTGTTGGATGTGTTGAAGGAGAATGAAAGCGAGTTTCCAAGCGGGTACTGGAGCTCGGTCATTTCACCGTCTGCGTTGTAGCTCATGACCGTCTCGAAGTACGCCGGGTCTGACGCTCTGACGTTACGGTTCGTGTTCTCGCGGATGGTCAGGGCGTGCCCTGTTGCGTTGAACTCGTAACGGGTCGAGTTGCCGTTGCGGTCGATGACAGTGGTGCGGCTGTGCACGTCTGTCAGCTGGTTCGGGTTGGGCGGGTTGAGTAGCTCGTAGTCGTACTGAATCGAGTTACCCGAGGGCACGCCGGTGGCGTTCGTGCCGCCCGCAGTTTGCGTCAGAACCCGATCTTCCGATGCTGATCCCAGCACGAGGTCGTAATCAAACTGGAACCTGGGCGGTCCCCCGACGGCGGTCTCGTTGGGGGCTGTGATGGAGACGAGGTTGTGGTTGAACTGTTCGTATCTGCTGCCCGCTGTGTATGCGTAGCTCTCGGTCTTCCCCTCCGGGAAGTCGTTGCCGTTGGGAGTGCCGGTGACTGCCGGTGAAGTGACCCCGATCAGGTTGCGATTCACATCGTATGAGAAACGAATGACTCTGCCCGAGAAATCGACTACGGCGCCGAGCCTGCCATTCTTGCCGTAGAAGTAGTCGATGGGCCTGCCAAGAGTGTCCAGGACCCTGGTAAGTCGTCCGCGCGAGTCGTACTCAAACTGCATCGTGTTGCCGTGGCGGTCGGACAGGCTGGACATCAACGATAGCCCTGAAGCATCGGGCGCTGAGAACACGACTTTGGTGCCTGCGGTGTCCACTTCGGTGAAGGTGTTGTTGCCGAGCTTTTCGAGACCTGTGTAGTAGCCGACGGGGGCGGCGTAGCTGCCGCCGGTTTTGTCGATGTAGACATCGGCGCGTGCGAAGCCGTCCATCCGAACTACATCACCGCTGCCGGCGGTTGGGAAGGTCTTCTGGATGTCGGTCAGATTTGCGCCTGAGACTGTGACGAGGCGCCGGTTGTAGTTGAAGTCCCAGTTGTGGCCGAGCAGTCCCTCATGCACTGCGCCGCTGCGGTACGAACGCTCGAATTTCCAGTTGAAGCCGCGTCCTGGGATTTCGAGATCCACGTACCGAAGTGCAAGCTCACCGTTGCTGAGAATTACGTCGTCACCGGTGTCCTGGCCGATACATGCGTCGCAGGACGCTGCAGCAGCCGTGTCAGGGCAGTCGCATGGAGGATCTGAAAAGAGGGGGATTCCGCCGCCGTACTCGGAGATCTTCGTGGTCGCCAGGGGATTGATCGGCGCGTAGTCCATGCCGCTCAATTCGATCGAGCCGTTGTCCATCTCATACGGCACCCCACACTCGGTTATCACCCGGTCCAGCCCGGACACGAACCTGAGACCGGCCACCGCATCGGAAACGCCAACTGCACCGTTGCCGTCTATGTCGGTGACCAGGGACTGCACATCGCTGAACTCGGTCAGTCCGACGATGTGCCTGAGTGTGCCGACCATGTCGAGGACGTTGACGGTGCCGTCAAGGTTCTGGTCGCCGCAGGCTCCCGGCTGTATCACCGGGGCGGCATTGACCACGGCGACGACGACCGCCTGGTTTTCCCCGTCGAATGCGACCGTATTTCCAATTCCAATTCCGGACTCGACCGCTTCGGCGGTTGGCCCGGCGTACGCACTCAGTTGCCACACGCCAAGTGAGGCGCCCACGCGCGCTGTACCGCATGTGACGAACAGGTTCAGCACGCCTTCGGCCGGGTCTGTGCTGTTCTCGCTTTCGCAACCTTCGGCGAAGTCAGGGGCAAGGCTGATCGAATCCACCGCGATGGCGGTCGGATCGTAGTTGATGACCGTTTGAATTGATTTGACGGGCACCTGGCCGAAGCCGTCAGCCTGAACGGTGATCCCGAAATGACGCTCGGAAACCAGTTCAGGGGCCACTTGCACCGAGATTTCCGGCGGCGCCTGGGCGGATGCGTCCGAGAAGACGAATGAGATGGCGAGGATTAGAACGGCGAACAGCGCAGCCGGCAGCCGAATATCCCTCGCCCGAGCCGTTACGGCCACAGACCCGCCGGAATTTCGACTGTCCTGTTTATTTTCGGGCGACCTAAGCACGGTGCGTTGCATTGCCTCTATCTAGTGAGGGTCCGCGATCGACTTATTGATAGCGGGCTGAACGGCGGCAGTTGGCGGCGTGCCACGACTATCAAAAGCTATCGCGTCGGCACCTTAATCGGTGCCCAGTTTCGGCGTCAATCATGACGAGGCGTTACAGGTATTCAAATGCATCTCCGCTGCGGTTGCACCGCGTGAGGGCAGTGCAGCGGAGAAGTCGTCACAACGTCTGGAATATCCCTCTCAAGCCGAGGGTTGGCTGGTTTCCGCTGGTGCCGAGTGCGGTTATGGTGCGTTGCCTCAGCCACCCTCGGGTCCCGCGCCGCAAGCGGACACCGGTGTTTCGGGACGAAGGGTTGGCTATTGTTCGCTTGTCCAGGGCACGGATTCGAATCTGTTTTGCCAGTTGATCGATTTTCAGGAGGAGCGATATGCCGTTCACGACGAGTTATGTGTGGGTGGTTGCGATGGACGTTGATCCGGGCAAGGAAGAGCTTTTCAACGTCGTATACGACGAAGATCATGTTCCCGAGTTGCTGAAAGTTCCCGGCGTAATCTCAGTGAGTCGCAGCAAGAAGGTTCCGGCGCAGTTGATTATGGGAGGGAACTTGCTGGATGTAGGCGAAGGCGAGCCTTCTTACATCGCGTATTACGAAGTGGAATCTCCCGATGTGATTCGTAGCGATGCCTGGGCGGCGGCTGTCGATGTGGGCCGCTGGGCCGATGAGGTTCGTCCATTCACGAGGAACCGGCACCTGGCCATGCATCGGGTCGTGAGTGAAGCTGTGCGCTCCCAGTAGCAGTGGTTGCTGGTAAGCCCGTCTTTGAGTGGGACACATCCCACCCTCTGACTCCCTCCCTTGAGAGGGGAGGGAGAAGCCGGCCATCCCGAGCTTGTTGAGGGGTGTCATTCTGAATCAAGTTGGCTCTGTTTACATGATCGCCAAATCCCCTCTCCCGGATCGGGAGAGGGTTAGGGTCGTTTCGGCTTGTATGGTCGAGTTGATTCACCCGAACGAACAACCCACCCTCTAACTCCCTCCATGTTAGGGAGGGAGAAGCCGGACATCCTGAGCTTGTCGAAGGGTGTCGTTCTGAATCAAGTTCAGAATGACAATTTGCCGTGCCCGGTTTCGGCTCAGTCTTTGATTTTGATTCCGCCTGCTGTTGCTGTGCCGGTGATCGTGAGCCGGGGGGCGCCTTCAGAGTGGGAGCCGGCGTGATTGCGCTCGTCGCTGATGCCTCCGAATGTGGCGGTAATGCCGGCCTGTACGTCCCAGCCCTCAGGGACGGTGATTTCGACGCCGCCGACGAATGCCTTCACTTCCAGGTTCGCTTCGTTGTCGGCGAGCGCCGCTCCCGTCAGATCGAGCTGGACACCGCCGAAGTTGGTGTTCACGGTTCCGCCGCGGAAGTTTTGCGAGGTGACTCGGCTAGAGGTGCCGGAGAAGGACGACGTTATGTTGATCTCGTCTTCGGTAAGCGTTTGCTGCGTTGGGCCAGAGCGCTTTCCCGAGTTGGTCTTGAACTCCCGCTTCCAGTCTTTGCCCATCTTGCCCATGAGGTTGAAGTCTTTACGCCCGCCTTTGCCTCCTTTGCGGGCCACCGGGAAGACGACGAGCCAGAGTCCGATGGTGGCGAGCATCGCTTTGGTGTAGCTGGCGGTGTCGAGGCCGACGTCCGGTGCGATCATGCCCCAGAAGATCATGAGGAGCCATGCGGAGAAGAAGAATGATGGTATGAGCATCGGAAACGGCATGTCGGTGTCCCTTACAGTGTGCAGTTGCGTTCACAGGCCGGTGGTGGCCCGCTCAACTCTGGCGGGCGCTATCTTAATTGAGGCGATTTTCTCTTACGTGTCATAGAGCGAAGGACTTACAGGGAGGGGGGTGCACCGATGCGAGTCGTTCCTACGTGAGCGGTGCTGCAGCCGTGGTTTTCGCTGAGGCAGAGGGCGGTTATGGCTCGTTGCCTCATCCGCCCCGGGTCCCTCGCTCTAGCTCGGGACGAAGGTAGTCGCTTCGTGAGTGACCCCTTTCTTGCCGCGCACGGCTAGACCCTCGCCGGTTAGACGTTGTGCCTGCTTTCTTTTAGGCCGGTCATCAGGTCACGGGTCGTTGGCTCGAGAGTCTCCGCAATGTCTACGAGAGCGATGATCCCTCGCAGTTTTCCGGCGAAGACTACCGGCAGGCGTTTCACCTTCCTGCGCTTCATGATGTCCAGTGCCTCCATGACCAGTGTGTTCGGCATCACCGTTATCGGGTCGTCGCTCATGTAGTCGGTGACGGCGGCGTCTTTGAGGTCGGGCTTGATTGGCACGACGCGCGTGGCGATGTCGCGGTCGGTCAGGATGCCCTTTACCTCGCTGTTCTCGACGACTACGAGCGAGCCGACGTTCGAGTCACGCATGAGAATGGCGGCTTCGACTATCGTTGAGTCCGGCGCGACGGTTACTACGGGCGTGATCATCGCATCTTTGACTTCCATTTTTATGCGCTCCCTCGTTCGGCCGCGATTTGGGTTCGGGACGGCTCCTGTTCTCATTCTTGTTGGAGTGCGTGTGGCGGTCATGTCGAACTGCCGGAAGGTGTGAGGGTTGTGTGAAAAGGTTGCATGAGTGCGGGGGCGGGGGCTTCTGGTAGGGGCGCGGCATTTTGCTCGCCCGTGCAGATGGCCATTGGCTGGCCTTGTGAACACAGGAAGCCCGGAGCGGCGATGCTCCGGGCTTTTTCATCGGACTGAATGCTTGCTCTTGTCGGCGGCTCAGGCGCTCCAGTTTGGGTCGCGGCCGGAGAAGGCGAGAAGCTGGTCCTGTACCGATGCGCTGTCGCTGACCTGCACCTCGGGGCCGAACGGGCCGCCATCACGATCACTACCGCTGGCAAGTTGCTTTACGGTCTCATAAGTCGCTGCTGCAACCTCCGGGTCCATCGTGTAGCTCTGGCCGGTTGCGGCTGCCAGGTCCCAGCTGTGAACTGCAAGCTCCATCAGGGTGATCGCCGCGGCCATCTGCGCCGGCATTTCACCAGGGCCGAAATTGGTGTTGCCTTCGAGGGCTCCGGGCGCGCTCCAAGCTGCTGCATTGGCGTCCGCGATCGGTGCGTATGCGGCTCCCGGGTTGTCGCCAACCATGTCCGGCATCGGGTCTGGCGGTGCGATCCGGTCGAGCTTTTTCGCCGCTCGCTCGGCCCCCATAGCCAGTCCGGCCATGTGATTGGCGAGGTCGCGGACCTTGAAGTCTTTGCACGGTGTTGAGGCGTCGAGTTGAGATGCCTGCACCCCGGACATGAGGCTCTTCGCGGATTCCGCTGCCTTGCTGATTAACTGTTCCATATGGTCTCTCCTGGTTGGTTTCTTGCCGGTGGCCATGCTTTCCGCGCCCGGCGACTTTACCGTTTCTAGCGCGCGCTGTCAGTTCTGACGACGCTGTGGTTCGTACGAGTCCTCTCTCCCTGACAGGGAGAGAGTTAGAGGGTGGGTTGATTGTGCACTGAGATCAACTTGATCTTACAAGCCGAAACGACCCTCACCCTGACCCTCTCCCAATCTGGGAGAGGGAATGTTGTCATTCTGAACTTGATTCAGAATCTCTCTGGCGTCCTCACATTGTCCAGTAAGATCCCTCCGCTCCGGTCGGGATGACAAATTCACCCTCTCCCTTTGTCCCGCGCCCAGAGGGCACCCGACCAAGGGAGAGGGGATTTGCACCTAGCTATCCGGCGCGCAGGTCGGCTCCGCCTTCGAGGTAGTTCTTCAGGTTGCCGACGAACATGGCCCAGCCGGGGTCCATCATCCCTCTGACCTGGTCCCACGGGCCGCCTTCGCCGATGCCGTTGTGGACCAGCTTGACCTCTGTTCCTGAGCCGGTCTCCGAGATGAGCCAGTCGACGCTGGTTTCGCCAAGGCCTTCCATCGGCCAGCTTGTGGTGACCTTCTGCGCGGACAGCTCGGTGAACTGGCCCTCGACTACGTGGTCGTCTTCTCCCGGCCGGACGAATTTCAAGTAGTACTGGCCGCCGGAGCGGGGTTCGGTTTTGGCCTGGGTTGGGAACCACTTTTCGAGCTTGCTCGCGTCTGTGAGGGCCGAAACTACCTTCGCCGAATCTGCGTTGATCGTCACGCTTTTCTCTATCGTTCCCATCTTCGTTTTCTCCTGTTTAATGGCGCGTTTAACGATTGGCACGACCGATTCGTGCTTTTCGTTCTTTCAGCGCTGGTTTGTTTTTCGTCGTGCGGTCGGCTGCGGGCTGGTCTGGCATACCCGGTCGAGCGTGTGGTCTCGCTCTGAGCTGTCATTCTGAACTCGACCATTCGACAGGCTCAGGATGCATTCAGAATGTCTCAGGCGATCTCACATGGACGGTTAGATCCCTCGCTTCGCGCGGGATGACACAGACGTGCGATCTCTGAGCGCATGGGGCGCAGCATCTTTGCCCGCCCCTACCAGAATGACACCCTTCGACAGGCTCAGGATGGCAGGCAGCTGCCTATGCCAGATCAGTTCTCCGAAAGCAGCTCCTCTAGCCTGGCGAGCGAGCTTGTCCAGCCGTGTTCGTGCTGATCTGCCCTGACCTGGTCTGTGAAGCCTTCGTGGGTCACGGTCAACTCTGCTCCATCGTCGTGTGGCTCAATCTCCAGAGTCACCAGTGTTTCCATGCCTTCGCCTTCCCATGCCAGTGAGTAGGCGAGCAGGCGTGGAGGGTCGATCTCCTGGTAAGTTCCGAACATCACCGTCGAGTTGCCGTCAGGCATGTTCATGTCCACCCGGTAAGCGCCTCCCACCTCCAGATCAAGTTGCTTCACCTCGGCGCGTGTGCCTTCTGGACCCCACCACTGGCCGTACCACTGCGGATCTGTAAACGCTTTGAACACCTGCTCCGGTGTCGCAGCAAGGACCTTGCTCGTTGAGAAGCTCAACGTGGGACTCTGAGTCGTCATTCTGCAGTTTCCTCCTTCTTGTTCTTCGCATCTTCGGAGCGGGCGTTAGCCACCTCCAGGAATGCCGAGAGCCGATCGAGCTGAACCTCCCAGAAGCGCCTGTAGTGGTCCACCCACTCTGAGGCTGACTTCAGACCCTCCGGCTGCAGGCTGATCCTGTGCGTGCGGCCTTCCACCTGGCGGATGAGCAGCCCTGCTCTCTCCAGCACCTTCAGGTGCTTGGAGACGGCAGGGAGCGACATCTTGAAGGGGCTTGCCAGCTCCTTCACAGTCGCCTCGCCCGTAGCCAGCCTGCCCAGGATCTCCCTCCTGGTGGGATCTGAAAGGGCGTAGAAGACATCGTCCAGTTTTTCGATATGGTTAACCATGTGGTTAACTGTTACATAACGTCGTGTCGCTGTCAATACCTGGACGGTTGAGTTGAACACCGAGCCCACACCCGCACCACACCTTTGAGCCTGTTTTGAACCCCTGGCGAAGTGACACGGTGCCAACCCAGGCTCACACCCGAGCCCCGCGGGTACACCAGGATGAGCCGAAGCCTTTACCCGCTGTTACGCGTGGCGTGGGAGTGTCGAGATATGGCGAGCGTCCGGCAGATGTCGGGACCCGCAGCGATAGAAGACCGAACACAGACCGCAGGAACCAGAATGACACGCAAGAGCCAGATAAGCACCGGCGAGGGACAGGGAGCAGTCGCAAACAGCGATCGCTCAGTCTTCGCTGGTTGGCTGCGTAGCGGCGCCAACGCCGTTGCGGAGACCGCTGTCTCCGTGTACAGGCGTACTGAGCCTCGTGTACGAGTGGCCATCGGCGTCACCGGCACCGGTGTCATCGTTCTTGCGATAGTCCTTTCGACTTTCTCAATGCCCTATGACGGCGACGCCTACATGACCTCTGATGACGAGGCAGCAGCCGTCTATGCCGCACCGGGCGGGCACGGCATTATTGAGGACGCTCTCGAGAAGCTGGTGCATGACGCCAGTTCACCGGCTGTTACCGATGCTGCGCCTGCGAACGGGTCGTCTGCGGGACGGGTTATCGATACCCCGAAGGTCGCTCCCCAGGCCGATGAGAACAGCGAAGCGCTGGTGCACGCGGCGCGGTTGGCCGGTCCCGGTGAGAACTCGCAGAATATCTTTGGTTCAGCTAACACCAGCAGCGGTAGCTCGAGTTCAAGCGAGCTGATGTTGTCTGCAATGAACAGTCTTGCCGAGGCCGTATCGAACTCAGGTAGTTCGTCTGCTTCGAGCGGAGGGTCTGGATCCGGCGGTTCTATTGCTAACCTGGCGCTCCCAACGCCGACACCGGCAACGGTGCGTAATGTAACAACGGCCCCGCGGGTTGCACCGACTGCAACGCCTGCGCCGAGGCCGACAAGCACGCCTGCTCCTCTGCCTACTGCAACGCCCGCGCCTCTGCCGACGAGCACGCCTGCTCCTCTGCCTACGGCAACACCGGCGCCGCAGCCGACTGCGACAGCAGTCAGCGTGGGTGCTGCTGATGCTGCGAGGGAGGCCCGGCTTGCCGAGTTGCGGAAGAGGCAGGAAGAGCGCAGGCGCGAGTCAAACCGCAATAACTCTGCTCAGTCCGCACCGACCGCAACACCTGCGCCGAAGGCGACGAGCACGCCCGCACCGCAGCCAACCAGCACACCGGCACCGAAGCCGACTAGCACACCGGCACCACAGCCGACCAGCACGCCTGCACCGATTTTCTCATCTGACAGCATCTCGGTGTCGGCTCCAGCACCGGCGCCTGTGCCGACCACAGAGCCGACACCTGTGCCGACCACAGAGCCGACACCTGTGCCGACCACAGAGCCGACACCTGTGCCGACTACAGAGCCGACGCCGGAGCCGACCGTAGAGCCGACACCTGTGCCGACTATCGAGCCGACACCTGTGCCGACTATCGAGCCGACGCCTGTGCCGACTATCGAGCCGACACCTGTGCCGACTATCGAGCCGACACCTGTGCCGACTATCGAGCCGACGCCTGTGCCGACCACAGAGCCGACACCTGTGCCGACTACAGAGCCGACGCCGGAGCCGACCGTAGAGCCGACGCCTGTGCCGACCGCAGAGCCGACGGCTGTGCCGACCGCAGAGCCGACACCGGAGCCGCCGAGTGGTCCATCGGGCAGTGGCTGGTTGTGGGACGACGCGAGCCAGACGTGGTACTGGGATCCCGATCACAAGGTCTGGGGCTACGACGCAGCAACCGACACCTGGTACAAGAAAAATAGGTAGCGGTAAGAAGACTGGGTAGCGGTCCAATTTCACAACTGTCTAAAGAGCAGAAATTCATCGAGACCAGCTGATCTATACCGGACAACACAAATGAACTTCCGATTCAAACTCACAGTAGGATTCCTGGTCATTAGCGTGGCGATCTTCGTGATCGCAGCAATGGTCATTACTCAGTCGTCCAGGCGCAACGAAGAAGCGAACCTGATCGAGATTGTCAGTGAGCAGTCGAGCCGGGACGCCCAGGTTATTGCGGGTGTTGTTTCCGGGTATGCGCTGACCGGTGGAACTGCGTCCGAGTTCACATCGCCCGGCGATTCTTCGATGGGTTTCGGAAACCTGGCAATCACGACCTTCCTGCAGAGTTCGAACATCGTGGGCCTTTCGCTGTTCGATGCAGACGGTTTCCTTCTCTGGTCTTCCCAGCCGGAAACGTCGCCACGGACCTCGTCAATCGATGCGTCTTTTTCGGCGGTGATGAACGGCGATATTGTGACCGCGCTCAACAGGAACGTTGAATTCATTTCATTCGACGGCGCATCATCGACCGGTGACGTGACCTCGACGCTTATTCCGCTGCTCGATGTGAGCACACAGCGCCCGACGCAGGTGCTTGAGGTTGCTCGTGAAGTGACCGGGACGCTCGATGCACGAATCGACAGCGCCCGTAGCTCCATGTTCCGCACGGTATTTAGCACACTTGGAGGCTCGTTCGTCGTCCTCTTTGGAGTTGTGCTGACAGCAGATCTGTTGATTGGCCGATCCAGGACGCGGGCCGTCTCCCAGGAGCGGGCTCTTGCAGACGAGAAGGTTGCAGCACGCGGGTTGGAGCTTGAGAACCAGCAGCTGCGACAGATGAACGAGGAGCGTGACAGGTTCCTTTCGATGGTCTCTCACGAGCTGCGCACGCCGCTCACAACGATCATGGGATTCACCGATGTGCTGCGTAAGCGGCAGGATGGCGAGAGGAAAGAGACCAATGTCAAGCACCTGGACATGATGCGCCGGAATGGCGATCACCTGAACTCTCTGATCGAGGAGATGCTTGAGATCACCCGTATCGAGTCAGGCAAGTTCGAAGTGGTGAAGGACGGGTTCGCAATGGGCCGTCTGCTGGAGCAGGTGAGTGAGTCTGCCAGGATGTTGCTGAAGCCGCGGGGCCAGACGCTTCTCATCGACAGCGATGTCGACGATGTGGAGCTGCACGGGGACCGCAGGCGTGTGATGCAGGTGCTTCTGAACCTGCTGAGCAATGCATCCAAGTATTCACCGGCGAATACGACGATTCGTCTTGGCGTCAGGCAGCGCGGCGACTCTGTGGAGATCTCAGTGGGAGACGAAGGTGAGGGAATTTCGGAAGACGAGCGCAAGCTGCTGTTCGAGCGGTTCTACCGGAGTGACAACGAGGCGACTCGCTCACAGTCCGGACTCGGGCTTGGCCTGTCGATCGTAAAGGCGATCGTGGATGCCCACCACGGTTCTATTGAAGTCGACTCCCAGCTTGGAGAAGGAACGGTGATGACGGTGATGATTCCGGGAGCCAGGTTGATGGGCGCTCCGGCCGTGATCCCGGTCTCCAAAGAGCAGCAGGTGGAGCTGGATCACCTGGAGAAGGTACGAGACCTGCGGGCGGTACCGATCGCCGCAAAGGCGTCGTAGGACGCGGCAACAGGGCCGCATATTTCCGCTCACGTGAGCTGGGCACAGTCGCCCACCGGGCAATCGCTTCCGGTGGGCGGTTTTATTTTCGTTCGAGTTTCTACCGATCGCCACGCTCTGACACCGCGATCTGCTCTGCCATTCGCTCCACTACGAACTGGGCGTCTTCGCTCACTCCTATGAACTGGGCCGACTTCGCCGAATACATCCACTGCAGTCCGGTGAAGTAGAGCCCCGGCCACGCCGTTACACCGCGTCGCTGCACCGGATAGCCGTGCTTTCCCGTTAGCGGCAGCTTGATCCACGAGTAGTTATAGCGGAACCCGGTGGCCCAGATGACCGATGTGACACCGGCTCGTTGCAGGTCCAGTTGCGTGGGCGCGTCGGGCACCTGGATCTGCCTGAGTTTGGACGGATTTTGGGGCGGCTCAGGCTCCGGTTCCAGCGGCGCGTCAAGATCGTTTTCGCTGATGTATCGATCAACGCCTGCCCGCCATCTCGCCGCATGCTCGTCTATCTGTTCCAGCGAGTTCTCCAGGTCGTTCTCGAAGCGGACAGTCGTAGCCGATGCGCCGGAGAAGCGGCCCAACAGTGTCACGCCGTCACGCGCGAACGCTCGCAGGTGGATGTCGTGGCCACCCTTTGTGCCGGACGTGTGGGCGGACGACCCGAACCGGACATCGAGCGACGGCACATCGTTCACGGTCCGGTCGAAACCGCCCATCTCGTTGTTCCACCACGAAGAGTCCCTGCCCCGGTAGCGCCGCGGCCGTCTGCCGGCTGCGCTGACAGAGAGGAATACCTTCCGGCCGGCATCGAACAGGTCCTCCATGATCTGGGCGCCTGACTGGCCGGAGCCAACGACGAGCACCGCTCCTTCGGGAAGCTCGGCGGCGTTCTTGTACTGGCTGGAGTGGATTTGCGTGATGCTGGAGGAGAGGCCGGACGCTGCGGGCGGGTAAGCCGGGACTCCGAATGCTCCGGTTGCAACGACCACGTTCTCAGCGATCAGGTCTTGAGCTTCCATCCTGAGAATGTAGCCGGACGGGCAGGCGCGCTCGATGGACGTGACCTCGGTGTTCGCCAGCACTGGCGCAGAGAAGCTGGCGGCGTAGTCGGCGATCATCTTCACCGTCTCGGCCTTCGAAAGGTAACCGTCAGGATCGCTGTATTCGTACTCGAAGCCGTGCAGCCGCAGCGCCCAGTTCGGGTTCACGAGGTGAAACGAGTCCCAGCGCTCGGTGAGCCATGTGTTGCCGGGCTGGCCGCGCTCGATGACGATGTGCTCTAGGCCGAGGTGCGTGAGGTGGTAGCTGACGCTGAGGCCGGAGCCACCGGCACCGATGACGACGATGTTGTGCTGTTGTGCCAGTTGGGATCTCTCTTGATGGGATGAGATATGTGAGCGGAGTTTTATGGTACGTGGCTCCGCATTGTCTCAATAGAAATTGCTGCGCGACGAAGCTGCAAACAAGTGGCTTACACTCCCATTCCATCTCCTGCCCGATCTGTTCGGCCGGTTCGATTGGCGGGAACGTTTCGCGGGTTCGTCCTGTATTTGTTAGTGACGGACAGAAACGGACAATAGGATTCCGGTGACACGAAGTGGCCGAAGACATATTCACAGCATCAATCGAGCGGGAAGCGATCCTGCGGTGCCAGCAAGGCGACCGCGAGGCATTCCGACGTGTGCTGGATTTTCACGGTGACCATCTTTACCGCACCGCTCTCTTGATTACCCGTGACGCCGGCAGGGCAGAAGAGGCTGTGCAGGAGACGCTGATTCGTGCCTGGAAGAAGATCCGGACATTCAAAGTCGGCCGTCCACTCAGGCCGTGGCTGAATCGGATGCTGATCAACTGCATTTCTAACCTGAGCAGTCGGAAGCAACTGTCGCGGGTCTCAGAGGAGATGGCGTTCGGCGTTTCTGATCCGGGAGTTGGGCCGGAACAGTCTGCTCTGAACTCTGAGACGAGCATCATGCTCCAGGTCGCACTTCGCACTCTGTCTGTCGAGCACCGTACCGTGCTTGTCCTTCGGTTTTTCAACGACCTTTCAGTTCCCGAGATAGCCAAGTCGACCGGCTGGCGGGAGGGGACGGTCAAGTCACGGCTGCACCGCGCCACGGCGGCGCTCAGGGATGCAGTAGCCGCCAGTGAGAGTACGGGATCGCCCCTTCTCTCAGGAGAGGAGGCGTAGTCGTGACGACCTTCAACGACAACACACTGGAGAGGCAGCTTTCATCGCTGTTCCGCGCTGAAGCGGAGCAGGCATATCTGCCGCTGGGAACCTGGCAATCGATAGCCCCGAAGATGGGTGAGCCGGACGCACCTTTCGTGCTCCGGAAAATACTGGATGCCATGAGTCTTCCTGTGCGGTGGAGGAATCCGATGAAAGTGAAGTATGTGGCTCCATCAGCCACGGTGGTTTTGCTCGTAGTGGCTGCGATCCTGTTCGTCCTGCTGGTTAACGCCGACTCAGGCGACGATGATAGCCCGGTACCAATCGCAAGCCCAACAGCATTGCCGCAAGAGACGAGTGTCCCTGATCCGACAAGTACACCTGTCGTCGCGACCAGCACGCCGGAGCCGACGGCGACGCCTGTACCAACCGCCACTCCAGTTCCACTCCCGGAGAGCAAGCCATTCCCGGCCGAGCTGCATATCGATGCAGAACCGCTGGAACCGGATGAGGTAGCCGCCCTCTGGACGGACTATCTGTCCGAGACCATGATCGTGGGCGAACACCCGTGGGCGATAACGATCCGGCTATGCACTGATGGCACAGGATTCAGCCACTGGAGGAATCCTGACCGGCGCGAAGCTCTGACTTGGACCCTGGTTCAGACCGGTGAATGGAATTCGGTCAGGCCCATCTTCATGATGATGCGTAACGATCCAAACGACCCACCTGTGCGAAACCCGTTCAACGTCCTTGGTTACTCGGAGGACGGGCTGGTTGGCGAGGAGTATGAGTCGATCGCTATTGTCGAACTAGGTGATCTCGTTGACCTTGAAACAGAGGCGTGCTCTTACGGGCGATGAGATTGATTGCCAGGTGAACGGGCGCGTCACGTAAAGCGCTGCTCGCTCAGACCCGAATACTCTTGCCGCGATTACCCCTGCCAGGTGTGATTGCGGCACTCTCCAGATGTGGCCGGTCCGGCGCGCTCTAGCATCCCAAACCACAGGTGATGTGCGCACATTGAGAGTTAGGAAAATAACTCCACCTGTGCATAGAGCGCGTCGGGCCGGTTTTTTTTGTTCGCCGGGTCCGGGCGGGTGAGATGCGGGAAGGTCGGGCGTGCGGAGGTGGTGTTTTGGAGAGGGAGGCACTCTTGACCCGCGAGCAGGTGCCCGGCTCAGGATGGTGTGCAGATGTGCGCGTGCTCCACACTGACATCGCTCTGACTCGTCGCTAAACTCAATGGCTATGAGTACGAGTCCTCAGCAACCGCAACCAGCCAACAACAGCCGCTTTCTAAACGCCTTACGTTCCGGCGTGGTGCTTGGTGATGGCGCTACCGGGTCGCTGCTGTTCGAGATGACAGGGCGGCTTTCCGAGCGCAATCACGTCTACGAGGCGCTGAATATCGAGAACCCGGACCTCGTGCGGCAGGTTCATCTTTCGCACCTGCAGGCCGGTGCTACGGCGCTCAAGACCAACACTTTTGGCGCAAATGAGCCTTCGCTGGCACGGCTTGGCATCACGGGAAAAGCGGCCGAGATAAACCACGCCGGGGTGAGGCTCGCCCGTGAGTCGCTAGAGCAGTTCGCCGAGGCTGAGACTCCAGATCAGGCAAACTCTCACGAGCGATTTGTGCTTGGCTCCGTCGGACCTGTGCTGGGCGACGAGCCGGTCGAGGATATCTACGACTCACAGCTGCGCGCTCTTATCGGCGCCGGCCGCCAGAACCCAGGTCCGGGGAGCGGTGTCGACGCACTGCTATTTGAGACCTTTGAGTCGCTGGAACGGGCGACCGCGCTTGTGCGTTTTGCGACCGACATCGAGAACTGCCCTCCGGTCGTACTCCATATGTCGTTAAGGCAGCGGCGGCGTGACGGCGCATGGAACATCGAGCCCGCCGAGTACGTTGCTCGCGCCGCTGAGGCCGGGGCGTCGGTGGTTGGCGTGAATTGCTGTGCGCCGTGGGAGGCCGAGGCGTTTGTGCGGCTGGCGAAGGAGACGCCTGAGGTGAAGTCGGGCGCCGTGATGCTGTCTGCGATGCCGAACGCGGGCGGGTTCGAGCGGATAGGGCACCGTTTCATGTCCCGGGTGAACCCGGAGTTCATGGGCCGCACCGCCCGGACGCTTTCGGACGATGGCGCACGCCTGATTGGCGGCTGTTGCGAGGTGCATGGCGATCACATCAGGGAGATGAGCGGATTTCTGAGGTCGAGACAGGCGGGGATTCTCGGAGAGGTGAACGCCGGAGCAGGCCGGGAGCCGGTCGGTCCGGAACGTAAGAGCGCAAACGGGACTTTCTCGAAAAAGCTGTTCGCGGGCGAGTTCGTGGTGAGCGTGGAGATGTTGCCGCCGCGCGGGACGGGGCCGAAGCAGCTGCGAGACAAGGCGGAGCTTGTGTTGCGGCTGGCTGTGAGCGGGCTGGCCGATGCGGTGGACGTGACGGACGGCTCGCGCGGGATTCCGCTGATGCCGCCAGGAGATTTTATACAGTCGATCAAGGAGATTACGGCTGGCGGGCGAGCGGTGCGTTACGGCACGAACATCGAATCGGAACGGATGACCGGCAGCGACCTGATCTCAAGCATCGAGTTCATACCCCACTTCACGTCGCGTGACCTGAACCTGATGGCTGTGCAGAGTCGGCTCATCGGCTATCACTCCAGGGGCATTCACAACGTCCTGTTCGTGACGGGCGATCCGCCAAAGATGTCGCCGACATATCCGCGCTCGACGGCTGTGTTCGATCTCGATTCGACGCGGATGATCGAGCTTGCGCATGGGAGCCTGAACGCGGGTGTCGATTTCGGGGGACAGGCTCTCGGTCGGCAGAAGCAGCCGGAGACGCATTTCACTATGGGGACGGGCTTCGAGCCTGAGGCGGTGGATTCGGAGGGTGAGCTGGCGAAGCTGGAGCGCAAGCTGGCGGCGGGGGCGGACTATGTGATGACGCAGCCGGCGTTCAACTGGGATGCGCTGGCGCAGCTGGAAGAGGTGCGAAAGAGGAGTCGGATCATCGTTGGCGTGATGGTGCTGACGAGTCTTGCGCATGCGGAGCGGTTTTCGCAGGTGCCGGGTGTGAGGGTGCCGCAGCAGGTGTTCGACCGCTTTGCAAGGTTCGATGACGAGGTTGACCAGCGAAAGAGCGGGCTGGAGCTTGCGATTTCGCAGGCTGAGCGGGTGCGGGACGAGGGCTGGTCGGGGCTGTACCTGATGTCACCGGCGTCGGCAGGAGCGGTGCCGGATGTGCTGGGGGCTTTGCGAGGGTAGGTGGGGGGATTTGGAAGGGGTGGGCAAGTATGATGCGCCCCTGTCGGTGGAGATCACACAGCGGACGATTTGTCATCCCGACCGTAGCGGAGGGATCTTACCGAGCATTAGATCGAGATTGTCCATTCGAGCAATATGCGAACCATCACACCGCTCGCGTGAGATCACCCGAGAGTTTCTGAATCAAGTTCAGATTGACGAAATGTGGCGGTGAAACCGCCACCGGGCGCAGCAAGCGGCGCCCTTACCAGATAGACAACCCACCCTCTAGCTCCCTCCCTATCAGGGAGGGAGAAATCGCCTCTAGCTCACGCGCCCGGCAACTCCACCACAAACCTTGCTCCGTCGGTGAACTCCGGGTCTACGTAGACGCGGCCTTCGTGTGCTTCGACTATTCGGCGTGTGATTGTGAGGCCGATGCCTGCGCCTGCTTGCTGGCGGCTGCGGGAGGCGTCGAGGCTTACGAAGCGTTCGAAGATGCGCTCGTGGTCGCTTTCGGGGATGCCGGGGCCGTCGTCGTCTACCGTTAATTTCACCCCGCCACCAGCCTCTTGCAGCGTCAGCGCAACCCTTGATTCTGCGTGGCGGGTGGCGTTGTTCAGCAGGTTGCGGACGGCCCTTCGCAGCTGTCCGGCGTTGCCGAGCACCTGTGCTCCCGAGACGCCGCTGGAGTCGATCTCGATCTCCGAGCCGAGTCGGGCTGCGCTCACCTCTTCGAGCACAACATCATCAAGGTCGATCTGCACCGGCTCGGCCACAACGCCTTCCGCGGCTGCCGCCTCTGAGAGCAGCTCCTCTATGAGCAGCTCCATGCGGTCGACATCGTCCAGGGAGGCCCGCAGCATGCGCGTCATATCGTCGTCGCCAGAAGCTCCAGAAGCCCCGATGTTCGCTTCGAGTCCGGCCTTGAAGGCCGTGAGCGGTGTGCGAAGCTCGTGCGATGCGTCTGCGACGAAGCGCTTCTGGCCCTGCTGGACCGCATCGACCCTTTCGAGCATGCGGTTCATGGTGCGGGCGAGCCGCGCAACCTCATCTTCGGTGTGTGGCTCATCGATGCGCCGACCTGCGATCTCACCGCCGATCTGGTCGACCTCGGAGCGCATGGTGTCGACCGGCTTGAGCGCGCGGCCTGTGAGGAGCCAGGCGGCGGCGCCGACGAACAGCGTTAGCACAGGAATGGCAATGGCAAGGACGGTGATCAGGACCTCGGTGGCGTCGGTGACCGGCTCCAGGTTTCGCCCGGCAAGCACCGTGATCTGGCCGCTGTCCGAGGCGACTCCCAGCACGGCTACCCGGAACGAATCGGAGTCGCCACGGACCCTTCCTCTTGCGTTCACGAAGCGGAGCTCGCCAGGTTGGACTCTTACGGTCGTGAACGGCGGCTCGTCCGTGATGTTGTCCGATGCGGCGATGACCGCTTCGTCGCTCCCGATCAGCTGGATAAATGCCTCTTCGCCCTGCTCGTTTATTGAGGCGGTCGGCTGGTCGGACTGGATGAGCGCCGCGACATCCCTGGCGCGGGTTGCGAGGCCGTCTTCGATGCGGTCTGTGAGCAGCTCTCTCTGGATGAGGACGAGTGCGACGGAGAATGCTGCGAGTGCGGCTGCGACGGTGACGAGCGACAGCAGCGAGATTCGCACTCGAATGGAGTAGTGCCGCGGGTTGAGCCTGGCGGTGAGGCTGCTCAAACCGAGTTTTCCGGGTTTTCCAATGCGGCGGGCGATTTGGCAGGCACTTCGAGCATGTATCCGGAGCCTCGGACGGTGCTGATGGCCGGGCCGCTTTCGGGCAGGGCGAGCTTGGTCCGCAGGCGGCGCACATATACCTCGACGATGTTGGGATCGCCGTCAAAATTGTAGTCCCAGACGTTGTCGAGCACGTCGAGCTTGGAGACGACACGGTCCGGGTTGCGGGCGAGGAATTCGATGACCGAGAATTCGCGCGAGGTGAGCTCGACGCTGCGGTCGCTAACCCGACATTTGCGTGCTGCGGGATCGATGCTGAGGGCGCCGACCTCGATGCTGGAGGGACGAGGCTCGGAGCCACGGCGGACGAGCGCTCTGATGTGGGCTTTCAGGACGACCAGTGAGAAGGGTTTCGACAGGTAGTCGTCTGCGCCGAGGTCGAGCGCGGTGGCCTCGTCCTGCTCGGCGGTGCGTGCGGTGAGCATGATGATGGGCGTCCAGACTCCGGCGTTGCGGAGCTCTCGACAGACGCCGAAGCCATCGAGCTTTGGCAGCATGATGTCGAGGACTATGACGTCGTAGGGGTTCTCGGTTGCGTACCAGAGCCCTTCGGAGCCGTCAGCGGCGGTGTCGACTGCGTAGCCTTCGGTTTCGAGGCCTTTGCGGACGGCGGCTGCGACGTTCTTTTCGTCTTCGACAACGAGGATGCGCATGGTGGGTCGAGAGTGAACGGATGGCAAGAAGGAGATGATACCCGGAAGCGGCTGAATACAGGCTGAAAGTGGGTAGGGCGGAGGCTCACCATGGTGAGCCAGGATTTTCAGCGTGTGTTCAGGGTCGGACTGAGACTATTGGTGTATCGGGCGGTAACGCTCATTTCGGAACTCAAATATCGAGCGGGAGGATGAACAGTGCGAAAACGCTACTTGATTGGCCTGGTTGTGGCTATCGTGGCGATCGGCGCCACGGCTGGTGGGATCACCGTTTCTGCGGTGTCCGGCGGCAATGGCGGCGGGAATGCGAGTGGACCTGAGGCGGATGCTGCCGCGGCTGCCGCGCTGGCGATGTTCCCAGGGAGCAGTCTGCTTGAGGTTGAGCACGGCGATGACGAGGGGGCAGTCTGGGAGGTTGAGGTGAGGCAGGCCGACGGCGGAGAGCTGGAGATTCTGCTGGACGGCAACCTGAGTCAGGTTGGCGTGTTCCCTAACGACGACGCCAACGAGGGGCCAGATGATGACGATGCTGATGGCGACCACGATGATGCCAACGAGGGACCGGATGAGGATGACGGGCCTGCTCAGTAGGCAGTTCTCAGGTTCGCCCGGCTGGTTTTAAGTCGGGTGGCGGCTGATTGGCGTCTAATAAGAAAGCGCCGGTATCACTACCGGCGCTTTCTTTGCTTCAGTCCCCATACGCTGGTTGGCTGAAGATCGCACTATCGCCTGAAGTATGGCGCACAGAACTCGTTCGAGCAGTGCAGTGCCTGTATTGGTCCGGAGAAGCCGCTTTCCAGTTTTTGGAACACGACGATGGGATTGCCGTCTGTTCCAACGGCAATCGACGAATGCTGTCCGGTCACCCCGGTCGTGGCGACAGCCAGGTGGGTCGCGCTGGAACAGATGGCGTCGGAGCAGTGTGCGACCACAAGGTCGTTTCCGGATGAGTCGCTGAACGCGACGATCGGCAGGTTGTCCTTGCCCATCGCGGCATCGGTCCAGCGGCCGAAGTTGCCATTGTCTGATGCAACTATGGCAGTTGTCGCGGAACTACAGTTGATGGTTTCGCACTGGGCGACCGAGGCCGCGGTGTCTGACGAGTTCCTGTAAAAGATCAGTGGCAGTCCGTTGCTCCCAATCAAGATGTCTGCGTACTCTCCTACCGATCCGGCAGCTACGGCTCTGCTGAACTCGGCGGCGCCACAGGTGAGTTCAGTGCAGTGGGCGATCATCAGATCGTTGTTTGTGTCATCGAGGTAGGCGATGAGCGGAAGGCCGTCTGCACCCATCGCTATCGAGGTGTGCTGGCCAACCAGGTTCGTTTCATCCAGTGTGATTATTACCGGATTTGAACAGTTGAATGACCTGCAGCGGGCGTACTTGAGGGCGTTGTCCGTCCGGTCCTCGTAGGCGATCGACGCGAAGCCGTCTGACATGATGGCGATGGAGTTGTAGCGACCCACAAACCCGGCGGTGTCAACTGCGGCGCGCACTGAGCTTGTGCAGGCGACGTCATCGCAGTGCGCTACCTTCAGGTCCTGATTTTCGAGGTCGTGGTACGCAATGATAGGCAGACCGTCTGCTCCGAGGGCGACGGAGTTGTGTGCGCCGGTCACCGAGTCAGGGTCGAGCCTTGTGATGGTGAAGACTGTGCAGGCGATGTCTTCGCAGTGGACGGCGCTCAGGATTCGCTTGGCCCTGTCCGAGAACAGGATAAACGGGAAGCCGTCCGATCCGATGATTGTGGAGGTGCGCTCACCGCTGTCTACGCCAGAGGCCAGTGTTGTCACCGTGTTGGCTCTGGGGATGAGGTTGGCATCGCTGGACGAATTCGGCCCGTCGACTACAGCAGTTGCGCAGATCCAGTCGGTGCCGTCCCACTGGGCGAACTCACCTGAATTGCAGCTCAGGGCACCCAGGATTTCGGCGGCCGGGTCGAACGGTACGTTGAACAGGTTGCCCCAGTGGACGAGCTGCTCTCCGTCAGCCTCAAGCTGGTCCTGGCGGGCATATGTCTCATCATGATTGTGGTCGGAATGGGCCGCCGTGTCTTCCGCTCCGCTTCCGCTAAAGTCGACGGTTACTTCGCGAACCGCATCTCCGAGATCCGTGACCGTGAAGCCGGGACCGCCGACGATGTCGACGGTGTCACCCGTCGGACCGGCGACTCCGGGGAAGCCCTGGATTCCAG
Source organism: Chloroflexota bacterium (assembly GCA_029262735.1). Lineage (GTDB taxonomy): Bacteria > Chloroflexota > Dehalococcoidia > Lucifugimonadales > Lucifugimonadaceae > JAJCYX01. The sequence continues at coordinate 6,077 of JAJCYY010000104.1, read as the reverse complement.
CAGGTCCCTGGACACCGATCTCGCCTGGGAAGCCCTGCGGACCGGCTTCGCCGCGTTCGCCCTGTGGTCCCTGCGCGCCGCTTGGGCCCTCTACACCCTGATCGCCCGCACAGGCGACTGCCGCGGCGAGCAGGAGTCCGAAAAAGGCGATGCCAAGGGTCCTGCGGTTGAGTATTGCCACTTGTGAAATTTTGAGTGAGAACAGCCCGGGACGCATTGTTCTGTCTCCTGGGGATCTGTGGGAATTCAGGCTTGAGACGACGCAGAGCTGAGTAGCTCTTTTAGAAGTTTGCTTTACTCGCTACCGGATTGCTTTGGTGATGCGATGCGCGTTTTTTCGACCGCGGCCACCCGCGGGAAAACGGCCAGTACCAGTGAGCCGCGTTCAGGGAACGCTGAACGGGATGTTGCTCAGTGCTGCAGCTTCTTGCATTACAGACCTTGTGACGTCGACCGGGGAGCCGTCGTCGGAGTAGTGCGGCTCACCGAAGCGCACGGTAATCTTCGAGCCGAAGGCAGGAACGGGCCACTTCGGAAACAGAGGGATAAAACGCGCCAGCCTTTCAGCGGTCTTCGAAAACACCAGGCCGCGGCCACGAAAGTCATACTCGATGCCGACGGGAATCACCTGGACCCGCAGTTCCTGGCCGGTCAGCTTGTTGTGGCGAGATGCATAGCGCCGCACCATTCCAATGATGCCTTCTTCGATTGATTCGACGGCGTGAGACTGGTATCTGCCCTGGGTAAAAGCGGCGACGATGAGGTCTTCAGACAGCTTCTGGCCGACGGCCTTTGTCAGCACGACTGCCCGCTGGCGGCTGTTGGATATCCCGCTCTCCTTCCAGACCACAGAGCCAAGCGAGGTGGTGGCGCGCCTCTGAAGGGCGTTTATCAGCCAGCTGTGGCCGAAGGTATCGGTCGAGACGAAACTGACTATCTTGGGAGTGGAGTACGAGATCGCGAAGGTGTCGATCGCCGTCCGGTGCACCGGTGCCAGCATGACCGGCCTCGTTGCAGGGACATATCCTTCGATTCGCAATTTGTACCTGAAAATGAACCACCACGGGACGATCACGAAGCGTCTGAACGAGTTGTATTTGAAGCGCAACCATCGCATCTTCAGGCTCATTGACGTGGGCCTGTTTCAGAGTTGGCTGCGGATGGGCCCGCGAACGAATCCGGCGAAGAGCGCGCGGACGGCGTGTGTGCAAGTGGCCGCACGCACGCTCTCAGAACCGAAATCAATACGCCGGACCTCCAAATAACTCTGAAACCCGGATCCTGTGCGCGATTGCGTCACAGGAAGGATGAACGGGCATTTGGCGAAACGAGGGAGGAGGGGAGTTCACCCGATCGCCGGTGGATGTTGAGATATCTAATTATCCACTGCTCGTTCAGCCGGGCGCAACTCAGAAACTCGGTCGCAGAGGACTCAGGCTCGCGAATCGGCGAGGACTGATTGGCATCCGCCGTGCGTTACGACAGTGTGGCCGCGTTTTGTCGCAGGGGCGCGCCCGCAAGCCGTCAGGTCCACATGAGGGAAAAAATGAACTTCCTTCGTCCCGAAACGCGGGTGCCAGCTTGCGGGCGCGGGACGTGGATGAGGGGTGGCATGAGCGGTTAGGAGTCTTGTTCGGCGCATGAACCGGGGTGCTGCAATGGTTTTCGCTGAGGCATTGAGCGGTTCCGGTGTGTTGCCTCATCCGCCCCGGGTCCCTCACTCCGTTTCGGGACGAAGGGTAGGTTGGCTCGTACGGCGGCTGGCCGTGTTGTCATCTCGACCGCAGCGGAGAGATCTTACCGACAGCGATAAGGTCTCCGAGAGATTCTGAATCAACCCTTGATCCTCAAGCAGGCACCTGTCGCTCGGGACGAAGGGTTTTTTACCTCCAATGTCTGATGGACTAGGAGTCACTTGCCTACTGCTGTCGCCAGAATGAAGGTGAAGAATGCGCCTCTCTGCATCCTCCAAACGAGAACGCCTCCTGCTGCAAGGGCGCCTCCAATTGTCAATGCGAGAAGAGCCGTTAGCAGCCCGTTGCCATTCCCGTTCCCACCTGCGGGCGGCAGCACGGTAGGTGAAGGAAGAGGTAGCGGAGTTGCCGAAGGGTCGACAGACGGTTCGATCTGCGCGGGTGCAGTCCCTGACGTGGGAGTGGGAGTGGGTCGGAGTCGTGAGACTGATGTGGCAGTGGGAGGAGCGGTCGGTATTGGACCTGTTGTTGGCGTTGCGCTCGGCAATAGCTCCGGAGTAGGTGTGGTGGGAGTGACGGATCTGGGGATCGAAAACAATCCAAACGATGAAAAGCCGCCTGCAACACCGTCGAAGGTCGTCGTGCAGATCATCGATCCTGACGGACGGGTCGAACACTCCGGTTCACGAGCAAAAACCGTTCCTGTTTCGGAAATCTTGATCAGGACGATCTGATTGCGGTCTGCCCGGCGGTCTGCCAGCCATGTCGGATCGACTTCGATATTCACCAGATTCGAACCGAATACCGTTTCGCCAAGGCCGTCCAGGGTCACCTGGACCAGTAGTGCAATCTCTTCGTCGCCTTCTCCTAGCGCCGCGCCGTTTGGTGATAGTGGGTTCACAGGAGGTTTCGCCGGGGAGATATCTAATTCGGCAATGGAACCGACCTGCACTGCAGTCATGCGACCGTTGCCGGGCAATTCCTCAACATCGACCTGGAAATTGATACCTGTTCCTGCCTGATTCTCGTTCGCCGTTAGTGCCGGTGAGTAGATCAGTTCCAGTCGATCAACTGCAACTACCAGACCGCTGCCATTCGCCCGGAGAGTTCCCGTCCCGCGGAGCATGGTTTCGTCAGATGTGGACAGATCAAAGGTTCCAGATCCCGACTTGAAGTTGAGGTTCAAACCCGGGATCTCAACATCCATCGAGATCGTGCCTGGTTCCACCTCACTTGTTAGTTCAATGGGCAACCGAAGCACGATGCTTTCCATTTCCGATTGCAGATCGATCGGTGAATCGGTGCCCGCTGCTCCCACCCCGACACCCTGGACCAGAGAGTCACGGACTTCGTGTGGAAGCGTGATGGAAGGAGTGAGCGACCCACCCGGAGATGGCTCTGCCGGCTCGGCAATATGTACGGATTGACTCGGGGCAGACGGCTCGCTGCTCCCCGCGCTATTGGCAGCCGTTACCGTTAACGAGTAGATTCCGGGCGGAAGCTCATCGAGGGTTGTCGCCACGGTTTCGCCACCTACTTCCAGCAAACTGAACAAAATGTTCGTTGATTGAATCGTGTACGACTCGACTGCAGCGCCGTTTGTGTTGGTGGGTGCCGCCCACGCCACTCGGACAGTCCGCCCATCGGACAGAAGTTGAGCGGTCACAGAACCCGGTGGGCCCGGTGGTCCTGCGGGAGTGACCGCGAGAGCAGCTGAGTAGGGGCCGTCGCCCGCCCCACTGCTGGCCCTGACTCTCAGTTGGACGGACTCACCGTTGGTCAGCCCGGTAAATACGACGGAACGGAAGTTTGCGGCGACGGTCTGAATGACTGGCCGACCGAGGATTCCCGCTGTGTACGAACTCACCGGAGCGCTGCCTTCGACCTCAGGCTTGGACCATCTGATCGTGGCCGACCTATCGCCCGGTACAACCTGGACGTTTAACGGAGGGCCGGGCGGAATGGCCGCTGGGGCAGGTGTTGACGCGGGGGCTGGGGCTCCGCCTCCTCCTCCTCCGCCAGAAGTGGGAACCGGGGTTGAAGTTGCCGCAGGAATGGGGGTTGGCGTTGGCGTAGCTGCGGGCGTTGATGTGGGTGAGGATGTTGGCGTGAGTGTTGGGGTAGGAGTTGGTCCGCCAGTTCCGCCAGTACCGCCAGTACCGCCGGGGGTCGGCGTTGGGGTTGGCGTCGGGCCACCGGTGCCGCCAGTACCGCCAGTACCGCCAGTACCGCCGGGGGTCGGCGTTGCAGTTGGTCCACCGGTTCCGCCAGTACTACCACCGGTGCTACCGCCAGTCGAACCCGCAGCCGCTCTGTCTGTCCAGGTGACTGATGTGAAAGTGACAATCAGTGATACTGCAGCAACGGCAACGATTGGAATCAGCCACTGCCGGATCACGCTCGACGAGTGATTCGCCATTGAGGCGCCTTTTGTGCGGCTGTCTGGACGGGTCGGCGACTACAGGATGTTGTTTCAACAGTAGCCTTTGGTCGAATGGACGCTCAACGGTGCAGACCGACAAGGTCGAACCGCGCACGCAAGAACCGTTCTTCCCTGCCAGTCAGGGAGGGAGAAAAACACGGCTTCCGCCGTAGGTGGTTTGTCAATCAGATGCCAACTATGTCGGGCGAAGAAACTAACTCCAGGTTCGGTCGTGCGCGTCCAGGGCGTCCCATTCGGTTGTTGGCTCGAAGAAGCCCTCCGGGTAGACGGCATGCTGGGTCGGCGCAGTGTTCAGATGCTCTTTGACCGCCTCCTCATTCAGCTCGATGCCCAGCCCCGGCCCCTCCGGCACGTCGACAAACCCGTTGTTGATGACCGGCTTGGAGACGCCATCGACCAGCGAGTCCCACCACGGCAGGTCCACCGAGTGCATCTCGAGCCCGATGAAGTTGTTCGTGGCGGCGGCGCAGTGCACGTTCGCCATAGCAACTATCGGCGATCCCGCCTGGTGCAGCGCCATCGGCACACCGAACTCCTCCGCCATGTCGCCGATCTTCTTCGTCTCGAGAATACCGCCTGAAGTCGCCAGGTCAGGGTGCGCCACTGAGATAGCTTCCGCTTCCAGCAAAGGCACAAAACCCTCCTTGAGATATATGTCTTCGCCTGTGCAGACCGGCGTGTCGACAGCCTCCTTGAGCTGCCGCCACTGGTTCACGTACTGCCACGGAATCATGTCCTCGTACCACGCCAGCGAGAACTGGTCGAGCGCCTTGCCGATGCGGATGCAGCTTTCGAGGCCAATGTGGCCGAAGTGGTCTGTGGCGATCGGGATCTCGTAGCCGACGACATCACGGACGGCGCGCACGTACTCGACAATCGCCTCGATGCCCTTTTCGGTGACTTGCATCCCCGTGAACGGGTGCATCGTGTCTTTGACCTCATCCATTGGCCTGTGGCCCACGACACCGTCCTTCACAGCGGCGGCGATCCAGATGCCGATGTCCATCTTCAGGAAGGTGAATCCGCGCTCCATGCGGTTCTTGAGCGACTTTCCCATCTCGGCGGGATCTGCGAGCGACGGCGTGTCTGCGTAGACGCGGATCTTGTCTCGAAATTTGCCACCGGCGAGCATGTAGGCGGGGACTCCGTATGCCTTGCCGGCCAGGTCCATGAGCGCCATCTCGACCCCGCAGACGCCGCCGCCGAGCCGACCGTGGCCGCCGAACTGCTTGATCACCCGAAAGAGCCTGTCAACGTTGCAGGGGTTTTCGCCGAGCAGGCGGCTCTTGAGCATGAGGGCGTAGCGGGCGGATGCGCCGTCCCGCACTTCGCCGAGGCCGACGAGCCCCTGGTTGGTGCAGATGCGGATGATGGGCCAACGCCAGTTGCCGTGGCCGACGACGGCGATGCGCATGTCGGTGATCTTGAGGTCGGATGGAGAGGATGAGGCGCGGACGTTTTCAAGGTGGGAGGCAGAGGTTTCGTGGGATTCGGGCAAGTTTTTGTTCTCCGGTTGGTTTGGTGCGGACGGTTATTCCCCTCTTACAGATTGGGAGAGGGATAAAGGGTGAGGGTCGTTTCGGCTTGGATGTCAATTGGATTCACTTGCACGAACGACCCACCCTCTAACTCCCTCCCGATCCGGGAGGGAGAAAACGGCCGACCGCAGCGAAAAGGCGACTGTTCATTATGCGGGAGGGAGGGGGAGTTGAGCGCGTCATCTTGCGCCAGATGACGGCTGTCACTCTTCTTCCGGAGTAGACAATCTGGATGCGATCTCACCGGAGATGGGGTCATCCGGATACCGGTCGATGAACTCCCGGATCTCAATCAGTAGTTGATCTGCGCGATCTGCATCCTGGCCCTTCGCATGGTTCAGCGTGTTGTAAAGACCCATCGCCAGATGCTTGCGGACTTCGGCGTCATCCGGGAATTCTGTC